>JBBRBI010000039.1:0-50814 GCA_038206015.1 Bryobacterales bacterium | reverse complement strand
TAGTCGGCAAAGGCGGCGCCATATCGCTTCCCGTAGCCTTTGGCACCCTGGCCGAAGCTCTTGTGCGTGTTTCGCGCCTGCCAGACTCCCGCAATTGCCGCGTTGATGACAAAAGCCGATGGGTCAAACCAGGTTCTTACTGTGAGTTCCAGCTTTTGTTTGACGTTCAGCGGCGCTGCGTCGTGATCGTAGCTGGCGAAAAAATTGGGAAAGATTCCTACGAGTCGCTGCTTTTCTGCGACCTTGATCTGCTCCTGCGCGATTTCGGCCTGCGTCTGGGTCACGTTCACGCCGGTAACCAGAGTCTCAACGGCGACGACGGTCTTCGGAAGGCTCAGCACTTCTCCAGCGCTTAAGTCACCAGCAATCGTTTTCCCAGCGAAGCCTTGAGCGATGAAGGACAAGCGGTACGGCCCCGGACTGATGTTTTGGAAAGAAAAATCGCCCGCGTCCGTCGTTTGTGCATCCTGATCAGGGCCGCGACCCTCGATGGACAGCTTGACCTGGGCGCGAGCGACCGCCGCTCCGCTTGTATCGACAACATTGCCGTTGATCGATCCTTGTTGAGCAAAGGCGATAGAGGCAGCAGCTACCAAAATCAAGAGCGAAAGAGAACGCCCTGCGGAGGGCAGTGTAAAAAAAAGCCGATTTAGGAGAGGCGTCGACATAACGGATTGATGATGGGGCACAACAATAGGATTTATACAATTAGCGCCACGATTCACGCCACGGCTTGGGTCGCGAATCGCTCCGCCCCCTAGCCCCGATGCAGCCGCTGATAGGCGGCGAGGCTGAGCTTGGCCGCTTCCATTTCCGGACGCCCGGATTCCTCCTGCTCCACCAGGTAATATTCCACGCCACCGACGCTCTCCGCGGTGTCGAAAATGGCTGGCCACTGTGCCGACCCGTCGCCGAGAATTACCGCGTAGGCTTTGCCTTTTTCCGGCGACCAGTCCTTCACATGCATCGATCGAATCCGGCCCTTGTAAGCCTCGATATAAGCCACGGGATTCCCGCCGGAATCGAGGCAATTTGCGACGTCCAGTTGCAGCACCAGGTCCTGGTTTGTCTGGCCGGCGACGATGTCGATGGGCACGCCGCCGTCGTCGAGTTTGCGGAACTCGGGATTGTGGTTGTGATACCCGGCACGCAATCCCTCCTTTTGTAAAATCACCGAGGCGTTGTTGAGCTTTTCGGCAACGCGCTTCCAGCCTTCACTTCCACCCGCCACTTTGCCCGGATGAGCCATCACGACGGTTTTGCTGCCAAGGATCTGATTCAATTCGATCGATTTGGCTAAGCCTTCGGGTTCAAAAGCGGCGGCGGAGTTGTGAGTCGAATAACACTTCAGGCCCATGTCATTTAACAGATTGCGAACCGAGCGCGCGTAGGCCAGATCCCACGAATAATAGGGCGCATAAAACTCAACGCATTGGTATCCCAACTTACCCACCGTGCGGACGGTTTCCATGAGGTCTTTTTTCAGCTCGCCGCGCACAGAATAGAGCTGAATTCCGATCGGCAGATTCTTCCGAGCGGGTGCGGCCTTCAGTGCAGAGGAAGCTGCCGCCAAAGCCGATGCAGCGAAAGAGATAAAGTCGCGACGTTGAGTCATAGCTGCTTGCCATCATAGCGAATGATGCAGACTAAGCTGCTGGCTGTCGGCTTAGATTAGTTAGAACAAACAATGACTCCCGGTACCAGACTCGGTCCTTATGAGATCCTTGGCCCCTTAGGGGCTGGCGGCATGGGCGAAGTGTATCGCGACAAAGACACCAAGCTTGATCGTGAAGTTGCGGTCAAGGTGATACCAGTGGGCATGGCTGGAGATACCGAACGGCTGGCGCGCTTTGAGCGGGAAGCCAAGGTGCTGGCTTCGCTGAATCATCCGAATATCGCGCAAATCTATGGCCTCGAAGGCAACGCGCTGGTGATGGAGTTGGTTCCAGGGCAAACGCTGCAAGTGCCGCAGCCGCTTGGGACTGCGTTGCAGTATGCCAGGCAGATTGCAGAGGCGCTGGAGGCGGCGCATGAGAAAGGGATTACCCATCGCGATCTGAAGCCGGCGAATATCATGATCACGCCGGAGGGGATCCTCAAGGTTCTTGATTTTGGGCTGGCTTCGGTGCCTGCGCGGGAAAGTGGCGGGGACGCGGCGAATTCACCGACGCTGACACTGGCCGCGACGCAGGCGGGGATGATCATGGGGACGGCGGCGTATATGTCGCCGGAGCAGGTGGCGGGGAAGGTGGTCGACAAGCGGAGCGACATCTGGAGCTTTGGGGTGGTGCTGTACGAAATGCTTGCCGGGAAAAAGCTTTTTAGCGGGGAGACGGTGTCTCACATTCTCGCTTCTGCGCTGAAGGATCCGGTGCAACTGGAATTGCCAGCGGTGCCGATGCCGATTCGGAACTTGCTGGGGCGTTGCCTGGAGCGGAACCCGAAGAGGCGGCTGCAGGCGATCGGGGAAGCGCACATTGCGGTCGAGCATTGCCTTGCTAACCCCCGGCCGGAAGTGCCGGTGGCAGCGCCAGCGCGGCGGTCGTAGATATGGATGGTGGAGACTGGCTTGGCCTTGCTGGCCGTAGTTGTGGGCCTTGGACTCTGTCTGAAAACACCGCGGTCCCTCGCGCCCGCAGTCCGCGTGGGGCTAAATGTTGGGCAGGAAGGCCGAATGAGTCCCGACGGCAGGTGGCTACTGGCTTTATCGGAATCGGGACTGCGCTTTCGCCCCTTGCAGGGCGGCGCATGGAGGCCGATACCGGGAACGGAAGCTGCCAGTGCGAACCTCTTCTGGTCAGAGGACTCGAGCAGTATCGGGTTTGTCTCTGGCGGGCGGCTGCGAATCGCGGCGCTTGAAGGCATAGGGTCAAAGGACTTGGCGGCAGCTTCGGATTACCGTGGCGGGACCTGGCGCGGAGGAGCTAGTGATGGCACCATCGTCTACGCTGCGGACGGGCGGCTACATGCGGTTGATGTGAAGACACGCGAAGTGCGCACCCTTGCGATAGAGCTTCCCAAAAAATCGAAGCCCGAGTTTCCCGCTTTTCTGCCAGAGGGCGACGGATTTGTCTTCACGGCGAATTTCGAGTTGCTGCGATCGACGTTTGCAGCCGCCAAGCCGGTTAAGATGATCAACGCCTATATGAGCGCCAAATATGGCCAACATCCCAGGACGGGCCAATGGCATCTGTTTTTTATGGCTGGGGGAGATGAGGAACGAGCGGCCCGTAAGTTGATGACCGCTCCGATGGATCCCCGAACAGGTGCGTTACTGGGGGAACCGTCCCTGCTGTTGCAGTGTCAGTCTGGAAATCCGAATGTTGGAGCCCGGTTTTCGGTCGGCAAGAATGGCCTCTTGTTATAGCGCTACGCAGCCGAGTCTCTTCCCATCTGAAGGCTCACTTGGTTCGATCGCGCTGGCAAAGTCCTTGGGCGCATTGGTGATAAGTTCCTTACAGTCTCGCTTGCGCTCTCGCCCGATGAATCGAGGGTCGCCGTAGAGGCAGGATATCCGGATGTCCACATTTGGATCTATGACACGCAAACCGGCGCGGGAAAACGCATTTCGAATCTACCGGGAAGCGAGGCGCAGCCCAGTTGGGCACCGGATGGCAAGTCGGTTTTCTTTAGAGTCGCTCAATCCGCATTCGTCGCTGGCCAACTGATCCGCCAATCGCTGGATTCGGCAAATCAGCGGGAAGTGCTGGCGGAATCGATTTCGAACTTTGCAATTTCCTCAGGCGCCAAGTTTGCCATCGTCGCGAAAGATGGCGGCATCTATCGGCTGGACTTGCAACAACAGCCTCCGCCACCGATGGAGAAGCTCGTCGCCGTTCCCGGGACACTCGACGGCCTGATCCTCTCGCCGGATAACCGTTCCTTCGTCTACGCCTCGTTGAATCTGAATGGAGTTTATTACTCCGCGCTTGCTCCTGGGGGAATGCCGCCCCAGAAGATCGCCGATTCGTTTGAACTCTATAAGCCGTTCTTCAGCCAGGATGGCAAGTCGCTTTACCGCTTCAATGAGCGGCGTCTGTTTTCCTACCCGGTTCTGGGAAACCAACGCATCGGCGATCGTACTTTCCTGTTTCCGTTAGTACACAATACTCGGAATGGTCCCCGAATCGCGGTGGCGGCAAAAGATGGGAGGCGCATCCTGGCGATCACTTCCATCCACCAGATCAGCCGCAACTTCGAATTGTATTCACACCGCCAAGCGCTATCGCCTACATCCCCACACGTCACCCTCCCATCGCGCTCGATCGAAATCTCTCGTCCAACATTGGCGTAAGAGGATCTGCCGACATTCTCACGTTGCGCCGATACGCCCGCCAAATCCCATGATAGACTCCTTATCGCACTAGGTTCCTCCCAGCAGCACACACGACGTTGGCAGACCCATTTCTTCGTGCTCCAGGATCGACTCGAAAGGTAAGAAAAACTTATGACGCACCCTCTCCGTCACATACTTTACACGCTCCTTCTACTTGGCTTCGGAGTCCGCACAGCCGCCGCCCAGTTGACCACCGGAACACTCTCCGGCAGCGTCCGCGATAGCCAATCCGCCGCGATCGTCGGTGCCGCCGCCAGCCTCATCAGCGAAGATCGCGGCACTCGGCTCCCCAAGGTCAGTTCTGCCGCCACCGGCGAGTTGGTGATCCCGAATATTCCCCCCGGCGTCTACACACTGGAGCTCAGCCACAATGGCTTTAAAACCCTCAAGCGCACGGGCATCGCAGTCAGCGCGGGCGACCAGAGCGGACTCGGCGTGCTGACGCTTGAAGTCGGCACCGTCGCCGAAAACATCACCGTCACCGCCGATTCAGCGCAACTCCAAACGCAGAGCGCCGAACGGTCCTTCAGTATCACTCCCGCCTCAGTGCAGAACCTGCCGATCAGCAACCGCAGCTTCACCGCACTCGCTTCCCTGGCGCCCGGCGTCAGCGGCACCAGCCGCATTGGCGATCGCGCCTCCACCGGCGGTAGCAACAACAACATCATGATGGACGGCGTCTCCACCATGGACACCGGCAACAACGGCATCCTCCTCCAGATGAACGTAGAATCCATCGCCGAGGTCAAAATGCTGGTCTCGAACTACCAGGCCGAGTACGGTCGCTCCAGCGGCTTACAGATCAGCGCCGTCACCAAAAGCGGCAGCAACCGCTTTCACGGTTCTGCCTACATGGTGTTGCGCCGCTCCAAGTGGAATGCCCTCAGCCGCACCGCGACGCTCAACGGCGATCCCAAAGGCAAAATCGACGATAAGGACCTCGGCTACTCGATCGGTGGTCCCATCGGACGCCCCGGCCGCCAGAACAAACTGTTCTTCTTTTACGCCCACGAGTATTCGCCCCGCACCACCGGCGGCTCCATCGTGCGTTACCGCTTCCCCACCGCCGCCGAGCGCATCGGCAACTTTTCCCAATCGGTGGACAACAACGGTACCCGGTTCCCCTACATCAGGGATCCCCTCCTCACCGGCACCTGCTCGGCCGCCAGTCAGGCCGCCTGCTTCCAGGATGGCGGCGTCCTCGGAAAGATTCCCCCCAGCCGCCTCTACCAGACCGGCCAGAAAATTCTGGACCTGTTCCCCATGCCAAACGTCACCGTCCCTGGCGTCGCCTATAACTACGAAGGAATCCGACCGAGCCAATCGATCATGTCGCAGCAGCCGGTGCTCCGTATCGACTACCAGCCTTGGGACAAGCTCCGGGGCAGCTTCAAAGCCAGCGGTTGGCGTCAACAGAACGAAACCATTATCGGCAACATCCCTGGTTTTAATGACTCCAAGCAGTACCACCCATTCATCACCCTGCTCGCCACCACCATCAACTACAGCATCAACCCCACCACCTTTATCGAGGGCACTTACGGGCGCTCGCAGAACGAACTCGCCGGTTGCGTGCTCGCGCAGGGTGGCACCGGACCCACCTTCTGTGAATCAGGTCTGCCCACCAGTGAAAAAGCCAATCTCGATAAAGCGGGGCTCGGCGCACTACCCTCGCTCTTTCCTGACGCCGGAGTGGTCAATCCCGAATACTACGCCTTTCAGGCCCTCCAGACCACCAAACCGTCCATCTGGGACGGCAAGCGTCTCCGCGCCGTGCCCAGCTTCGGATGGGGTGGCCGCATTGGCTTTGGGCCCCCTAACTTTCCCTTCCCTGGCTATCTGAATATCAATCGCAGCCAGGACCTGTCCATCAGCCTCACTAAAGTCTTCTCCCGTCACACCCTCAAAACCGGCTTCTACAACACGCACAGCTTCAAGGCGCAGCAGCGCCAAGGTTGGGCCGGAAACATCAACTTCGGCAACGATGCTAATAATCCCCTGGACTCCGGCTTCGGCTTTGCCAACGCCGCCCTGGGGGTCTTCTCCTCTTATAACCAGTTCTCACGCTACGTCGAGGGCAGCTTCGTCTACGACAATACTGAGTTCTATGTTCAGGACAACTGGAAAGTCACCAGCCGATTGACGCTCGACTATGGCGTCCGCTTCGTCCGCCAACAGCCGCAGTACGACAAATTTGGTCAAGCGTCCAATTTCCTGCCGGAGAAATGGGCCAGCGGACAGGCACCCTTACTCTATCTGCCCGGTTGCGCCACCACCTCACCCTGCACGGGCACCAATCGTCAGGCGCGCGATCCGCGCACCGGCCAACTGTTGGGTCCGGCCAGCGTGGTCGCCATCGGGACGCTGGTGGCTGGCACGGGGAATAAGACGAATGGTCTCTTTCTTTCCGGCAAAGGCATCTCAAACACTACTTACGAATGGCCGCTACTGAGACCGGCACCCCGCTTTGGCGCCGCCTATGATCTCACCGGGCGGCAGACCATCGTCCTTCGCGGTGGTGCAGGACTCTTCTACGATCGCCCCTCCGGCAACTCGATCTACAACCAGATCCAGAATCCACCGACCATCCAAAATCTCACCCTTCGCTACGCCCAACTGGATTCACTCGGCGGCGGCCTGGCCACCGAAGCGCCACCGTCGCTCTCGGTCTATCAATACAAGAGCGGCCTCCCCGCCACCTGGCAGTGGAATGGCGGAGTGCAAATGATGCTGCCCAAATCGACCGTCCTCGACTTCGCCTACACCGGCGAACGCGCCTACAACCTCGTGGAAAATGTGGACATCAACGCCGTCGATTTCGGTGCGGCCTTCCTGCCCGCCAATCAAGACCCGACCCAGACCAGCCCGCTGCCGGGCTCAGCGGTATTACCCACCGATCAGCTGCGGTCCTTCCGTGGCTACAGCGGCATCTCCCAAGCCATCCCGCGTGGTTGGCTCACGGCGCACACGCTGCAACTATCCCTCAACCGGCGCTTCAGCCGCGGCCTTGCCTTCGGCCTCAACGACACCATTTTGCTAATCCAGCGGGGCAGTACGAACGCCCGCCTGCAGCACAACCTCGACGGCACTTTCACTGAACGTCCAGACCAGCGCGATCAGGATCGGCTGCTCGGAAACTTTATCCCAAATCGCCACACCTTCAAAGGCAATTTCGTCTGGGAGATTCCGGGTACCAAGCGCGGCTCCCGCATCCTCAAGACCCTCACTAACGACTGGCGCTTCTCCGGCGTCTGGACGGCCTTCACCGGCGGCGCTTACACGGTAGGCACCTCCTACCAGGGCGGCGGTGGGAATCAGAACATCACCGGCTCGCCCAACTACGGCGGGCGCGTTCGCCTCCTGGGCAATCCCGGCGCCGGATGTTCCGGTGATGTCTACCGGCAATTCAACGCCGCTGCTTTCACCGGACCCTCTGTCGGCAGCGTCGGGCTCGAATCAGGCGCGGACTATCTGCGCAGTTGCTTTTTCCAAAGCACGGATCTGGCCGTCGCCCGCGAGATTCGCCTCGGTGAGTCCCGCCGGATGCAGTTTCGCCTCGACATCTTCAATGCTCCCAATCAGTCCACCATCACGGGCAGGAACACGACTCTGAACCTTGTTAGCCCGATCGACCAGACGGTCACCAACCTACCCTTTGATGCGAGCGGCGCGCTGATCCCTTCGCGATCACAACCCAAGAATGCAGGGTTCGGCGTCGCCAATGGCTATCAGGGGCCGCGTACTGTGCAGGGGCAGATCCGCTTCGTTTTCTGATCTGCTCGCTCCCGTCACCGGGTTTGCCCATAGAAACTCGCCTCGGACCATACGAAATCCTCGGGCCAATCGGCGCCGACGGCATGGGCCAGTTCTACACGGCACGCGACACGCGGCTGGATCGAATTGTCGCAATCAAAGTCTCCAAGACGGCCTTTGATCCGCGATTCGAGCGCGAGGCCCGCGCCGTGGCTGCCCTGAATTATCCAAACATCTACACCCTCTACGATGCAGGGCCGGATCAAGCAGAAAACAACCGCTTCGCGCGAAATCCTGGACGGGTTGGCTTACTTTTTCAGCTCAGCGCGATCCGAGCTGGGCTTCGACTTGTCAAACTTACCCGGCGAGGAGGATGCACGCCGCGGAGGCAATGACATCGTTTGAACATAACGGTCCGGCTGCTCCGTGATGATGCGGATGTTCTTGAACCGGATCACATTACGCGTGTCGTTGGGCTTATCACCGAGCGAATGAATCTTGAACGCGATTCTGCCCTCACGATATTTTTCGTCCACCAGATGCACTGTGGGGACTCCGTTCACCCAGACCTTGATCGTATCGCTGATGCATTCGATACGGAAATGCGCCCACTCGCCCAGCTTAAACGCGGCGCGGCCCGGCTCGTTGTCCGCGAGGTCGTGCAGCCAGCGCCACGAATCACCGAAGTCATCGAAGACCCCGCCCGTCCAGGCGCGGGTCGTATTGTCAATCTTCACCTGATAGGCGTTGAGCCGAACTTTGGCTTCGGCGGGAGCATCCACTGCTCGCAGCAGAATGCCGCTGTTGAAGCCGGGGTCGTCCTTTAAATCCAGTTCGAGAATGAAGTCGCCGTATTTTTTCGTGGAAGTGACGAACGTGTGCTCGACCGTGTTGGTCCGTTGCCGCAGCAGCATCGCGCCGTCTTCAATTTCGGCCGGGGCGAGATTCGTTGGTCCAACAAGTTTCCAGCCGCTGTAATCCTTGCCATTGTAGAGCGAGACCCACGGCGCGGCGGCGGGCGATTGGGCGTAGGCTGCGGTGACGGCCAGCACGACAGCGATCCAGGTGCTGAGTATTCTCATGTGGATACTATACTGCACGTTTATGACGGTAGAAAGCTTTTGGCCTACGAGGCTAATAACGGACTGCGAAGGTGCGGAGGCTGGCCCAAGCATTGCTAGCCGACGAAGTAACAAGCCTCAATGGGGTCGAAGTCCGGCAAGTAGGGCGGGAGATAGAGGAAGCGAGCCCAAACCGAACCGATGGCTTCGGTGCCCCCCGATTTTATGGGCGGCCAGAGAGTAAACGAACTGACCCTATTAAATCAGGGCCTTGGAATTTGAAGGTCGTCAGCGATCTTACGCGCAAGGTAATCATTGATTTCACGATGACGCGGAACTGAAGACGATCTTCCCGTAGTTCGATTTACATAGATCGTGTGGTTGCTGCCTTCCCGCAGACACTCGCAGCCATGCCGCTCAAGATGCCGGACGGGATCACCACGTTTCACGCGGCTGGAAAAATGAGGCTTTCCCGAATGACTTCAGCCCCCCGCCAGCGATTGCTCGGACAGTTCGCGATTCGCATCTAAGACCATTGCCACGGCTTCTTCTAAGTTTATTCGTGCTGCGTCGAGCGTCGCCCCTTGGGTATTCGCACCAGGCAACTCTTCGACGAACGCGATATAGCCCTCGGGCACTTTCATGTACATGGCTGTGAACTTCATTGAGCCATCCTTTTGCGATCATAGCAAGCAACGCTTTTGTCGGAGGGCACCCCAAATTGTTGGCGTAGAACCGGAAAAAGGTGGTGCACCCGGCGGGACTCGAACCCACGACCCTTTGCTTAGAAGGCAAATGCTCTATCCAACTGAGCTACGGGTACACACTGCTTCTATTTTAAGCGATACCTGGCAAGTCGTGCACCAAACAACTCCATTCGCCCTCGATCCGCTCGCTATGCACCCCAATCCCAAACACCTGCTTCACCAGCGTCGCCTCCTCCACGCCAAAGCCCGCCAGCACAATACGCGCCCCCGGCCGAGCCACTCGCAGGATCTCATCGGCAAAGTTCACCAGCACCGTCGCACTGATATTGCCAACCACCAGATCAAACGCCTCGCTAGCCAGACAATCTCCAGTCCCCTGCACTACAGAGACCCCGGCAAGCCTTCGCGTCAGGTTGCAGCTGTCCATCTCGACATCAACGCCAACAATCAAACCTGCGCCCAAAAGCTTTGCGCCCAACGACAAAATTCCCGCGCCACAACCCAGATCCAAAACCCTCATCCCCGGCTTCACAAACTCTTCGATCGCTACTAGCGCGTGCCGCGTCGACGGGTGCTCACCGCTGCCGCACGCCGCGCCATCCTGATAATCGATCCGCCAACGGCCCTGGGGAGTCGCCTCAGCACTCCAGGACGGCGCAAAGAAAAATCGCTCCCCCACCAGCCGACTCGTCCACACCAGATGACTAATCGTCACCCAGTCTGTATCATCGGCCTCGACGCTTACACCAAACTGGCTGGCGGCTTCATGGGTATCAAAGCTCGCCTTCAACACCCACCGCCCGTCTGGCTCCTCCATCTCGGCAACACCAGTCGTACCGGCCTCCATAAGGTCAGCAACCAACATATCCTTCTCATCGTCACTACCCGCAGGCAGTAGAATAATGTAACTTGCCACTTAGTGCTTCGCGAAGCGCTTGAAGAAGCTCGCATCCTTCCACTGAGGCGTTTCGGGGGCATTGGCAACAGCCTGTATGATCGACGTCAGGATCCGGTTGTATTGCGCCGCCGAGTCCTTCTCGACGGGCTGAGACAAGTCATCACTTGGCGAGTGATAGCGATCCCGCAACCAAGCCTGAACCATCTTCTCCTCCGCGCTGCCCTTCTTATAGCCAAACTTGAATGCCAGCGCTGGCGTGCCATTGCGAATGAAGCTGTACTGGTCACTGCGCGTAAAGGTGTTGCGCTCCGGGGCCGGGTCTGGCCACACTTCAATCCCGGCAGCCACGGTCGCCTTCGTTGCCAAATCGCCTAACGTAGACTCGTCGACACCCAGAATCATCAGCGCCTTCAATGGGAACAGCGGTAGAAACATGTCCATGTTCAAATCGGCTACCAGTTTCGCCTTCTTGTCCTTCCCAAACACCGGATGTTGGGCAAACCAGGTCGATCCCAGCAGTCCCTTCTCTTCGCCTGTAAGTGCCACAAATGCCACGCTGCGCTTCAATGACACCTTCGACTCCCGCAAGTGTCGTGCTGCTTCAATCAGGCTGGCGACACCACTGGCATTGTCCATCGCGCCGTTATAGATCTGGTCACCCTTTAGCCGGTCGTTCACTCCCAGGTGATCCAGGTGTGCCGACACGACGATCAACTCATGCTTTAACACCGGATCGCTGCCATACCGAATGCCAACCGTATTCTCGCCGCTTACCGGGGACTCGGTGAAGGCCGCTGTCACAGTCACTCTCCCACTCAACGCAAAGTGCGGCAGAGCTTGCCTAGTGTTGGCAAGTTCGAAGATCTCCTCGATCGTATGTCCGCTACCGGCAAAAAACTTATCGGCGTGCGCTGCGTTGATTGTCAAGCCTACGCCCAGCCTTTCGCGCTCGCTTGTCTTTTCATCGATTGACATAGTTGGCAGCAACCGCGCCAGTGTCAACCGGGACCATGGGATGTCGCTGTTCCGAGGGTTGGCGATCGTCGCTGTCCCAACGGCCCCGGCTGCGATCAGAAACTTGGCTCGCTCACCTGCACTCTGGTAATGGCTCGCCAGTGGCCCTGGGATTCCAGGCGGTTGCCCACTAATGAAAACCGCGATGTTGCCCTTGAGGTCAAGCCCCTTCAGATCGTCATAGTCCAATTCCGGAATCTTCAAGCCGTAGCCGACAAAAACCATCCCCGCTTCCACTTTGGGTTTCGGCGCGCTTCGAATGCCGATATTGGCATCCTCCCCGAGGGTCAATCGCTCCGTTTTCCCATCGCGCGTAAGCTCGATTGAGCACTTGGATTCATCGATTCGACGCTCGATAAACGGCACCTTCTGCGTATAGCTTTTTCCTTCCACCCCCGGCGCGAGGCCCACCTTCTCAAACTCACCAGCGACATACAGCGCGGCCATTCGAAAGCCTTCGGTGCCGACATTGCGGCCCTGCATATCGTCTTTCGCCAGCATCTCGATGTGCGACCACCAGCGCTTCCCTTCCTCCGTGTAGTTCACTTCCGCAGCGCCCAACAAACAAACCAGAGCAGCGGCAAAGCCAATCATCACAAAATTCTTGCGTAGACTCATTGCCCTCCAGTATAGAATCGGCGCTAGAATCGTGTCCATGCGGCGGTCTTTTGCAATCCTCATCCTCCTCTGTCTGCTACTTGCCTGCGGAACGGCACAGCAACCCGGCCTCAAACGTTCGTCTGAAGAAGCCCTACTCCCCAAAGATCCAGTTCGTGGCAAAAACGGCGCGGTCGCCGGTGGCACTAACGCCGCTGTCGACGCAGGGATGCGCATTTACAAGATGGGCGGCAATGCAGTCGATGCCGGCGTGGCAACGATGTTTGCTGCCGCCGTGGCAGAGTATTCGCACTTCGGCTTTGGCGGCGAAGCCCCCATCATCATCCGCACAAAAGACGGCAAAGTCTTTACGATCAGCGGCCTCGGCACAATGCCCAAGCTCGGGACCCAGGAGTTCTTTCGTAAGCATCAACTGGAGCCGCTAGAGGTCGACTCAAACGAACCCAACGGCCTCACCCATTTCCTTCCCGTAACCGGCCTCTTGCCTGCAATCGTGCCCGGCATGGTGGAGGGCGGCCTGGTTGCCCTCCGCGAATTCGGCACCCTTTCTTTTGAACAGGTGATCGGCCCTGCCATTGAGCTCGCCGACGAGCAGACCGTCGATGATATGCGCGCTGCGGTCGTGCGCTATGCCCGTCCCTTCTTTGATCGCTGGCCAACGTCGAAGGCTTACTTCATGCCCGACGGCCACATGCCCCGGCCCGGCGAGACCTTTAAACAGCCTGCCTTGGCCAAGACCCTCCGCGCAATGGTGGCCGCAGAACGACGCGCCGCAGCCCTCAAGAAGCCCCGTACTCTCGGCATCGATGCCGTGCGCGACTACTTCTATCGCGGCGAGGTCGCCCGTAAGATTGACGCCTTCTCCCGCGCCAACGGCGGGCTCCTCCGCTACGAAGACCTCTCCACCTTCCGCGTCAAACCCGAACCCTCCCTCGGTGGCACTTACAAAAATTATACTGTCTACAAGCCCGGCTTTTATACGCAGGGTCCCGCTGCAATCGAGCTGTTAAATCTCCTGGAAAACGCCAACGTATCCAAGCTCGGCTTTGGCACAGAAGACTACATCCACGTCTTCACAGAGGCCTCCAAGCTCGCCTACGCGGATCGCGATTCCTACTACGGCGACCCCAACTTCACCAAGATTCCTGGCGAACTCCTCACCAAGGAATACGCTAAAGAACGCTACGCACTGATCGGAGATCTCGCCAGTCTTGACTTCCGCCCCGGCAAGGTCAAGCTTGCCAACGGCACCCATCCCTCTCGGGAAGAACTAGTCCGCCGCAACATCGATGACGCCCTCATGTATGGCGACACCACTTGCGTCAACACGATCGACAAAGACGGCATCATGTTCAGCGCAACG
This sequence comes from Bryobacterales bacterium, assembly GCA_038206015.1. Lineage (GTDB taxonomy): Bacteria > Acidobacteriota > Terriglobia > Bryobacterales > Bryobacteraceae > Bryobacter. The sequence goes on along the minus strand of JBBRBI010000039.1, from coordinate 37,064 downwards.
CCCAGTGGTGCGGCCCTGCCCAGCGTCATCGCCGGTGACACTGGCATCCCCTTAACCCAGCGCGCGCAAAGCTTTTACCTGATCGGCAATCACCCGAATGACGTTGCCCCCGGCAAGCGCCCGCGCGTCACGCTATCGCCTACCCTCGTGCTCAAAGACGGCAAGCCCTACATGGTGCTCTCCACCCCCGGTGGCGACAATCAGGACCAGAGCCTGGTTCAACTTTTCTTGAATGTCGTCGAGTTTGGCATGGATGCGCAGCAGGCCGTCGCGGCACCCCGCTTTCAGTCGCGGCATCTCGTTTCGAGTTTCGACAACCACGCGATGAACCCGGGCAGCCTGCTGGTTGATGAACGCTTCGGCAGGCCAACCGCCATTGCTTTGAAGAATCGTGGACACCGCGTTGAGTTCCGCTCGCGTTTCGCATCCGGTGCCGCGCCCACGCTCATTCGTCTGCTTCCCGATGGGACGATCGAGGCCGGCGCAGACCCCTACGCCTTTCGCGTAGCCAAAGCGTTTTGAGCGTCATCATCGTCGCCGGTCACGCCATCCTGCGCGACCTCGCTCATGTTGAAAGTGACGATGGCTGGTATCTGCTCGACTTCCAGCGCGGCGAGCCAAGTCGTTACATTGGTCACATCAAGCGTGCCATTGAAGAGGCCGCCCGCCAACCCGATGCCCTGCTGATTTTCTCCGGTGGCCCAACGCGCCGCGAGGCGGGGCCGCGGACCGAAGCCCTCAGCTATTGGCTGGTTGCCGAGCACTTCGGATGGTTCGGCCACCTTGAGGTGCGGGCTCGCGCCTTCCTCGAAGACTTTGCTCGGGACAGCTTTGAGAATCTGCTCTTCGGCCTCTGCCGCGCACACGAGATCCGAGGTCAGCTGCCCACCAGCGTCACAGTAGTAAGTTGGGCCTTCAAACGCGAACGATTTGAAGACCTCCATCGCGCGGCCATCGGCTGGCCGGCCGAACGCTTTCATTACATCGGCGCAAATGACCCCGAGCACATCGATCAGGCCACTGCAGCAGAAAGCAGCGCACGTGCCAGATACGCCGCAGACCCGTACAGCCTTGGCCCTGAGTTTCAGGCCAAGAAAGCGGATCGCAACCCCTTCCGCCGCCAGCACGGTTACGCGATAAGCTGTCCTGAGATGTTTACGAATAAGCCATGGCGATAGGCAGTGTCGATCTCGGGGGCACCAACATTCATGCTGCCATCGGTGAATCTGACGGCACGATTCTCGCAGAACGCGTTATCCCTACAGAGGCTCATCTCGGCCCCGATGCCGTTCTCGCGCGCATCGCCTCTTTGATGCGAGAACTCGGCACGCCCCAGGCCCTTGGCGTTGGCGTGCCCGGCCTGGCCGACCTCGCCTCAGGCGTCACCCACTTCCTTCCGAATCTAGCTACGCAATGGCGAGGTGTACCTGTCGCCGAAATCTTGCGCCAAAGTCTCAGTTGCGATGTCTATCTATTGAATGACGCCCGCATGGCTGCGCTCGGCGAGATCGACTTTGGACACGGCCGATTTACGCGCGACTTCGTTATCCTCACCCTGGGCACCGGTATCGGCGGTGCTGTCGTTCTCGATGGCAAGCTCCGCACAGGCCCGCTGGGTGCTGCTGGCGAGATCGGCCACCAGACCATCCTGCCCGATGGCCCGCTGTGCGGTTGCGGTTCCCTCGGTTGCCTTGAAGCTCTTGCCAGCGCCTCTGCCCTCACCGCAGAAGCCATCCGTCTCATCAAAGTCGGTCAGGCCCCCAGCCTCTTCGATCTCGCGGGAAACGATCTCAACCAGGTCACGCCAATGCTCATGGCGCAGTGCCAGGATCACGCAATCCTCCGCTCCATCGAGCGGGCGGCCATCTATCTCGGCATCGGTATCGCCAACGTTGTTACAATCCTCCATCCCTCGCTTATCGTGTTGAGTGGTGGCCTGGCAGAGATGGGCGAACTGCTCTTTGCGCCGATTCGCGATCAGATCCAGCGCCGAGTGCGGATGTTTCCGATTCACGATCTGCGCATCGAAGCGTCCCTGCTCGGGCCGCGCGCCGCTATCCAGGGCGGCCTCGCTCTTGCCCACCGCAAGGGTGTGCTTTGATGAAATGGAAACCACCATGTTGCAACTAGGCTTTGTCTCCGCAATCCTTCCCGACTTGACACTTGAAGAAGTCTTCGACTTCGCCGCCGCCGAGCGCTTCCGTTGCGTTGAGGTGATGTGCTGGCCCAAGGGCAAAGCCGAGCGGCGCTACGCCGGCATTACCCATATAGATGTCGTGGGCTTCACCGCCGACGACGCCAAACGGACTCACGACTTGACCGCCAAAACGGGCGTCGCCATCAGTGGCCTCGGCTACTATCCCAATCCGCTCACGCCCGACCTGGCCGAAGCTGCCGTTTACGTCGAGCACATCAAGGCCGTCATCACGGCAGCCAAGCTCCTCGGTATCAGTGTTGTCAACACCTTCGTCGGCCGTGACTGGACCAAGAGCGTGGACGACAATTGGCCCCGCTTCCTGGCCACATGGAAGCCCTTGATCGCCTTCGCAGACGACCATGGCGTCAAGATCGGAATCGAGAACTGCCCCATGTCTTTCTCCAAAGACGAGTGGCCCGGTGGCAAGAATCTTGCAACCAGCCCCGTCATCTGGCGGCGCATGTTCAACGACATCCCCAGTTCCAACTTTGGCCTCAATTTCGACCCCAGCCATTTCGTCTGGCAGGGCATGAATTACGTAAAGGTTCTGCGCGAGTTCAAAGACCGTCTACATCACATGCACGCCAAAGACGCGCGCCTCGATCATGACCGCCTCAACGAGGTCGGCCTTCTGGCCCATCCGAACGAGTACCACACGCCAAAGCTGCCCGGCATGGGCGATGTCGATTGGGGCAAGTTCTGCGGGGCACTCGCCGAAGTTTACGATGGCCCACTGGCGATCGAAGTCGAAGATCGCGCCTACGAGGGCACACTCGATGCCCGCAAGCGCAGCCTCGTCATCAGCCGCAACTATCTCACCGCATTCGTCGGATAGGCCGTGCTCCGCTACCTGCTTTTTTGGAAGCCCTATGGGGTCTTGAGCCAGTTCACCCCAGAGCCAGGCAGTCAACATCGGACCCTCGCCGAATTCATCAACGTGCCAAACGTGTACCCTGTCGGACGCCTTGATTGGGACAGCGAAGGTCTGTTGCTGCTGACCAACGACGGCGAACTACAGCATCGCTTCACCGACCCGCGCTACGAACATCCGCGCACCTATTGGGCGCAAGTAGAGGGCGAAGTCAACGAGGCTGCGCTAGCAAGCCTGCGCAGCGGTGTCAAAGTGCAGGACTATACGACACGCCCCACCAAGGCCCACGTATTGACACCGGATGACATTGCCGCGCTGCCCGACCGCGAAGTTCCCATTCGATACCGGGCCACAATACCGACATCGTGGATCGAACTCGAACTCACAGAAGGCCGCAACCGCCAGGTAAGAAGGATGACCGCAGCCGTCGGCCTTCCTACTTTGCGCTTGATCCGTGTCAAGAGCGGCGACCTCAACCTTGAAGGCCTCGAGCCCGGCAAGTGGCGCGAGCTCAAGCCCTTCAGGGGATATCCTAAGAACCGATGAAACTTGTTTTAATCCTTCTGTTTGCTGAGCTACTATTCGCGGCGAAAACCGTGGAGAAAATAGAAACCCTGATCGGCGATGGCAAGCCCGGCTTAAGCGCAACCCAGGTCAACAACCCTTACGGCCTTACTATCGGGCCAGATGGTGCACTTTATTGGTGTGACATCGGCAGCCATGTCGTCCGCCGCTTAGATCTGAAGACACATGCAGCCAGCATCGTCGCCGGGACCGGCACGCTAGGCAATAGTGGTGACGGCGGTCTAGCTACGATGGCGAATCTTGATGAGCCATACGAAGTCCGCTTTGACGCCCAAGGCAATCTCTTCTTCGCTGACATGAAGAACCACGTCATCCGGCGGGTTTCTCGCAAGACGAAGATCATCGCAACCGTCGCCGGCACCGGCAAAGCGGGTTTTAGCGGCGATGGCGGCTACGCCACCAAGGCGACGCTGCGACAACCGCACAGCATTGCTTTCGATCTCCAGGGGCGATTATTGATTTGCGATATCGGCAATGATCGCGTCCGCCGACTCGACCTGAAAACTGGCCTGATCGAGACCTACCTGGGCAATGGCGAAAAGAAAGACCCCGTCGAAGGCGCAAAGGTCTTTGACACGCCGCTGCTCGCCCCGCGCGCCATCGAAATTTCTAAAGACGGAACGCTCTACATTATCAAGCGCCAGGGCAATGCGCTGTATGAAGTGGACACAAAGCGTGGCACCTACCATTTGCTGGCTGCCAAGGGCATGAACGGGCCCAAGGGCATCGCCAGTGGGCCTAAACAAAGCCTTTTCATCGCCGACACAGAAAACCACGCCATCCAGCGCTTCAACTTGAAGACAGGCGAACTCACCAAGGTGGCTGGAAGCGGCGAGCGGGGCGATGGCCCTGACGGCGACCCGATGCTCTGCAAAATGAATCGCCCGCACGGTGTTTTCGTCAGCAAAAAAGGAATCATTTACGTTGCCGACAGTGAAGCACACCGTATCCGCCGTTTAGAAATTGTAATAAGATAAGACCGTGAAAGCTCTCGCCTGGATCATCCTCGGAAGTTGTGTGCTGTTGCTGGCAGCAGAAGAAACAAAGTCATTCTCAGCCACGCAGAAGCGCTGGTGGGCCGTTCAACCCATTGCCAAAGTAAGCGTCCCGAGTGCCAAAGCACAAGGCTGGACAAAAAATGAAATCGACGCTTTTGTTTTCGAAAAGCTCGCAGCTAAAGGCCTCGCGCCCAACCCGACCGCCGACCGCGCCACCCTTCTCCGCCGTATCACGCTCGACATCACCGGCGTTCCGCCCACGGTCGAGGAGATGCAAAACTTTCTCGCCGATAAGTCGCCGCGCGCCTGGGAATCAATTGTCGATCGGCTTCTCGCCTCGCCCGCTTACGGAGAGCGCTGGGGCCGCCATTGGCTGGACGTCGCCCGTTATGCCGATTCCGACGGCTTCAAGGCAGATGACACAAGACCGCACGTATGGCGCTACCGCGATTACGTTATCCAGAGCTTCAACAACGACAAACCCTATGATCGCTTCGTCAAAGAGCAGATCGCCGGAGACGAGCTTTACCCAGGCAATAACGATGCGCTCATCGGTGTCTCCTTCAATCGACACTTCCCCGATGAGTACAACGCCGCGCACATCCGCCTGCGTCGTCAAGAGCAGTTGAACGACATCACCGACGCAGTGGGCTCTGCCTTCCTGGGCGTCACCATCGGCTGCGCCCGTTGCCACGATCACAAATTCGATCCGCTACTGCACAAGGATTATTACCGCCTCCAAAGCTTCTTCGTCAACACCAAAATCGAAGATGGCGTGGTGCTGGACAACCCAGCCCGCCAGGCTGCCTACGCGAAGCAATTGCTCAAGTGGGAGACTGCAACACAAACGATTCGCGATGAGATGAAAACGCTCATCGAGCCAGCCCGCGCGTCCTTCCACAAAGAGCGGCTGGAGCGTTTCCCGGAGGACATTACGGCAATCCTGAAGATGAAAGCTGAAGACCGCACGCCGGAGCAGTGGATGCTCTATCACAAGGCCTTACCGCAGGTGGTCTTCACCGACGCTGAACTCGTCGGCAAACTGAAAGGCCCCCAGCAAGTCCGCTTTAAAGCGCTCGCTCTGGAGCTGAAGTCCTTCGATAATCTGCGGCCCGCCCCGATGAATGTCGCGCAAACCATGGCCGACGGTTCCAACTCTGCGCCAAAGACTTACGTCTTGCGCGGCGGAGCGTGGGACGGTCAGATGGAAGAAGTGCAGCCCGGCTTCCTCAGCATCATCGACCCGAGCAACGTAAAGGTCGAGCCCTTACCCAATTCAACCGGTCGCCGTTCCGTGCTCGCCAACTGGCTGGCCAGCGCCGACAATCCACTCAGCACCCGCGTGATCGTGAATCGCGTTTGGGGCTACCATTTCGGCCGCGGCATTGTCGGCACGCCCAGCGACTTTGGCGTCATGGGAGATCGGCCCTCTCACAAAGAATTGCTCGACTGGCTCACCGCCAAGTTCACTCACGAAGACAACTGGAGCCTCAAGAAGCTTCATAAACGCATTCTGATGAGTGCGACATACCAGCAGAGTTCGGTCAGCCGCGAAGATGGCGAAAAACTGGACGCGGACAACAAACTGCTGTGGAAGTTTTCTCGGCGCAGGCTGGAAGGCGAATCCATCCGTGACTCGATGCTCTCGGTCAGCGGGCTCCTGAACGCGAAGATGGGCGGCCCCGGCGTCTTCCCTCCACTTCCCGATGGGGCCATGCCAAAGGGCTACAAGCTCTGGGAATCTAAGACGGACGACGACTCAAACAACCGCCGCAGCATCTACATCTTTGTCCGTCGCAATCTGCGCTACCCGATGTTTCAGAGTTTCGACATGCCAGACACGCATGAGAGTTGTGCCCGCCGACAAACCAGCGTCACGCCCGATCAGGCCTTGGAGCTGATGAACGGTAAGCTCATCCAGCAATGGGCTGCATCGCTCGCGCACCAGGTTGAAAACGACAAAGGCATCGACACCAGGGCCAAGGCCGAACGCGCCATCCGAATGGCTTACGCTCGTCCCCCCAGGCCAAGTGAAGTGGATCAAGCGGCAGACTTCTTGAGCAAGCAGGAAAAGATCGCCGGTTCCCCCACGCTGGCCCTCGAAGATCTCTGCCACACGCTGCTGAGCTCCAACGAATTCCTGTATATCAACTAAAGGATGGACCCCATGAACATACGCAACCGCCGTCAATTCCTGAAGCATGGTGGCAGTGGTCTGGGTGCCATGGCATTCTCGTCCATGCTGGCCGCAGAACGCAACCCCGCGCCCCACCACACGCCAAAAGCCAAGTCGGTCATCTTCCTGTTTATGGAAGGCGGTCCAAGCCACATCGACCTCTTCGATCCAAAGCCCAAACTCAACGAACTTCACGGTAAGCCTTTGCCGCCTAGCTTCGGCAAGCTCATCACTGCGATGGGTACCGGCAACAATTCCCTCCTCGGCTCGCCACGCAAGTGGCAACAGCATGGCCAGAGCGGCACCTGGGTAAGCGATTGGTATCCGCACATCGCCAATCATGTCGATGACATGGCCGTGCTGCGCAGTTGTGTCGCCGATGGTCTCAATCACGTCGGCAGCGTCTGCCAGATGAACACTGGCGACATCCTCGCCGGCCGCCCCAGCATGGGTGCCTGGATCAACTACGGCCTCGGCAGCGCCAACACCAACCTGCCCACCTTCACGGTCCTGATCGACGACAAAGACCCGCTCGGCAACACCAAAAACTGGTCGGCTGGCTTCTTGCCAGCAGTCCACCAGGGCACGCTCTTCCGCCAGGGCGAGACACCAATTCTCAATACCAAACTTGGCCCCGGTCAGACCACCGAGCGCCAGCTCAGCAAGATGGACTTCCTCTCACAGCTCAACAAAAGCTGGAGCGTCGACAAGACCGAGGACGGCGAGTTGGACGCGCGGCTCAAGAGTTATGAGCTTGCCTACAAGATGCAGGCGGCCGGGCCGGAAGCCGTAGACATCTCCAACGAAAGCGCCGAGACCAAGGCTCTCTACGGCCTCGACAGTCCCGACACAGCCACCTTTGGCCGCAACTGCCTGCTGGCGCGTCGGCTGGTGGAGCGCGGCGTCCGCTTTGTCGAACTCTACTGCGGTTCTGGCAGCGGCTGGGACGCCCATCAAAACATCGAGGGCAATCATGGCAAGTGGTGCAAGGCATCGGACAAACCGATCGCCGGCCTCCTTACCGATCTCAAGCGACGCGGTATGCTCGATGACACGCTGATCGTTTGGGGCGGCGAATTTGGCCGCACACCCTTCAATGAGAAAGGCGACGGCCGCGATCACAACCCTTGGGGCTTCACCATGTTCTTTGCCGGCGGCGGCGTCAAGGGCGGCCAGACCATCGGCGCAACGGATGAACTCGGACTGCGTGCGATAGAAAAGCCTTCGCACGTTCACGACATCCACGCCTCAATCCTGTGGTTGCTCGGCCTCGACCACAAGCGCCTCACCTTCATGCACAATGGCCGTGCAGAGCGCCCAACCATTGTTGGCGGCGAATCGATGGTGCCAGAGCTTTGGGGCGGCACCCGCAAGGCTTAGCCTACATGTACATGCCGCCATTCACCTTGAGCACGTGCCCGGTGATATAGCCAGCTTCTTCACTTGCTAAAAACTTAACAGCCGCAGCAATATCGCTGGCCTGGCCTAATCGCTTCAACGGGATCATCGCCAGAATCCGCTCCTTCTGCTCCTCGCTCAACACAGCCGTCATGTCGGTCTCGATGAATCCAGGAGTCACAGCATTAACGGTGATGCCGCGTGAAGCAAGCTCCAGCGACAAACTCTTCGTCAAGCCAATCAGCCCGGCCTTGGACGCCACATAATTCGACTGCCCTGGGCTGCCCATCTCTCCGACTACGCTTGCGATATTGATGATCCGGCCCCATCGCTCCTTCATCATGCCGGACATCACGCCCTGGCAACAAAGAAAGGCGCCCGTCAAATTCGTCTGGATCACGCTGTTCCAATCCTCAGGCTTCATGCGCATCGACAGACCATCCTTGGTCACGCCGGCGTTGTTGACGAGAATATGGATCGGGCCATGATGGACGATCATCTCCTTGATGGAAGTCTGTATGGATTCAAGCGAAGCCAAATCGATGGTCGCCGCAAAGGCCTCGCCTCCCCCGGCGTTGATCGCCGCAGCTTCCTCTTCCAACTTCCCCAGGGTGCGCGCCGCCAGCAGCACCTTATGCCCCACGCTCGCCAACTCCTGGGCGCAGGCCAATCCAATTCCGCGGCTCGCGCCGGTTACCAATACTGTTCGCTTAGTCACTCTTCCATAATAAAAGCAGATGCATTACCAGAACCTGTCCGAATTTATCGCCGCGCTCGAAAAGGCCGGAGAACTCAAGCGCATTCCCTTCGAGGTCGACCCGCACCTCGAGATCACCGAGTTCGCCGATCGTGCCGCTAAATCCGGTGGCCCCGCTCTCTTATTCGAGAAACCCAAGGGCTACAACATGCCTTTGGTGATCAACCTCTTCGCCAGCGACAAGCGTATGAAGATGGCTCTCGGAGTGGACTCCCTCGACGACATCGCCCAACGCATCACCGACTTCATCCAGCTCAAAGTGCCCGAGGGCCTCATGGGCAAGCTCAAGATGCTGCCCATGCTGGCCGAGATCGGCAGCTTCTTCCCCAAAGTTGTTTCCAGCGGCCCCGTGCAGGATGTCGTGAAAACGGACAACCTCTCGCTCGACGAATTCCCGATTCTCCACTGCTGGCCGCAGGACGGCGGACGCTTCATCACCCTGCCGCTGGTTTTCTCGAAAAACCCCAAAACCGGCAAGCGCAACTGCGGCATGTATCGCATGCAGGTCTACGATTCCAAGACCACCGGCATGCACTGGCAACTTCACAAGCAAGGTGCAGACCACTACCGCCAACTGCTGGCCGAGGGCAAACAAAAGCGCATGGAAGTCGCCGTCGCCATCGGTGCCGACCCCGCCGTGATGTATTCGGCGATCCTGCCCCTGCCTCCCGAGATCGACGAAATGATGATGGCCGGCTTCCTCCGATCCAAGCCAGTCGAGATGGTCAAATGCAAGACGGTGGACATCGAAGTGCCCGCCGAAGCCGAGATCGTCCTCGAAGGCTACGTTGAGTTGGGCGAACTCCGCAGCGAGGGGCCCTTCGGCGATCACACCGGCTTCTACACGCTCCCCGAAGACTACCCGGTCTTCCATCTCACCGCGATCACCCATCGCAAGAAGCCTACCTACGCCTGCACCATCGTCGGCCCGCCCCCAATGGAGGATTACTGGATGGGCAAGTCCATCGAGCGCGTCTTCCTGCCGCTGATGCGACTGCAGATCCCCGAGGTACGCGACATCTCGATGCCGGCCGAGGGCGTCTTCCACAACCTGATGCTGGTGAGCATCAAGAAGTCCTACCCCGGCCACGCCCGGAAAGTGATGCATGCAATCTGGGGCCTGGGCCAGGCAATGTTCACCAAGTGCATCGTGGTGGTGGATGAGGAGGTGGACGTCAGCAACCATTCTGAAGTGGCCTGGAAGGTCTTCAACAACATCGATCCGCAACGCGACATCGAATTCGCCTTAGGGCCCATCGACTCGTTAGACCACTCTAGCCGCCTGCCCAATTTCGGTTCAAAGATGGGCGTGGACGGGACGAAGAAGTGGGCGACGGAGGGCTTCACGCGCCCCTGGCCCCCGGTGATCGACATGGACGCGGCGGTCAAATCGCGGGTCGATCAGTTGTGGAAGCAGGCGGGCTTTACAAAGTGATAAACTGAAAAGGTCTGTCACCTTGTGGTGCCCATAGCTCAGTTGGTAGAGCGCCGGATTGTGATTCCGGATGTCACGGGTTCGAGCCCCGTTGGGCACCCCACCAATTCCTGATCGACTCCAGCGAATCACCGTCGGTTCCTGATGGACAACCACCTCCCTTCTTCATTGGCTCGATTTCTCGCGGCGCGTTGTGAAAGCTGTCAGCAAGTCTCTGACCTTGGTTTGGCACAAGCCACCGATGCCCAGGACTGGCACTTCGCATCCGTCACCAGCGCGATCTTGATGAGTAAAGACGGCGATTTTCTCCACTACGCCAGCCTGCCGCGCGCGACCGCGCGCCTGCTCTGGCTTTGGCAAGACATCGATATGCGGCTCGGCTACTTCGAGGAGTATTCAGATTACCTGACTCAGGGCGAATCTCTGACGGAGCTTGAAGAGAATCTCCGTGATCTCTACCAGGATCTTACAAGCGGCCAGATTTCAGGCATTCTCAAGTTTGCCGAACTGTCTATCGGATGAAACGGACTGATTTGATCCGTAAACTGGAGGAAGGCGGCTGTGTCCTCGTCCGGCACTGCGGAAATCACGCCTGAATCACCCGAGATTCGCTCGGATGCGGGCTAACAGTTGGACTTGGTTCAGCGGGGTCAGTCTCGGGCGGATTTCACTGCGATGCCGGACCTTGAGGCACGCAAATCGAAATGGGGGAGAACATCATGAAAACCACCGTCCCTGCGATCACCAAAGGCAGCAGCGATGTCTTCGGAGACCTCGGTTTCTCGCCTGCCGAGTCCCACAACCTACGGCTGCGCTCGCAGATGATGACAGCACTGCAAAACTTCATCGAAAAGGAAGACCTTACGCAGGCCGGGGCCACGAAGCGTCTAGTGGTGACTCGGCCTCGGATCTCCGACTTGACTCGCGGCAAGATCAGCCGCTTCTCATTGGACAGCTTGGTGAGGATGCTCAACGACGCGGGCCTGGAAGTCGCCTTCAGAATCAAGGCGTCCACCCGCCGCGTGGCCTAAGCATATGTAATGCTCGCTCATTGGGCAGCCTCTAGCGCGCCTAAAACGAAAGTACCTTCAACTCGGAAATCATTCGAAAATGACGTTCGTTTCCGGTGACCAACCCGAAGCCAAAGTAGAGCGCGGTTCCGCCGATCAGCAGGTCGGCAAACGGGATCACAAATCCCTTCTTTCGCGCTTCAGCATCCACTCGCGCCACGATTTGGGCAATCTCACAAGTAAAAGGCTCAGCCGGGATCGCCGCAAAAACGGCATCCAGATATCGCTTGCGTCTTGCGGCCTGTTCGGGTGTTTGGGCGCGATAGATTCCGTGTGCCAGTTCCACCACGCTGATCGCCGACATTACAACATCCGTCACGCCGTGCTGCTTCTGAAGACTCTCCAGCAGTTCACTTACCGGCGTCTCCCGGCGCTCGGCCAGCACAACCACACAGGAGTCCAACACTAACCCCACGCCCTAGTCGTCCCAGACGTTGCGGATCGGTTCTCTGTGGGCATCGATTCCGTCTTGTACATCTTTGGCGAATTCCGCGTCCGGCAGGGAAGTATAGCCCAGCTTGGCCTCATAAGCCTTGGCAATGGCGATACTTTCGCCAATGTCACGGCCAACCTTCTTCGGTTGTCGCATCACAGCGAGAAGCCGGTGGTCATCCCGCTCGATGACGACTTCGTTTCCCAACTCGATTTTGTCTAGTACCGCCCGCACATCTCGAGCAAGCTCAGCCTCGGTGATTCGCAAAGTCATATCAATTTCGATCATAGCGACTTCGGCACTGCTGCGGTGGCAATAGCCCTATCCCCCGCTAGGCAAGAATCGATTCGAGAGGCACAGTCCGTCCCGATTCGTGATCGGCGAGTGCCGCCATCAAAGATTCATGAGTGCTGGGCTTTCTGGACAATTCGAAGACTTCAATTAGGTCCCGAGGCCGTAGATCGTCACCAGAACGCCTTACAGCAGAGATTGACTCAGCAGTAAGACTCCGATTCATCAGGCCGCGCTTTCCACCCCGATCAAGTAGCTGACTGGTGTTTCTGTGCAGATCTTGGAGCTTATGCACTATCTCTGGCATCTCCTCCGCAGGAATGACAGTCACAGCATTCAGAAGCGCTAAAAACTCCTTGTATGAACGAGCAAGCCGCCAAAAATCGGCGGCCAGCGGAAGTTGTCAAAGCCAGTGAGACAGTTGGGCGATTTAATTAGAGAGATTCTTTGGACGGCTTTTCGGTTTGCAGCGGGGGATTGATCTAGACCGCGCCGGCAAGCTGGGTCGGACGCGGGGCATGGCGAACAAAGCGTTCGGGGAAGGTGGCGAAGGCGATGTCCAGAGTTTGCCAGCGATGGTGGATTACCCCCGCAGCGTGCCGGAGTGCCAACCCTTTGTGCGCGAAAAACGGCGCGCTCATTCCGCAGATGGCCGTGGTTTCTTCCGTTGCATTGTGATGTGCCTCTGAGTCACAGCACCTCACTTCCTGAACGGCATTCAAGACGCTCTAACTTCCTTTGGCACCTGACCCCAACGGTGGCGATACGGGGAGGGACACGAGAGAGAACAAATTCACCAAACCCCCAATTTCATGGGCTCAAGATGAAACACCTATACGCCATAAAATCGCAAAGATAGGACTCTCAATCACTAGCTTATCGTTCCGATTCCGCCCGCGTTCACCATTCCCGCCCCCCCTCACCCCCGCGAAATCACCCCCAGCTCCTTCACGATGCTCGCCACAAACGCCTTCGCATCCCCAAACAGCATATTCGTCTTTTCCATGTAATACAGCTCATTGTCGATCCCCGCAAATCCCGGACTCATCCCCCGCTTGATCACCATCACGCTCCGCGCCAGATCCGCATTCAAAATCGGCATCCCCGCAATCGGACTGTTCTTGTCATTCCGCGCCGCCGGGTTCACCACATCATTGGCCCCAATCACCAGCGCCACGTCCGCCATCGGAAACTCGGGATTGATATCGTCCATCTCAAACAGCTTGTCGTACGGAATATCGGCTTCAGCCAGCAGCACATTCATATGCCCAGGCATTCGCCCCGCCACCGGGTGAATTGCAAACCGAACATCCACCCCGCGCTTCGTCAGCGCATCGTACATTTCACGAATCTTGTGCTGCGCCTGCGCCACCGCCAGCCCGTACCCTGGAATCACGATCACGCTGCTCGCTGCGTCCAGAATCACCGCCGCCTCCTCAGCCGAGGCAGAACGCACCGGCGCCTGTTCCTTACCTCCAGCCGCCGTAACCTGCAACGCTCCAAAGCCCCCAAACAGCACGTTCGTGAACGACCGATTCATTGCCTTACACATGATCACCGCCAGGATCAGTCCCGACGATCCATCGAGCGCCCCCGCGATGATCAGCAGCTTGTTGTCGAGCGCAAAGCCCATCGCGCTCGCCGACAACCCCGCATAGGAGTTCAACAACGCGATCACGGTCGGCATATCCGCCCCTCCAATCGGAATAATTAACAGCACCCCAAACAACAGCGACAGCCCCGCAAAGATCGGAAACATCCACGTGTTCTCGGGATGCAGAATTAGCGCGATGCCCAGCCCCGCCGCAATCGCGAACAAAGTCAAATTGACTAAGTTCTGGCCGCGATAAGTAATCGGCCGCGTCGGCAGTAACTCTTGTAACTTGCCAAAGGCCATCAGACTCGCCGTAAACGTCAGAAATCCCAGCAGTATCTCAAACACCAGCGCCGTCATCACAAACGCATCCGGCGTGTGGCGATAGTACTCCGCCGTTCCAATCAGCGCCGACGCAAGCGCGCCAAAGGAATGCGACAACGCCGTCCGCTGCGGCACGGCGGTCATCGGCATCAGTTGCGCCAAAGGCACACCCACAGCGGTCCCAAGTACAAACGCGATAACGATCCACTGATAGTCGACGACGTCAAAACGCAGCAGCGTACCCACCACCGCCAGCACCATCCCAATTTCGCCAGCCAGTACGCCACGCCGCGCCGTCGCCGGCGAACTCATCCACTTCAGCGCCAGAATGAATCCGGCGGCGGCAAGTAAGTATAGAAACGGTAGAAAGGCTTGCATGGCGTTATCTCTTTGCCTCGCGCTTCTTGAACATCTTGAGCATGCGATCCGTGATCAGGTAACCGCTAACCACATTGATCGTCGAAGCAAACACCGCAATGAAGCCAAGCGTGCGCGATAGCGGCGACGCATCCTTCTCGCCTGTGATAAGAATGGCTCCAACCACGGCGATCGCTGAAATCGCATTGGTCAGCGACATCAGCGGAGTATGCAACAGGGGCGAGACGCCCTTGATCAGTTGAAATCCCAGGAAGGCCGCCAGCATAAAAACGTACAACCCGAATTCATATCGCTCAAGCATTTGCGTTTGTCCCTTTCTCTTGGTCCTTTTTATTCTCCAGCAGCTCCAGCACGCGCGGATGAATCACCTTCCCGCCATGCGTCACCAGGCACTCGCGGATGATTTCATCGTCGAGATTCAGCGCGATCTCGCCCTCTTTACTGACGACCAGCTTCAGCAGCGCGGCAAGGTTGGCCCCCAGCATCTGGCTCGCGTTATACGGGGCCAGTGACGGCAGATTCGTGTTGCCAATAATGGTCACGCCCTGATGGACGATCGTCTCGCCAAGCCGCGTCAGTTCGCAATTTCCGCCGCGCTCCGCCGCAACATCTACGATCACCGACCCAGGCAGCATCGCCTCAGCCATCTCGCGTGTGATCAGCGTCGGCGCCTTCTTCCCAGGCACAGCCGCAGTGCAGATCACAACATCCTGTTCGCGCAGAACTTCAGTGAGTAACATCCGTTGCCGCTTATAAAATTCCTCGCCCATCGCCTTGGCATAGCCGCCCTTGTCCTCAGAAGCACCAGCATCGACATCAAGCACAACAAAGCGCGCGCCGACACTCTCAACCTGTTCCCGCACTGCCGCGCGGACATCATAAGCAGACACAACCGCCCCCAGTCGACGGGCCGTTGCCAGTGCCTGCAAGCCCGCTACACCAACCCCAAGGACAAAGGCCTTGGCCGGGGTAATCGTACCCGCCGCCGTCATCAACATCGGAAACAGTTTTGGCAACGCGATGGCGGCCAGCAACACAGCCTCGTATCCCGCAATCGTGGCCATCGCCGACAACGCATCCATACTCTGCGCTCGTGTGATGCGAGGCACAAGTTCCAACGCCAGCAGCGACACGCCTCTGCTAGCAACGGCCGCACACTCCGCCGGACTACTCAGCGGATCGCCAAACCCAACCACGATCTGCCCATGCCGCATCCAGGCAAGATCCTCGCGACCAGCGTCCGGATTCGCACCCAGCGTCCGCACCTGCGCGATAATCGCGGCCTGTGCAAACACCTCAGCGCGACTCCCAATCCGCGCCCCGCGCGCCTCGTAGTCGGAGTCCAGAAACCCGGCTGCAGTCCCGGCCCCTCGCTCAATCCAAACGCCAATGCCCGCCTTCTTCAGCACTTCACACGTGCGCGGCGCAACGGCAACCCGGCGTTCAACGGGGAACGTCTCCCTGGGTACACCAACGATTACTTCCAAGCAGAAGCTCCTTTAGAGGCGAATGAACACTATATCGGGCGACGATGTCGACTGCAAGGGTCAAAGCAAGGCAAATTTATTGAAATCAATCCGCTCCTAACAAGGCCCGCACCACATCTCCGGGCATCCGGCGATAGTCCGCTTTTGTCCCCAAACTCTAATCAGTTATAAATATTGGCGGGTTCTGACCCAAAATCGCGCTTTAGTAGCTGAGGGGCGAAATGCTGTTGACTAATGCCGGGCAGCTATCTCGGCTAAAAAAACCAATAGTACTGGTAGCAAACTACGTCTGCCCGGATTGACAACGCGCAGACACTGTCCTATCGTTCAGAGAGGGTGAACTCCCTCCCTATCTATTGGTCTAGTCTGGAGCCTGCCCAGACCGCAAACCTCTCTCGAATTTTAGATGGATGGAAAACACTTTTATGGAACAAGGAACAATGAAGTCTAGCGGAACTTTTGGCACTCAGTCGATTTCGAAATTCAGTCTCAGCTTACTCAGGTGCGCCATCGGCCTCACGCTCGGCCTAGCCGCGCTGCTGCCCCAGGTCGCCCAGGCTGAGGATAACAAGCTCCGCTTCTTCAAGAATTACTTCGTCACCGGTGACTATGCCGTGGCGGGAGTCGGTCTTCGCGGCCAAGGCATCAACGGCTTCGCTTCCGCTAACATCGACATGAAGACTTCAGTCCCCGCAGGAGCCGATCCGATCGCCGCCTTCCTCTATTGGCAAACGGTCGAGACCACCGCCAAGCCTTCCTCCGCCAACGGCTTCTTCCGCGGCAAGGCCATCGACGGCCGCGCAATCGGCGACCTCAACAATCCCGGCTGCTGGAGTCAGGGCGGCACCGACGGCCCCAACAGCTCCCGGGGTCGCGTCTACCGCGCCGACGTCCTCCGCTACCTCGCCATCGACCCCATCAAGAACGTTCGTATCGCTAATGGTCTCCACTCCGTCAAGCTTCCCGACGGCGGCGGTAACTCCAACGCTGGTGCCCCCTTCGCCAACGGTGCCACGCTCGTAGTCGTCTACCGCACTGTCGTCCCCGGCAACCCGACCGCCACCCCGCTGCGCTCCATTGTGATTTATGACGGTGCCTTTAGCATGTCCAAGAAGCGCGACGACTTCACCCAAACACTCAAAGGCTTCTACCAGGCCTCCTCCGACTCCAAGGCCCGCCTCACCGCCATTGTCGGCAATGGTCAGCCCGGATACAGCGCCTCGCTCGCAGTGAATGGCAAGAATTTCAACTCCAACGTCTTCGTCGGCGCACAGGGTTCCCGCTGGGACAACCCCAGCTTCTCCATCAAGCTTGACCCCAATGATTCCTCCGTCGACGTGGCGGTAGCGGGCGACAATACAGGCTGCCTGACTTGGGGCGCGATGATCGTCAGCACCGATGTAGTCGACTCCGATCGAGACGGCCTCCTCGACGTCTGGGAAACCAGCGGCCTCCACTTTAATCCCGGCAACGCTACTAGCCCGGCCACCTTCGGCGGCTGCTCGAATTATCCCAGTGAGCCCTGCGTCGACCTCCCCAACATGGGTGCAGTCAACGGACAAAAGGACCTCTTCGTCGAAATCGATTGGCTCGAAGACTCCAATCACACTCATAAACCAAAACTAGACGCCCTCCTCCAGGTCGCAGCCGCCTTCAAGAATGGAGGCAATGGAGGCAATGGAGGCGTCCGCGTCCATTTCGACGTCGGCGACAACTACCAATCCTCTACCGGCACTGACAAGATATTCGTCCCCTCCGGCCTCGGGCAGGGTGGTCAATTGACCGCTCAAGGCGGCGAACCGATCACGGAATCCTCCCTCCGCTGCTCGATCAGTCCTTGCACCTATTCTGTGCCTTACTCCGTCCTCAGCTTCAAGAAGGGCTTTTCGGGCGTCCGCGACGGCTACCCTGCCCTCAACATCCCCCGCCACTTCAGTCGCTTGCGCAAGGACATCTTTCACTACACCCTCTTCGCCCACGCCCTGTCCAGTCCAGTTGACCCAACAAAACCCACGGCCCCCCCCAAGACCATCTCCGGCGTCGCAGACCGTCCCGGTGCCGACCTCATGATCACTCTCGGCCTCTGGCGCTCCGACATCCCCGCTAACGATCAGGTCGGCAGCACTCTCGTCCAAGCTGGCACCCTCATGCACGAGCTCGGCCACAACCTCGGCCTCTCCCACGCCGGAAACCTGCGCACGCCCAATTGCATGCCCAACTACCCCAGCGTGATGAACTACCTCTACCAGACCCGCGGCCTCACGCTCACCTCCAATGGCAACCAGGCAATCGACTTCTCCCCCGGCACCCTCGGCGACCTCAATGAGAACGCCCTGTCGGAAACAACCGGTCTCGGCGCGCTTAAATACAAGATTCGTTACTACGGCCCTCGAACGTCCCTGGACCCGCCCAACAGCGACGCCAAAGTCTACTGCGATGGCAGGACCATTAGCTCAGGCGGCCCCATGGTCCGCCTGGAGAACAACTTCAGCTTCATCGACTGGAACCATGACGGCGCAACAACCCCCGGAGTACTTCCAAACGACATCAACTTCAGCGGCGTGATCGGCGACGGCATCAACGGCACTCCCTCCTTCCGCGATTCCAACGACTGGGGCTCGCTCAACCTCCAGCAAATCGGCGCGCGTCTCAATGTCAACGGACTCTCCACCGACGTCGGTGTCAACGATCTCGGCGTCAATGATTTGGGCGTCAACGATCTTGGTGTCAATGACCTCGGCGTAAACGATCTCGGTGTCAACGATTTGGGCGTTAATGACCTCGGCGTCAATGACCTCGGTGCCATTGATGCTGGCGACGTCGACTACGAAACCGCCGTCCTCTCCACGATCGATCCGCCGCCAGGCGTCTCCGCCGTCAACGGTCTTGACCGCGTAACCCTAAGCTGGACCGCGCCCGCCACCGGCAGCGTTGCTAGCTATAACCTTTATCGCCTCACCCCCGGCAACCTCGTCCCCGTCTTCATCAAGAACGTTCCGGGCGGCCAAGCCTCCGGTACAGCCGACGACAGCATCGGTGCCAATACCCAGTACAACGTCAACTATACGTACTTCGTCACGTCCGTCGTCTTGCGCGCCGGGCTCTTGATCGAGAGCGGCCCCTCCAACACCGCCAATGGCATCATCAAGCGGGTCTATATCACCGCGCAAAATGCGGCTCGACTGTACCTCGACAACAACCCCACATTGGGTTCCACCGCCCGCGGTCTTGACGCCCCAGGCCCCGGCGGCGTGACCTGCACCACCACGGCCACAGCCGCCACCTTCGTCGGCACTTACCCGATCATCTGCACTGGTCCCACCGTCTTCAACTCAATCAACAGCATCGCCTACATCGACGGTGAGTTGACGATCAATCCGCGCCCTCAGTCGATCACCTTTGCCGCGCTCGCCAACAAGACCATCGGCGACCCGGCATTAACGGTCGCCGCCACAGCCACCTCCTACCTCGCAGTCATTTTCCAGGCTGCGGGCAACTGTACGATCGCTGGCGTCAACGTCACAATCACTGGCGTCGGCTCCTGCACGATCACCGCGCAGCAGCCCGGCAATATCAATTACCTCGCCGCCCCCAGCGTGCCGCAGTCGTTCACCATCGCGCCCAGCTCAACCCTCAACGTCCTCTGGTACACCGGCGGCGTAGGCACCACAGCTACACCGCCCACAACGTCTACAACGGGCGTAACGGCTAGAACCTTTAGGACGGCGGCGGCAACGGGCATACCCTTCGGCGTGACTGACTACCAGAACCGCATCACCGCCCTCGGTGCCGCTGCCGCCACCACCCCCGCCACCACTGCGCCCAACCGTCCCTGGAACATCGTCTTCTGGGGCAGCGGCCCGATTCCAACCGCCCCCGCTGGCGGCTGGAATGTCCTCGTCGTGACTTCAACGGTCGGACCTTGGTCCCCCAGAGGCGACTACACCGCTCTGCAAAACGCCATCGGCGGCGGGAGTGTCGCGATTAACCCGTCTGTCAATCGCGTGATGCTCACAGGCATCGACGCCGACTGGCACTACCTCAATAGTCCCGGCTCGGTCAACTTTAATGGCCCCAAAGGCTTCTTGCTCAACAGCATCAACTGGGCGGGCAGCGGCACCGGCATGGGCTTGGTCCAGATGGGTGACGGAGTGAACTTTAACTTCGGCGGATTCACCCAGCTCTTGGGTGGGTCCAACACGGTCCTCATCCCGGACGCGACCATAGGCTACGCAATCAACTCGGGCCTCACTGGCGCTGGCCTTAGCGGATGGAATACTTCGGCGCATAGTGACTTTCAACGGAGCTTCGAGATCTCGGGTCTCTGGATGGGTATTCACCAGGCAGCGGTCTCGGATTCCTCTTCATTCCTAACCATCGTCAGCGCCCCCTTCGCCGCAGGCGCCCTCAAGCCCTAACGGCACCCTGCGCGAATTACACCTTGGCCTGACGTCAGCCCTCAATCTGGCGACAGGCCAAACCGTAATTCATTTCAATTCGAGTGAGCCCACGGTACACTACGCAGGTTTGTCATGCCTCTAACTCCCGGCGACAAACTCGGCACTTACGAAATCCTCTCGCCCCTCGGGGCAGGCGGCATGGGCGAGGTCTACCGCGCCCGCGACCCCAAGCTCAACCGCGAAGTCGCCATCAAAGTCCTGCCTCCGGCCCTCGCCAACAACGCCGACTACCTCGCCCGTTTCCAGCGCGAAGCCCAGTCTCTCGCCGCACTAAACCACCCCAACATCGCCGCCATCTGCGGTCTCGAAAACAACGCGATCATCATGGAGTTAGTCGAAGGCGAAACCCTACGGGGCCCCATCCCGCTCAAAGAGCTTCTCCCCATCGCCCGCCAGATCGCCGAAGCTCTCGAAGCCGCCCACGACAAAGGCATCATCCACCGCGACCTCAAGCCCCCCAACATCAAGCTCACCCCCGACGGCGTCGTCAAAGTCCTCGACTTCGGCCTCGCCAAATCCGTCGAGCGTTCAACAATCTCCGGCGCAGACGCCCCAACCCTCAGCATCTGCGCGACCGAAGTCGGCATGATCCTCGGCACCGCCGCCTACATGTCTCCCGAGCAAGCCGCTGGCAAACCCGTCGACCGCCGCGCCGACATCTGGAGCTTCGGCGTAGTCCTCTACGAACTCCTGACCGGCACCACCCTCTTCCATGGCGAAACCGTCTCGCATACCCTGGCCGACGTGCTGAGAGCCGACATCGACCTCACGAAGATTCCAGCAGGCCCGGCCCGCTACCTCATCGACGACTATGGCACGCAGCCCACCCTAACCGCCCTGGCTCGCCTGACCGTCTCGTCTATCCACTTACGCGAATCCGCCCTGGAATTGCCGCTACGTGTCCTGTCAATCACTCCCCCGGAGAAGGCTGTATTCGAGGACATAGCCCTCTCCCCCGGACGGCAAACAGCTCGCTTTCACGGCGATCTCCGAAGGCAAGCGGCAACTCTGGGTGAGGTCTCTGACCACCGCAACGGCGCAGCCCCTGGTCGGCACTGAGCAAGCTACCGATCCGTTCTGGTCGCCCGACAGCCACCGGATTGGCTTTTTCACTGGAACAAAGCTAAAGAAAATCGAAGCCACCAGCGGACCCGTTCAAACAGTTTGCGAGGTAGGCGTACCGCGGGGCGGCACGTGGAGCGCCGAAGGCGTAATTCTGTTTTCAGAGCTAAATTTAGGGCTGGTGCGCGTATCGGCGCAGGGAGGAAGGCCGATGGCGCTCACCACTCTGGACCGGACCAAAGGCGAAACGGCTCACTGGTGGCCGGTGTTCCTACCCGGAGGCCGCCGTGACCTGTATCGCATTAGGGAATCGCAGCTAACACGACGGGGATCTACCTGGGGGCGCTGGACACGGCGGAGCGGAAGCTCCTGCTGGGAGAAGCGAGCAGCCCCGCTTATGCGGACGGTCTGCTGCTATTTGCGCGACAAGGGCCGCTGCTCGCGCAGCGGCTGAATCCGGAGCAGGGTGTCCTGACAGGGGAGGCCTTCACAGTTGCAGAGAAGGTAGGTCGGAATGCGCTCCTCTTCAAGGAACGATATTCGGTAGCCAGCAGCGGGCTACTAGCCTTTGCGTCTGGAGGAGCGGATGCTCGGCAATTGACGTGGACGGATCGCGCCGGGGCGCTTGTCGAAACCGTGGGGGAGTCGGCCGAGAGCCTGATGCAGCCGACTCTGTCGCCAGACGAAAAGCAACTGGTCTTCACTACTAATAGCGGCCCAAACAGGGATCTCTGGCTGCGGGATCTGGCGCGCGGCCTCGCAACGCGCTTCACGTTTAACCTGGCTTCCGACATCTTCCCCGCCTGGATACCGGATGGGAGCCGCATCGTGTTCTCGTCCAATCGAGGGGGCCTTACGATCTGTACTTGAAGAGCACAAGTGGTGTGGGCCAAGAGGAGTTGCTGCTGAAAACGCCAAAGGTAAAGGTTCCTTCCAGTTGGTCCTCCGATGGCCGATTGCTGCACTATTACGAAATAGATCCGAAGACGAGACGGGACCCTTGGGTGTTGCCCATGCAGGGCGAGCGGAAGCCGATCGTGTTCCTGCACACGGAGTCCGATGAACGCGACGGGGCGTTTTCGCCGGATGGGAAATGGATTGCCTATAGCTCCGATGAGTCCGGAAGCTACGAAGTCTATGTGCAGCCCTACCCGGCAACTGGGGCCAAGTGGCAGGTCTCAAAGGACGGGGGAACCAGACCCAAGTGGCGGCGGGATGCTAAGGAGATCTACTGGCTGACCGAGAGTGGAACGCTGCTGGCGGCGGACGTGACAGTCGCCACCACTTTCCAATCGGCCTCCCCGCACCGGCTCTTTGAGACGCGCATCCTAGACGCCTTCGAACGCTACTCTGTCAGCGCCGACGGCAAGCGCTTCCTGCTGCCGCTGCCGGTGGAATCGAACGCCAACCGGTCTCTCACGGTGATCGAAAACTGGCTCGCCGCCGCCAAGCGCTAGCCCAAACTCGCCGATTCTGACGGGCTACTACAATGCGTCCCACCCGCCTCACTTCCTGCGGGCTGCAACCATCTGAATTCCGTCAACTGTGATGATGCTAATGTGACCGGCCCACGTGGCTTCCGCTTCGACAAACGCACGTACAAGCGGCCCGATTCTCTCCGCAGTCGTAGGATGGATTCGGAACAGAACCACACCAGACTGTTCCAAGGGAGTGGCACGCTGAACGGCAATCTGCCAGAAGTCCTTACCGAGTGTTAGCAGGTTGCGTGCCTCCGTCTCGGCCAAGTCCAAGAGGACGATGTCCTTCGATCCCGCGAGATCCGTGCGAGCCCACAAAACATCGTGACCTTAGCCTCGAAGAGCGTCAACGATCGGCTTCGGAAAGTTCTTGTCGGCTAGGAGGCGCATCTACGCAGGAATCGGGAACGCCTTGTATTCGTGAGCAAGATAGCTGGCGTACGACAGACAGGCCAGGATGTCGTCCCGGGTCAGGCCAGGGTAGCTCGCCAGGATTTCGTTCTCAGACTCGCCAGCAGCCAGCAGTTCCAGGATGAACTCGACGGCAAGACGGGTCCCGCGAACCACGGGCTTGCCAGCCAGGATCTCATGATCGACGACGACGCGATGGGAGAGCCGCATGACCAATAGTCTACCCTGCGAATCGCCGCTTCGATAGCTACGCCGCTATGGCTGTTTTAAGAAGCGCTACCATGGCTCTTATCCGATGCCTCAACTACCGGCGACAAACTCGGCACTTACGAAATCCTCTCGCCCCTCGGCGCAGGCGGCATGGGCGAAGTCTACCGCGCCCGCGACCCCAAGCTCAACCGCGAAGACGCCATCAAAGTCCTCCCTCCGGCCCTCGCCAACGATGCCGATTACCTAACCCGTTTCCAGCACGAAGCCCAAGCCCTCGCCGCGCTCAACCACCCCAACATCGCCGCCATCTACGGCCTCGAAAACAACGCGATCATCATGGAGTTAGTCGAAGGCGACACCCTTCGCGGCCCCATCCCGCTCAAAGAAGTCCTCCCCATCGCCCGCCAGATCGCCGAAGCATTGGAAGCCGCCCACGACAAAGGCATCATCCACCGCGACCTCAAGCCCGCCAACATCAAGCTCACTCCCGAAGGCGTGATCAAGGTCCTCGACTTCGGCCTCGCTAAATCCGTCGAGCGATCAACCATCTCCGACACCAACTCGCCAACCCTTTCCATGCGGTCCACCGAAGCCGGCATGATCCTGGGCACCGCGGCCTACATGTCTCCCGAGCAAGCAGCCGGCAAACCAGTCGACCGCCGCGCCGACATCTGGTCCTTCGGTGTAGTGATTTACGAACTCATCGCAGGCAAGCGATTATTCAAGGGTGAGACGACTTCCCACACACTCGCCGATGTCCTCCGCGCCGACATCGACTTCACCGAGATCCCCGCAGGCCCGGCCCGCGAACTCATGCGCCGCTGCCTCGACCGCACCTCAAAAGCCGCCTCTCCAGCATCGGCGAAGCACGCTACATCATCGACAACTCCGGAACACAGCCCGCAGTACCCACAAAAGCAAACTACTGGCCGTGGGCAATCGCCGCCTGTCTCGCAATTGCACTCGTGGCTATCTGCCTCCGCCAGTCGCCGCCGGAGCTGCCGGTGCGAATCACTTCGATTAATCCCCCAGAGACGGCCTCTTTCCGAGAGACCGCTCTCTCGCCGGACGGCAAGCTACTGGCCTTCACGGCCATCTCCGAAGGCAAGCGGCAACTCTGGGTGCGTTCGCTAAACGCCGGAACGGCCCAACTGCTGGCAGGGACCGTGCAGGCTCTCGATCCGTTCTGGTCACCCGATAGCCGCTGGATCGGTTTCAACGGTGGGGCGAACCTCAAGAAAATTCCCGCCGCTGGCGGACCGGTACAGGACATTGCTGACGGAATAGTTCTTCGTGGCGCGGCCTGGAGTAATGAAGGGTCCATTCTTTTCGCAAATCTCCATTCCGGGCTGCACCGCGTGCCGGACCAAGGAGGAACGCCGGTTGCGGTGACCTGGTTGGACCGGACGCGAGGCGAGACGGCTCACCGCTGGCCTGTCTTACTACCCGGAGCCCGCCCCTACTTGTTTCTCATCCTTGGAGGCGACGCGAACACCACGGGAATCTACCTGGGGTCGATGGACACTAAGGAGCGGACGCGCCTGGCGGGGGACAATACCAGCCCCGGCTATGCGATGGGTCCGGCGGGGGAGGGATACTTGCTACTGGTGCGGCAGCGGACACTACTGGCGCAGCGGCTGGATGCGGAACGGGGTACTCTGACCGGGGAGGCCTTTCCGGTTGCGGAGAATGTAGGTACGGATGGCCCTCGCGGAGTTGCCCGATATTCGGTAGCCGGCGCGGGGCTGCTTACCTACGCCTCGGGCGGGGGGGATTCCATGAAGTTGACTTGGTTGGACCGTGCTGGGGCGGTACTCGAAACCGTCGGGGAGCGTGTAGACGGGGTTGCGCGAATCGCTCTTTCGTTCGACGAGAAGCGAATGGGATTCACCAGGTTTAGCGGCTCAAATGAGGATATCTGGGTGCGGGATCTCGCGCGCAGCTTTGCGACGCGCTTCACGTTTCACCCGACTGGAGAAACCTATCCCGTCTGGTCTCCCGATGGGAGCCGAATGGTGTTCTCGTTCAATCGCGAGGGACCATTTGATCTCTACACGAAGGGTGCCAGTGGGATCGTCCAGGAAGAACCGCTGCTCAAAACGGCGAACAACAAGATCGCTTCGAGCTGGTCGGCTGACGGTCGTTCGCTGTTGTACAACGAAGTGGACCCGAAGACTAAAAGAGATTTGTGGGTTTTGCCGATGAAAGGCGAGCGGAAGCCGGTCGTGTTCCTGCGCACCGACTTCGATGAGCGCGAAGGAGTGTTTTCGCCGGATAGCAAATGGATCGCCTACGCCTCTGATGAGTCCAGAAGGTTCGAGGTCTACGTCCAGCCCTATCCCGCACCGGGGGCCAAGAGCCAGGTCTCGAAGGACGGCGGAGCCAGACCCAGATGGCGGCGGGATGGGAAGGAGATCTACTGGTTGACAGAGAGCGGAACGCTGCTGGCGGCGGAAGTGACCGCCGGACCGGCCTTCCAGTCGGCCACGCCCCAGCGGCTGTTTGAGACGCGCATTGCAAGCCTCTCGGAACGCTACGCCGTCAGCGCCGACGGCAAGCACTTCCTGCTCCCGCTGCCGGTGGAATCGGACGCAAACCGCCCCCTCACCGTCGTCCAAAACTGGCTCGCCGCCGCCAAGCGCTAAGCGGAAAGCACCATTGATCCCATTCTGGGGTCATGAAGTTATGGCAACAAGGAAAATGGCTTTCAGCCTACCAGAGCCATTGGCCGCGAAGTCCCTGACTAAGGAGCTCGCCGAACGACCGGAAGAACGCGACGCCGCGTTGATCCGCGCCTGTGATCTGGCGAATCAGGACATCGATCTTGCCGTAATCGAAAAGGAATTTGACGGAATCTGCGACGAGATGGCCGAACCATGGAAGTAATTCCGGAGCGGGGCGATATCTGGCTGGTAGCGTTCACTCCGACGCTCGGAGCCGATTCTGATCCCCATCTCTTCTGACGGGCAGCCTACTCCGTCGTCTTGGCACCGTCAAGTCGAAAGAAATATCGCCCCTCGAAGATACCCTCACGCAGATCATGCAACCTAGATGAAGGCGCGACCGATGATGTATGCGTTACTGGCTGCGGATCTTTGAATGCACGAGAGCAAACCACTAGAGCGAAAGAACCTCAAGGCCCGGAATCATTCGGAAGTGCCGGACATTGCGTGTCCCAAGGGCGTAGCCGTAATGCAGAGCCGTGATCCCGATCAGCAAATCGGCGGTCGCGATGACGAGCCCCGCCTTCTTCATGTCCGCGTCGATCTTTGCGGCCAGCACACCCATCTCACGGGTGAATGACTCCACCGGCAGAATCGTCAGCACTTCGTCGAGATAGCGCAGGCGTTTGGCGGCGGCTTCCGGCGTGTTGGCTCGATGCCAGCCGTGCTCGAGCTCCATCACCGAGATCGAAGACAGCAGAAACTGCGTTTCAGAGTACTCGGCTGCAAGCGATGCGAGTAGCTCGCTCACAGGTCGTCGGTCACGTTCCGCCGCAATCAGCACGCTAGAGTCGAGGACTAAACCCACAACTTAATCCCACGCCGGCGGCTCGAACGCGTCGCGGCGGGCATCGATACCGGCCTGCACATCCTTGGCGAAGTCCTCATCTGGCACTGGTGCCAAGCCCAGCTTGGCTTCGTAAGCCTTGGCCATCGCGATGCACTCGCTCAGCTTGCGTCCTGGGTGCGTCGCTGCAGACGGTTTCAGCACAGCAACCGGACGGTGGTCCTGCTCGATGACGATCTCGACGCCTTGCTGCACCCTGGCCAGCACGGCATGGAGATCGCGAGCCACCTCGGCTTCACACATGTGTACGGTTGCCATTGCTCCCATTATGACTCCTCCTCTTGCCCAGCGTCTTCGTCGGCACCTAAAGCGAAAAGCAGTTATCCGCGTGCGGCTTCGCCCGCCTCACCAGCACCCGGTCAAACGTCACAAATCGTGCCCCTACCGCCCGGCTACTCAAGTGCAAAGCATCCGCAAAATCTAATCCTCTACCATACAGATCAAAGGCCCCCAGAACTGCGGCTTCATCCTCAAGTCGAACGTCCCTTAGCCCCGCCAACCTGCGCAGCGCCACTTGGACCTCTGCGACCTCAAGCTGATAAAGACTTCGCAACACCCATTCCGTCTCCAGCAGCACGGTCTTGGCGATCCACACAAGCCCGCCCTCAAAAACAGCCCGCACCGCTGCGGCCTGCCGGGCGTCGTCCTCAACGAGCAGCCGCACGATTACGTTAGTATCGACCGCGGTCATCCATCTTCCCGATCGCTGCCTTCATTTCCGCGATGGTCTTCGGCTTTCCCTTAGTTGATCTTTTCAAACAACCCGCCACTTCACTCAGCTCAGTGGATGCAATCCCTCTCGCAGGCCGCAACAGAATGCCGTTCCCTGCATCCTCGACGGTGAACTCCATACCCACGCCCCAATTTCGCTCATCGCGAACCCGCTTCGGCAATATGATTTGGCCCTTCGTCGAAAGTCGCGTCACATCCACTGGTAAGACCTCAGTAAGATGATCCTACAAACGAACTGAGGCTTCAGTTGAATATTCGCCCCCCCGCCCCTACGCCAGCAACTTCTCCTTCAGCACCGCAAAATCGATCGGCTTCGTCAAGTAGTCATCGCACCCATACGCCACTGCCCTCGAATGATACTCTTCATTCCCATAGGCCGTAATCATAAACACCTTACGGTCCGACCGCTTCTCCTTCACCGCCTTCAAAAGGTCAAGCCCGCTCATCCCTGGCATGTTGATATCGGAAAGTATCAACATCTCCTCCGGGTTCGCCTCCAAAAACGCCAGCGCCTCTTCCCCCGATAGCGCAAAATGCAACACCACCAGCCCCGCCTTCACCTCTTTGCGAAAGCGCTGTTCATACATGCTTCGCACGTCCGCCTCATCATCCACAACAAGCATTCTCATTAGCTCTTCCTCCAGTGGCGCGGGATCCGAACCACAAACTCTGTAAATTCTCCGGCCATCGTATCCACTTCCAACTGGCCGCCATGTTCCTGCACAACAATGTCATGGCTGATCGAAAGCCCCAACCCCGTTCCCTGCCCCGTCGGCTTGGTCGTAAAAAACGGATTGAAAATCTTGTCCAGTGCATGCGGCGGTATGCCCATGCCGTTGTCACGAATGCGCACCTCAATCGAATCCCCAAGATTCAAAGTCCGCACCTGCAAGACCGGCACATAACCCGCGCCAGCCTTCTTGATCTTGTCGTTCGCCGCATAACAGGCGTTGTTCAGGATGTTGAGAAACACGCGGCTTAGGTCTTGCGCGATCGCATCCACCTTCCCAAGATCCGGCGCAAGCTGCTTGTCGATTGTGACGTTAAACGACGAATCCAAGGCCCGCATACCGTGATAAGACAGGTTCACATTCTCCTCCAACATGCTGTTGATGTCGGTCGGTTGCCGCTCCCCGGCCTGACCCCGCGAATGTAGCAACATGCTCTTCACAATCCCATCCGCCCGCTTGCCGTGCTCGTTGATCTTTTTCGCGTTGCCCGTCAAGTCCGCCAGTAAGTCCTCCATGTTCTCGATGTCAGCCTCGCCGCCCGCCTTCAACTTATCCACTTCTTCCTGTAACTCCTCCATCAACTCAACTGACAACTCCGCAAAGTTATTGACGAAGTTCAATGGATTCTTGATCTCATGCGCGATCCCCGCCGTCAACGCACCCAGCGACGCCAGTTTCTCCTGCACAACTAACTGATCCTGCGCCGTCTTCAGGTGCAGATATGAGTCGGCATTATCAAGAGCGATCGATGTGTACGACGCCAGGTTCTCCAGAAGGTCCAGGTGGTATTCGGAATAGGCGTTCTTCTTCAGACTCTGCACCGTGATCACGCCCATCACATGGTCCTTCATCATCAGTGGCAAATACATCAGCGACGCTGGCAACGGCAACTGCCCACCGTCAGCCAGCTTCGGTCGCGGATCCTCATTGACCTCAATGTATTTTGAGTACTCAGTGGCAAGATCGTTGATGAATACCGGCTTTCGGTGCGCAATGCACCAGACAGAAAACTGGTTGGGATTCTTCGTGTCCCGCGAACTCAGCGGGTACTTCTCGCCGTTTTCTAATGCCAGCCTGTATTCAATCTCCTGCCGCTGCTGATTGTAGATCCCGACTCCAAATATGGTGGCATCCGTCAACTCACGAACCCGCTCATAAAGCTTGTAGAAGATCGTGTCCAGGTCCAGCGATGACGTGAGCTCCTTGCCAATCTCGCTCAACAACTGCACGTTCTTGTTGCGATCATTTTCCGCCTGCAGCGTCTTGGCTTCAGCCGCCGCCGTCTCTGCCCGAAGTTGCGCTTCGCGCAGAATGGATCGCTCCCTTTCCTGAGCCAAAACCCGCCCTTGCAGAATTCGATAAACGAAAAATATGCCGGTCGTCAGTGCCAGCCCATACAGAACGTAAGCCCACCAGGTCCGATACAGCGGCGGCAGGATCTGTAACCGGTACGTCGCCTCCGCACCCTCTTCCGACAGAAAGTTTTTCGCTTTCAGCCGAAATAGAAAGTTGCCGGGCGGCAGGTTCGTATAGTCGCGGCGGGTTTCTGTCGTCCATGCCGACCAGTCTGCATCGAAGCCCTCCAATCGGCTCTGAAACTGATTCTTCGACGGGTCATCGAAGCTGGCAATCGAGTACTCAAACCGGACAATGTTATCGCGATACTCTATTACTGTCTCGGCCTGGTCCGCCTGGCCCGACTTGCCCGCCCCGGCATAAATCACCTTTTTGTTTTTATCGCCAGCCGTCACACGACGGATCAGCGACGGAAACACTTCGCTTACCACCTTTGCCTTTGCCGGATCATAGCGAAATAACCGGTCCAGGCCCCCCAGCCAGACCACCCCATCGTCGTCCGCTGCTATCGCGAAGACTCGCCCATCACCAATCCGCCTTAAACGGTTCTCATCCACCTGATACACACCCGCGCTTTGAGGCGTCATCACCACCGGGCGGACCCCGAAATTGACCCAGATTTTCCCCTGCCTGTCCGTGGCAACACTAAACTCTTCAGCCGAACCGCCAGTCGGAATCGTTCCAAACACCCTCGAAGCTACAAACTTCCCGCTACCCGAATCAAATTCCCTTACTCCCATTGGCGATGCAAACACCACCCGCCCGGCCGCATAGTGAACACTCACTCCTCCATCCGCCGCCAATCCGTCCGCTGCACTAAAACTCTTCACTTCCGCCTTGCCCAGCGGGTCGCTCGGCATTCGCACCCGCACCACACCCCGCGCCTGCGTCCCCAGCCACAACAGCCCCGGCTGCGGCTCAACAATGCTTCTCACTTCTGCCGTCTCAGCGACCATCCCGTCTTCCACCCAGCGCCCCTGACCATCCCAGTGGATCGACCCCAGCCCAGCCCGCGTCCCTAGCCAAACCCGGTTGGGATCCTGCCGCGAACTCACCAGAACATTAATGACCCCGGACTGCGCAATTGCCTTGGCTGTAGTTCCCGTGACTTCAAACAACCCATCCCTACCAGTCGCCGCCAGCAAGTGATCCCCATGCGCCAGCAGTCCGACAACCCCCGAAGTCTCGATTCCCTTAATCTCCCGAAACTCACCCGCTTTGGGGTCAAAGTATTTCAATCCAACAAAGGTCGCCACATAAAGCACGCCGCGATGGCGAACGATTGCGTTCACCGCAGCCGACATGCCGCTCTGGCGCCCAAACTCAGAAAAGGGTGAACTCAGTTCCACCTTTGCGATCCCGTTCTGCAGCCCAAGCCATACCGTACCGCTGTGGTCACTGAAAACAGCCAACACGCCTTCAGACGGTATCCCCGCCGCGCGGTCCAGGTAAGCCAAGCTCTTCCCCTCTTGATTCAACGTCAGGAATCCACCGCCCCGCGTCGCCACCCCAATCGAACCATCACGCAACCGCGTCGCCCCTGCGCCTGAAATCCCAAGCTTCCGCCACGGCCCGTCTTCCAACGCAAACGCCCACAGGCCCCGCTCGTCGAGCAACTGAAACTGGCCATCTCCCGTTCCCACCAGCAATTGTTTCGGCGTCGGCTTCTCCGCCGAATACGCTATCAATGCAGCAACTGAAGTTTCCGGAGTCTGCTCCAATCCAGGTGCCGTTATTTTCTCCAGCTTGTCGCCCTTGAGCCGATAAAGTCCGGCCCCGGTCACCGTAACGTATAGGCTGCCTCCGACATAGAAAGAATTCCGAAACCGCGTGGCGGGCTTCCAAACCTTCGTCCGCCATCCCACCCCGTCCGGTGTCAGTAAGAATAGCCGCTCCAGGCTCTGAAAATAGATCCCCTCGGGCGAAGGATGAATCTTGCGCACATCCTGAAATGCCCTGTCTCCCTCTGGCACAAACTCGAGCAGCGAGCGAAACTTAGCCTCGCCAAACTTGTCGGGCTCTAGATAGCCAAAGTCCCCAACTTCGCCCACATAGATCCGCCCTTCGGGTCCTCGGGCCAGCCCCCGCACGGTCGAGTTGTGCGGAGTCGCGATAGCCCGCCACGACGTGCCATCATATTGCCGCAGGCCGTTGCTGAGCCCCGCATACAGCATGCCTTGGTTGTCCTGCTGGAAGGACCAGACCTGCTGACTGCCGCCATAGTCCTGCGGACTGAACCACTTGATAAACGGAAGCCCCGCCTGTCCAAAACAAAGACCCGTTAATGGAAACAGCAACGCGAGGATCTTCATTAGCCCTGGCCCAAGTACCGAATGCCCAATACCGTGATGTCGTCCGAAGGCGGCGCACCATCGGCAAAGGTCTGAGCCCCAGCCACAACCGCCTCCACAATCCCCTGAACTGAATTAGCGGTGGTCTGTTGGCGCAGCAGCGGCTCCAACCGCTCCTCGCCATAACATTCGTGGCTGTGATTCATGGCTTCGGTCACCCCGTCGGTAAACATGACCAGGCAGTCGCCCGGCTCCATCTGCATCGTCACGGTCTCATATTCGGCAAAGTCGAATAGCGACAACGGCAACCCGCCACCTTCACGAAGCTCTACGATGCCCTCGCCGTTCGCTTGCACGATGTAGGGCGAATTGTGCGCAGCCCGGCTGTAAGCCAACTGCCCAGTGCTCAGATCAAGAATTCCGTAGAAGCACGTGAGGTAAAGGTGCGTCGCCTTTTCGTGGCAGAGAAAACGGTTCACGTCCCTCATGCATTCATGCGGTGCAAGGTTCTTACCCCCCGCCACGCGCAACAGCGTCCGGCTCACCGCCATAAACAACGATGCGGCGATCCCCTTCCCCGAGACATCGCCGATGGTCACTACCAGCCGATTCTCATCGAGCATGAAGAAGTCGAACATGTCGCCACCAACCTGCAAGGCCGGGATCATCGTGCCATAGACTTCAAAGCGGCTATGCGTCGGAAACTTCCGCGGCACCAGTGACTCCTGCATCCCTCGCGCCAGGTCTAACTCCCGGTTAACGCCAAGCAGCGAATCACGATCAAGAGCCGCCTGCTTGCGCAGCACAGACTCCCCGATCGCCTTGTCCATCGTAATTTCCAGATCCTGAAAATCGATTGGCTTCGTAACGAAATCGAAGGCACCCCGGTTCAGCGCCGTTCGGATATTCTGCATGTCGCCATATGCGGATACAACCACGGAACGGACAAGTGGGCTTGCCTCCCGAATTCTTGATAGCAGGGTGAGGCCATCCATCACCGGCATATTGATGTCGGTGAACATGACATCAAGCAGAGGCTCTGACGCTACTTTTAACAATGCTTCTTCGCCGTTCCCGGCAAACAGGAATGATAATTCTTCCGAACGGATCCGTTTGCGAAATCGTTGTGTTACTAACTGTTCGAGGTCAGGTTCGTCGTCAACGACTAGGATTTTATACGGCACGGATCAGCGATCCTTGGTCAAAGAGCATGGCCAATTATATCCGACGCAGCTTTACAAGATAGTAACCAACAGGTATGAAAATCATTGCCAATATGACAGGCAACAAAAGGCACCCCAATCCCGGCAACCGTCCGATCCCCACTTCGATCATGGACCAGTTGACGATGGCAAGCACCATCGTCACAGCAAGCGTCACCGTCGTGGCCATCTCGAATAGCACCCGCTGCACCTCAGGACGACTTCGGTCGACATCGAACGGTAGGTTCTGCATCGCCGGAAAGACTGAGGCAATGCTTAAGATCACATTCACAACGACGGCGAGGAGCGACAGGATCCAGATCGAGTCCTTGCCACCCCATCCATCGGGCTTACCGCTGATCCCAAAGTGCATCGGGATCCTTGCCGGAAGATCCTGCCACTGCACCAGCGTCAAGCCCACCATGGCAAGGATCGAGGCCAGCGTGAGGCCCTCCAGCAGCCATTTCGTTCTGCTCCATTTCATCGTCACGGGAGAACACTTGGAATCTCAAATAAGTTCTGCTTAAACGCCAATCGCACGATCGGGTTCACGTCTGGCACTTCGCGCTGTCCCGAGGCTAAAAACTGCCCCGCCTGCGTAAGCGCCGCGAGGCCAATGATCAGCGCTGGCGGCTGGTCGAACGCAGCAAATGCAGCCATAAATGAGTGCGGGTCCTCCGGGAGCGCGGGAAGCTCAGCCCGCGCCAGATCATGACGGTAGACCGAGACCAGCTCATACTCAAAAGCCGCACGAAGCAGTTGGCCCGTCGTCGGGTTGGCCACCGTTTGGTCCCCCACGGCGTACTGAAACAGAACCCGCTTGATCGGATTGCCATACAGCGTCGCCTGTTTCAGAAATGGCGCGAACGAAGCCGGGCTCGCATCCGCGCCAGCAGTCGCCAGGACATCGATCAATTCCAGATAGGGGCCCGAGCGCGGATCGCTCAACCGGCGCACCGCTTCCCAACGACCGAGTAGCGGATCTTTCACCCCAGCGAGCGCGGGTGCGGCGGACGCAACCAGTAGTTGCAAAAGCTTCTGTCCGCTAGCATTGTAGCGAAAGAGCTCCAGTGAGCTGCTGCCACCAACATTAAGCACTGCCGCCTCGATACCGCCTTCGATCGCTACCAGGATCGCGCCATACATCGCACCGTAGGACTGCCCAATGTATCGGATCCGATTGGGGTCCAAATCGCTCACCCCATCGCCATCGAGATCGATGCCGGATTGAATCTCCCGCACAAGCTTGCGGTAATCGAGCACCGTCTCGCGAAAGCAGGTATTGGTCAGATCAGGCACGCCAAGCGCAACGATAAGGCAACCCTCGCCCGGATCGATCTTGCCATCGCCGTCCAGATCCCTGCCCCGACCAGAAAGCGGTACGTTAATGGCTGTTCCATCTAACATGTCGAAGCGCATCTGGGAGCCTGGACCGTAACCGTGCCCAACCGCGTCAATCGCCATCACCACCGAATTGGCGATCACGCCTGTTGCCAGGAACGATGGCCCATAAAGTCGGCTGTCTCCGGACCCATGACCGATCAGCACTACCGGGTAGCCGGCAGCAGGCTTGGGCGCATTCGGAATCCAGGCATGCACATCAACCGTGTCCCCACGCGAGGATGTATACCGCAGGAACACCAAGCGGCGAATGCCAAGCGAGGTCATGAACGCCGGGGTGACGGGGTAGGGTTGAGGGCTCAGTGCAGCTGCCGGATTGGCGCTGGTCTGATTGAGCGCCGTCAGCGACTTGACCTCGTTGAGGTCGAACACCTTGGGCAGAATACGCCGGATCGAAGCTGCTGGCCCAAGGTCGCGAGCCAAAAGCGTGCTCGTTACATTGCGGGTGCGAAAACGCGAGGTCGCCAACGTCGCGTTGTCGGGGCCACTCACGATCAGTTCAAAGTCTCGATCCTGATCGAGCGCCTCATCGGGCTTGGCGTAAAGGGTGTTGGTGGCTGGGTCCCAGGCGACCTCGTTAATCGGCATTAGGTAGCCCACCGGATAGGTGGTGAAACCGACTGTCTGGGCCGCCTCACCCCAACGGATCGCGATGCGCGACCGCATCGCTTCGGCGTCAACGGGGCCAGAGAAGCGGATCTTCAAAAGGGGCTGAAGGCCAGCGCCTCCGCCTGTCGGGGACAGGGAAACGACGCTCTGGGCATTGGCCAGAAATGCGACAAGAATCAGGACGAAAACATGCATACCTTATAATGAATGAGAATGAAGGGCGTCGTATTAGCGGGCGGCACGGGCAGCCGATTATTCCCGCTCACAAAAGTCACTAACAAGCATTTGATGCCCATCTATGACAAGCCGATGATTTACTATCCGATCCAAACGCTGGTGGCAGCGGGGATCGACGAGATCATGGTGGTCACGGGTGGACGCAATTCTGGTGACTTCCTGCGCTTGCTCGGCAATGGAAAAGACTTTGGCTTGAAGCATCTGAACTACGCCTATCAGGACGGCGAAGGTGGCATTGCCGACGCCCTGAGCCTCGCAGAACACTTCGCCGATGGCGACAAGATCTGCGTCATCCTGGGCGACAACATTATCGAGAAGGACATCCGGGCCGCTGCCGATGCCTTTCGCAAGCAGGAACGCGGGGCCAAGATCCTGATCAAGGAAGTACAGGACGCCGAGCGCTTTGGCGTCGCCGAGATGCGCGGCGACAAGATCGTCGGCATCGAAGAGAAGCCTGTCCGCCCAAAATCCAACTACGCCGTAACCGGCATCTACATGTACGACGGCACGGTCTTTGACAAGGTCAACAAGCTCATCCCGAGCGACCGCAACGAGCTCGAGATCACCGACGTCAACAATTTCTACATCCGCGAAGGCTCAATGACCTACGACTTTCTGGACGGCTGGTGGACCGACGCCGGCACCTTCGAGTCCCTCCTGCGCGCCGCTAATCTCGTCGCCCAAACCCAACAAAAACCATGAGTGAACCGAAGATCCTGATGCCCGATTCCTGGGCTAGCGCCACCCCGTCTGGTATCGGCTCCATCGTTCGCTCCTCTGAAGGGGCGATCACCGGGGTCCTGGTTGAACCTTACGCCCTCCATCCCGATGACCGCGGTTACTTCCTCGAAATCGCCCGCCTGGGCGAGGGCCTCGTCGCTCCTTTCCCCGCCGCCACCACACAGGTCTCGGCAGCCCTGAGCTATCCGGGCACCATCAAGGCCTTTCACATACACCGCCACCAGACCGACTACTGGGTACCAGTGGCCGGCGTCTTCCAGGTGGGTCTGGTTGACCTGCGGGAAGATTCACCAACCTTTCAGATGAAGAATACGATCTACTGTGGCGCCCTCAAGCCGACGCGGATTGTCATTCCGCCCGGCGTTGCTCACGGCTACAAAGTGGTCAGCCCTGAGGCCGGCATGCTGGTCTACATCACCGACCGCCAGTACAGCCCGGCTGATGAGGGCCGAATCCCATACAACCACCCAGCCATCGCCTACGACTGGGAAACCCAGCACAAATGAAGATCCTCGTAACTGGAGGGGCAGGCTTCATCGGCTCGGCCTTTGTCCGCTTAACGTTTGGGGCCAACCCACA
>JBBRBI010000038.1:0-50894 GCA_038206015.1 Bryobacterales bacterium | reverse complement strand
AGGCCCAAAGCTGTCACTACCCTTGGCGCGCCACCATTGCAAATCCTTTTCCTTGCCGCTTTGCCAATCGCGCTCGGATACGTCGTTGCCGCAGGTGACGCCGAAGATTGCGGTGCGCGCCTGAGCACGTGTCAAGTTGCGGCCACCAGAAGCTAAGACCAGCACAAGCTCGCCTTCATAGTGGACGTTCTTAGCGCCTGTTGGTATCAGGATGGGAGCCCCAGGTGCGATGAGACAGGTGGTGGGCTTGTAGAAGATTTCGGGCTCTTTGGGGACAGCTCGCGCTCCGATGTGGCTCTTGTAATTGAGGCCGACGGCGAGGACCTTGGGCGGATCGGCAGGAGCAAGCAGCTTTAGATCTTTGAGCGGCTTCTTCCCCCCGAGAGGGCGTCCATTGAGGTAGGGAGCGGCGCTGAGCGAGATGACATGATCGCCCTCCACACGGCCCCATGAAACGCGGGCTCCCTGTTGGAAGCGAATGTATTTTTCAACGGAAGCGGCGGCTGGAGCGGGGGCTGGAGTGGCAGCCACTGCCGCAAAACTGGCGAGTGAATTTCTACGAGTCATTGGAGTTTCTCCGCAGTGGCGAGATGAAGTGCATTGAAGCGATAATGATAGCAACGATGTCAACTTTGCAGCCCTTTAGGGTGGGTATGGTGCAGATGGCCTGCACTCTCGATCCTCAAGAAAATCTAGACAAGGCGATTCAAAAGATTCGCGAGACGGCAGCGGCAGGAGGGCAGATCATCTGCCTGCAAGAATTATTCCGGAGCCAATATTTCTGCCGGGAGGAACGTGCGGACCTCTTCGATCTAGCCGAAGAAATTCCGGGGCCAGCGACGATCGCGATTGGCAAGATTGCCAAAGAACTTGGCGTGGTGGTGATCGCCAGCCTATTCGAAAAGCGGGCTGTCGGACTTTATCACAACACTGCGGCGATCATTGGCTGTGACGGCGAATTGCAGGGTATCTTCCGCAAGATGCACATCCCGGACGACCCGCTTTTCTATGAGAAGTTCTACTTCACGCCGGGTGATTTGGGCTTCCTGAATTTTGATACGCCGTTTGCCCGCATTGGGGTGCAGGTGTGTTGGGATCAGTGGTATCCCGAGGGTGCGCGCTTGACGGCGATGCAGGGCGCGAATATCCTGTTCTACCCGACGGCTATTGGATGGCACCCGCATGAAAAGGAACAATACGGGCCGTCACAGCTGGACGCCTGGCGCACGATACAGCGATCGCATGCAATCGCAAACGGCATCTACGTTTGTGCAGTAAATCGCGTGGGCTTTGAAGGTACAGCCGATGCCGGGCTGGAGTTCTGGGGCAACTCGTTTCTCGCTGACCCATTTGGCGTAGTGCTGGCCGAAGCATCGCATGACAAAGAAGAGAATCTGGTGGTGACTTGCGATCCGGCGAGGATGGAGGAAGTCCGTCGTAACTGGCCGTTTTTTCGCGACCGGCGCATCGATCATTACGGTGCGATCACCCAGCGGTGGGCCAAGTAGTGTCGTTGCGGATGCCCGCCGAATGGGCGAAGCACGAGGCGACGTGGCTGGCGTGGCCGCACGAGAAAAGCGATTGGCCTGGGAAGTTTGCGCCCGTGCCCTGGGTGTATGGCGACATCGTTCGACATCTGTCGCGGGTAGAGCGGGTGCGGATCGTCGTTGAGAATCACGACGCGCAGGAGGCAGCCCGCAAGATATTGAAGAAGAGCCAGGCCGAGATGGCTGCGGTGGATTTCTACATCGCCCCGACAGACCGCAGTTGGGTGCGAGACACGATGGCGATTTTTGTTCACAATGCGCGTGGCCAAGTGGAGGTGCTCGACTGGGGTTTTAATGCGTGGGCCAAGTACGATAATTACGCCAAAGACGACGCACTGCCGGAATTTTCGGCGGATCAGTTGGGCGTCAAGCGCCACGTGCCGATGTGGAAGAAGCGGCGCGTTGTGTTGGAGGGCGGGTCGATCGAAGTGAACGGGGCCGGCCTGATGCTGACGACTGAGGAGTGCCTGTTAAGCGACATCCAGGCGCGCAATCCGGGCCTGGGGCGGGCGGATATCGAGGCCGTCTTTGCAAAGTATCTGGGTATCACCGAGACGATCTGGTTGCAGAACGGGATCGTGGGCGACGATACGCATGGGCATGTGGATGACCTCGCTCGTTTTTGCAATGAGCAGACAGTCGTGATCGCCAGCGAGCGCGAGAAGGGTGAAGCCAATTACGAGCTGTTGCGCGAAAATCTTGCCATTCTGCGCAAGGTGAAGAAGCTGCGCGTGGTGACGCTGCCGATGCCGGAGCCGGTGTACTTTGACGGGCAGCGATTGCCAGCCAGCTATGCGAATTTCTATATCGCCAATGGCATCGTGCTGGTGCCTGTGTTTAACGACCCGTGTGATCGCGAAGCCCTCAACACGGTGGCGAAGCTTTTCCCGTCGCGCCAGCTTGTGCCGATCTATTGTCGCGACCTTGTGCTGGGCCTTGGAACGCTGCATTGCATGACACAGCAGCAACCATGCGTACAATCAAAGTAGAGTGTCATAGTTGCGAAAAAAATTGAAGTCTGGGGATGCTGCGGTTGACAAGCTGATTCAGCAGATTGATGAAATTGATAGTGACAGCCAGAAAGTGGGACGCTATGTTCTCACGATGTTCATTGTGGTCTTCGCTATCGCACTGACGATTCTGGCTATAGTGATTCTTAACCCACAACGCGACTAGTTTCTTCATCGAGGAAGCGCAGGGTCTCCTCCAGTTGCAAACGGTAGCGCTGGTTGCTGGTTTCGCGAAGGTCCTTGAGAACCCGACGGCGGCGTAAGGCGATGTCCTCAAGCAGGCTTTCTTTTGCGAGGGCTTCCGCAGTTTTGACTACTTGTTGCTGTAGTCGGTCGCGTTCTTCACGCTGGTCCTGCTGATTCTCGACGTCTTTGGATTCCCAGCCGCGGGCCATCTTCTCAATACCTCACAACGGTATGATCAATTTCCATTGACCAGCGATCAATGCCGCCGGCCAGGCTGATGGCGTTCTCAACACCTTGGCTGCGGAGCCAGGCGACGGTGTTGAGACTGCGCACACCGTGGTGGCAATAGACGATCAACTGCTTGCCCTCCGCCAGCGCCTCGATGCGATTGAGGTTGGCGGGGATGGTGTTCATCGGAATCAGTTCGCAAGGCGCGATATGGGCGGTGGCGTGCTCCCAGGTTTCGCGACAGTCCAGCAGGACGATGGCCGCGTTTTGCGCAAGAAGCACAGCAAGGTCTTTGGCGTGGATCTCGAGGGGAAGGTCAGAAGTAGACATCTAATCACAGGATAATGGATGTAATGAAGTCGATAGTCGCAGGATTGCTCTTATTGTGCGGGATGGTGCGGGCCCAGGATCACGATGTGCAGATGGAGAGCTTTGAAAAAGTCTGGCAGACGATCGCCGATAAGCACTGGAATCCGAAGCAGTTGGAGAAGTTGCCTGACGGCAGCAGTTGGGTGGGGATTCGGGAGGCGTATCGAAAGAGAATCGCCGCAGCTCAGTCAGCCAATGAAGCGCGCCAAATCTTACGTGAGTTGGTCGCCAGGATCGGTAAGAGCCACTATGCGATCTCAGGTTATGAAGCCTCTGGTGCGAAGGCGATGCGGCGTGGTGGCGGAACGGCACCGGGCTTTGCGGTGGAGTGGATCGAGGGCAAAGTACTGGTGACGGCGGTGCGCCACGGCGGTCCGGCGGAGGCTGCTGGCGTGAAGCCGGGCTGGGAAGTAGTGAGCACGGACGGCGTCGGGATCGTGTCAGACCCAGGCGTGATCCTGCATGCAGAACTGCGCCGACACCAGGTATTGCAGCAACAGATCAGCGGCTATGCAGGCGAGAAGATCGAGTATGTTTTTCGCAATGGCGGCGATGTAAAACGAGTGACGTTGCAGTTACCTAAATCGGATGGCTCTACTGGATTTGGGTTTATGCAGGGGATGGAGGTGCAGCGCGAATTTCGGCTGATAGGCAAGCAGGACGTTGGGTACTTTCGCCTCGACCTGTTTCTCGATGCAGTCCGCGTGCTGCCGCAGTTTGAACAAGCCATCAAGAGCTGCGCGGCATGTCAGGGATTTGTGATTGATTTGCGGGGGAACCCCGGGGGACTTGCGGTGATGGCCAATGCTCTTGCTGGCTGGTTTGTGAGTAAGAGCGGCGTGAAGCTAGGCACTATGTATCAGCGCGGCGTGGATCTGAATTTTATCGTTATCCCGCGCCTGAATGGCTTTGCTGGGCCGCTGGCAATGCTTGTGGATGGCGCGTCCGCTTCTACGAGTGAGATTCTTGCTGGGGGCCTGCAGGACTTCAAGAGGGCTCGGGTTTTTGGCGCGCAGACGGCGGGAGCGGCGCTGCCAAGCGTGATTGAAGTGCTGCCCAATGGCGATTTCTTTCAGTACGCGGTGGCTAATTATGTTTCAGCATCGGGGCTGGAGCTGGAAGGGCGCGGCGTCATTCCCGACGTTGTGGTCCGACATACGGCAGAGGCTCTGCGTCAGGGGAAGGACCGCCCACTCGAGGCTGCGCTAGATTGGATTTATGCGAACCCTATCCCTGCTGATCGGCCTGCTCAGCGCTAATTTTGTCATTGCGCAGAAGGCGAGTCCGCCGCCCACGGCGCAGCAGATTCTTGATCGCTATGTGAAGGTGACGGGCGGGAAGCTTGCTTACGACAAAGTAAAGACAGTCACGATGATTGGCATGATGGAGATCAAAGGCCAGAACGTGCGCGGAGAGATGAAGATGTACCGCATGGACGGCGGCAAATACTACACGGTGGTCGATCTTCCGGGGGTTGGCAAGCAAGAGGATGGCAGCGATGGGATCACGGTTTGGGACAAGACTGTGCTGGGCCCACGGCTGAAGACGGGGGAAGAAAAGTTTCTGGCGGCCTGCGCAAC
Source organism: Bryobacterales bacterium (assembly GCA_038206015.1). Classification (GTDB taxonomy): domain Bacteria; phylum Acidobacteriota; class Terriglobia; order Bryobacterales; family Bryobacteraceae; genus Bryobacter. The sequence continues at coordinate 45,974 of JBBRBI010000038.1, read as the reverse complement.
GAGCGCGATGAGCGAGTACCAGCGGAGTGCGACAGAACTGTCCAAATGCTATTCGAAGTTTGAGTACTCGGGTGAAGAGACGATCGCCGGCAAGGTGTATCAGAAGTTGACGCTGACGCCAAAGCTGGGCAAGCCGGAATTGCAATACTACGACAAGCTGACCGGGCTTCTTACGCGCACTAAGTTAGTGCTGCCGTCTCCGATGGGCGATGTCCCAATCGTTGTTGTGATCGAGGAGTATCGGACTGTGGACGGCGTTGTGACTCCCGTAAAGTTGACGAATCAGATGGGGCCAATGGAGATGGGCGTGACGTTTTCTACTGTGAAATTCAACGACAAGTTGCCGGAGAGTCTATTCGTATTGCCGGCAGAGATTCAAGCGCTGGTTGAGGCCGAGAAGAAGGCCACTCCCTAGGCTAATCCTTGCGCCAGGCGTCCTCGAAAGCTTTCCAGAAATCGGCGTCATTCTTGACCCATTGATCGAGTTGAGTGCCCGAGAGCTGCACTTCAGATTGGCGCATGGTTCCGTGACCAAAGGGGCAGATCCACTCGAGTTGAGGCGGGGCGAAGAGTGTGGCCTTGGACCAATAGCCGGTTGCGACGGGCATGCGGAGACGAGTGGCGCAATTGCGGCATCGAAGGCGCTGATCGAGCCACAGGAAGTAGCCGATGACGAAGACCGCCATGTCCGCTGCGAGCACCGCAAAACTGTATCCGAGATGAAGCCCAAGCGAAGCGCCGGGGATCAGCCGGCCAATCAGGACGATCAGGGCCAGGTGTAGCACCAAGAGGACAATCAGCTTGGCAGCAAGTAGCGACCACCATTTCATGTCCGATTGGACGTTTCAGTTCTTGAAGAAGTTCCGCAGAAGGAAGAGAACGTTGGCCGGCCGTTCGGCGAGGCGGCGCATAAAGTATGGGTACCAGGCTGCGCCATAAGGCACGTAGACACGCAGGCGGTAGCCCTCGCTGATGAGTTTGCGTTGGAGGTCACGGCGGACGCCGTAGAGCATCTGGTATTCGAAGCAGTCTTTGGGGAAGCCTTGACCGGCGGCGACCATGCGCTCGTCATGAGTAGCGATGGCGGGGTAAGCGCCATTGTCGAGCAAAATTCGTGCGAGCTTGAGATAGTTTTCGTCGACATCGTTTTTGTCTGCGTAGGCGAGGCTGGAGGGCTCAGCGTAAGCGCCTTTGCAGATGCGTACAGGCAGCAGGCGCGCATTCAGCTTCTCGATGTCGGCCAAGCTGCGAAACAGGTAGGCCTGGATGACAGCGCGGACGCAGCCGAACTCTTCATGAAGCTGCTCGACAATGTCGAGAGTGCGGTCGACGTAGGCGCTGGATTCCATATCGAATTCGACACGGCTGCCAGTCTGTTTTGCCAGCTCGACCAGCTTGCGCGCATTGGCCAGGCAAAGGCCTTGGTCAATATCGAGTCCCATCTGAGTCAACTTGATTGAGACAGTAGACTTCAGTTGGCGGTCGGCTATTTGTCGCAGAGCATCAAGGCAATGATCGCGGCTCTGGTTGGCTTCAGCAACTTCGGTGACGCTCTCGCCCAGGTGATCGAGGGTGGTAAGAATTCCTTCGGCATTCATCTTTTCGCAAACGGCGAGTGCTTCTGCGAGGGTGTTGCCGGCAATGAAACGGCGGGTGAGAGGACGAGCCAGGGGGGAATGCTCCATCCACTGGCGCAGGCCGGGTTGCTGACTGAGGTAGATAAAAATGGAGCGCATCATTGACGGTGCCGCTTCAATTATCTCAGGAAGCTAGCGCAGCAGCCTGAGCGAACTGATGCCGAGAATGGTGCCGATCGAGGCACCGGCAATGACATCACTCAAGAAGTGCATGCCAAGGATGATGCGGCTGGAGGCGATGGAGAGGGCACAAAAGCTGAGCGCGAATGCGTGCTCGGGGTAGAGTGCGAGCAGGGGCGTGATGATCGCAAAGGCCGTGATCGTGTGGCCTGAAGGGAAGCTAAATTGATCGGGAGGCAGCAGTGTTGACCAACAGTGTGGCGCGATGTCGCAGGGGCGGCGTCGGCCGGTAGCTCGTTTGACCCAGATGAAAAAAAGGATGCCGGTAGTGGCGGCCGCAGTTGAGGATTCGATTGCCAGGAAGCGATTCTCAGCGCCGACGGTAAGGATTATCATCGCGAGCGCGCTCCATAGCCAGCCATCGCCACAACGTGTGGCAACAGTCATCCAGAGACGGACCCAATGCGGAGGGGTCCAACTGTGCACCCGCCGCATGATGCGGTGGTCTCGGGATTCGATAAAGTTACGAACTTGGGGGAGTACGTTCATCGTGGTGCCTCATCGACGCTCTTGTGGGACCGGAAAAGCCCGCTACTCAGTGTGCGGTATTCGGCCCACGCCTATTTATTGCGCCTAAAAGTGTCAGCACCGTGACGGTTTCAACAAACATGCGTGAAAGAATAGGTTTGTACAGGAGATGGTTGTGATTTCGTCGCGCTGGGGCGTACGATTAGGGTTCTAAATGGCGAAACTGGACTTTGTATTCTTCGATGCCGGGGGCGGACATCGGGCGGCAGCAACGGCACTGAAACAGTCTTGCGAGAAGCGCTATCCGGATTGGGAAATCCGGTTGGTCAACTTGCAGGAGGTGCTAGACTCACTCGATATCTTCCGTAAACTGACCGGGATTCGGATGGAAGATGTATACAATCTAGTGCTGCGCAAAGGTTGGACGCTGGGATCGCCTCAGGCAGTGCCCTTGATGCACGCGCTCATCCGGATGTACCATCCGCAACAAGTTCGCGAGTTGCGGCGCTTTTGGCATGAGGGTGCTCCGGACATTTTGGTGAGTCTGATTCCGAATTTCAATCGATCACTGTATCAGGCGATTCGAGCTGAGAGTCCAAAGACAAAGATGGTGACGTCGCTCACCGATATCGCGGACTATCCACCGAATTTCTGGATCGAAAAGGGACAGGATCAGTTCTTCATTTGCGGGTCGGCGAAGGCGGAGCAACAGGCGCTGGGCATGGGCCATAATCGACCCAAAGTTTTCCGCGTGAGCGGGATGGTATTGAACCCGCGATTCTATGAGCCGATCGAGCTTGATATTGCCGCAGAGCGGTGGTCGCTGGGACTGAAGGAAGATCTGCCAACTGCGTTGCTGCTATTTGGTGGTTATGGTTCCGCTGTGATGGAGCGCATTGCCAAGCAGTTGGATCAGAGCGGGATGAAGATTCAGCTGATCTTCATTTGCGGCAAGAATGAGAAGTTGAGAGAACGTATAAGCGCGTTGAAATTGCGGATGCCGCATCACGTCGAAGGCTTCACGTCCAAGATTCCGTACTACATGAAGCTGTCAGATTTCTTCATCGGCAAGCCGGGGCCTGGATCGATCTCAGAGGCTATTCATATGGGCCTGCCGGTGATTGTCACGCGTAACGCGCTCACCTTGCCGCAGGAACGATACAACGCAGATTGGGTGACTGAGAACGAACTTGGTCTGGTGTTGAAGAACTACGGGCACATCGTTCCAGCCGTCAAGCAATTACTGGAACCGGGGACACTCGAACGATTTCAAACCAATGCGCGCAAGATGAATAATCGCGCGGTCTTTGAAATTCCGGAGCTACTTGATAAGCTTCAGCAATGAAACTCTGCCTGCTGGCTCTGATGATCGTGGGGCTGCTGCCTGCACAGAATCAGCTCACTGACTACCTCAATTCGATCGGGCAGAAACAACTTGCCGATCGCAAGGCTGTGATTGCCGGAATCACAAATGAACTTCAGGCCAAGCAGCGGATGGGCGAGTCGCGCGCCAAGATCATTAAAAGCATTGGCGGGCTGATCGACTATCGGGGGCCACTGAATGCGGTCACGGTCAAGACTATTGATCGCGGTGCCTATATCATCGAGAATGTACATTTCGAAGCGCTGCCCAATTACATCGTCACGGCAAATCTGTATCGGCCAAAGACCATCGGCAAGCACCCGGCTGTGCTCTTCTCACTCGGGCATTGGGACGTTGGCAAACCGGCGGGGCAGCGCATCTGCGCGAACCTGGCATCCAAAGGATTTGTGGTGCTCGCCTATGATCCGACCGGGCAGGGGGAACGCGTGCAGGCCTTCGACGCACGAGTCGGCCGAAGCTTAATAGGCGGCTCCGTCGAGCAGCATTTCATGGGAGGAGCGCAGGCGGTGCTGGCCGGAGAGACGCTTGCCCGCTATTTCATTAACGACTCCAGACGCGCCATCGACTATCTGGAAAGCCGTCCAGAAGTCGACGCAACCAAGATCGGTGCAAGCGGTTGCTCAGGCGGCGGCACGCAGACAACCTACATTTCCGCGCTTGATGATCGCATCAAAGTCGCGGCTCCGGCATGTTTCATGAATTCATTTGAAATGTTGCTTTCTGGGCCAACCGGGGACAGCGAGCAGAGCTTTCCCGGCTTTCTGGCGGCGGGTCTGGACCAATCGGATTGGGTAATGCAGTTTGCGCCCAAGCCGTGGCTGATTAGCTCGACCGAGCAGGATTTCTTCACGCCAGCAGGGGCCAAGATCGTTTACGATCAAGCTCGCCAGTTTTACCGGGTATTTGATCGCGAATCGATGGTCAAGTGGGTGGTTGGACCTGGTGGCCACGGAACGCCGACGATTGTGCGCGAGGCGATCTATGAGTGGATGATCCACTGGCTAAAGGATGGTAAGGGCGACCCTAAAGACGAAGACTTGCCGATGCTTTCCGCCGATCAGCTCTGCGTCTATGCCAAATGCCTTGCGCCAGGCCGTGGCCTGAGCGAAGTGATTGCTGAATCGTGGAAGCGACGCGCGGTGGCTGGCGACGTGAAGAGCATGATCAAGCTGGGTGGGCCGGCAACCGGGCTGACTCAGGTGACCTGGATCGGGCCAGAGAATAGCGAAGAGTTATTTGTAATGATCGACGATGCGCTTCCGGCGCGACGGCGCGCAGAGGCGTTGGCGGCGTTGGGCTGCAGGATCATGCTTGTAAGCCTGCCCGGTCATCCGGCCAGCGGTGCGACGCAAGCCAGTTATAGCGGTGGCTGGATCGATCACGAGCGCGCCTGGCTGGTGGGGAAGAATTTGCCTACGATGCGAGCTAACGACCTGCTGCACGCAGTTCGTCCACAGTTGGATCGCTACAAGAAAGTCTATGTACATGCCTGGGGATTGGGTGGGGTTGCGGCACTGTACGCAGCGCACGCCGAGCCGCGCATTGCCAAAGTGTGGCTGGAACGGATGCCGCACTCACTGGCGGCAGCGATGGAAACTCCGTTGCACAAACACCTCCATGAAGCCATCGTGCCGGGCTTGGCACTGGCGGGGGATTTCAAGGATTTTACCGACAAGCGAGTGTTCTGGGTGGACGCGGCAGACTGGAACGAGAATGTTTTGGTGCGTGAAATTCCCGGAGTCTACCGCCGCCCGTTTGAACAGCCCGACAGCGAGCTACTACTTGCCTTTCGTAAATACTGACTTGGCGGCGAACTCGCCTTGGGGAGCCTTGATCACGTTGTCAATGGTGAGCGTCTTGCCGTCGCTTGACAGGTTCCAGGTCTCGTTCTGCGTGAACTCCGTGCCATTCCATTCGCTTTTGGACACGACTTCAAGTTTTCCAGCTACCCATTTGGCGATGACCTTGGCTTCACGGCCGCGCATCTGAATGGTGGCCTCTTTGCCGTCGGTTGTGTATTTGCTGTCAGTCGTCATTTCGCCGCGCTCCGACTTTTGCATCGATTTGATCTGGATCTGCGGGTCTTTGTGATCGATATCGCGCTCCATTTTTTCGGGCGGCGGCATCATGCCAAAATCACTCTTGGTCAAATCAATGACCCAGTGGCCGGAATAGTCAGGTTTATCGGCTGCAACCAGCATGGCAACCGGAATGGTGAGTAAAAGAATTCTACGAAGCATGTCTTCATGCTAATGCATTTCGTAAGATCGGAGTAGTGAGAGCAATCGCGCTACTGCTGTGGGCCTCGTGCATGGGCGCAGAAGATTGGCAGAAGATCAATGCGGGTCCTTTTGAGATCTACACATCCGGCGATGTGAAGGCTGCCAAGAACCTGTTGGGGACCCTTGAGCAAATGCGCGGCCAGCTTGGCGACCTTACCGGCACTGTCGATTTGAAACCGCTGTGGCTTGTCCGGCTGGTGATCGCGAAAGGTCAGGCACCCGGCAATCTCACGATGACCTCAAGTGTTGTGAGCCTGCTGCTGGGGGATGCAACGCTACAGCGTCAGCAGAAGCGTCAAATCTATAGCCTGCTTTTGAGCACGAATCTGGGCCCGTTGGACCCGAGCCTCGAGGACGCGCTGTTGACGGTCTTGAGCAGTGTCAGCAGTGAGCGCGCGCGCGTCACCATTGGATCGCTTCCGACAACAGCGCAACAGACCGCCAACTGGGTGCTGATGGAATACCTGATCACGAACGAACTGTATCGGGGGCGGATTCGAGTCTTTCTCTCGAATCTCATGAAGGGGACAGACCAGCCTACCGCCTTGCGCAATGCCTTTGAGAAGGATGAGCCGACGCTTCGCGCTGAGGCAAACGCCGCGCGCGCAGGCTTTGTCGAGGTGACCTACGCAGCCAAGCCGATTCTGCCGGAACGCGATTACCGTGCACGAGAGATCGCGCCCGAAGCAGCGCGCCTGCAATTGGCATTGGCTCAATTGAGCGACCCCAAACTTCGTGCCGATGCCCGTCGCGTTTGTGCAACTTATGCAACTGAAATCGAAGGGCAGGAGTGTGTTGCCGCCGCCTACGACCTTGCGGGCAGCGCTGATCTTGCTGCGCTGGAAGCAGACAAGGCCAAGTCTCCCAGTGCGCGAATGCTGTACCTGTCGGCGGTTGGACAGGGCGACCGCCTGAAGCACCAGCAGCTCTTATTCGCGGCCTTGCAGATGAAGCCGATCTATCCCGAAGCTGCGTTGGCTTTTGCGTCGAAAGAGAACGATCCGCTCAAAGCTTTCAAGGCGCTTAAGTTAGCGGCTGGCGCTGCCTTGCGGGATGCGCCATATCAAGGCCGCATGGCGAAGGCCGCTCATGCAGCCGAGCAGTTTGCCGAAGAGGCCAAGGCCTGGGCTGCGGCTGAGCGTGCGGCCTTCGATCCAACGGAGAAAGAGGTTCTTCGCCAAGCCAGACTCGGTGCGCAGGATCGACGCTATGAGGCCGATGCGGAGGCTCGGCGGGAAGCAGAAGCAGCCCGGATCAAAGATATCGAACGTGTTCGGCAGGAAAGTCTGCGTCGCGTTCGTGAGGCAGAAGCTAGGGCTCGCGGTGAGATGACGCCGCTGCCTCCCGGCACCAGGATTGAGGAGTGGTGGGATGGCGAAGTGCCGAACGGAAGCGTCGCCGGAGTGCTGGCCCGCGTCGATTGCATGGGCGGGGCCAAGGCACGTTTTGTGATTCGAGATGGGGCAGGAAAACTGACGCTATTCGACGTTGCAGATCCTTCCAAGCTGATACTGAGCGGCGCGGACGCGGAGACTTTCGGTTTCCCTTGTGGCGTGCAGAAACAGCCACGAAAGCTTAGGGCAAGCTTCAAAGATAAGCGCCTGCTGGCGCTGGAGTTGCTGCCTTAAATGCGTCCTGAAAACCGCTGGTGGGTAGTTGCCATCTTCTATCTGTCCTCAACCATCAACTACCTGGACCGCATGATTCTGAATGCGATCTCGCCGGAATTCATGCGCGAGTATCATCTCAACTACGAGCAGTTTGGTTGGATCCATACGCCGTTCTACGTCGTTTATATGATCAGTTCGCCCTTTATGGGCTGGTTCCTCGATCGCATTGGCCTCAATTGGGGCACTGCGATCGCACTCGGCTGGTGGAGCATCATGGGGATGTTGCGCGGAGGGGCGCAGGGGCTGGGTAGCTTGATTACAGCGCATAGCCTGGTGGCCGTTGGCGAGTCTGCCGGAATCCCCAGTACGGCCAAGGCCGCACAGACTTATCTGAGACAAGAGGAGCGCGCCATCGGCAGCTCGATGTCGCAGATCGGTCTGGTGATCGGTATCACTGCAGCTTCCTTTGTCGCAAATTTCTGCATCAATCATTGGGGCTGGCGAAGTGCGTTCTTCGTTTCGGGATGGATCGGATTCCTGTGGATCCCGCTTTGGTTCTGGGCGTCACGCAAGGCGCCGAAGCAAGTGGCTTCGGCCGAATCCACGGGACATGATACGCGACAGATCCTGCGCATGCCGCAGACCTGGGGCTTTGTCGCGGCGAACATTCTTTCGCTCGGGATTTTCTCTCTCTGGACTACCTGGACCAATCACTATTTCATCAAGACTTTTCATATGACGACAGCGGAGGCCAATCAGATTGCGCCGATCCTGCAGTATGTCGGGCTGGGCGGATCATTCCTGGGCGGCTGGGCATCGCTGCGACTCATCCGCAATGGATGGCAGCCGATGACAGCGCGTCGCCGGGTCTATCTATTCGGAGCACTGGGGATGACGATCTCGGCAGCCGTGCCTTTGGCACCAACACCAGCTTGGGCGCTGGTTCTGATTTCGCTCAGCTATGGCGCGTCCTCGGCCGCCAGCGTGAATCTGTACACGATGCCGCTTGATGCTTACGGAGGCAGCAGAGCGGCCTTTGCCGTGTCGCTGCTGACGGCAGGCTATGGCTTCTTACAGCTCGTCATTTCGCCTCTGATCGGCAGAGTGGCAGATCAATACAACAGCTTCGCGCCAGTCTGCGTTGCCGTCGCATTCCCTCCGTTAATTGCCTATCTCATCCTGGAAGCAACCAAGCTCCGTGCCCCGCAGACAGTACGTACTTAGCTTCGCGAATGGGCCCGCAGATCGTGTTGCGGCGATGCGGCGCGAGCTATGCGAGATCCTGCCTGCCTATGAGCATCACGAGATCGATGGCGAAGTGCCCCGCCGATATCCTCCACTTTCGATTGCGCACACGGCAGCATTGATCGGGCCCGGATGCGACATGGGCATCTTTCGCCAGGCGCTCGCACTTGCGCCGACGCGCATGCTCGCATACAACGCGCTAGGCGACCGCTATCATCTGCACCCGAGCGCGCCGATCTCGTCGCTGCTCTTCCTGTGGGGCTGGCCCGTCCATCAGATACACCTGCGCCCGTGGCGCGACGACACGGTCCACCATGCGGCGATCACTCGTCATACAGGCAAGGCGCTCATTGCTGGTGCCCCAAATATTGCGATCCTGTCGCCCTATCTCCCTTGGCCGCTGAGCCACGGCGGCGCAGTGCGCATCTACAATCTCGTGCGTGAATCTGCCACGACGCACAACCTGCATCTCCTAGCTTTTACTGAATCGCAAGATAGCGCCGACCCCGGCCCGTTGCTGGATCTCTGTACGTCGGTGACGCTGGTCCGCAAGCCAGATCTCGGCCGCCTGCGCTGGGCAAGCCTCAGTCCACCGGAAGTTCTGGAGTACGCAACGCCCGCCATGCGCGAGGCGCTGCGGACCACCAGTTTCGATCTATTGCAGACGGAGTTCACGCAGCTTGCCTCCTACGGCGGCGACGTGCTCGTCGAACACGACATCACGATGGATCTCGCCACCCAGGAACATGAGCGCCAGCGCACTTTGGGTTCGGCCTGGAACCTGATTCGCTGGCGTCGTTTTGAAAAGGCTGCGCTGCAGCGCTATCGCGCCGTCGTTGTGATGAGTGATCGTGATCGCGAGCAGATCCGCCATCCAAACGCACATGTGCTTCCGAATGGTGTCGATCTGAGCCGCTTCACGCCGGCACCCGAGCGTGACGGCAAGAGAATGCTATTCATCGGCAGCTTTCGCCACTTTCCAAACGCTCTGGCGTATCGGTTCCTTGTCGAAGAATTCTGGCCCCTGATGCAGGGTGCAACGCTGGATGTAGTCGCCGGACCGAATCCAGAGATCTACTATCCCTTTGGCCCAATCCCCTGCCCGCCCGGCGTAACTCTTCATTCATTCGTCAGCGACGTCCGCCCACTCTACAACGAGGCGAATCTGGTGCTTATTCCGACGCCCGTTTCCGCAGGCACAAACATAAAAGCCCTCGAAGCGATGGCGATGCAGCGAGCTATCCTTTCGACACCCAGTGGCATCCACGGCATCGGCCTTGAGCATGGCACTTCAGTATGGGTCGCCAGTGGTGCCGCCGATTTTGCCACTAGTGCTACTAAGCTGCTGTCTGACGGCACGCTTCGCCGTGAACTGGCCCGGCGGGCTAGATTGATCGCTGAGGAGCAATTCGACTGGGGCCCAATTGCTCGCAAGCAGGAGGCGCTGTGGCAGAGCCTGTTGAAATAGTCATCCGAGGCGAGCAGGCTGGCGACCAGCCTCAGATCCGCGCACTGTTGAAGACCAGTCCAGAAGCAGCAACCTGGGCGGACACTTATCCGATCCTGATTGCGGAAGTCGAGGGCGGCATCATCGGCTTTGCGCTTTATCGAGTGGTTCTGGGCGAAGGCGAGTTGCTCAACCTTGTCGTCCATCCGGACAGCCGCCGTTGCGGACTGGGGCGGCGATTGCTACTCCGCATCGGACCCCTTGCTGATATCTGGCATCTTGAAGTGCGTGAGTCGAATCATGCCGCCATTGCGCTGTATGCCTCCCTCGGCATGTCACAATGCGGGCGACGGGAAAGATACTACGTCGATGGTGAGGCAGCACTGCTGTTTAGCGGGCGACTACAGCGCATTTTTGGCCCTTGAATCCTCCCTCAATTGGTGTTAACACTTAGGTCAGCGGCGGCCATACTCCCGACCGGCAAATTCCAAACTTAGGAGGAATCATCCAATGACCTTATTGAATGACGAAGAAATAAAGCTACAGCTCATGAACAGCGACGCCGAGTTCCGGCGACTCGCCGTCCAGCATTCCGAATATAAGCAATTGCTTCATGAGCTCGAATCCAAGTCCCATCTAAATGAAGTTGAACTCGCCGAAGAAGCGCGCGTGAAGCGGATCAAGCTCGCGCTTAAAGACCAAATGCAGGAGCTGATGTCCCACCGCGGGGCGCAATCCGCCTAAGCTTTCCTTCCCGCCGGGCCGCTCGGATCTTTACTCCCCCGTGGCCCGGCATTCCGCCACTAGTCCTGCCGTAGCGCCAGCATCGGATCAACCCGGGCCATCCGCCACGCGGGTACCAGCGCCGCCCCCAGCATCCCCACGGTAATCGCCATACACCCTTCAATCAGTGCCTGCGCGTTCACCCACCGGCTCAGCAACAACAGCGTCAAAATCACTCCCACAGCACAGGCGACCGCGCTCAGCGTCGCCGCCCGTTTCAGCCCAATCGCGATCAGGTTCCCTTGGCTGGCTCCGATTGCGGCCCGTATCCCCATCTCCTTGCGCCGACGCGACATCTCGCCCGCCATCACACCATAGACTCCGGCCACGACAAGGGCCAGGGCCGCAAGCCCAAAGATACTCACGATGTCGCGCTGCCGCCGTGGCTTAGCCACGATATCATCCAGCCTTCCCTCCAAGGTCCGCACGCCCGCAAATGACGACAAGCTGCTGATCCCCGTCCAAGTCGTGCGCAACGCCGGGGCGATCAACGCCGGCGTCTGTGACGTCCGGATCACGACGTTCAGTTTCGGCCAAAATACGTTCGATTCGTTCCCAAAGACTTCCGCCCGTGCGCCCTGGTCCTTTGCGTTCGTGCGAACGTTGCCCACCACGCCGGAAATCCTCCACACCGTCTTAGCGTCGCGCGAGACGCTATGTCCGACTGCGTCTCCGTTCAGATAGGTCTTTGCAAATTTCTCGTTTACGAGTACTGAATTCTTATCGCGGGGCAATTCCCCGACGAGCAGTGGAATCCCCATCAGCGCAAAGTATCCATTTGTGGCCATGCGTTGGCCCACCGTCTCGCGGGTCTTCTCCGCCTGCCCGTCGATAAACATTTGTCCATCCTGGGAGTTACCCTCCAGCGGCAATCGGTCCACTACCGCGACGTCTGTCACGCCCGGCATCGCCGCCACCTCTTCCAACCCGCGGCGAATTACGTCGGCCAATTCATAGCCGCCGTCACCCCACGGCAGATCCACCCGCGCGTTCAACAGGCCCTGCTCGTTGAATCCGTTCGGCGCAAAGCGCAGCAAAGAGAAGTCGCGCATCATCTGAAGGGATACCGCTAACAACACCAGCCCCAGCGACGCCTCCGCCACAACCAGCACATTACGCAATTGGAACTGTCCGATGCCCCGCGCCCCCGGCTCCCGCGACGCCTGCCAGCCCATTACCGCCGCCAGCAACAGCGTGCTCATTGCGCCAATCGTAAGCAGGTAGAGAAACACCCGTAAGTCCACCCGCGCCGAGTTGATGGCGGCAAAATCGGGGCCATAGTGAGCCTGCAACAAAGCCAACATCCAAGGCGCCGCCAGCATCGCCGCCGCGCAACCGGTGCCTACAACCAGCCCTGCCTCCACCAAATGGAGGCGGATCAAATGCCACCGCCCTGCCCCAAGAAACAAGCGTACGGTGTCTTCGCGCTGTCTCTCCATCGCCCGCGCTGCCAGCAGCCCAGCCAGGTTTACCATCGTGATCAATAACAGGAGACCCGCTGCGGCCTGAATGTACAGCGCCGGTCGCCGCGCGTCGGCCATCCAAGCCTCCTGCGCGCCCTTCACCCGTACCGTCATGCCTTTGTCGCTTTCTGGATATTCGCGCGCCAACTGCTCGGCCACGCTGGCCGCCTCGGCCTCCGCCGCCTGCGCCGTTACGCCCGACCGCAATCGCGCTACTACTGGAAGAAAGCCTGCTTTGCGAGACCCGTTCAACAATCCCTCGGACATCGGCGTCAGCACATCTACTTCTTCTCCCAACGCCACATCGTTTCCCACAACGCCCACCACCTCAAAGGCATCCGATCCGATCCGGAGTATGTCTCCGGGCTTGCCTAGCCCCCGCCCATGTTCGGTCAACAACGCCACTTTGCCGCCACGCAGTTCCTCTGGCCGCATCAGCCTGCCGACGAGGGGCTTCATCCCGAGCAACCCAGCCCAGTCGCCTGCCACGCGCAGGGTCCCCACTGCGCGATTGGCATCCCGCTCGTGCAACACCGCCGTCTCGCCGTACTGGCTCGCGACCGCTTCAAAGCCCTTCACCCTCGCAGCCCAATCCGCCAAGCGAGGTGGATTACTGTTTCCTGCCCGCCCATTGCGAATCTCTTCGAGCACCACCAGGCGGTCGGCATTGGCAAAAGGTAAGCTGCGCAAAAATAGCAGGTCCATCACACTGAACACGGCGGCGTTAACGCCCAGGCCCAGGGCCAACAGCACCACGCTCGACACTAAAAACAGCGGGCTGCGCCGCAGCCGCCGGTAAGCCACTTTTAGATCGCGCATCATTCCCTCCAAACCTGTAAATAAATCCGCGTCACCGGCGGCTTCCTGCTGCCGCGCTAAGTTCCCATAGGCCACCCGCGCCCGCGCCGCCGCGTCGCGTGCGTCCAAGCCCCGCCCCTGCAATTCTTCCGCGCACATGTCCAAGTGAAACCGCGCCTCTTCCTCAGCCCGCTGCCGGGCCTCTTCGCGAGAGAACAGGGTCGTCTTCAGTCGATTTAGAAATCCCATCGCTTAGCTCATCCCCAGGATTAGGTCGACGCCACGGACTACGCGGCGCCAGCTCTCTGCCTCAACGGCCAATTGCTTCTGACCCTCGCGAGTCAGCGCATAAAATCGCGCCCGCCGATTGCTGTCGGTGGTGCCCCATTCACTGGCGATCCATCCGTCCTGCTCCATGCGATGCAAGGCTGGATAGAGGCTGCCCTCTTCCACAGGCAGCAAATCCTCGCTCATCATCTGAATCCGGCTAGCCAGCGCATACCCATGCATTGGCCCCAACGCCAGGACTCTCAACACAAGGAGGCTCAGGCTCCCGCTCAACGCGTCGTTTTTAGATTTACTTGCCATACATAGACTTCTAGACGAAGATTTCTATGCCTTGGTTCATTTTTTGTTTGGGGGGCGGTGGCGTTGAGAATGATTTAGCAGCTCGGCTCGTAGGGCTCGTCTGCCGACATAACCGGTTTGCAGGTGCGATTGAAGTGTGAACGATGTTTTGGATGGCATGTCCGCCGCGCAGTTGTAGCGCACGCCCAAGAAGCTAGTCGCAATCGGGCTGGCTGCCGATGGATTCAACTAGATTTCACCAGTTTGGTCCGGGATACTCTACGCGAATCCTCTTGAGTTGATTCACCAATCTCTCCAGGCCCCGTAGATCGACTCCGGTTTCTCCCCAAGCGAAATCAATGCAGAAACAAGGATATTCGAATGCAGCGCATCTGGCATCAGGCTTTGATGGCCGCCTTGGCCCCACGTTCGTCGCGGACGTCTCGAAGCGCTTCGTCAACGATTCGTTGCAATTCCTTTGCGCCCATCTCCGAGTTGCGCTCCTTGATGTCTTGCACCATTCCGTTAAATATCCGCCAACGGATGGGTTGTTGCTGAACTTGGCTGGGCATGGGAGTTTAGGCGCCTAAACACCTATGCCTTCACCGTATCAAATCACTTCCCCGCGTCCGCCCACACCGCAAGCTCGTTCCCGCTCGGGTCCGTAGAGTGGAATCTCAGTCCCCCTGGGAACGAAAACGTGTCTTTGACGATCACGCCCCGGGCCGCCTGGATCGACCGCTGGCTCGCCGGCAGATCGCTTGCAACTCAATGTAGTCGATCTGGTTATCTACTCTCATTCGGCTCATCGCGTCACTTACACTCCCCGCCGCACCAGGAGTCGATCGCCATCTGTAGAATCGTATGGAATTCACTTGGCGACAATCGGCGCGCGCCTTGGTCGTTCGTGTCCACCTTGTGCGCGAACACCATACCAATTGCTGGCAACACCGCGATGTACTGTCCAAACGCCCCAATCGCGCAATACGCCCCTTGATACGGCCCCGTGAGCGTGCCCGGCCAATTCGGCGCGTCCCAAACCCACCACAGCATTCCGTAACCCCAACGTCCAATCTGGCTTCGATGCGCTCCTACGTTCATTGGATGAAGCTCGTCCGCTGGCGTCACCAGGGTGGTAATCCGTCCCGCCCATCCCTTGGGCATCACTTGCTTATCCATCCAACGCCCGTCAGCCAACATCAGCAGCCCCAGCCGCGCCATGTCGCGCGTCGAGAGATATGTCGCATACTCGCCGTGCCTGGTGATCGGCAACTCACTATTCTTGCGCTGAAGCTTGCGATCAAAATCCTGCATCCCGATCGGTCGCGCCAACTCCTCATCCATCGCCACAAAGATATCCTTTCCGGATATTTTTTCAAAGGCTGTCCCTGCCGCGTTGAAGTCCCAATTCTGATACTGGAAGTACGTACCGGGTGCCTGGCTTCCCCGGCTTGGCAAGGCTTCGGTTAATTCCGAGTTCGCCGTCGGCAGGTAGATCCCGGACCGCGCGGTCAACAATTGCCGCAGCGTCGCCTGTTTCTCGATTGGAAGAAAGGGCCGCAGATCCGCAAGTCCGAGTGCTTCCACGTTGCTACCCAGGTCCGCCTTACCCTGAGCAACGTAGTTGCCATAAAGCATCCCTAAGACGCTCTTGCGCGCCGAGAAGACCTTACTCACTAGCCCCGTGTCGCCGTGCTCGAAGATCACCCGACCATGTATGGAGATGTGCAAAGCGGAGGTCTGCTGTGTCTTTATCCAGTGCCGCAACGCCTCAAGCTTCTCGCTCGAGTAGCCCTCCGCTTCGGGCTTCACTTTCGCCCATTCCTTGGTTGGAAACGACAACGCAGCGTCTTGCGCCCACAGTCCGCAGCAGCCTGACGCCAGGAGCAAGACTCCAACCTGCAAACGGCGATTGAGTATGTGTTCAGACATGTTGATCGAAATTTATCACCGAACCGCTTACAGGTTCCCGCGCAGATCCTGTTCCCGCTCGATCGCCTCAAAAAGCGCCTTGAAATTCCCTTTGCCAAAGCTCCGGCTGCCATGTCGCTGGATCACCTCGTAGAACAAGGTTGGCCTGTCCTCCACCGGCTTCGTAAAGATCTGCAACATATAACCCTCGTCGTCGCGATCAACGAGGATCCCCAACTCCGCCAGTTCAGAAAGCGGCTCCGCAATCGGTCCCACCCTTGCCGGCAGCTCGTCGTAATAACTCGTCGGCACGCGCAGGAACTCGACGCCTCTCGCCTGCATCGTCCGCACCGTCGAAACGATGTCGGGCGTTGACATCGCAATGTGCTGAACCCCCGGGCCGCCATAGTAATCGAGATATTCCTCGATCTGCGATTTACGCCGCCCTTCTGCTGGCTCGTTGATCGGAAACTTAATCCGCCCGCCGCCCCCCGCCATTACCTTTGACATCAACGCAGAATACTCTGTCGAAATGTCAGCTTCGTCAAAGTGCTGATAGAGTGCAAATCCCATCACGTCCTCATAAAAGCGCACCCAGTGGTCCATCTGGTTCCAACCGACGTTGCCGACAATGTGATCGATATGGGCCAATCCCACCGGGCTCGCCAGCGGGTCAGGCGAGGGCATCGAAACATAGCCAGGCAGAAAGCGTCCGCGATAATTCCTGCGTTCCACAAAGGCGTGCACCGTCTCGCCGTAGAGTTGGATCGCAGAGATCACAACCTCGCCATCGGCATCGGATCGCGTCTCCGCTTCACCCACGGCCTTGCCCCCGCGCTTCACCGTTTCAGCCAGTGCCGAGGCGGCATCAGGCACCGTCAAGGCGATCGCTTTCACGCCATCCCCATGCCGACGAATTTCGTCTGCGGCGGGGTGGCCAGGCAGCAGCGGCGTCGTCAGGACAAAGCGAATCTTGCGCTGTTCCAAAACATAGCTCACCAGGTCGCGTGAACCAGTCTCTGGACCCTTGTAGGCAATCAACGAGAATCCAAAGGCGGTTCGGTAAAAGTGGGCAGCTTGCTTGGCGTTGCCCACATAGAATTCCAGATGGTCAACAGCTTCGAGCGGCAGAAAATCCTGGCTCATACGGCCACGTCCAAGTGGCTTCTCAATGTCGTCAATAGAAACTCATTTTCATCATCGGTGCCGATGGTGATGCGCACGCACTTAGGCATACCGAAATTGGCGAGAGGGCGGATGATCACCCCACGCTCGACGAGCGCTTGAACAAGATGCGCCGCAGCCTCTTCGCTCTCAAGAGGCAACATCGTAAAGTTCGCCTCGCTGTCAATCGAGGCATAACCCAACTCCGCCAGGCCCTTACGCACCCCGCGCATCCCGCGTGCGTTCATCTCCAGGGAACGGTGCAGAAACTCACGATCCTCTAGCGCCCCAATCCCCGCCGCGTTACCCAGGCTTGACGGCTCAAAGGGCAGCTTCACCTTCATGAGGTTGGCGATCAGCTCCTCGTGGGCAAAGCCGTAGCCGATCCTCACCCCCGCCAGGCCGTAGATCTTTGAAAAGGTCCGCAACGTGATCACATTGTCATAGCGGTAGAACATTGAATCGGGGTAGCGCGCGTTGTCCTTGGCGTACTCAAAGTAGGCCTCGTCGAGAATGATCAGAACACGCTCGGGGACATGACGATAGAACTCGTCGAACTCGCGCTTCGTGAAGATCGTCCCGGTGGGGTTGTTCGGGTTGGCGAGGTAAACGATCTTGGTGCGATCCGTGATTGCCGCAGCCATGGCCACGAGATCAATGTGCCAATCCGGGCGCAGCGGCACAGTGCGAAAGGGAACACCGCGTCCCTCGGCCAGCACTTGAAAACCGATGAAGGTGCCTTCGCTGGTCAACACCTCATCGTCGTCACACAGAAAGGTGCGCACGATGTTTGCCATGATGCCTTCACTGCCAGAGCCCGTGATCGTATTCTCGATCCTGGTGCCAAACTTTGCAGCCAATACTTCGCGCAGGTCCAGGCCACTCGGATAGAGATGCAAATGATTGAGAGATTCGCGCATCCTGGCTACAGCCAGGGGCGACGGCCCCAACGGATTCTCGTTCGATGCCAACTTGACAACTCGCTGCAACCGGTAGGTGCGGGCGACTTCTTCAGTGCTTCGGCCTGCGATGTACGGTCGCAGGTTTGCGATCGACAGCGGCACCAAAGCTCGGTTCGTGGAGCTCATACAATTATTCTGACGCGATTTTTCGTGAGAACTAACCCCACTTCGCCACACCTCTACTTCAGACGCATGAAAATCACCCGACTGCTTTACCTGATCTCATTCTTCGCGCCGGTCGCTTTCCTGTGCGGTTATATCCTCGGCGCACCACGCTACCAGAGTCCCTCGCTGGATTTCAATCGCATCGACTCTCGGGCAATGCCAGTCTCAGCAATCGATTTCTACAACAACGAGGCCACAATCGCCGTTGGAGAAAGTGACTGGCTGAAACCGAACACTTCCCTTGCCACTCGTGTTAAAAAGTAGGCTTGCAAGAAATATATCTGATCCGCCACGGGCAGGCGGGTCTTCGCGACGACTATGATCGACTCTCTGAACTCGGCAAACAGCAGGCAACCCAACTGGCCGATTGGTTTCGCGCTCAGCGTATCGAATTCGACCTGGTGATCTCTGGTGCGCTCCGCCGCCAGCAGCAAACGGCCGCCTTGCTGGGCCCTGCCGTAGATGTCGATCCACAGTGGAATGAGTTTGACCTGGACGCCGTCTATGCGACGGTGGGACCGCAACTTGCCGCCGTCGATGAGGAATTTCGCAATGCCCACGCCGACATCGTAGAAGAATCCAAAGACCCAGCCCATCCTGTCCATCGGCAATGGAAGCCTTGTGATGTCAATCTGATCGAGGCCTGGATTGGCAGCCGCTTTGAGGCAACTTGTGAATCCTGGCCGCAATTTATTGGCCGCATCCGTAACGCCGTCCTCACCCTGGACCACTTCCCCAAAGCCCAACGCATCGCACTCGTCACATCCGCCACGCCCATCGGCATTACAACGGCATCGCTATTCGACGCCCCCGAACGAAAATGCTTTGAACTTGCCGGGGCTCTGCACAATACAAGTTTCACGATCCTGCGCCGCCGAGCCAGCGGACTCAGCCTTGGCGCGTTTAATCACACTCCCCACTTGCCACAAGAAAAGCAGCGCACTTTGCGCTAGCTGCAGCCTATCCGTGCGATTCTGATACCTGCATGCCCGGCGTCGTCGTAACCCCAGAACTTGAACAACAGTCGCTCGATGCGAAGGAACCGCTATATCACGTAGTCCTGCTCGACGATGACGCGCATACCTATGACTACGTAATCGAGATGCTCCAGAAGCTTTTCTTCTTTAGCTTCCAGCAGGCCCTCAACCACGCCTCAGAGGTGGATGAGAAGGGCAGGACGATTTTGATGACCGTCGAACTCGTAATGGCGGAATTCGCCCGTGACCAGATCCACGCCTATGGGCCCGATCATCGTATGGAAAATTCAAAGGGCTCGATGAGTGCAATCATCGAGCCCGCTACCGACACTGAAAAATTAGGTTAGATTATTGAAGATGCTTTAGTGCATCATCTTCAATTTGTAGCTGCCGTCGGCGGCCTTCTCGCGGTAGATATCGTGGCAACCCTTGCAGGTGGAGCCAACGCCCATCATCGTGCCGCTACCATCGGCAAGTGCCTTGGCGGCTGCCAGCGTCTTGCCGTTCATCTCGACTGCATCGGCCATCTTGTGCGCCGCAAAAAACTTGCCAGCGACAGTGAACTGTTCGACGAGGATCGCGCCGCCGGCCTTGAGTCCAGCTTCGTCCTTGGCTTCATTCGCCTTGCGAAGGTCAGCCATGGTCTTACCGACAGTCTTCATTGCCTTGGTGAGGTCTTCTTCGCTTTGTGAGAACGCAGGAACGATTACCAACATGCCTGCGAGGACGAGGGAAAGTTGTTTGCCCAGTTTGGTCATGCCCTATATCTTACTTGCGTCCGACTTCCCACGCAAGGTGCTCTAACTCCGGGCCGATCAATTTTTCCCAGGCAACTTTTACCGCATTCGTCGAGCCTGGCGTCGAAAATACGACTTTGCCCTTAAAAGTGCCTGCTGTAGCGCGCGACAGCATCGCAGCCGCGCCTACTTCTGCATAACTGAACATGCGAAATAATTCGCCAAAGCCGGGTAGCGTTTTCTCCAATTTTCGACTTAAGACATCGTATGTCGTGTCGCGGGGGGAGATCCCCGTGCCGCCGTTGAACAAGATCAGCCGACATTCGGACTGTGCAAACGCGTCCAGGACCGCAGCCACCTGTTGTGGCTCGTCCTTGATGATTCGATAACCATCCACGCGATGCCCCATCGATTCAATCTCGGCCCGAAGGTAGCGCCCATTCAGATCAGTTTCTTCCGTGCGCGTATCACTCACCGTGACCAAACAGATGCCGATTGGCCCCATCTGGCCTGCCATCTCCTTATGCTCTGCGGTGCTCATGGCAACACGACGGCCTGGCTCAGTTCATTGCTCTTGATGCCATCGTAAGTGGGGTTCACTGTCTCAATCATCAGCCGAAGTCGCAAGTGGTTTCCTCCCTCTCTCAATTCACAAGTCAGACACAGTATAGGGTATGCAAGCCCACTAAGCCCACGCCTGATTGCATTGGTCACAATGCATGCATGCAACGCGGAGCTTTGCGGCTGCGTCTTGCATACACTCGTAAATTAAAATAGATCCGAAAACCTTCATGTTTCGGCGGGCAAGTGATAAATTCAAGTGTCTGTCCTCAGACTTAGACCCTTAGAACGAAGAATCGAAAAGCGTGCTTGCACTCCGTGCCGCGAATGCGGCCGTCGAAGAATCCGACACCTGGTTCACTCGCTGTCGCGGCGGGGAAAGAGTTGCGGCTGTTTTTTTTGTTTACCTCGCGGTTCTCGCCTGCTTGCAGCAAATATCTTCTGTCAAAATTGTCCTCATGTTCGCCGTTCCAATCGTGATCATCGCGCTGGGGAACCTGGAGACAATTCATGGCCGACGCTGGACATCCTACCTTCGCGATTGGCTGGCAAGTGCCCTGATTCTAGTTGCCTATTGGGAGATCGACTGGCTGGCAACCGGTCATTACCTGACGAATACACAGAACAGTTGGCTCGTTTGGGACCGCGCCATTCTCTATCAGTTTGGGCTGAAGCAAGCAGTTGAAAGCATGGGGCCAGTTGGCCCGGCGTTGCTCGAATTCTGCTACATGCTGCTTTATTTGATTCCGCTCTTTTGCCTGCTGATGATCTATCTCAACAATCGCCGTCCGCTGGTCGACCGTTTCTATCGCGTCTTCTTCCTGGGGGCGCTTGGCGTATACGCACTGCTGCCACTGATTCCGATTCAGTCCCCTCGCTTATTCTTAGCGGGTGAGGATTTGCCGATATATCTGAGTGTGTTTCGCAAGTTCAACGTTTTCGTGCTCGACCACTTCGACATTTCAACGAGCGTTTTCCCTAGCGGACACGTCGGAGTAGCATTTGGCAGCTTTTGGGGCTTGTTTTCGGTGCTCCCTGAAAAAAGAGCTCTTTGGGGGACTGCGCTGGCGCTGGCGTTAGTAGTCTTCGCCGCAACAATCTACGGTCGTTATCACTACGCCGCAGACGGCCTGGCCAGTATAGGCATTACGACGGTTGCCTGGCGCATCAGCAGCTATTGGGGGCGAAATGATTAGGCAGACGATTCTCTTCGTGGCCTGCTCATTGCTCTGTCTGGGCGCTGAAGTCCCTGCGGGCGCGCGGCTCGAGGTCCGGCTTCGCCATCCCATGAATTCGTTCTCTGCGCAAAAGGGGATGCCGATTGAGGCAGTCCTAATTGCACCGGTCCTATCGGCAGATTCGATTGTGCTCCCGGCCGGGACACTCGTCCATGGCCAGTTGACTGAGGCGCATCGCGTGGGCATGGGCCTCTATCGCGAAAGAGCAGCGCTACGCCTTGAATTCAACCTGCTGGAACTTCCAAACGGCTCCCAAGTCCGAATCGAGTCGCGTGTCGCAGGAATCGAAAACGCACGCGAGACCCTTGAGTCGAACGGTACGGTGCGTGGCATCCGTTCTACCAATACGGTGGGTTTCCGTTCGTCAACTGTGCTGACAAGTCTGGTAGCGGTTGACCCAATTGCCTTGATGTTTTCCACGGCAGCATTTTCTACGATGCTCCGCTTTAGCGATCCCGAGATCAGTTGGCATACAGGTGCGGAAATGTTCCTACAAGTGGATCGCGCCTTTGAATCAGGTTTCGAGGAAGCGGCTACCACAACGCCAATTGCGCAGACGCCCATTGCGCAAGCTGAGTTGTCAGATCTGATCCGTCGCATGCCTTACCAGACACAAAAGCTTTCGGGCGGCAAACTCTCTGACCTCACGAACATAGTTTTTCTCGGCGACCGAGCGGCCATCGAACGAGCATTTATCGCGGCTGGCTGGGTGCAATCGCTGACACCAAACGCCGCCGTCCAATACCGCACTGTGCGTGCTTTCCTTGAGTCGCAGCCCTTTGAAGAAGCCCCGATGTCGACGCTGCTGCTGGAAGGACAACGGGCGACGATGACGTTGTCCAAGTCGCTTGGTGACTTTTCAAAGCGGCACCATCTGCGCGTTTTCGAGCACGACGAGACCTGGGAGGGGCAGCCAGTCTTCACGGCTTCTGCAACCCACGATACTGGCATTGTCATCAGTGTTGGGCAGCGAACCATTACCCACCGCATTGATGAGCGGATTGACGAAGAGCGGGCCAAGGTTTTCAACGATCTCAACTTCACAGGTTGCGTCGATGCCGTTCAACTGGTCAATCGTCCATGGGTGGTCACGGGGGCGTCGAAAGGTGGCGGGCAGAACATCACTACGGATCGAGCGGTGGCCGTCGTACGCATCAACGAGTGCAAAGTCGCTCGCCGCTACGATGAATCGAGCAGCATCGAGGCGGGTCCTTATAGAGGCAAACCGGTCCAACGAGCCACTCGCCAACTGATTCTGACGCTACGCAATGACTTGATTCGCGGCAACATCATTTGGCAAGGCGCAGCCTGGGCCTACCAAGTGCATCGCATGATGGGCAAGAAGCCCCCCATTGAGAGCCTGTCTGTTCGCCAAACGCTCCTCGAATCGCGGCTCAGCAGCGCCTCCAATCTGGCCACTGCGGACGCATGGACGAGGGTTGGCTGGACCGAAGAAGAATC
The DNA here is from genome assembly GCA_038206015.1 of Bryobacterales bacterium. Taxonomy (GTDB): domain Bacteria; phylum Acidobacteriota; class Terriglobia; order Bryobacterales; family Bryobacteraceae; genus Bryobacter. The sequence goes on along the minus strand of JBBRBI010000038.1, from coordinate 22,934 downwards.
CGCCACTTCCAGCCTGATTGCCCCCGCGCCGCGTCGCAAGGCGCCTCCAGAGAGTCCGACACTTGGGTCAAGTTCCGACTGGGAGAGACCAAGTGTTGAACTCAGCTTCAGCAGCGGCTCTTCGATCTTCAGCAAGTCAACGGTGGGGGAGGAGGCGCTGATCATCTCTCGACAGACCACACCCACTGGCCCACGAATGCAGCTCTCTCTAACGGCCAACAACAATATCTCGCCTGGTTGGGCGCTTGGCGGAGCGGTGACGATCCATGCCAACCGCTGGATATCGCACGAACTCGGCTTCAACTATCTGCGCGGCAGCTATCAGCTTGGTTTGCAGAAGGTAGTCCCGACAGGGTCAGAAGAAGTGCCAGGTGTCGTCGAGCGTCGTGTTGGACTGTTGTCTCGGCAGTTCAGTTATGGTGCCGTAGTTCACATGCGGCCCGTAGAATCCCGTATCCGCCCCTACATCACTACGGGTCCGGGCCTTCAACTGCTCCACCTCACGGATGCGCCATTTGAAAAAGCCAAGGGGATCTTCCGTTTCGGGCTGGGGAATGTTGGGATGGTTCAGGCGGCGTACAACTTCAGTCACGCAAACCCTCTTGAGGGCGGCGGCATCTTCCAGGCGGCCTTCAATAGTGGCGGCGGCGTAAAGGTGCGGATCGCGAAGTGTTGGATCCTGAAAGTAGAGTATCGTAACACCCTGAGCCAGCGCCCCGACTTCCTGCATAAGTCGCTTGCCTCCATCGTCGACGATGAAGATCCGGCGTTAAACGCTCGACTGGTGAAACTCGAGACTCCCCGCGCACGCAGCCTCCTGGTGCAACAGCGTTTGACGATGGGCGTTGCCTTTACTTTCTAGCGCGGCGCGCCCAGATCGTAAGCATCGCTTGCTGACAAGCTCACGACATAACTACCAACGTTGTTCTGCCAGTGCTTGTTGTCATTGATGGCCAGGTGCAAGCGGCCTGCGCCCAGTTTATCTTTGGTTGCTGAAGCGCCCAGGAAGAACACTTCGCCCTTCGCGGTTACACGCCCGAGCAAAGCACCAAACGGATGGCCATCGACAAGATTGGTCTTGTAATTGGGCCCCGGCTTGGTCAGACCGTTAGGACCGGTAGCCCATTCGTCCTGAAACCAGGAGAGGCGAGTGAAGCCGATGGCTGTCAGCTTCAGCTGTGATGCCGTACCCAGATAGACGCCCGCATCGAGGTATTCGATTTGAGTGGAGTGCCGCAGCGAGTGAACCTCCGTGCGTCGTGCGACGGATTTGCGGCGGACGGCAAGCATTCTGATCGAAGGCCAGGGGATCGTCTCACTGCCAATCTTGATGTCGCCCTTGGGCCACGCACCACGGGTGGGAGCAGCGTTGTCCAAGCGCCAAAGGCTGGCCTCGCGGTCAGCCTGATCGGCACCTGGCGAAACGATGCGATCAAAGAGGTTGTAGAGGGGCTTCGGCTCATGCTGGTCGGTGTCCTTGAGGGTCTTGAGCAACGGGGTCAGTACCGGAAGGCCGATGTTAGTGAGATCTTCGATCGCGAGCGTCTTGAAACCAGTCGCGATTCGCTCCGCTTCCTGGGCGGAGGCCGGCGCGCCGTTGTGCATCGAAAGGACATGCGACAGCGCCGTCTCGCCCGCTTTGGAGGCAGTGGTGGCACCTTCCACCCAGCGCCCTTCGGTTGTCAGAACAAGAACGGTCTGGGCGGCGGGCAAAGATAGTGTTGCCGCGAGCATAAGAAATAGGCTGAGTCGCATCGCTGCCATCCTATCTCATTCGGTTCTACTGATTCTTAAGCCAGTTCTCCCAGGAGTGATGCTTCGGTCCGGTGTACTGAATGGTGTCAAAGAAATCAGCCCGACCGTTCATGCGGGGATCGCCTTCTTCCTTGAGCGTTTTCTCCATCCGCTCCCGCAGGAGTCGCATGCGCTGGGCGTAGTCGAGATTGCGCGCCAGGTTGATCAGGCAATCTGGATCGGTGCGGATGTCGTAGAGTTCTTCAGCCGGGCGCTTGCCGAAATTGAGCTTGTAATAGTCGTCAAAGCGCGACAGCAGAAAAGTCTTGGTTGGACTGTCGTCGACATCCCGGTAGCCCGTCTCAGGCATCCCGGCTGGCCAGGCATCCGGGGTGTAATTGCGGATGTAGAGAAAATCTGGCGTGCGAATGGCGCGGACTGGATAGCCGGCGTCATTGGGCCTTCCGATATCGTGTCGCTCCTTGGCGATGATCATCGTGTTGCGAGTTGCATCGACGATACCCGACTTGCCGCTGCGCAAGACGTCGAGGAAGCTCTTGCCAGTCATGGTGGCCGGTTGATTGACGCCTGCCAATTCGAGAAAGGTAGGGGCAAAGTCGCGAGTATTGATGAAGTCATCGATAGTACGACCACCAACGATGTTCTTGCCATAGCGTATGGCCAGCGGTATGTGAAACGCTTCTTCGTAGATCTGGCCCTTCACTCGCGGAAACGGCATGCCGTGGTCAGAGGTGACAACGACGAGCGTGTTGTCCAACTCACCAGCCTGCTCAAGCATGGCGAGCACACGGCCAAGCTGGGCGTCGTTGCCTTCAACCTCAAGAGCGTAGTCGAGCAGATCCGATTTGATGATGTTGTTGTCGGGCCAGTAGCCGGGCACTTTCACATCGGAGAGTTTCTTGCCAGCTCGAAGTCCAGATCCTTCTTCGTATACGCGATGCGGCTCGGTTGAGCCAAGCCAAAAACAGAAGGGTTGCGCGGCGGGCCGCTGGCTCAGGAAGTCAGCGAAGTTAGCCGCATAGTCATTGTTCGACATCCCTTTGTAGGGCGCTTTGTAGGTCTTGCTATTGAAGCCAGGGCCGGCAGGATTATTTTTCCAACCAGTGCTTTTGAAGTCTCCAGGGCCCCATCCCTTGCCAGTGAGCCCAACAAAATAACCAGCCTCTGCCAGCAGGCTGGGGTAAACAGGGAAGTCGTTCGGCATGATGCTGTGATGGTTGACCGCCTCCTTGTTCTGCCACGAATTGCGACCGGTGAGGATCGTTGTCCGGGAGGGTGTGCACTTCGGATTGGAAGTGAAGGTGTTGTTAAATACAACGCCCTCGCGCGCTACGCGATCAAAGTGCGGGGTCTTGATCCAGGTTGTCCCAAAATACGAGGCGTGACGGTTAGACCAGTCATCGGCGATGAAGAAGAGAATGTTGGGGCGCTTCGGGCTCTGACTCAATCCAATGGCAGCCGATGCGGCGAGGCCAGCGCCATTGCGCAAGAATTTTCGTCGATTTGAAGTCACGGCTTGTCCTTTAGCGGTGGCGTGTAAATACGAAGCTTTCGAATCGAGGACTCTGCGCCTCTGGGTGCAATCAGGGTCAGGTGGTGACGCCCGTTGCTGATCCCGTAAACGATCGTCTGCGCCCCGGCTGAGGGCAGAACCGGGTCGAGGAACTGCGGCAGAGTGCTCCAGCGGATCTGCCAACTGCCAGGCATGGCAATCTTGTGCAGGCCGAAGGAGCGCTCGACATCGTAATCGCCCGGCTCAAGGATGACGCGACCGCTTTTGGAGAGGAATTTCTCAGTCGACTTGCCCACACCGTCGAAGCCAGTCACACTGCCGAAGACTTCGTAGGAAAAGGTTGTGCCTGGGGGGTCGCGTTGGGTTACCTTGACGACCCAGTCCTCGGTCTGTAGAGCTTTATCGTGGCCAACATGGCGGACACTCGGCCAGTCTGCGTCCCAGGTGTTGGTGGGCCGCGAATGGTAGAAGAGGCCCAGTTCTGCAGGGCGTTTGCCGTCGATGAAGATATCAACCGGGCCGCCCTGCAGGCCGAGAAGTTCAACCCGGTTGCCATCGAAGTCGATGTCGAGACGACCGTTCCTCCACAGGGGCGGGATGTCCTGCACCATCTCATTTGGTTCCAACACGGCGGGCACCAACAGATACGCTTGAGTCAGCGAGGCATAGAGCGCCTCGCCCTTGCGATTCAGGTGGACGCTGTCGCTGAGCAGCTCTTTGGAGTTCAACTGATTCTTGGTCAGGTGTTCATGCCAGCCGCGCCGCAGATCCACCAGGCCCAAACCATACTTGCGCGCCAGTTCAGGCAACCACTCAAAGCTATGTCGCTCCTGTGCGTCGAAACCCTTGCGGCGACTGCCATTGGCGTCCTCCTCGCCGGGGAGCCAGACGACGTGGTCGTTCTGGAGCAGGATCTCGGCGGTAGTGTTTGAGCGAATCCAGCGAATGATTTTTTCGTAGAGGTCCTGTGGGCCGTAGTCGTGGAAGATGATGAGATCGGGATGGAAGGGCAGGATATCGGCCTCCATCGTGCGGATCAGGAACTGAGTGGAATAGCCCCCAATCGCCCGATTCTCGATGCGCAGATCGGCAGTTGGGAAACGGGCACGCAGGTCGTCAGCGACGCTTCGCCACCAGTTTTGCTTGGTAATCGACTGGCCGTAAAAGAGCACACGGACGGTCTCTGGCCGGGCTGCCGTGCTCGATGCGAGGCGCGACATCGTACCTTCGATGCCATGGCCGGGGGCGGGCATTTGCGCCAGGCAAGCCGTCGCTGCCAGGAAGGCAATCGCAATTCTCATTGCCTCCATAATATCTGTCTAGAATCAAAAGCATGAGGGTCCTCGTACTTTTCGTATTAATGTTGCAACATGCCACGGCTGGGCTGACTCGACTGGAAGTGGAGCGGACCGAAGCGATTCTAGACGGCAAAGCATTTGGGCTGGCCGGGGCTTACCAGAAGCTTGTCGGCAAGGCGCACTTTGCGCTGGACCCGAATCTGGCGGCGAATGCTGCGATTGTCGATCTGAAGCTGGCCCCGCGCAATGCCCAGGGGCTGGTCGAGTGTAGCGCAAACTTTTACCTGATTACGCCAGTAGACCGTGCTCGCGGGAACGGCAAGCTGTTTTATGAAGTCGGCAATCGGGGAGGCAAAGCTGCGCTGCGCGTGCTGCAAAAGGCAGTCCCGGCAGATGACCCGACCTTGCCGGAGCATTTTGGCGACGGCTCTCTGATGCGGCAGGGATACTCGATTCTTTGGATGGGCTGGCAGTGGGATGTGCCGCAGGGACGGATGCGGGCCTATCTGCCGCTTGTCCCGAATGTGACGGGCCTGGTGCGGGGCAACTTCATCTTTGCCAAGCGCACCCCGATCGCCGAGCTAGCCGATCGCGGGCACATCGCCTACGCCCCGGTGAGCATGGACAGCCCCGAAGATTTCATGACGATTCGCGACACAGCCACCGGCAAGCCACAACGCTTGCCCAGGGGGGACTGGCGGATGCTCGAGGGCGGTAAGGTGTCGTTGAATGGTGGCTTTGCACCAGGCCAGATCTACGATGTCGTTTATCGCGCAAGCGGGCCGCCCGTACTCGGCTGCACCCTGGCGGCGACGCGCGACATGGTTGCCCACTTCAAGACGACGCGCGGGATCAAGACTGCCTATGCGTGGGGAGTGTCGCAGAGCGGGCGCTTTTTGCGGCAATTCCTGTATGAAGGCTTCAATGAGATGGAGCAGGGCGGCATGGCCTTTGATGGCGTGATCGATGAGGTCGGTGGGGCGGGACGCGGGTCCTTCAATCTGCGTTTTGGGCAGGCCAGCCGCGATGCCGAACAGCATTTCAATTTCTTCTATCCAGTCGACATCTTTCCATTTACCGACGCGATGGCGACTGACCCGTTTAGCAGGCAGTCCGATTCACTCCTGACTCAGGCCAGTGCGCGGGGCGTCGTCCCGAAGCTGTTTCATATTCTGTCGAGTTCTGAATACTACAACCGCGGTGCCTCACTCATCCATACCGACCCTGAGGGGAAGAAGGACATCGCGCCACCGGAGACGTCGCGCATCTACATGGTGTCGAGCGGGTCGCACTTCGCCGGGGCTTTCCCGCCGAAGCGCGAGCCCGAGACCTTGTCTGCTCTGAACCCTTTGCATCGAGTGGCTGTTACCAGGGCGCTCTTTGCGGCGATGGATCGATGGGTCAGCGAGAAGGTCTTGCCGCCCCCGAGCCAGTATCCGAAGCTGATCGACAAGACGCTGCTGAGCCCGGAGAGTGTCAGTTGGCCCCGGATTCCCAACCTGGTTTTGCCGCCACCGAATTTGAAGGTCTACCTGCTCGCTTTTTCAACCGAGCCTCCGAAGATCGGCCCGCGCTACTCCACTTTGGTTCCCGCAGTGGACGCGGACGGAAACGACATTGCTGGCATACGGCTGCCGCTGATCGCCGTGCCACTGGCGACTTACACCGGTTGGAACTATCGACATCCAGAGTCGGGTGCGGCGACGCAGCTGGCAGGGGAGACAGGTTCGATTCTGCCATTTTCGAAGACGCGGGCAACACGAAACATTCAGACCGATACACGGCTCTCCGTTGGCGAACGCTACCCAACGCGCGAACACTTCCTCGGTCTGATTGTTGATTCGGCGCGGGTGTTGATGCAGTTGGGGTTTCTCTTGGCAGAAGATCTACCCGATACAATCGATCAGGCTGCGGCGCATTATCAGTGGACGATGGGGCGATAGCTGGACGGATCAGTGATAAATTCGTACCCAGTTGAGTCGGCAGTCTGTTTTCGCATTGTCCGTTCTGCGGCACGGCAGGCGACCGGAAAACTCGAACATCTAACGGAACTCTAAACAACTATGAAAACCTTGTTGCTACTGACAGCCTTTGCGACGTTCGGCCTGGCCGCCAACCCGAGCACGAACTATAACATTCCGCTCTGGGAAGACGGGAAGGTGCCGCTGGCTGTTGGCGATGGCCCGCTCGACAAACCCTTCCTTACCGTCTTTGAGCCTCCCCCCGGCAAGGCCAACGGTGGCTCGATCATCATCGCGCCTGGTGGATCAAACATCATGCTGATGTATGGGGCCGAGGGAATGGAAGTGGCTGAGCGTTATAACGAGTGGGCAATTACGGCCTTTGTTCTCACCTATCGTCTGTCGCCGCGCTACGACGAAAAGGCTCGCACTCTGGATGGCAGGCGCGCGATTCAGCTCGTGCGATCACGGGCTGCTGCGATGAAGCTCGACCCGAAGCGAGTGGGCATGATCGGCTTCTCGGCAGGATCGGAAATCTCTCGCTTCGCGGTTGCCACCTCCGTAGCAGGGGACCCCGAGGCGACGGACCCAGTGGCTCGATTCAGTTCGCGCCCGGACTATCTCGGCTTGATCTACAGCACGGGGCGAACCTCGCCGGGCGAGTCAATCAAAGACTTTCCGCCAACCTTTCTGTGCGCGGCGCAATTTGATCGCGGGCCTTCCATGGCCTCGGCGCAGTTCTTCATGGATCTGACAAAGGCCGGTGCAATCGCTGAGTTACATCTTTATCAAAAAGGACGCCATGGCTTTGGCGCGGCGTATGGCTCAGTAGAATTTGGCGAGTGGATGCAGGCACTGAAGCACTTCCTTAGCGTGGGCGGGTTCTTAAACCAATGAAACTCATTCTTCCTCTTTTGATCGCCGCTTGCGCGATCGGCGCAACCAAGCCGGGTGAGGTTGTGAATGATGGCCATGGCGACTTTGTCTACGTGCCAGCGGGTGCCTTCAAAATGGGCGATAACATCGGCGATGGTGAGGCACGCGAGCGACCCGTCCATACGGTTACACTCGATGCCTATTTCATCGGTAAGTTTGAAGTGACCAATGGCGAGTGGCGCAAATTCCGCGACGACCCAGGCTATGACGACGCTAAGTATTGGCCGGGGAGTCGGCCCGTGCCAAAGGATCAGGTGCCCTATTGGAAACAACCGCAAAACCATGGCGGCGGCACGCCGGACAGCGACAATTATCCTGTCCTGGGAGTAAATTGGGATTCGGCAGTTGCCTACTGTAACTGGCTGAGCGTCAAAACGGGCAAGAAGTATCGCCTACCAACCGAGGCGGAGTGGGAAAAGGCTGCTCGCGGAACTGACCAACGCAAATACCCCTGGGGAAACACGATTGACCATAGCTTTGCCACTTATGTGAAGGATGCCAACTTTGTTACTGCGACGCCAACGGGCGTCAATGCCAAGGGCGCATCGCCCTATGGCGCGCAAGATATGGCAGGCAATGTCATGGAGTGGTGCCAGGACTGGTACAGCAGAAACTACTATGCAAGCTCTCCGGCGAAAAACCCCAAAGGCCCGGAGACCGGCGCATACAAGGTCGTACGCGGCGGGACTTTTTTTGAAGAAGCCTTTGAATTACGGACTTACCGGCGCACTGCCGGGTGGCCCAGTTTCCAGTCGCATCGGATGACCGGCTTCCGTGCCGTTCGCGAACCGTAAGCGATACACTCGAAGGTAAATCATGAAGACTCTACTTCTTTCGCTCATCGCCGCAACCTTCGCATTCGCTCAGGATGGTCCGCCCAAAGACGGCAAGAAATACCACGTCATCTTTGAGATGACTGCTGGAGAGCAACCGCGATTGGAAGGCGTTATCCGCAACATTAACAACATCAGGATCGCGCTGGGCGCTGAAAATGTTGTAGTCGATATAGTGCTGCACGGCGGCGCACTATTTTCGTTTGTTAAAGACAAGACGACGCTGGCAGCGGAGTGGGAACGGCTAGCCAAGAGCGGCGTAGAGCTGTTGGCCTGCGGCAATTCGATGAAGATGCGCGGCATCGCCAAAGAGGCCTTGCTGCCCAACATTCGGGTGGTGGATTCTGCCGTTGCCGAGCTGGTGCGCAAGCAACAGGCCGGCTGGCAATATCTTCGCAACGGCGAATAGCTAAGGCCGGGCTGCGCCAACGGGTAGAACGGGAGACATCGTACCAAGACCCGGTGCGGACTGCTTGTCAGCAGAGAGCAAGCCTGAGAACGCTCCGCATTGTCGCCGCACACGAAAGCCCAGGCACAAGATGTGCGCCTGGGCTTCCGTGGTCAGAATGCTAGAGCGGCCGAGAATTAGCGGCGGCGGTCCGCCAGGAAAGCTAACGCCCCAGCGGCGAGGGCGAAGGTCGAGGGTTCCGGTACGCCGGAGCTTGGCTGAGTATCCGTCCTAGTGACCGTGACGGCATCTAGTGCCCAGTTCTCACTAAAGCCACTACCGTCGTTTACCAAATCCGGGTTGTCGCTGAATCGGAGAGTCGTCGATGTCGTTGCGGCGACAAAGCTAAAGGTCGTAGTGATCCATGCAAGATTATTAAACCGTTGCGTACTGGAGTTAAGAACGGTCGAGCCATTCAGGGCTTCCGCCAATAGGCGTTGGAATCCTGGATTGGGATTCTGTTGGGAAACGTATTGAAAGCTAACAAGGTAAGTGCCTGCGGCGATTGTGTCGAAGGTCTGCGCCAAACTTCCAGTGGTCGCACCATTTCCGCCGAAACCAAAAGCTCGCGAGCCTTCTCCGTTGAGCGCCGGCAGCGGCCCTTGAGTGTAAGTCTCATAAAACAAGCCTCCGCTAGAGGCTCCCTTGGCCCACGCCGTGGGGACGTTTGAGAAGTCGTATCCCGAGGGAAGCGTTCCCGATTCAAAGCCGCCGTTTGTAAACGCAGCCGCAAACAGGCCCGCGCTGCATAACCCGAAGACAAGTACAAATTTTTTCATGATTCCTAATCCCTGCCGGGATCATACAGTGCAGCTGCTTGAGAAACTAGCTCAAAATAGTTTTATTGCATATTCTTAATCCTGTCTACCCCGATATCGCACTATCCATCACATGGCGGCATCTCTCAGTTGGTATAAACTCGCGAGATCGCCATGGACTTATCAGCCGCAAAGCGATTCATACAGGACTTGGCAAAGGTGAGCGTGCAGCGCTCGATCCACTTATAGCGCTGGTTTAACACGAATTGCACCGGATGGCCGCCAGCGTGCTGCGTGGCGAGTCCACAACCAACCGCACCCGCCCCACGGCCCTTGTCAATGTCTACCTCGAACTGCAACGACAGGGCCGCCTGGAGGCGGAGAGCGAAAAGCATTTCTTCAGCATTGCGGCCTTCCTGATGCGCCAGATCCTTGTGGCAAAAGCGCCGGGCGGGCCTTTCGACGCTACCTCTCAGCGCAGCTTTTGATTTGCACTCCGATTAGCAGCTTCAGCCAGAAACCGGCCTGTCAAGGCCGGCATTGTCGACTTGCGATTGGTCTGGATTGCGCGAAGGCGTGCACATCGGCCCCTGGGAGCGTGCCCGGCGTTGGAATGATCGACCATTGGGAGAGGTTCTGAACACCTGCCAGAACATCGGACTTCCACCAATTTTCAGTCTCGCGGCAGATGCGCTGGCCGTAACGCTCGAGGCCCGCGCAAACGCGAGGCCCGCCAGTGCGTTATAGCGTACGAAGCATTTCGTGACTCGCTATTGGCTTTATCACGGGCAATCGTGGTGGCGGCATGAGGCGTCCGCTCGGCTAGCACGGCGCGGGCTAATGAGTCGACGGCACGGCAGCAAACGCCGTTGGCCAATAAGCTGAGCGAAAGTACCAGGACAGCTACGCAAAGCCCCGGTCATCCTTGCATCTATGATCGGCATTGCACGCTTTGAAGTGTCCCAATTGGCGAAAGGCACGCAGGCAAGTATCCAGATTACTGAACGAGCACTATTGCAGTTGGAAGCTCTCGACGCTGGAAAACGGCCGGAGGCGAGTGATATTCGTTTGAAAGCAAAGGATTATGGAAATTTGGCGGAGCTGTACGGCGGGCCAATATAAACGCGTACAAAAGCTCCGCCCCACAGAAATCCGCATTGTCCCCACGCGTTAGTGTTTGTCAAGGCGGAAAAGAGCGTTCAGAGGCACTTCAGTCAAACCAAAGCTACGGGGTGGCTTGCCAGGGACGCGGATCGTCAGAGTATCAATCTTCTTTGCTACTGCGAAGTACACGCGTGAGTCTGACGCAGCGAGGTAACTGGAATCACTTCGAACATAACGAAGTTGAGTGGGTAGCCCCTCAGACTTCAACTCCACCCGCGAGCCTTGCGGCGCAGCCACGGCGAGCCAGTTTCTTACTGGCGCGGTGTTCTTCAGGATGCGCGCCGGGCCGTTGTTGACGTTGATCACGACATCGACATCGCCGTCGTTGTCGATGTCGCCAAACGCGGCAGATCGGCTGATGGCCAACAGGTCCAATGCTGGCGCAGCAACACTTTCAAAGTGCCCGCCTGTCTGGTGCAAGAGTAAGTTGCGCTCGAGGAATGGCTGCTGCTTGCCGCGCTGGTCTTCTCGACGCGTAACTGCCCCATTTGCCAGAAACAGATCCAGCACGCCATCGCGATCAACATCCAACCAACCAGCACCGAAGCCAGTGAACTGGAAAGTGAGCGCATGGATGCCGGTGCGTGTCGAGACATCCATGAAATCCCCGTGGCCAGAGTTGGCAAACAGCGTTGCGCCCTCGCGCATCAGGTTGAGGACGAGCAGGTCTTCATCGCCGTCGTTATCGTAGTCACCAAGAGCGACGCCCATGCCTGCTTTGGCCAGGCCGTTCTCGCCGTAGGCAACTCCGCGTTGCAATGCCTCTTCGGTAAAGGTGCCGTTCCTTCCGTTTATCCAGAGATGGTTGGCCGAGGAGTCATTCGCGACAAATAGATCGAGATAGCCGTCATGGTTAACATCGAAAGCCACGACGCCTAAGCCCGGGCCAACGGCCTTGTCGATGCCAGACCTTGCAGTGACGTCGGTGAATCGCCCGTGGTCGTTGTGAAACAGATGAGCGGAGACAGACCGGTAGGCGCGGGGAGTGCAGTAGTCAATCTCACCAGTCGGAGACTGACAGCGCTTGTTGATGGCAAACTGGTAGTCCACATAGTTGAGGACCATGAGGTCTTGCCATCCGTCGTTGTCGTAGTCAAAGAACGACCCACTAGTGGACCAGCGATCCGGGAGTGCGATCGCCGGGGACTGAGCAGTAACATCCGTGAAACTGCCATTGCCGTTGTTGCGATAGAGACGATTACCGCCGAAGCCTGTGATGAGCAAATCGATGTGGCCGTCGTTGTTAAAATCGGTAGTCGCCACGCCCATGCCGTAATTAGAGTGTTCCAGACCAGCCGCGATCGTGACATCGGTGAAGTTACCGATATCGTTGCGCAGCAACTTATTGGAGCCGGCAGCGGGATGCCCTTGAAGCAGGAAAATGTCCAGGTCGCCATCGCCATCGTAATCCAGCAATGCGACGCCAGAGCCCATGATCTCGGGCAATAGGAACTCGCCCTTGGCACCCGATGAGTGTGTAAAGGGAAGTTGGACCTCTGTGAGCCAGGGAACAACGCGCTGGGCCTCCTGCGGCTTACAGCCGAGGAGGCCCAGTAACGGAATAATCCATACCGCGCGCACTTGATTGTGCGGAGGCTAGAAGCCTAGGCGAAGGCCCAGGCGGAAGGCCCGCTGCACGAGACCGTCGCGACCGGTATTCGCCGTTCCCGTAATCTCAAACACGCCGCCCGTGTACGCACCAGCCGCATTCGTCCGAAGCGACGAAATGTTGCTGGACGGATTGCCAAGTTGCGGCGTGTTGGCGATATTCATCGCCTCTGCGCGGAACTGCATGTTTACCCGTTCCGTGATCCGGAACTGCCGGAACAGCCCCATGTCAACATTGGTGATACCGGGGCCGCGCAGGTTGTTGATTCCGCCTGTACCGAAACGGGCTCCAGTCGCACCGGCAACTGCACCGAACGTCTTCGGATCGTAATAGGCCTGGCCTGTGCCGTAATTGCCAAGCTTGATGGGAGACCCAAAGACGTCGGCCGTCTGCGTGCTGCCAGGCAGATTGAGCGAAGCGCCGTCCGAGTTGGCAGTGAACGGCGACCCTGTATAGCGCGATGCCAGGCCACTAAGCTGCCAGCCACCAACTACCCAGTTTGCCTTGCGCCCGGTCATGTAACTCTTGCCGGTGCCAAACGGCAACTCATAGACAAAGGTGGCCTGGAAGTTATGAGTACGATCAAAGGACATCACCGTGCGATTTCGGTCGAGGTATTGCCGGGCCATGATCGCGGGACCGCCGTCGTTACTTGCGTTGCAGCAGAAGCCAATGGCCTTGGACCACGTATAGCCGATGTTCATCTGGAAGCCTTTGGAATAACGACGAGTGAGTTGGGTCTGAAGTGAATCGTAGTTAGTATGTCCAAGGGATTCAACGAGCGCCGTTTGCACGTTGCGGCCAAAGGTCTTGAAGTAAGGCTTACCCGCCGAACCTGCGCCGATCACCTGGCCAGCATTTAAATCCATATAGTTCGTGGTTCCGATTGTTCGGTTTGCAACGTAACCAGCCTGGAGTGCAAAACCCATGGCAAGCTGCCGCTGAATCGTGAGATTCCAACTGGCGATGTAGGCTCGCTTGAACCTGTCGCCCGTTGAAGTAAGTGCGTAGGTATTGGGGATGTCGATAATCCCATTACCCAGGGCAGGCACAACCGGGAGTGGAATCCCCTGCTCGATCCTGCTAACCGGCAGGAAGGAGTCTGTGCTGTTGCCATTCAAGATGAGCAACATCGGGAAGTTTGTGCGCAACGCCCGAATGAGGTTAAGCGGATCGTAGTTGATCCCGAAGCCGGTGCGGATTACGGTCTTGTCATTGGGACGATAAGCGATGCCGAGACTGGGGGAGAACAGAGTATTGGAATTCTTGGTGCCGCAGTCCGTGGGGACGGTCCCGACCCCGCAGACCCACATCTTGTTGTTTTTGAAATCATAGCGCTCCATTCCACGATCAATACGGCGGGGCATGGGAATGTTGAGATAACGCAGGCCATAGTTGAGGGTCAATTTCGGCGAAACCTGCCAGGTATCCTGAATGAAGGCCGAGAGAAATCGGGTGCGCGTGCCATACACGTCATCCACTTGATAGGTCGTACCGTAGTTAGAGGGCACGCCAAGCAGGAATGAGGCGTAAGAATTGTAAGATGACGACGCAGCGCCGCCTCGATTCTGAGTTGGACCGCCCGCGAAGGAAAAGCCGCCTTGCGCGCCATGGTTCTGACCCGCAAATTCGGCTTGTTGATGATTCAGGTCCTGTTTGTAGAAGTCAAACCCGTAACGGATCTGGTGCCGCCCCTTAGTCCAATTCATATTGGCCACATATTGAAACTGCGGATCACGTCGCTCGTACGGCATAAACGAATCCTGAAGGCCCAAGGTGTTGAAGCCGCCAATCTGAAAGCGCGGCCAGCCGCCTTCAAAACGACGCTTGCCATTGGTTCCAGGGATCTTCAAAATATCCAGTCCGATGTTTTTGTCGAGACTGTCCTGTTCCACCTTCGTGCCGTAAGTGGTGTATCCAAAATTGGCATCGAGGATGAGGTTCGATTTGATTACATAAGTGGTGGCCAGCGAAGCAGACTGCGTCGTGCCATTTGCTGTACCGGTGTTGCCACCGTTTGAAGAAACGCCCGCACCGCCAAGTTCGCCGAGCATTCCGGGATTATTCATGTTGTAACCCAAGATCGAGTAGCGACCATAAGCAGTCCACTTTTCGTTGATGTTGTAGTTGAACTTGGAGTCTAGCGTTTGGCGATCAAAAAGGAATCCGCCAGTGGCGAAGAAATTGTTATCACGAAACGTTGTTTCACTGATTGTAGGGATCTTAGCTTGAATTAGGTTGACGATCGGCGAGATGCGGCTGCTCGGAATGATGTTTCCAGGGAATGCTGTGCGGTTGGACCCGTCGGTCTGGCTACCCGTAGTGGGGTCGAAGATCACCCCGCGTGCACCATAGATAGTCGTGCCGTCAGCGAAGTTTCCCAGACGCATCCCTGCTGTGGGCAGGGTGCCGGTATTATTGGCAAATTCGCGGCGGGTTGAGGCCTCATAAGCCAGGAAGTAGAAAAGCTTGTTCTTCTTGATCGGGCCGCCCACAGTGCCACCTTCCTGATTGAAGATGTATTTCGGGTTGCGTTGGTTCTGTTGGTTGAGCAGCGCAAAAGCAAATGGCTTGGCGATCAATTTATTGTCGACGTGGTACCAGAAACCAGATCCGTGAACATTGTTAGTCCCGCTCTTGATCTGCACGTTTACAGCAGCTCCACCTGCAAGGCCTTGCTCGGCCGAGAAACTGTTGGTAACTACATTGACAGTCTCGATCGCTTCAAGCGAAGGCACGTAGGCGGTGATGTGAGGCAACCAGGTCTGCTGGCTGGACGCACCGTCAATGCGGACATTGACCCCGGAAGTAGAGGTGCCGTTGACGTTGGATGTGAGTGCGCGTGATGGATTCGTGGGCACAGAATGGGCGTTGCCCGGAGGGCTAAACCCAGGGATTGTAACCAGCGCGTTCTGATAGTTGCGGCCAACCGGGATGGGAAGATTGGTGAGGTCGCGGCCCTGAACTTCAGCGCGCACGTTGGCGCTGTCCGTCTGGAGCACAGCTGAGGTAGCCTCGACGGTGATTGCATCATTGACCGCACCCAACTGCAATGCCATGTCAACACGACTCGTATTATTGGAAGTCACTTCGACACCCTGATCCGATCCAGTGCGGAAGCCGTCCTTAGTGATCTTGACTTCGTAACTACCAGGCTGCACAGCGGCGAAATTATAGCCACCGGAGTCGTTGGTAGTCGTCTTTCGCTGAACACCAGTCTGCTTGTTGATAGCGGTGATCGCAGCAGCTGGAATGCCAGCGCCACTTTGGTCGGTTACAGCACCGACGATAGACCCGTAAAGTACTTGTGCCGACGCGCATGGAGTGCCAATGACACTGAACAATGCGACTAGCAGACTGAGCTGAAAGATGCGTTTCATTTCTTTGTGTAGACCCCTATCCAAGAGCTATGGAGATTCGTGAAGTCGATTGGCCGGGGTCGAGAGACCCAGACGTCGCTGGGGGGATCATATTATCAAGTCGAAACGGAGTCAAGCAAAAGACTATTAATGTTGGCGACCACGCAATGTCGACAGATCGCGCTCGATGGAAGCGGCAAGCTCTCCCTGCTGCCACTGCTCTGCCAGTTTGTGGGCAAGCTGCAGAACCTCGAGTGCCTTAGTGTGGGCACCGGCGCGAGCGTGTGTCGCACCCAACGCATAAAGGAAGGCTGGGGTCTGTGCCGTGGCCGGCTCGATGGATCGCTCAAATTGCTGAATCGCCTCTGGGTAGCGCCGCTGATTGGCATAACTCCGTCCAAGGTGATAGTGCGCCAGGCAGAGCTTCGGATCTGCAGCTACTGCACGGCGATACAAAGTCGCGGCCCGATCCCAGGCACCGTCCTGCTCGACGATGGCGCCAAGGCTGTCAAGGGCCTTGGCATTGCCAGGGTCCCCGGCGACGGCAGACTCAAAGGCCTTGCGAGCGTCATTAAAGCGGTTTGCCTGCGCGCAAAAGGTTCCGAAATTGTAGTGCGCTTCGGCGTTGTTCGGCTCAAGCGTAAGCGCCTTGCGGTAAGCCATCTCCGCTTTCGGCCCCTGATCGAGGCGCGCATAGAGAGCGATCAGATTCACCCACGCCTGAGTGAGCGTTGGGTCGGCAGCAACGGCCTGTTCCTGCAGCGCTGCGGACTGCGGCAGCTGACCCTGGAGCTCCATCGCGTATGACGCACGCAGCAGGCCAGTCGCGCTGGCGTCGAGAGCCCGGATAGCGGCCATGGCGGGGTCGGAGATTGGTGGCACTTGCAGCTTGTCGCGCTCATAGTTATCGAGTGCTGCTTCAGCCTTGGATCGCTCACCAAGCTGGCGATAGACCGTGGCCAAAGTAAATTGCGCCGCACCATAGCGGGGAAAAAGCCGTATCGCGCGCTCAAGCATCGAGACAGCCTCGGCTCCACTCAGGCAGCGGCCCAAGCCAAAGTATGCCGCCGCAAGCGAGCTATCGGCAGCGACCAGCGTCTCATATTCATGCCGCGCGTCTGCCGGTTTCCCAGCCTCGAATAAGGTCTCTGCCAGACGAAGCCGAACCGCCACAGCCTCGCGCAATTTCAGAGAACTGCGCAATGGCGCAATCGCGTCTGCGTAGTTACCAGTCGCGGCGAGAACCGTTCCCAGGTAGTAACTACTATCAGGTTGCCCTGGGTCCAAAGCCGCAGCCCGTTCGTATACCAGCGCAGCGGTGCCTAATAGATTGTGCGCATGGAGTAACATGCCTAACCGGTTGATCGTTACAGCGTCCTTAGGACGGGCCCTCGCGGCCGCATATGCGGGTTCGATAGCCTGACGCACACCCGCCTGCGCGCTCGCCAGGTCTACGATTGGCACCGGCGGCAGCTCGCGTTGTTTTTGGCACGAGATTGCAACCAACATCAGCGGAAGTGCGATGTAGCAATAACCAAAACTTGATCGATTTATTAGAAGAGACGTTGGTGTCATAATAGGGATTAATCTATTCGAGCTGGGAGCGACCATGTTCTTTGTCTCTATCTTAATCTGGACCACCGCGATCGTCGGTGCCCTAATGACCGTCTGGGCGCTCGCTTGGGCTGTCCAACGCGGTGAATTCCGCAATCTCCGCCGAGGGGCTGCGTCGATATTTGACGCAGGCGAACCCGTTGGCAAACAAACCGATTTTTTCCCTGGAGCGCGTAGATGATGGACATCCACGAAAGTCAGGAAACTTCTGGCTTGGACCAGGTTTCCCGTATTCTGATTGACGACTCATCTCGTGTCGCCGTCCTGCACTGGTTTGCCAGTGCCGTCTTCTGGTTGATCATGGGTTCGATTGCTGCCATGATCAGCTCGATCAAGCTTCACAATCCTGGCTTTCTCGGCGGCATTGAATGGCTGACCTTTGGTCGCATCCGCCCGGTTCACCTGGACATTGTCTTCTTCGGATGGGCGTCCATGGCGGCCATCGGTGTGCTGCTCTGGCTTCAAGCCCGTCTGTGCCATGTGCGACTCCCCTGGCCGCTCCTGCTCAGCAGTCTGGCTATGGTTTGGAACATCGGCGTCGCAGTTGGGGTCGTTGCAGTGCTTGCGGGGTACGGATCGAGCATCGAGTATTTGGAATTCCCCGCCTACTGTGCACCATTCTTCGCCGTCCCCGCCCTGGGTGTGCTTGCCGCCAACGTGAAGATGTATCTCAACAAAGAGAGCCAACATACCTACGTCTCGCAGTGGTATCTGCTTGCGGCCACCGTCTGGCTCCCGATCCTATACGTGACGGCCATGGCTTGCACTTACTTTGGTCTCGTTCAGGGCGTCTCTCAGGCCATCACCAACTGGTGGTTCGGGCACAACGCGCTTGGCCTCTGGGTCACGCCCATCGCGGTAGCCACTGCTTACTATCTCATTCCCAAAGTAACTGGCAGGCCCATTCACAGTTATCATTTGTCGCTCCTTGGTTTCTGGTCGCTCGCGATCTTCTATAACTGGGCCGGCACTCACCATCTCACAGGAGGACCGCTGCCCGCCTGGACCATCACCGTCGGAATCGTTGGTTCGATGATGATGTTTATTCCGGTGATCACCGTCGCCATCAACCATCACATGACGATGCGTGGCGTATTCCATATGCTCAAGACCAGCCCGACGCTTCGGTTTACGGTGTTTGGCTCGGTGATGTACACCGTCGCCAGCTTCCAGGGTTCCCTTGAGGCGCTACGCAGCCACCAGGAAATCACACACTTCACGCAATACACGATCGGCCACGCGCACCTTGGCCTATACGGCTTCTTTACAATGATCATGTTTGGCGCGATGTACTACATCTTCCCTCGCCTGACTAACAACGAATGGTCGTCTGCGGGCCTGATCAAGATTCATTTCTGGGGTTCTTCGATCGGCGTCCTGAGTTATGGCATCGGACTGTGCTGGGCGGGATGGTGGCAAGGCACGATGATGAATGACCCGTCCATCCCCTTCCTCCAGACCGTACAGTACTTGCGCCCTTATCTGATCATGCGCAGCGTCTCAGGATCGGCGATGACAATCGCCCACATCGCCTTCGCCGTCTCGGTCTGGCGCATCCTTTCACCGCACCACTTTAAGATGAGCGGCCCGACGCTGTTCACGACAGTGCGGCCAGCGTGGAAAGAATTCGTCAATGAGCAGGAACGTCGTCAAGTGGAGGTACAACAGTGAACCGCACACCACTCGTCATCCTTGGAGTCATCCTCACTATTGCTCTCTCGCTCAGCGGCCTCGTGTTAGTCCCAAACTGGCAGTTTCAAGAACATAAGCCGGTTGTTAACGCTCGCGCTGGCACACAGTACCCGTCGCCACTTACTGGGCCTGCGCTGCATGGTCGCGATATCTATGTCGATCAGGGCTGCCTCTATTGCCACACCCAGCAGGTGCGCCCCAAGGGCTACGGTGGCGACATCCGCCGCGGCTGGGGCAATCGGCGCACCGTCGCCAGGGACTATATGTTCGAGTTCCCAATCCTTCTCGGCACCAATCGCACCGGCCCGGACCTCGCCAATATCGGTGCCCGTCAGCCCTCTCGCGATTGGCATAGCCTGCATCTGTTCAACCCGCAGATTACCTCCGCCGGGTCGATCATGCCCCGATTTGAATACCTGTTCCAGGTCGTCAAACCGGGTAGCCCAATACCCAAAGACGCCATCGCGCTGCCACTCGCCTTTCAGGCGGAAGGCTCACATATCATCCCAACTGAACGCGGCGAACAGTTGATCGAATATCTCCGCGTGCAGAATCGGACCTTTCCCCTCCCGGAGGCAAAACAATGAACCAAGACTCGGATCATTTACCCGACCGCATCTTGTCGATGCATGAGCAGGCCGTGCGCGAAATGGAAGAACCGCGCGACGGCATCTCTCCCACGCCGGTTTCCTTCCTCTTAATGTGCTTCGTCTTAACCGCCTGGGGCGGTTACTACATTGCCGATAACCCCGGCAACTGGTCTGGCATGGAATACAACGCAAAGCCCGCAAATCTGGCAGCAGCAGCGCCAACCGCGCCAGAGGATCCGATGGTGTTGGGCAAAGAGGTTTTCAATGCGTGTGCGCAGTGCCACCAAGCCACTGGTACTGGCGTGGCTGGCACCTATCCACCGTTAGTGGCTAGCGACTTCGTGACCGGAGATCCACGCCGCTTGGCGGCGATCCTGATCAATGGGATCAATGGGCCTTTGACTGTCAATGGAGCCAACTACACAGGCGAGATGCCCGCATGGAGAGCCCTTTACAGCGATGAAGAGATCGCAGCCGTTCTGACCTACACACGCAACAGTTGGGGAAACAAGGCCCCGCCGATTTCCAGGGACATTATCGCCGCCGCTCGCGCTGAACTGGCGGCAAATCCAGCACCGTGGAGCGCAGCCAGCCTGGCTGCCTTTGCTGCGGAAACGCCGGCCAAAGCAACGGCGGCGGCAACGAAATAACTGATGACCAGCTCCTCCGATCTGTGCGCCTGCTTTGATCCGCGCTCAGGTACGGGTGCCTGGTGGAGGCTCGGTTCCGCAGCCTTCCTGGCCGTAAACGCGATGGTGCTCGGTCTGGCTGTCAATGGCTCTGAAGTAACCGCCTCCGAGCGCTTCTCGCTGGAGGCCGCCACCGGCTGTATCGCCTTGGGAATCGCGGTGCTGCTGGGCGGCGAACTTGTCACTGCCGCATGGACGGAGCTTCGCGCGCGCCGCATCAGCCTGGAGTTTCTCTTTCTCGCCGGCATCGCGGGGAGCTTCACGGCCAGCCTCCTATCTCTTTTCAAAGGAGTCGGGGGCACTTACTTTGATGTGGCTGGTCTGTTACTTCTAGTCTATTCCCTGGGTCGCGAAGTCGGGCGTTACGGACAACACCGCATCTTATCGCAACTTAGTCTTCCAGAGCCGACGACGCCCATACAAGTTGGCGACAAGTTTCAGGTTCTCCCCGGCCAGCCCATTCCATCTGACGGACGCATTCTACGCGGATCCGCACTCCTCCAGAACCAGGCCCTTACCGGAGAGTCTTTCTCCCGGCCAGCAACAGTTGGCGACGGCGTCCAAGCTGGTGCATTTCCGCTCGATGCCTCCCTCTGGATCGAAGCCACCGCAACTCCCGCGCAAAGCGAAGTTGAGCAAGTACGCCTGCTCATTGCCGAGCGTCTGCTACGGCCTGGCCACACCCTTGCAATCGCCCAAAGCGTGTTGCGCTGGTTTGTGCCAACCGTCGCAGCATCCACTTTGACCACCTTCCTCTGGCATCTTCAAGCCAACCCTTGGCCCGTCGCACTCTCCTACGCGATGTCAGTATTGGTGATCGCCTGTCCCTGCGCTCTCGGCTTTGCCGCGCCACTCACTGTCTGGAGTGCCATCGCACGCCTCCGCGAAATCGGCATTCTTTGCCGCTCCGGTGAAGCCCTCGAACGTCTCGCTCATATCGATACCGTTGTCTTCGATAAGACAGGTACACTCTCAGCTCCTGAAGCATACTCAGTAGCCCTGGAGCTAGACGACACTTGGGCTGCGCAACGCCCGCTCCTGCTGCGCCTTCTCGCCGCTGCCGAACAAGCCAGTGGACACCCAATCGCTCGCGCCATGGCGCCTCTCTGGCAGGGCATCACGCCCGCCCAGCTCGACTCAATCCAGCTTCTACCGGGCCGCGGTCTGGCCGCTACGGTCATCGATGAAAGCACCACCTACCAACTCCGAATCACGCTCGACCCCAACCCGCAACGCCACGCCATCTCTGTCTGTATCGATGAGCAACGCGCCGCCACTGTCTTTCTCGATGAAGCCCTCCACCCGGCTCTCGTCGAGACCTTCGACGATCTGACCGCAGACCGCCTCCGCCTGATTCTGGCAACAGGTGACGGTGCCGCCCGCGCAGCCCTCGTGCCGATCCTCGACCAGCACGCCTCCCAGTCCCCGCAAGAAAAACTGGCGCTCATTGACCAGCTGAACGCCAAGGGCCACCATGTTCTCTTTCTTGGCGATGGCCTCAACGATGGCCCCGCCATGGCTGCCAGCGAAGTTGGGATGACGGTCACAACAGCTGCCGCCGCCATTCAGGATATCGCCGGTCTGCTGTGCCTGAACAATGACTGGCGCGCCCTTCCAGTCGCTCTCCGCATTGCCCGTCAGGCCGTCCAGGCGCTCCGCCGCAACATAGCGATTGCCTTGGCCTACAATCTGCTTGGAATGGTGATCGCCGCCACGGGCTGGCTAAATCCCGTCAGCGCCGCACTCCTCATGACCGCCTCCAGCATTACCGTAATTCTGATGGCCCTGAACGTCCTCAATATCGAGGTGAGCGGTGAAGATCGCGTTCTGGTTGACTAGCTTTGCCCAGGTGGCACTGCTGGCACTTCAGCATCCAACAAATCCCCAGGTGTTGGTGGGGGCGATCCTGAGCGCTGCGATTCTCTCACTACTCTGGCAAATTCGCGACTTACTACCTCCGCACGCCGACATGTTTCTGATCATGACCGCGTTCGGTGGATCTGGCATGTTAGTCGGTAGCTATGGCCAGCCAACCTGTCACAACTCTTATGGCGGAACCATCGGCATGTTAGTCACTTCCCTGCCCCTGTCCCTTCTCTACGCCCGCTGTTTACAGGTGCCGGGACGCTACTGGCTGATCGTGATCGATAGCGTCGGCATGCTGGCCGGCATGGAGATCACGCATCGCATCGCCGTCGGCACAGACCCCTGGATCATGCACACCGCCATGCTTTGCGGCATGAACCTGGGCATGACCCTTCGCTTTGCCCTCCCGTTTGGCCGTCTGACTCAGCCTTTACCGCCAGCCGGGTAGTTAGGAGAATGCAATTGCGACGTCGGCCGCAACCCAAGGCGGCCATTAACTACCCACGGCGCTCCCCGCTGACTCAGATGCGCTGTAAGCTGACCGCGCCACTGCACTAATTCCGCATTCCACTTCGATACTCCGGCAACGTCCAGCAACTCATTCGGATCCTGTTCAAGGTCGAAGAATTGCTCCTGTCCGGACATTGCATGAACCTAAATCCGTCAGTTGACGGCGGCAAATGCGGTATTGGGCGGGTCTGAAGCGAAGCGAAAGCCGCCGAAATCCTGGAAGATCCTACGCAGCACTTTACCCCACGGCGGCCCCTCGTCTAACTGCTCCGCAGACTCTTGAAATAGCTTCAGCCAACTGCTGATTCTGCTGAGTAAGTTGGCAATCATCCTCGCCTT
>JBBRBI010000037.1:0-50904 GCA_038206015.1 Bryobacterales bacterium | reverse complement strand
CACGGCCAACAAGACGATGGCGCGTTTCAAGCTGCCCTCAGTAAAATCCTGCTCGCTTCCGCGCAGGGCTTCTTTGAGGGTTTTAATCAACGCTGATTGGCTTTAAGGAGTTTCTTGCGAAGCCGGATCGACTTGGGCGTGATCTCGACAAACTCGTCGATCTCGATAAATTCGATCGCTAGCTCAAGTGTCATGAGCCTTGGCGGTACCAGACGGATGGCATCGTCGGCGGAAGAGCTACGCATGTTGGTGAGCTTTTTCTCACGCACGATGTTGACCACAAGATCGGAATCGCGGGCATTTTCGCCAATGATCATGCCTTCGTAAACTTCCTGTGCGGGACTGACAAAGATCTCGCCGCGCTCCTGCATGGCGTTGATGGCAAAGGCCGTCGTGAAGCCTGCCCGGTCAGAGATCAAGACGCCCGTGGGACGCATCGGGATTTCGCCCTGCCAGTCCATGTAGCCGTTGAACAGGGAGTTCATCAGCGCGGTGCCGCGAGTTTCGGTAAGCATCTCGTTGCGGATACCGATGAGGCCGCGCGAAGGAACCTGGAATTCCAGGCGAACGCGGCCGGAGCCGTGGTTCACCATCTTCATCATTTTGCCCTTGCGGTGGCCCATCTTCTCGATAACCGTGCCGATAAACTGCTCGGCGCAATCGATGAGGAGAACTTCCTGCGGCTCCTTAAGCACGCCATCAATTGTCTTGGTAACAATTTCCGGCTTGCTGACCTGAAGCTCAAAGCCTTCGCGGCGCATCGTTTCGATCAGGATGGCCAACTGCAATTCGCCACGGCCCATGACCTTCATCGTGTCGGGGGCACCCGTGTCGTCTACGCGCAAAGCAACGTTGGTGAGAAGTTCTTTGGTGAGGCGGTCGCGCAAATGGCGGGACGTTACATACTGACCTTCGCGCCCGACGAAAGGGGAGGTGTTGATCGTGAAGGTGATCGCGATCGTCGGCTCGTCGATGTGGATACGGGGCAGCGGCTTGGGGTTCTCAACGCTAGTAACGGTCTCACCAATGGTGATGCCTTCAACGCCTGCGATGGCGATGATGTCGCCGGAGTACACTTCTGTCTCTTCGACGCGCTTGAGGCCGTCAAAGGTATACATTTTGGTGATCTTGGCCTTCTGGAAAGTGCCATCGATCTTGGCGATGCTCACTTCAGAATTCAGCTTCATCGTGCCGTTGAAGACGCGGCCAATGGCAAGGCGGCCGAGGTATTCGGAGTAATCGAGATTGGCCACCAGCATCTGCAGCTCTGCGTCGGCCTTGCCCTTGGGAGGAGGGATGTGTTTGATGATCGTGTCAAAGAGCGGCTCAAGTGTAGTGGCTTCATCCTCCATGCTCATCTTGGCCAAGCCGGCCTTGCCGACGGCATACACGACGGGGAATTCCAACTGATGCTCCTGGGCATCGAGATCGATGAACAGGTCGTAGATTTCGTTCAGGACTTCCTGTACACGGGCATCGGGACGGTCAATCTTGTTGATGACGACGATGGGCGTGAGGTGGGCCTCGAGAGCTTTGGAGAGCACGTAGCGGGTCTGTGGGAGCGGGCCTTCGCTGGCGTCGACCAGCAGCATGACGCCGTCCACCATCTTGAGAGCGCGCTCGACTTCGCCGCCGAAGTCGCTATGGCCCGGGGTGTCGCAGATGTTAATCTTGACGCCCTTATAGTTGATGGCGGTAATCTTTGCGAGGATCGTAATTCCGCGTTCTCGCTCCAAATCGTTGGAGTCCATAACGCGATCGGTGAGTGCTTCGTTGGCGCGGAAAATGCCGCTCTGACGGAGCATGGTGTCCACCAGCGTGGTCTTTCCATGGTCTACGTGCGCAACAATAGCGATGTTTCGAATCTTGTCAGGTGAAAAAGGCATGAGAGGGGTTAAATCTTATGGTCGCACGTTTGATATAGTATTTGCTCGACACGCTTCCGTAACGGGGGAGGCGAGGGTGGGGTGTGTCTTGGCGGGGGGAGGGGGCGGCTAGTGGATTTAGAGCGGCAACCAACTGGGACGATTCCGCCAGTCCGCAGGGGTGGAAGCCGCCCAAAGTAAGACCAGTTCCTCAATAGCCGTCCCGATGCTCACCGTCTTTGGGATCAAAAGGAGGCCGGGTGAATACTCTTGCGATGCCAGAAAGCGTCGAAATTCGCTGGGCCTGGTCGAGACATCGTGCGAGACCAGAATGCGGCCCTCGGTGGCTGCAATTCGCAGCACCTCGCCATCGGGCGTGCCGTCCCTTAGACGCTCCTGAGCGCTTTGAAAGTCAATCGCAGGTTGTCGCCGGAGAACTCCCAAAACGATATCGAAGTGGAGGTCGGCGTCAGCCTGAAACAGAGGACTCACCTTGGGCGTTGGGCGGTCTGTCGGGCTTCCGCAATTCGTTGCCGCAACTCATCGGGCAGGGGCGCGGACTGCGCACGGCCCTCTTGCCAAAGCTTCGCCTGTTCGCCGAGGTAATGATCGACTTCCGATGGGTGGGCGAGACAATACGTGATGGCACCGTAAACCAATTCAAGAGAGCCAATCATCGGGAAGGATCGGAGTATCGATTCCGGGGCCGCGCCGTTGCGGAATTCCTGAATCACGGATGCAAGCGAGACACGAGTGCCGGTCAGATACAAACCTTGATTTCTCTCTTCGACGTATTCCACGTTGGGCCTCTGTTTTGATTCCAGCTTGAAGGCGGATGGATGTTGTACAACGCGATTACAAACTAATTCCTATGCGGCCAAGGGTCGACCCCGGCATCGGGCGAGCGTGGCTTCGATCTAAGGGAAGACTGCGCGGTGAAACAGATCCAAGGCTTCCTGGCACCACCGGCGAAGCCACCGTGGAAGCCAGTCGCCAGAGGTCGAAATGGCGTCAATAGATCGGAGTTCGAATCCTAGCCGGGGAGCCAAAGTTTTTCCGCAACACGCCGTTACCGTTTCAGAGAGTTTCGCGGCGCTGTCCGCAGTTCCACGGCTTAGTTTCAAACTCGTTGTGCGGCACAATCATCGGCTCTTCTGAGAGGATGTATGCCTTGCTCCGATCGCTTCAGCGATGATCGCTGTAACTAGACTATTGATGCTAACGCCTTCGTTTTCTGCCTGCTTGGTTAATTTCGAGTAAAGAGTCCGTGGCACGCGCTGACGCCATTGGGCAGCCTCGATTGTTGGCTGAGGTCGCTTGCGACCCGACTCCTTGAGTACTTCCATACAATCGCGGATTGCCTCTCTGCCGTTCGAGATTGCCTCTTCGACAGTCTCACCGTCAGACATACAGCCCGGTAGATCCGGATACTCCACCAAGTAGCCGCCACCCTCATCCTTTGACAGGGGGCGAACGGTGAACTGGTACCGATCAAGATTTAGACCCGTGTTTGCTCTCATTTTGTTCTGATATCTCCAAGTGCGTCGATTAGGGCCACAAAATGCCTGATATAGACCGGCTTAATTGGGCGCTTGGCCGGCACCGACACTATCTCGCGCACGCCGGGAGCGCTGAAAATTACATGACTTCCACCGCGGCTGGGCCTGCGCCACTCAACGAAGTGTTCTTCGGCCACGGATTGTAGTTCTTCGATGCGCCAGCCCATCTGGTGCTTACGCATCTTCTGAAGTATCTTTCCAGCAGCCACAAATAAATGATACCGCATCCGGTATCATGTGCTTGTGCATCCATTGCGGGCTGATGCTGCTAATCGGATAGAATTACGCTCTTACTGGGGCCTGTTGAATCTGGAGGAAAATGTCTTTCCCGTCCCGTCCATGGAGCAGGCAGCAAAAGCTCTAAATGCGTCCAAGGTGGGGAGCCATTTCGCAGCGCATTCATTCCATTGACGCAGCCGTCACAGATTATAGAAGAAGTCTTTTGTTTTTAAGTTCAAATCGACACTGGGGTGTTCACGAATCCGAGATGCCGGCCCCGCGCCTATGTGGATTGCTGCCGGATTGCCGACGATAGGGGAACAATCCGAAGAACCAATTTCAATTGAGCGTGATGCCTTCAGGGCTTGAGTCTTCGTTCGAAATCAGTTCTTCGCGGGCCTGCGACTGCATGCCGCTAGTTGTCGGCTAATCGGTGGGTTTATTTGTAGGGCGGGAGGCACTTTTGTTCGAAAAACGGCCGAGCTTGGCGCTCCTCTGCTCAATGAGCAGCGGTTGGCTCCAAACCGCTCTTGCTAACAGCTTGCACCGATTCCGGCGAGGCCAGGAACCGGATCAACTCCCGTGCGGCATCTGGATTTTTCGAGTGAGTGGCGACGCCCGCCGAAAACACACTGATCTTTTGCACCGCATCCGGCAAGGCCCCGACAATTTCAATACCTTGCACAGGTAACAGCTCACTCATCTGCTGAAATCCGATCTCCGCCTCGCCGCGCGCCACCACTGCACCAACCCGCTCGCCTTCAATCCGGTGACACTTGGCTGCGATCTGATCCGCAATCCCGAGACGCCAAAACACTTCGGTCGACAAATAGGTGCCGCTGACGCTGGCTGAGTAGGCAATCGACTTCGCTTCGAGCAGCGTGCGTCTTAACGCAGCAACCGAACTGATGTCCGGCTTGGGCGCACCGGCTTTGACGGCCATTCCGATCCCGGACCGCGCCAGAGGAACGCGGCTCCCGGCCGCGACCAGGCCCTCCGCAATTAATGACTTCAGGGAATCATCGTCGACGATAACGACGTCCGCCGCCTCGCCATCACGCAGCCGACTTGGGATCGAATTCGCTCCAACGCCCATGGTGGTTGCACGCGTCACGAGCTGGTGCCTGCTGCTGCGTTCGAACGCGGGTTTTAGATCGAGATAGGCTGCGGTAAAAGCCCCAGAAGTCAGCACCTGGATTTCAGCAGCGCTTGCCGCGCCGATGAGGAGCAGAATGCTCGCGGCGAGCAGTACAATCGTTTGACTACGAGAGCGCATTACATTTAATTCCTTTCAGCGAATCTCTTTCACGAGAATTCGTCTCGTGCACTATCTCCGGATCAGAACGTAGCCTCGTCGTCAGATTGGGATCGATCTCGCGCGGCGGCCTGCGCTCGGCGACCAGGTCCCAAAGTGGCCAATTCGGCATAGGATTTCAATAGTTATCGGAACGGATTGATCACCGTCAGGCCATCGACCACTTGCCCATGAGCTAGGTCCTCGGTGTAGACACGATCGCAACTCGCGACGAGTGCGGCGGCTAAAATCGCGCTGTCCCAATAGGAGAAACCATGCTTTTGGCGAATTCGCAGCGCCGAATTCAGAACCGCCAAGTTCATATCCTGAACGTGGAATCGCGACCACGCCTCGATAAGGCCGGCGGCGAGTTCATGTGGGATTGCATCGGCGCGGCTGGCTCGGGTTGCCTGAACGTAGAACTCTTGCAGGACCTGAATCGATAACGAGCTTGAGTCATCTTCCAAAAGCGCAATGGCACGAGCTCGCTTATCCGACTCCGCAGGATCCCGGCTGATGGAGTAGAGCAGGACATTTGTGTCGAGAAACTGAGCCATCAAAGATTCCGGCTATGAACGTCTTCGCGAGAAAGCCTGTTGGAAGCGCTGAAGTTTTCGATTTGGCTCCGGATCTCACGTTCCTGGCGCTTGAGCCGCTCGGGTTCGCTTTCTTTGGCTGCGAGTTGCACCAAATATGCTTTGACTAAGGCAGAAACGGACGTGTCTTGCTCGGCAGCCGCAATCCGGGCGCTTCGGTAGACATCATCGTCCACTGATACTGTGATATTGCGCATAGAATCACAGTATCACGGTTCATGTGGGAAGAGCGGTTGACCTGTTTCCTTGACGGCGGTTACGTGTTGTACGGCACGGTCACAAACGAGAACTTCTCCGGCGGGAAGTCTTTGGTGTTTCGCGTGGCCAGTTGCAATTTGTGGATCTGAGCGAGCGCCGCCTGGAAGGCGTCGGGCAGTTTCCAGCGATGCTCTCGCCGCAATTGCGCCGCAAGGTCTGCCGCTTCCAGCGTGAGCGGCAACACCGGGAATGAGTCGAGGAGAGGGCGGGCCAGGGCCTCACTGGGCGCTGTGAAGCCGGTCAAGACCTCGGCCCTGGTGACGACCGAGATCGCCGCCATATTCCGTACCCGATGCAAATACGCCGTTGCGGCCGCCGCTCCATTGAAATGATCGATCAAGATTATCGAATCGAGCAGGATCGTCACCGGCCATCCCACTCATCGCGGAGTTCCTGTTGGTACGCTAACCCATCCCCAGCGGTCCAGATTCCACTGGACTTGCTGAGGAGTTGGGCGAAATCCGCCTCCTCCTGCGCCTTCATGCGACGGAGCGCCTCGGCCACAAGCCGAGTCATGGAAGTGCCATCTCTTTGTGCTTTGATATCTACCCACTGTTTGATATCGCTGTCTAGACTGATAATGGTCTTGATCACGATATCAGCTTAGCACAAGGTTGGAGGGTGGAAAGGTGTTATTCTAGGGAATCATGGCGCAACGCCCTGGAATGCCGACCGTGGTCATCGTAGGACGACCAAACGTAGGTAAGTCCACTCTTTTCAATGCAATTACCGGAACCCGGCGTTCGATCGTAGGCGACGAACCTGGAATCACACGCGACCGAATTCGCGGTCAGGGGAGATTCAGCAACCGTCCTTTTGACGTGATTGACACCGGCGGCATCATCCCCAATGACGATGAATTGATTCCGTCCAACATCCTGAAGCAGGCCAAGATGGCCTTTGAGGAAGCTTCACAGATCATCTTTGTGATCGACGGGCGCTCTGAAATCACCGGAACGGATCGCGAGTTGGCGCAGATGTTGCGCAAGCTGGGCAAGCCGGTCACCCTCGCTGTGAACAAGATCGACGTGCCAAAGCGCGAGATCCTCAGCTCTGATTTTCATGTGCTTGGCTTTCAGCCCGTAGTCTCCGTCTCTGCGGAGCATCGCGTTGGAATTGACGAGTTACTGAGCCATGTCACGCGGGACTTCCCTGAAGTGGATGAGATCGACATGCCTGCTGCGGAGCGCCCGATGCGTCCGATCAAGGTTGCGATCATCGGCCGACCCAACGTCGGCAAATCGACTCTGTTGAACTCACTCACCGGTACTGAGCGGGCGATTGTTTCGCCGATTGCGGGTACGACGCGCGATGCAGTGGACGAGTCTGTGGTTCTGGACGGTCAGGAATATATTTTTGTCGACACGGCTGGCATCCGCCGCAAAGGCAAGACCACCGAGATGGCGGAGAAGCTCAGCGTGATGATGGCGCGGCGGCACATCGGCATGGCGCACGTAGTGCTGGTGATCATCGATGCCACTGAGGGCGCTACGGCGCAGGACGCTCACATTGCGGGCTATGCCGACGACGAGGGCCGCCCGATCATCCTCTGCGTCAACAAGTGGGATGCGCACCCGACGCGCAAGACAAATGACTTTGAGGAAGCGGTTCGCGACGAGATGAAGTTTCTCGAGTACGCGCCGATCGAGTTCATCTCGGCCACCAAGGGCACCAACGTCAAGAAGCTCTATTCATTGATCAAGAGCGCGCAAGAGGCAATGAACAGGCGCGTCTCGACGGGCGAGCTGAATCGCTTTGTCGACCGGATCACGCACGAAACGAACATGAAGGTGAAGTACATTACGCAGGCTGGCGTGCGTCCCCCTTCGTTTGTCGTGTTCACCGATAAGTCGAATCCGCTGCACTTTTCAGAGGAACGCTTCCTCATCAATCAGATTCGCAAGGAATTCAAATTCGGCGCGACACCGATTGAGATCAAGGCGAAGACCACGCCCGGCCGCGGCCGACGCGACGTCAAGCCATAAAGCCCAAGGCCATCTCAGCTCGGCGAACGCGCTCTCGAGTCAAAGCAATCGCTGTGTTCTCGATGTGCGAACCGCAGGGGTAGATGTCGGGTGAATTACGCAGCCCAAACTTCAGGTAAATGGGCGCGGCAACGCGGATCAATTCTGGAATCTCGTAGTAGCGCAGAAAGCCACCGATGTTGTCGGGAGCTTCGACATAGAAGTCGATGGGGGCGTCGATGGATTGCCGGATGGCAGCAATCTGCGGGATCGACAAGTCGCTTGGGATGTTGATCGTGGTTGCGCCCAGGTCTTCGAGAAGTCGGGCAGAGACAGGGTTGCAGGGTGCCATCATGACGCTGGTCTTGATGATGAGGTCAGCCGGCAAGTCGCCATTTTTCTTTGCTGTTCCCATCACCATCAGGTTGCCAAGGTCACTCACGAGAATGCTGTTGACGCCCAAGCGGACGGCGCGCAAGACGTCTTCGAGGGCATAGCCCAATTGGTTCGCGCCACGCAGGCTGAGGCCCAGCGAACGCCCGGCAGGGGAGAAGACCTGGGCACCTACATCAAAGGTGGCGCGGGGGCCAACAAAGAGATTTACTTCGATGTTGTTGGCTTGGCCAAGCTCCACCATCTCGACAATTTCGGCGTCGGTCAGTAGCATGATGCCACTGCCCTGGCTAATGCGGTGAACCGGGACCTTGCGTGCGGCGGCTTCTTCGATAACTGCGCGCAGAGCGCGTGGGCTTTCTGTCGAGGGGATCTCGATCTTCCAAGCCGCTCCATCCGCGAAGCGCTTTGTCGAGTCTGGGGCGATGGCGGGGTCTTCCGATGGAAATCCTTGGCGGGAGAGTATCGCTGTGGCCTTAAGCATTTAGCTATCATAATGGGTAAGGGCGCACTATTTTTCAAGTAGGTCGACTCTCCCGTAATAACCCCAATGTCTGAATCACGAGACGCTTCGTCCGCATCCATCAACGACTGGCTCGCAGAAGAGCTGTACCAGGAATATCTGAATAATCACGGCGCCGTCGATAGCGCCTGGAAGGGGATGTTTGATGACGCGCCAGCTACGGCAGACATCAGCCCTGCCTCAAACGGTGGAAGCGCCAGCATTGCAGCGCCAACGAGTGTCGTAGCAGCCCCGGCAGCAGCGCCCGCGCCTGAGCCACTTCCAACGCCTGCACAACCTCCAACGCCTGCACCTATCGCCGATACCCCTGCCAAGGCCACCACGCATGCGCTTGCCACCTCCAGCGACCTGATCGCCAAAGCGTCTGCGCCGCCTAAAGAGCTTGGCCCGGCAGAGCAACTGGTGCCGCTGCGTGGCACCGCTGCGCGCATTGCAGAAAATATGAATCTCTCGCTGGCAGTGCCCACGGCCACCAGCCTGCGTTCGATCCCCGTCAAGGTGATCGACGAGAATCGCACGCTCATCAATCAAAGCCGCACGATGGGCGGCAAGAGCAAGATTTCTTATACGCACATCATTGCGTTTGCAATCTCCAAGGCCCTGAACAAATTTCCGAATCTCAACGCTGCCTATGCCGAGAGCGAAGGCCAACCGTTCCGCTGGGTAAAGGGGCAGATCAATCTGGGACTGGCGATCGATGTCGCTGGCAAAGACGGCACGCGCTCACTGGTGGTGCCAAGTATCAAGAACACTGGACCGATGAACTTCCAGCAGTTCCTCAACGCCTTTGATGACATCGTCAAGAAAGGCCGCAACGGCAAGTTACAACTGTCAGACTTTCAGGGCACAACCATCTCGCTCACCAACCCCGGCACGGTTGGCACCTTGTCGTCTGTGCCGCGGCTAATGCCGGGCCAGGGCGCGATCATTGCGACCGGGGCCATCGATTATCCGGCGGAGTTTCAGGGCGTGCGCCCGGAGACTCGTTCCTTATTGGGTTTGAGCAAGGTCATGATGATGACCTGCACCTACGACCATCGCGTCATTCAGGGCGCGGAGAGCGGCAACTTTCTGGCTCGGATGCAGGACTTGCTCAATGGCAAGGACAATTTCTATGAGGACATCTTTGCCGATCTGAAGCTACCGTACCGGCCAGTGTCCTGGCAGGCGGACAGGGCTGTAGCGATTCCCGGCTTGTCGTCCGGGAAAGTAAGCTCGGAGGTGGTGAAAGAGGCGGCGGTTCTGCAATTGATCCACGCCTATCGGGTGCGCGGCCATCTCATCGCCGATCTCAACCCGCTTGGCAGCGAAGCGCAGTATCATTCTGAACTTGACCCCTCCACCTATGGGCTGACGATTTGGGATTTGGACCGCGAATTCATCAATGGCAGCCTCGGTACAGCCACTGGCCTGGGCGATGTCCCCGGGGTCAGCACTCTGCGCGAGACCCTTGAAACTCTGCGTCGTACCTACTGCAATAAAGTGGGCATCGAGTACATGCACATCCAGTATCCAGAGCAGAAGGCCTGGCTGCAGCAGCGTCTGGAACCACCGTCGAGCCACGCGCCGCTTGAGGAGGCAATTCGACGTCGAATTCTGGAACGCCTTCTGCAGGCCGAAATGTTTGAACAGTTTCTGGGAACCCGCTTTGTGGGCCAGAAGCGCTTCTCTCTTGAGGGCAGCGAATCCACGATCGCAATGCTCGATGAAGTCATTGAGCGCTGCGCTGACAGCAATGTCCACGAGATTGTCGTTGGCATGGCCCATCGCGGACGATTGACGGTGTTGGCAAATATCATCGGCAAGCGCATGGCGCAGATCTTTAGCGAATTTGAGGGCAATATCGACCCGAATTCTACGCAGGGTTCGGGCGACGTGAAGTACCACCTGGGAGCTTCCAGCGTCCGCACATCGTCGAAGGGTCGAGAAGTCGTCGTCACGCTGGCGCCCAACCCGAGCCATCTGGAAGCAGTCAACCCGGTTGTCGAGGGCATCGTTCGCCCCAAGCAGGAGCGTCTGGGCGACACGCGGCGCGAGCGGGTGATCCCGCTGCTGATTCACGGCGACGCCGCATTTGCCGGGCAGGGCATCGTCATGGAGACGCTCAACCTTTCGCAACTGGAGGGCTACACGACCGGTGGCACGGTCCACCTGGTGATCAACAACCAGATCGGCTTCACAACAAACCCCAAAGAGGCACGATCCTCCAGCTATTGCACCGATATCGCCCGGATGGTGCAGGCACCGATTTTTCACGTCAATGGTGACGACCCGGAGGCTTGCGTGCGCATCATGCAGGCAGCTTTTGACTTCCGTCAGGAATTCAATCGGGATGTCGTTGTCGATATGGTTTGCTACCGCCGCCACGGACACAACGAGGGCGACGATCCGTCCTACACGCAACCACTGATGTACAGACTGATCAAGAATCACCCCTCAGTCGCCACACAGTACGCAGAGCGCCTGGTGCGCGATGGCGTGCTTAGCGCCGCCGAGGTCGATTCTGTCAAAAAGCGAATCTTGGCGAGGATGGAAGAGGGCTTCGTCGCCTCGCAGACCAATGCCGAAAAATTCGAAACGGTCGAGATGACCAGCTACGAACAGTCGGCGATCCCGGCCGTGAATCTCGGTAACACCGCAATCAATCGAGCGATGGTGGAGCAGGTCATCAACGGCTACGTAAATGTTCCGGAAGGCTTCACGGTTCATCCGAAGTTGAAGACAAATACGATCGATAAACGCGCAGAGGTCTTGAAGGGTGCGCCGATCGACTGGGCTACTGGCGAAATGCTCGCCTTTGGCAGTCTGGTTATCGAGGGCACTCCCGTCCGCCTGAGCGGACAGGATTCTCCGCGCGGCACTTTCTCGCAACGCCACCTGGAATTGGTCGACTACGAAACCGGCAAGTCGTACTTCCCGTTGCAGCATCTCTCTGCGGATCAGGCCAGGTTTGAGGCCGTCGATTCGTCTTTGAGCGAATTTGCCGTGATGGGGTTTGAGTTTGGCTACAGCGTCGCCGACCCGCTCACGCTCGTGTTGTGGGAGGCCCAGTTTGGCGATTTCGTCAACGGCGCGCAAATCATGATCGACCAGTTCATCTCTGCCGCAGAGGCGAAATGGGGTCAGCCCAGCGGTCTCGTGCTTTTGTTGCCGCACGGCTATGAGGGCCAGGGGCCAGAGCATTCCAGCGCTCGCATTGAACGCTTCCTGCAGCAATGCGCCGAAGAGAACATGATCGTCGCCAACTGCACGACGTCGGCAAACTACTTCCATCTCCTGCGTCGCCAGATGCACGGTGGAGAAGACCGCCGCGGCCTGCGCAAGCCTCTGATCGTATTTACTCCCAAAGCGAACCTTCGCAGCCTCAAGGCCGCCAGCCACATGGATGAGTTCATTCAGGGAAGCTTCCGGGACGTCATCGGCGATTCCAACACCGAGGCTGGCAGCAAGATCACTCGCGTGCTGCTGTGCTCTGGCAAGGTGTACTACGACCTGGCTGCAGCACGCGAAGAGCGCGGTGCTGATCATGTCGCCATTGTTCGTCTGGAGCAACTCTATCCGTTCCCGGCTGATCAGTTGAGTGACATGCTGCAGCGTTATTCGCCTTCAGCGGAGGTCATCTGGGTGCAGGAGGAGCCGCGCAACATGGGCGCGTGGCGCTTTGTTCAGGAGCAGATGTACTTTGTACTCAACGCCAGCCGACGTGTTGTGCATTATGCCGGACGGCCGGAATCGGCCTCGACTGCCACTGGCTCTTCCAAGCAACACGCCAAGGAATTGGCTGAGTTTGTCGACGCTGCCTTTTCGCAAACGGCTCAACTTCGCCCTCGTCGTGTCAAACTGGTAGCTCGTCGCAAGAAGTAACGCGACTTTATCAATGAACGAATACCCCGACTGGGTTGAGATCGTGACGTATTTTGGCTTGGACCCGCTCACGGTCTGGGTGGAGTACCGCATTTTGCTTTATGCAGTGGCTGCCGCTGCGATTCTGATTCTCTTGTTTGGCAGCTACTGGTTGGCACTGCGACTGCGGACGCTGCTGGCGAACTACAAACACAGCTTCGCCCACAATATGGCCTTTTACCGCGGCATTGAAGAAATGCCGGAGAATGTTCACGTGGAAGTAGAAAATGCGCTTGGCGGTGAAGCGTTTGTTTATGGTTTCCCTGCGGTGGCTTTGGCCGATGTTGCTGGCTTCCGCAAGTCGGTAGGTTGGCTGCTGTTGACCAAAACACAACTGATCTTCACGAGCAATGGATCTAAATGTGAGTTTCGGCTGGATTCATTTCGTGATGCCAACATCAACGACAATGCCAAGTCGATCAACCTTAAGTTAATTCTCGAGAATAGTAAACCGATGTTTCAGATGCTCGGCGTCAATCGCGACCACGCGCAGGAACTATTCATGAAGATGAACGCATTTCGAATCGCGCTAAAAGAACAGACGCCTTAGCGCGCTGCCTGATTGGGTTGCCACAGCGCTTCTGGAACTCCAAGAGCATGGTTCACCCAGCGGCTCCAGACAAAGAGGGCGTCGCTCAAGCGGTTGAGATACAACAGAGCCTCGCGGGCAACTTCCTCTTCGCGACGCAGCGTCACAAGCAGGCGCTCGGCCCGGCGGCACACCGTTCGGCAGACGTGCAATTCCGCGCAGATGCGGGATCCCCCTGGGAGCACGAAGCTTCTCAGGGCTGGCAGGGGTTCGTTGTAGAAATCGATGTCGCGCTCGAGGCGCGCAATCGTTTCTGGGGTAATGCGGGGCTGTTGTGGGTGCAAGTCCTGGCTTAAGGTAGCCAATTCAGAACCAAGGTTGAACAGCTCATGCTGGATGCGTTCCAGCAACAATTCAAAATCAGTTAGAGCAAGATCCCGCGCTGAAACGCGAACGAGCCCAACAAAAGAGTTGAGCTCGTCGACTGTTCCATAAACTTCGATGCGCAAGGCATCTTTGGCAACTCGCTGGCCTCCGACAAGTCCCGTTTCGCCCTTATCGCCGGTCTTGGTGTAAATCCGGTTTAGGGCGAGACGTGGCTCGTTGAAAGTTTCACTCATTGCAACAACAGGTGCCTATTTCGGGCAGCCCTTGGTCTGGATCTCGGAGGCCGGGGCATCCATGATGCCAGAGATTCCGTTCGGCATCGGGCCGCTCTTGGGAACGAGCCAGATCTCAACGCGACGGTTCTTGGTGCTTCCGTCGGCTGGGCTGATCTTGCCGCTGGCGAGTTCCTTCACGGTTGCTTCGCAGAGCGAGGTCTTGAAGGCCGACAGTTGCTCGGCACCTATGTAGGCAACTTTGATGCGGTTGCGCTCGAGGCGCTTGCAAGGTTCGGTACCGGCACTGAGCACCGCAGCAACATTGAGCACGCGCTCTTCGTCCAGACTGCGAGTCTTCTTTGCCTTCACGTCCTTGATCTTAATGTTCTTCTCAACGGCGTCGTAGTGCCCAACCAGCAGCACATCGAAGTCACCCATGGCGGCGGCGCGCTCAAAGGCCTGATCGAGAATGCGCTTGCCACAATTATTGACGCGAGCGTTGCCCTTGGCGAACACGACATCATCCAATTGGATCGGCTGCGGACGGGGCGGGGCGGGCGGCGTTACTACCGGGGCAGGTGCGGCCGGCGCAAGTACCTTCACGGTGGCGTGCAGCGTTTTGTTTGCCGCGTTCAGACTCACGTCAATATCGCGCGACGGTCCACCGGGCTGAAGGGTGAAACCTTCAGAGCGAAGGAATGCTGAATCGTTTGTGTTGCCGGGCTTCAAGTTGACGCTTTGCGTAAGCGTCTTGCCGCCATCGGATACAGTGCCACCATTGCCAGGATTGGTCGGCGACAATACGCCAGCGTCAACCTTGTACGTCATTGTTACGGTCTCGCCGGCATCCGGCCCTTCGTAGCTGATGACAGAAGTGATGCGCGAGGTGCTGTTCATATTGATCGTCGTCGGGTCAGCTGTGACGCTGATGAGTTCAATTCGCGTCGGCTTGACGATCAGTGTGGCGGTACGCTCGGCGGCGGCAATCGGCATCTTCTTGAGGAAGTTTTTGGTGCGCTTGTCTACTAGCTTCGAGGTGTCAGCTTCGACAACAGCCTTAATTGCGTGTGTTCCTGCAGCGATACCCGCGAGGGCCAGCATGGAGTCGCCGTTGACAGGATTACCGTCAACCATCCATTTGTACTTCGGCGTCACGCCCATGCAGTCATTGGAGACGGGCAACTGGTAAGAAGCACTGTCGCCAACCCAAACGGTCTTGGTGGATGGATCGATGGAGCCTACAACAAAAGTGCAAACCGGCTCGGTTTCGATTGGGCCGAGGTAAAGAGTGATGCCTGCGGTCGTTTGCAGGGAGTTGAGGGGAGTTGTACGCGTATAGAGGATAGCGTTTGCAGGGCCGCTTGTGGGCACGCCATAGTCAGGCGAAGCTGTTGAGATGCCGCGAATGTCAAAGCGGAAGCCTACTCGATCAGTTATTTTGGCCTTGACGCCACCGCCGTAATTGATTGCTGGCTTGAACTGCGATTGCAGATTCACGACTTGTTTGAAGGGAGTAAACTGACCGGTGCCGACTTGGCGACGGGCGTCGTCAGTGACGCCGAAGAAATCAAAGCCAAAGCCCGCCGTCACAAAGGGACGGATGCGCGCTTCGCGAGGGGTGAAATGGAAAACTGGGTTGAACTGAAATTGGCGCAATCGTGCGCCCAGAGAGTATTTGTCGGCCGTGCCAGGCACATTCCATTGAATGTTGGCCACGCCATGAACCATTCCGGTCTGCTCAAGGCTGACATAGTTCCAAATGTTCTCTGTAACGCGGAATCCACCTACACCGCCGTTGACAACACGCTGGAAAGGCGACTTCGATTGTGCACTTGGGAAGTTTGCACCGCCAAATAGTTCGATTTCATACTTGTCGCCACCGCTGGTGGTGCTGGTGGCGGTAGTCTTCTTGGCTGAAGAGTTGGATTTTGTTTGGGCCGACATAGCCATTACACTTGCCAAGACCAAAGAAGTCGCAATTGCGAGGGTTTTCAATTTCATAAGAGGGGTGTGCCTAATTTTCTAATTATAACGGAGTTTCTGGCAACTGAACCACATAGATGCCTCGGTTGCCGCTTACTGCAAATAGCAGCGACGGAAACGCTGGCACTAAATGAATGGACTGAAATAAGACGTCCGCCTGTTCCTGCGTAGGCAGCCAGTACCAAATTTCGCCGTCGTCGGGCGACCAGAATACTCTCTGACCCCTTAGAGCAAAACAAAGGCCCTTCCGTTTCGGATGAAACGTAATGCTGCCGATCCAATCCGTTCCCAGTCCACTTTCGATCTTGCGCCAAGTCCTTCCGCCGTCTTGCGATTTGCTCATGCCTTCTCGCGAGGCACGCAGTTGGATGTTGGGGGCAAATGGGCTGCTGCGCATTTCAAACCAATCGCCTGTAGGTTGCTCGACGGGCGCGTTGGCTGCAGACCAACTCTGAGCGTGGTCGCGGCTCTCGAGCCATGAGCCTTCCTCATCTCGCGCCAGAAGTCGCCCGTCACGCACCGCGAAGCGATCAAAATTTTTGCCGGTATTGACGGTCTCCCATTCAGGAGTGGATGACGTTTTTCGATACACGCCGCCAGCACTACCTTCGTAACGAGCCACAGCGTAGAGGTGGGCTTCATCACCGTCTATGGCCAATAGACTTCGGCTTACAAAGCCCTGATTCACCAATTGAAAGTTTTCGCCTTGATCCCTCGTCCTGGCCAGGCCATGGCGTTCAGTGGAGATGAAGAATGTGGTCTTTTCTGTTGGGTGAAACGCGATACTGGTTGCAACAAAGTCATTCAGTTTTTTCCACACAAGGCCGCCGTCTGTTGACGTCCACATACCAGCGCTGGTGCCGGCAAAGAGAAGATCTGGCTGGTGCGGGCTCTGGGCAACCACATAAGTTCTGCGATTCGTGCCTGGAATGCCCTGCACGCGGCGCCAGGCCAGGCCTGAATTCAAAGAGCAGTAGATGCCACTGCAGGCACTGGCAAAGACGCGTCCAGGGCGGGTAGGATCGACGGCGATCGAAAATATGTCCGAGTCGTCAAACATTCCACTATGCGCTTTGGTCCAGGTGTCGCCAGAGTTGAGAGTCTTCCACGGCAGGTGCGGCGTCCCGGCATATATGGTTCCGGCCTTGGCCGGGTCGAAAGCCACCGAGACAATTGCACTCAGGTCGACGTTGGTTTTGGGGCTGATGCGCCGCCAAGTGTCGCCGGCGTCATTGGAGAGCCAGACACCCTGGTCGGTTCCGGCCGCTAGCACATGTTCGCCTTTTGGCCATGCAGCCAGCGCAAAGACGGACAGCTCGGCTGTGCCAGGCACCTGAATCCAGGTGTCGCCCTCATCGATCGACCGCCATAGTCCGCCAGGTGCTGCGCCGACAAGCCATCGCGACGCTGGTGCGTGGATAATGAGAGCTGTATCGAGACGGGCATTTGGCAGTTCCGGGAAATTTCGCAGAGCAGTCCAGTTGCTTGCGCCGTCGCGGCTGCGAAACACACCCGTGCCACGCATCGTAGTTGCAAGCATGGTGGCGGGCTGTTGTGAATCGAGACGGATCGTTCGCGCCGCCCCACCCCAGGGTCCGATAGGCGTCCAGCCGGGATAGGGATCTGCCTTTGAGGAGGCGAGGAGGAAGGCAATGGCTAAAACAATTCGAGTCACTGTTATCAGTGTAAGGGCGGACTGAAGCGAAGGGCCTCCCCCACACGGACGCAACAAAGCATATACTGAAGGCGTCTGTCCTTAAACCGCATACGCGTATTGGTGGCGAAGCCGGGACTCGACGGTCATGACCGCGGGGCCAAGGTAATCGCCAGAGCTCTACGCGATGCCGGCATGGAAGTAATCTATACCGGTTTGCGTCAGACGCCGGAGATGATTGTTAACGCCGCGCTGGACGAAGATGTCCAGGTCATCGGTTTGTCGATTCTGTCCGGCGCGCACATGGCAATCGTGCCTAGGGTGCTCGATCTCTTGCGAGAGCGGGAAATGACGGACGTGCTTGTAGTGGTGGGCGGGATCATCCCAGAAGATGACGTCCAGCAACTCAAGAAGTTGGGTGTAGCGGCTATTTTCCAGCCGGGGAGTTCACTGGAGTCTGTTGTGAATTTTATCCGCGGTGCGGCGATCGCCCCCGCCTGACGATATTTGAAATTCAGAGGAGCTGAATGCCTCTCATAGATAAACTCAACATTGCGGTGTTCGTCGATTACGACAACATCGAAATTGGTTTGAAGACAACGTTGCGACGCGAATTTGACGTCTCGCTTTGTCTAGATGCTTTGAAAGAGCGGGGCGACAT
This sequence comes from Bryobacterales bacterium, assembly GCA_038206015.1. Lineage (GTDB taxonomy): Bacteria > Acidobacteriota > Terriglobia > Bryobacterales > Bryobacteraceae > Bryobacter. Next base: position 32,901 of record JBBRBI010000037.1, on the reverse strand, counting down.
CGTTGCGAAGTTCGCCTACGCAAACTGGGGACGCCAGGAAGGCGCCGCAAGACAAATGGCTGAAAACGCCGTGCAGATGGTGCAGAGAATGCCCAGTCCGCGCGGTGACAAGAACGGAGGAGACATCAACCTTGCGCTAGACGCGCTTGAGATGGCCTTCACCCACACTCATGTCAACGCCTTTGCCATCATCAGCGGTGACAGCGATTTCATCCCCCTCGTCAACAAACTGAAGGAATACGGTAAGACCGTGTATGTGGTGGGCGGCAAAGCCTTCACCTCAAACATCCTTCAGTCAAACTGCCACGAATTTGTGGCTTATGAAAACCTGATGATGGATCGCGCGGCGCGACAGGACGGCGGCGAAAACGGCCCCGCTCTCGAGCGTCTCAAGCGAGAACTGGCCGATTCGATGTCTCGCTCTGAGCAGCCTCAGAACCGCTGGGATCGCGACCGGGATCGTGGCCGAGGCCGGGATCGCGAAGAGCGTGCGGATCGTGGCGCAGAACGTACGCCGGATCGCACCCCAGACCGTGACGCTGATCGCGGCCCAATTCGTGTAATTGACCGCAGTGCGGATCGTGACGCTGATCGCGGCCCGATTCGTGTTGCAGGTGTTGCGGATCGCGAAGCAGAACGTCCATCTCTGACCAGGCTCCCCGGCGAGCGATTGGCAGGGGAAAGACTTGCCGCTGATCAGGGCGTGCAGGCCGCAATCGAATCTCAGCCGATTGTGGAATCACGGCCGATCCTCGGTGATCGCATCCAGAGTGATCGCATTGAGGGTGACCGACCCCAGGGCGACCGTCCTCAGGGACGTGAAAGTCGTTGGGAACGTCGCGACAGGCGTCGTGACGAACGCGGAGTCGAACAACAGCCCCGTGGCGGTGGGCGCGAGCGTGGTGATCGTCAGGATGGTTTGCGCCCTCAGCTCAGCCAGTCTAACGAACCTCGCGTGACGCAGGAAATTGCTGCTGCCCTCCCGCTGGTCGAGCGGTCTTTACAGACGCTCGAGAGGCGCGGTGTCCAGGCTCAACTCGGCTTGCTCAAGAGCACGATGATGCAGTTGGATCCGACCTTCCACGAGCGTGGCTTTGGCTCCTCCAGCTTCAGCGATTTCATCGACAAGCTCTCCAAGGCTGAGCTGATCGACGTTCACGGAACCGGTGGAAAGTTGACGATCGAACGTCGCGGTGGGGCCAATGCCCGTCCGCTGCCGGAACCGACCGAAGCTCTTCCGCTGCTCCGCGATGCGCTCGAAGCTCATCGTTACGAGATGGAAATGGGCGACGGCGTCGAGCCAGGTGATCTAGCTCAATGGATTGCTGCGGAACATCCCGCATTCAACGCCCACGGCTATGGCTTCCCGGGCTTCAAGGAGTTTCTCGAATTCTCCCAGAACAAGGGAGTCGTGAAGCTTAAGCGCGACGACGAGCGTGGCTTGATCGTTTATCTTGGACGCGAATTCTTCCCCCCACCCGCACCTCGCGTGAAGAAGGAAGAGGAGTTCTACAGCGAGTACGATGAAGTGCAGCCTTATGTTGAAGGGCAGCCCAGCATTTCTGAGCCCAACCCTCCGCCGGTTGCGGCTAAAAAGGTCTCACGTGCTCGTCCCACCAGCACGCGGGCGCCCCGCAAGTCGACTGCTGCACCCAAGAAGTCCAGCAGCAGCAGCTCGGTGCGCAGTCCTCGCAAACGAAAGACCGACGAATAGCATGATCGAACGTTTGTTTCCTCCGGGTGTACCCATGCCCAAGAACCCTTACTCCCCGGCCGTTAAGGCTGGGGGGTTTATCTTCGTGTCTGGCCAGATCCCGATGGATTCAGCCAGCTTAGAGATGAGTTATGGGGACATCCGGCACGAGGCCCGCATTACGCTGGGAAACATCCAGCGGATTCTTGAGGGCTCCGGGGCAACGCTCGCAAATGTCGTCAAGGTCAACGTCTACCTCGCCAACGAGGCCGACTTCGCACAGATGAACGAGATCTATATCGAGTTCTTCGGTAAAGATCGTCCGGCTCGCACAACCATCGGTTGCCGTTTTGCCAACCCGACGATGAAAGTGGAGATTGACTGCATCGCCTATGTAGGCGAATAGCCAGTTTCCGCTGAACCGACTTCGCACGCACTAGAGACAGGCGGGCCAGCGCATAATTTGTGCTGAGCCCGCCTTCTGCATTCTGGAGTCACCGCCAGCCGGGCTCAACGTGATCGATGATATAGTCCTCAACGATGCCCCTGATCCTCATATCTCTGATGCTTCTAGCCCAGAAAGCTCCCTTGCCGCCGCTGCCCGCGCCCCTTGCCATTCCCGCTCCCGGCCCAGCTACCGAGGCACCGTACGCCCCTTTAGCGATCCTGCCTGGCGGAATCGTCGTGCCGCTCTATCCAGTTGGCTCACCCTATCTCAAGGCCGAGCGCGTGCGAGAGCCTGAGGTCTACAACATGAGCCAGGTCGTCCCAGGTCGCATCAGCAGCATTGTCAACATTCATAATCCATCGATCGAAGTACACAAGGTTGACCGGACACTCAACACCGGCGCGGCCATTATCGTGGTCGCGGGCGGAGGGCACAATTCGCTGAACGTAGGAGGCGAGAGTGCAGACTTCGTCCCCTTCTTCTACAACTACGGCATCACCACGATCATTCTGCGCAACCGACTGCGCAAGGACGGTTACAACGCCTCGACTGACGCTGTGTATGACGCCCAGCAGGCAGTGCGGATGGTGCGCGCCTATGCCAAGGAATGGAACATCGATCCCAATAAGATCGGCATCATGGGGTTCTCGGCGGGCGCGGAACTTTCCTCGCCGACAGCAGTTCTTTTTGAGGATTTCGACAAGAAGAATAGCGACCCGGCTGACCCACTGGCGGGTATCTCTTCGCGACCGGACTTTGTCGGCATCATCTACCCCGGCCCCACGCCTTTTGCCCGCAACCGGACCGCGCCGCTGATTCCCCGCAACACGCCGCCTGCGTTCATCGTTTGCGGTGGTTCTGGCGACAAGGGCCACGCTATCTGGGCGATGGAATACTACAGTGCGATGCTGGCGCTTGGCGTACCGAATATCGAGATGCACCTCTACGGCAATGGCCGCCACCCTGGCGACAAGTTGAGCGACGGCAGCAACATGACAGGCGGGCTGACAGACCGGAGTAACATGCCGTTTGGAACCTGGCAGTATCGCTTTGTCGATTGGTTCCGAGACCTTGGTTTTCTGCAGAAGCCAGGCGTGGAGACCAAGGCAGCCAAAGACGTCGAGACCTTTGTTAGCCAACCTGCCCGGCCTGCGGCGAGGTAGCGGTCTGGTTTTGCCTGGGTAGCATATGATCGGGAGCATCTATGCGATCGCTACTCTTGGCCACCTTTGCAATTGCTTCCGTACTTTCTGCTCAGGACGTTCGGGGAACCCTTCTCGGCTCCATCACAGACTCCTCCAAGGCCAGTATCCCTGGAGCCAGCATCCGCGTTGTGAATACGACCACTAAGGTTTCGGTTAGTGCAACAAGCAATAGGGAAGGTCTCTTCAACCTTCCCTATCTGCTCCCAGGCGCATACCGGGTGACGGTGGAAGCTAAGGGCTTCAAGAGCTCCATTCGAGATGGCGTCGAGCTACGCACCTCAGAGCGCCGCTCTGTCGATTTTGAACTTGAGATTGGTTCTACATCTGAAACTGTTGAGGTTAAAGCCGAGATCGCTTTGCTGGACCAAAACAACGCGAATATCGGCATGACCATCGATGCCAAGCGCATCGCAGAACTCCCTAAGGTTGGCGGTAATCCTTATTACCTCTCGCGCATCACGCCCGGCATCATGTCTGCTGGCGGTCGTTTTGCAGGCAATGCCTTCGACTACGGTTCTGGCTCTACTGATGCAGTCACCAACGGGACGCGCGGTGGCTCCAATGAAGTGCAACTCGATGGCTCCAGCAACATGTTCGGACGTAGTTCAGCATTTTCGCTGCCCGAAGACCTTGTGCAGGAAATGCGCGTCGAAACTGCTTCTTACGATGCCGCCCAAGGCCGCGCAGCTGGCGGTACAGTCAACGTCAACATGAAGGCAGGCACCAACCAACTCCACGGCACTGCCTCTGTTTTCGATTCGCGCTTGCGGGCCGTCCCATGGCACACCAACAAGTTTATTTACGACCCCAATACCGGCCCAATCACTGCCGAAAAGATCGCCCGCAACACTCCGGGTTGGCTCCACCAGCGCTGGGGAGCCACGGCGACTGGCCCGCTCTGGATTCCAAGAGTTTACGATGGCCGCAATAAGACTTTTTGGAGCTTCGGCTATGAGGGCCTGCACATCAAGCGCAACCTCGCATTCACTGGCACAATGCCCACAGCTGAGCAGCGCGCTGGCGACTTCTCCGCCCTGCTGCGCCTAAATCCTAGCCTCTATCAGATCTATGATCCAGCAACGATCCGCGCCAGTACCACCACACCCGGCCGATTTGACCGCTCTCCCCTCCCTGGCAACATTGTCCCCGCCAGCCGGATCAGCCCTATCTCGCGAAATATTACGGGCTTCTGGCCGCTCGCAAATCAATCCGGTTCCGCAGACTTCCGCTCCAATTTCTATAACACTCAATTGATTGATCGCAACAACCTCAGCATCGTTGGCCGACTTGATCACAATTTCAGCGAACGGCATCGTGTCTTCGCGAGAATCAACAACAATTATCGAAATGAACTCACTCGTTCTTTTCCCTCAGACGCAGTCGGTGATCTCCCATCGCAGGAAGGCTATGGGGCGGTACTCGATGATGTCTACACGATCAGCCCTACCACCTTGCTCAACGTCCGCTATGGATGGACGTTTCAGCGCCCCTATACAAACCGGATCAGCACGGGCTTCGATATGACATCTCTTGGCTTCCCCGCCTCGCTCCAAAATCAACTTGCACAATTCAACCCAGCCTCCCGCTTCACCTTTCCTGTAATCAACATCGACGGCGGCGCTTACACCAACATTGGCACTGACGCAGGCGGCTACTCCAGCAGCAACTATCACACCCTCAACGCGACGCTCACCAAACTAATGGGGAGTCATAACGTGCGCTTTGGCGGCGAGTATCGGCTTCTGCGCGACGGTGGTTATGGCTTTGGTAACGCCACACCCATCTTCAACTTTGCCAGCACCTTCACCAACGGCCCGCTCGACAATTCCCCTGGGGCTCCCATCGGCCAAGGGTTTGCGTCCTTCCTGCTCGGCCAGCCTTCTGGCGGCAGTGTCAGTGTCAATGCTTCGCGCGCCAACCAAAGTACCTATGCAAGCTTTTTCATCCAGGACGACTGGAAGCTCACCAAGCGCCTTACTTTCAACATCGGCCTTCGCTACGAGAGCGAAAGCCCCCTCACCGAGCGCTTTAATCGAACGGTGACAGGCTTCGATTTCAATACAGCCAATCCAGTAGAACCCGCCGCTCGCGCCAACTACGCCGCCAATCCGATACCTGAAATTTCCGCCGCTAACTTTCGTGTCCCCGGTGGCCTGCTCTTTGCATCTCCAGGCAGCCGCGATACCTGGAATCGAGACCGTAATAACTTTGCTCCCCGCATCGGCCTCGCCTATCAACTCAACACCAAAACCGTGCTGCGTAGCGGCTACGGAATCTTTTACGACGTCACTGGATCAGATCGTTTTGGCGTGCTCCAGAGCGGGTTCTCGCAAGCCACCAACGTGATTCCGACAATCGATAACGGACATACTTTTATTGCCACACTTGCAAATCCTTTTCCAACGTCAATCCAGACTCCACCCGGATCAACACAAGGCTTGCGCACCTTTCTTGGGCGCAGCGCAGACAACTTCCTCCCGCAGCGTCCCAACCCATACATACAGCGTTGGTCATTCACTCTACAACGACAACTACCCTGGAAGACCGTCGTCGAAATTGGCTACGTCGGCAACCGCGGCACCCTTCTGCCAGTGGCGAGAGAACTCAATGCCATCCCTCGCCAATATCTGTCCACTAGTGCTGTTCGCGATCAAAACACCATCAACTTTCTCACTAGTAACGTTCGTAGTCCTTATTTTGGAATCGCTGACTTTGCGGGCACTGGCCTTGGCAACCTGAACGTCCAGAAACAGCAACTTTTGCGACCCTTCTCCCAATTCACAAACCTCGGTGTTAGCGTGCCGGCTGGATATTCTTACTACCACTCGTTGCAGTTCCAGGTTGAAAAGCGCTTCAGCTCTGGCGTCACCTTCCAGGCCTCTTATACGTACTCGAAATTCATGGAGGCCACCAGCTACCTCAATGAGACTGACAGCTTTTTGCACAAGGTCGTTTCAGATTTAGACTTTCCGCAGCGTATCGTCATCAGCGGAGTCTATGAGTTACCCATCGGCCGTGGCCGCCGCATCGGTTCAGACATGGGCCGCTGGACCAATTTGGTTTTTGGCGGTTGGCAGGTGGAAGGGATGTATGAAGGTCAGTCTGGCAGCCCGCTCGGCTTTGGCAACGCAATCTTTCGGGGCAATCTCAAAGACATCCCGCTCCCCTTGTCGCAGCGAACCGCCGATCGTTGGTTCAACACAGCCGCTGGCTTCGAACGCAACAACGCAAACGCTCTTGCTCAAAATCTGCGCACTCTGCCGCTACGCTTTTCTGGAGTCAGGGCCGATGGCATCAATAATCTCGACGCAAGTTTGTTTAAGAACTTCCGCATCACGGAACGTTATAAACTTCAGTTCCGCACGGAGACGTTTAACAGCGCGAATCACGTGCAATTCGCAAGCCCCAACACAGACCCTTACAGCACCAACTTTGGCTTGATTACTGGCGAGCGTGGCCACGGTCAGCGGCAGGTCACCTTTGCTCTCAAGTTCCTTTTTTAGGCTTTAGTCGAGTCGAATCTTCTCAAGATCCGTTATCGGCCCGTAATAGGAACCTCAAAGGCCTCCATGTAGTGGTTCCAATATTTGTGCGCTTCCAACTTGCCTAATGAGAAGTTCCAGATCTTCTGAGGGCCTACAATTCGCTCCTCAAAACTGCGGTGGCTTGGTCAGTCGGACATTTCATTTTCTTTTGGATAGAATTGCCGTGATGAAAACAATCTCTACACTTGCTTTGGCGCTGGCTGTTGCGCCGCTTTGTTTTGCCCAAGCCGGGCAGCCGAAAACCACGCCTCCACCTAAACAGCCAATGAGCTTCTTCCTAACGAGCGAAGGCTCCGGCAAAGGTGCCAATTTGGGTGGCCTCGCGGGGGCCGATCAGATTTGCCAGAAACTGGCCGCAGCCGCTGGCTCAGAAAACAAGAACTGGCATGCTTACCTCAGCACCAGCGCGGCAGACGGTAAGCCTGCCGTAAATGCCCGCGACCGCATCGGTCAAGGCCCCTGGCACAATTCTGCAGGTGCGGCGGTGGCCAAAAACCTTGCCGACCTGCATGGCGACACTCTGGACCAGGCGCGTCTCGGAAACAACATTCAGAAGCTCACCGCATTGACCGAGAAGGGTGTGCGCATCAATGGTGGCGGCGATACGCCGAACCAGCACGACGTCCTGACCGGCTCGCAGCCCGACGGCCGTGCCTACACCGACGGCGCTGACCATACCTGCAAGAACTGGACAAGCGAAGGCGACGGCAGCGCACAGGTTGGCCATCATGATCGCACCGGTGGCGGCAACACTTCGTGGAACGCCGTACACGCATCGCGCGGTTGCAGCCAGGCTAATCTGGTAGCGACCGGCGGGGCGGGACTGCTTTACTGCTTTGCGCAGTAACTAACTTTATTCAACTTGGTGTGACTGTTTCTTTGGTGAAACTGCGCACCGTTTGGTGTGTGAAAGTTTTAGTTGTTGGATTCGTGGGTTAGTCGGAGGGCAGGACCGCGCTGCTGGCATCTATCAGATGACTGGCGAGCGAGAGGCTGCCTCCGAACTCTCACTGAAGGCGAACGGGATGTTTGAGTTCGCCTTCGTATATGGTGCAGCTGATGATTGGGTCAAGAGTGGCTGAAAGCGTGACGGAAACGCGATCATCCTACAGAGCGATGGCAAGGCCAGGGCGGCCCTTCGATCCCGTGGTGGTGCAAAAGGTTCACGGAAGTTGAGCTTCGAAATCAATGGGAAAGCAATCACCGAAATGCGCTTTGAAGCCGAGCGCCTGGTGGAGCGCGATGGCAGGCTTGAGCTGAGGAAGTTTGATCCGGCGAAGGCCGTTATCTTCAGGAAGCGCTATCGGCTTCTTGAAGATTCGTCCGGGTGGGTGCGAAAGTGGGCGTCGATGTTACGGTTCTGTGGCAACATCAGGCGATAGAGATAGGCAGTGGGCGTCCGGGCGATTAGCTCGTAACCTTGCAAAGGAAAGTAGGCCTCCAGTCGCAGGCGAGGGTTTGAGGGTCCGAGGCCATCCACGAGCCAGTTGGGCTCATACTCGCGAAGCTTGCGCAGGCGGTCCTCACAGCCTAGGTTTGGCATGGACTTGAGCTCGCGCAGATGGCGGTCGGCAAACACGCAATTGAGGGGCTGGCTCTCCAGGTAGGGAGTGCCGCCTTTCAGGCGAGTGAGAGCGTCGATGTCGGGACGATAGCCCCAGACGAAGATGGTGTCGGTGGGCTTAGCCCGCTCTTGGATCAGTTTGGCGATCTCCTGGCTGTCGTGAAACAGAGCCAAGTCATCCCAGCGTTCGTTGCCCAACGCGAGTTGAACGTCTCGCGGAGCAAAGCGGGCAATTGGAATCAGAGTTAAGCTAAGCACCGCAATTCGCCAGGTGCGCGGGAGCTGTTCGAGCGACTTTCCGGCCAGAACGACGACAGGAACCAGCAGGAAGAAGTAGTAACGCGGGAAAAAGCGCAGGCCCATGGCGACGCTGGCCAGAGAGAGACTGAGCCATGCCCAATTGCGCCAGTCGATCAGGCGGTATTGGAGACTTGCGGCAACAACGGCTGCCGATTGGAAACCGATCCAGTTGCCCGTACGACGGACAAACTCAAGGAGCGGGTTGGTGACGAAGGTTGTTGCGGAATACACGCGGCCCCACCACCACACTTGCTGCCAGTATGCCGGGCCAAAGAATACCTGCAGAGGAAGCAAGGCCGCGAAGCCAGCAAGAGTGCGCCAGTTGGGCGACCACAACAATGCGGCGGCCAGAACGAAGAGGCCCTTGGTGTTGATCAGGAGGGCCACACCGCTGATGAGACCGGCTAGCCAGGGGCGACCTGTTTGAGCCAGCCAGACTGCAGCCAGGTGCGGAGCAACGAGAAGCAGATCGGGGGCCAGCGCCATCACGGCTGAAGGGATGCCGAAGCTAAGATAGATCGCGAGTAACCACGCTGCGTAGCGCCCGCCCAGGCGTGAGGCGAGCCAGGCACAGAGTGTGATGTAGAGAGCGCCCGCAAGGCGGAGCACCCAGCCAGGGCTTGCGCCCCAGAGAAGATATAAGGCTGCGCTCAGCGGAGGCTTGTCGAACCAGAAATCTACATAGGGCAAGCGCCCGTTCAGCATCTGGATGGCGGCTGCCATCGGATAGGCTTCTTCGACCCACAGAATTCGCGCGTTGGTGAGGCGTACGGCAAGTACCACGGCGAACAGAATGTAGAGTTGTCTACCCACTCTTCTTGCCGGACTTGGTGGCGGCGTCGCGGTGATTGACCTTGATCGGATAGCCGGCGCGCTTGAGGCGCTTGGCGACTTCTTCGGCAATCATGACGCTACGATGTTGGCCACCGGTGCACCCAAAAGCAATCGTCAGATAGCTCTTGCCTTCTTTCACGTAATGGGGCAGCAAGTAAGTGAGCATGTCGCAAACGCGGGTGAGAAACTCCTGCGTTTGAGGAAAGCTGCGGATATAACGGGCCACACTGGGGTGTTTTCCAGTGAGCGGTTTGAATTCGGGGATGTAGTTGGGGTTGGGCAGGAAGCGGACATCGAAAACAAGATCGGCATCCTGCTGGATGCCATGCCGGAAGCCAAAGCTGGACACATGAATCGAGACGCGACTCTCGCTGCTTACTTTAGAGAATTGTTCCTCGATGAGTGCGCGAAGCTCATGAACGTTGAATTGTGAAGTGTTGACTGCAACGGTAGCTAGGCCGCGAATTTCTTCAAGCAGTGCTCGCTCCGCCTGAATATTTTTTAGCACAGAGCGGCTTTGCCCCAGTGGATGAGGGCGGCGGGTTTCTGAGAAGCGCCGAACCAGAGCGGAGTCGTCGGCCTCAAGAAAAATCAGCTTGGTTGGGACCTTGGCGCAGACCTCGCGATAGAGCGAGGGAAAGCGCTGTAGCGCCTCGCCCTCGCGCACATCAACCACCAATGCAGCCCGGCGTATGTTTGGCGCGTCCTTCGTAAGCTCTGCGAACTTGGGGAACAGGTCGAGCGGCAGATTGTCAACCGCGTAATAACCCATGTCCTCAAAGCACTTAAGGACGGTGCCTTTGCCAGAGCCGCTTAGTCCGGTGATGATCACGAGTTCAGATTGCCGTGCGCCAGGCTGCATGGGAATGATGCGTCCTAACGCGCTTCGATGAGATCCAGCCCGCCATCGGCGCGGCGAGCTACAACGTAGATTTGCCCAGACCCTGCTTCTTCAAACACAAGATAGGTTGAAGCGGGTTTCAACGCGAGAGGTGCCTCTTCCAGCGAAAGCGGCTTGGAGCTGCGCTGGACTTTGGCTGGGCCGTAGGCGGGAAGGAGCTTTACGGGTTTGGCAGCCTTGGCAGCCTTGAGTTCGGGGACTGGGATCGGCGTCTTCTTGCCGTTGAGAGCATCGCCGTGCCGTTTGGCATCGGTCTGCTTATCGCGAAGTTTGTTGAGCTGCTTTTCAAGCTTGTTGATGGCGGCGAGGAGCGCAAGAAACTGGTCCTTATGGCTGGCAGTGCCGCAGGCCTGCTTGCCGTAGTAATTCATTGTGACTTCGGCTTTGCGGGCGTGAGGCTCTTTGGTCAGCATGACGTGAGCTTCGCGTTCGCCCTTCTTGTCGACCAAAATGCCGAGCTTGGCAAAATGGGTATCGAGATTCTTTTGCTGCTCTTTAGTGATTAGATCGAGTTTTCCGGTGTAGTGGATCTTCATGTTTAGCTATCTCTATTTCTTTATGCGGCGCTGATGGGTTGACGGAATCTTAAGGTCTTCCCGGTACTTGGCAACCGTGCGGCGCGTGACACGGATGCCCTCATCGTTGAGACGTGCGGTGATCTGGTCGTCAGTCAGCGGATGAGCGCTGTCTTCCTCTTCGATCATCTTCTTGACTCTTCGCTTCAGTACAAGCAGCGAGGTGCCGGCTCCAGCTGGGCCCTGAACGGCTTCAGAGAAAAAGTAACGGAGCTCGAAGACGCCTTGTGGCGTGTGGACGTACTTGCCGGCGACGGCGCGGCTTACGGTAGAAGGATGAACGCCAATCTCCTCAGCCAGGTCCTTGATCATCATCGGCTGGATGCAATCGATGCCGTCTTCGAGAAAGTCACGCTGGCGTTCGACTACGCACTGGCAGACCTTGAGAATCGTCTGGCGGCGCTGTTCGATGTTCTTCATCAGCATGAGGGCGCTTGAGTAGCGCTCGCGGATGTAATTGCGAACATCTTTCTCGGGGGCCTGATCCTTATCTAGCATGCGCTTATAGCCGGGGTTGAGGCGGATCTGCGGCATATCCTCATCGTTCAATTGAATGAGGTAGTCTTCGCCGTCTTTGAAAATATAGACGTCAGGCTCAACTGTCTGCGGGGCTTGGCTGGAATAGCGAAGGCCGGGACGCGGGTCCAGCTTACGAATCACGTTTAACGCGATTTCAACATGCTCGAGGGGGCGGTTCAGGAGCCGGGCGATTTCCTTGAACTCACGCTTCTCAAGCAGGCGCATGTGGTCGGTGACGATTTTCCAGGCGACACCGCCTTTGGCGCTGCGGCTCTTAAGTTGGAGCATCAGGCACTCGCGCATGTCACGAGCACCAATGCCAGCCGGGTCAAGGCTTTGAACGATCTCGAGGCCATCCTCCATGTCGTCAAAAGTGAGCCCCTCGCTTCGCCCGATCTCTTCTATCGGCTCAAGCAAGTATCCGTTTTCGTCCAGGTTGCCGATGATGGCTTCGGCTGCCTGGCGCTCAGAGTCGTTCATCAGGACGAGGCTGAGCTGTGAGGAGAGGTGGCTGGAGAGCGTGACTGGAGAGCTGAGGAAAGTCTCGAAGGACGGCTTCTCGGAAACCTCGCCGGCAGGGCTCTTGTGCCCTGGGTCGAGGTACTCGTCGAAATAGCTGCCGAAATCGATTTCGTCAAATGGGTCTGTTGCTTTGGGCTGCTCAGGAGCCTCCTGGGCACCATCGGCAGGAGTGTCGAGGAGTGCAGCTTCAGCTCGCTGCTCGTACTCACCTTCGGCTTCGTAGGAAGCTGCCGGGGGATTTTCGAGCATCTGCATGACGGCCTGATCGCTGGGATCGGAGATGCGCTCGGCTTCAAGAAGTGTTTGGATTTCCTGCGGGGTAAGGTCCTCGCCCTCTGTCTCGTCGAGAAAGGGGTTGGCGACCAGCTCCTGGCTGATCATTTCCTTCAGCTCCAGTCGATTCAACTGGAGAACTGTCACCAACTGGACGAGGCCAGGGGTCAGTGTCTGCTTTTGCGAAACTCGTAAATCCAGGCGAGGCGAAAGCATCTATTGGACTTCAGAATAGCAAGGCATACCTTCTGGAGCTGCGCAGAAAAGAGTTGATCGTTTTCAGCAAGAGCACTCCAGCAAGGCAGCGACCTAGTAATGTTGGTAACTGAACACCCATGACTATTGAAAACGCTATTAAACTACAAGACACCGGCTGGGTGCTTGTCCACAAAGGCAAGATTGCCGACGGGCTCAAGCAGATCGAAGAAGCGCTGCGACTCTTTGAATTGATTGAAGGCACGGAATCGCCCGATGTGGCGAACCTGTTAAACGACATTGCCGAGATCGAAAATAACCTCGAACGCTTTAAGCTGGCGATCGCTCACGCGACACGGAGCATGGAAATCACCGACAAACTTGGACGTAAGTTTACGGGTGAGGATGCGGCGCGGATTCGTGCGCGGTCACGAACAATTCTGGGAACTGTCCATCGTGAGCTTGGCGACTACAAGCTGGGCGAGAAGTATTTGAAGGACGCCCTGAAGATCAACAAAAAGCAGTTTGGCGATGAGGACCCGGAAACGGCGACATCGCAGAACAATCTTGCCATCGTGTACAAATACATGGGGCATATCGAAAAGGGCTTGGCGTTGTATCAGGATGCGTTGCGAAAGTTGATTGCCGAATATGGGGACGACGCCCTGGCGTTGAGCCCGCTGTATCACAACATCGGCGGAATCCTGCATGCTGCGGGACGCTATGCAGAGGCTGAAGAGCCGGGGCGGAAAGCCTGGGAGATCTCCAAGGCGCTACTGGGGAGGAATAATCCGCAGACCGTGGCTGATGGGGCGGCGTATGCAGGCATCCTCGATGGGCTGGGGCGCTACAAGGAATCAGAACCAATCTATAAGCACGCGCTGAAGCGCTTTGAGAAGCTGTATGGGCCGGAGAATTATGAGATCGCGGTGAACCTGAATAACCTTGCGGCCCTGAAGGCGGCACAGGGGAAGACGGTGGAGGCTGAGGCTCACTATCGGCGATCAATCGAGATCAAGGAAAAGCTGTTTGGGAAGAGCCATCCGGACATTGCACTGGCGCTGAATAACCTGGGGAGTCTCTTGAATGGTACCGGCCGCCACAAAGAGGCGGTGGCGGTGTATAAACGTGCGCTTAAAATGTTCGAGAAGACGCTGAAGAAGGATCATCCGAAGCTGAAGCTGGTTCGCGAGAACCTAGCAGGGGCCGAGGAAGCGGGCAAGAAGAGGAAATAGGGGAAGCGACGCACAATCGTCCCCCGCAACTGGTTCCAGATTAGACTTCGTTGCCCTTGTACATCGCGGCGACCCACTTTTCGTAGCCGTTGTACATGAGGGTGGGCCGCCGCCCCATCGTGGGAATGATCTGCTCGACAGCCTGGGACCAGCGGGGGTGTGGCGCTTTGGGGTTAACGTTGGCGTAGAAGCCATATTCATTGGGCCCGGACGTATTCCACGATGTGGTGGGCTGCGTCGCGAGGAATTCGATCTTCACGATGGCCTTGCCACCTTTGAAGCCGTACTTCCAGGGCAGGGCGATGCGGAGGGGAGCGCCGTTTTGGATCGGCAGGGTCTTGCCATAGAGACCAGTAACGGCAAAGGCAAGGGGGTTCATCGCCTCGTCGATTCGTAGGCCCTCATGATAGGGCCAAGGGAAGCCCCCCGAAGTGTTGATGCCCGGCATCTCGGAAGGGCGATTGACGCTAATGAAACTGACGAATTTTGCCGTGGGCTTGGGATCGGCGCGCTTGAGAAGATCGGCAAGCGGGAAACCGGTCCAGGGAACGGCCATCGACCATGCCTCGACACAGCGGTGACGATAGGTGCGCTCTTCGGCTGGAAATTTTTGGAGCAGATCATCAATGGACAGTGTTTGCGGCTTGTTGCACTGGCCGGTGATTTCGACGGTCCAGGGGCGAAGCTTAAATCCCCCTACCAGCTCTTTGACCTTCTGCTTGTTGGAGCTGAACTCGTAATAGTTGTTGTAACTGGTGACGGCCCATTCCTCGGTAAGGGGGCGGTCAATCGGAAAGGCGGGGTTTGGGGCCGCCGCTTGAAGGGCGGGAAGCCCAGCGAGAGCCAGCAGGGCTCGGCGGGAAAGATAAGCCGACTCGGGAGTCGCTTCGCGGTCGGGGATGTGCCAGGGCTGGGGGAGCTTTATGAGCATAGAAAGGGTCCTAAACCTATGCTAATCTACGACAGGCAGGACCACGGCAAGTTGTACACTTCGCGGAGAGATGGCTGAGTGGTCTAAAGCAGCGGTTTGCTAAACCGTCGTAGTTCTAATAGAGCTACCGAGAGTTCGAATCTCTCTCTCTCCGCCATCTTATTTTGGCAATCCTACACTGGAATCAGGCCAAAATCCCCCTCGATCTGATTCGTCACGGCACTCGAGCCGGAGGTCTGCTGAGATGAACTCAGTTGCCCAGGACGTAGTGGCTGGTGTAATCACACGAGAGTGGAAGGCTATCGTGCGCAGTGCATCGGACCACAACCTGATAGGAATCGGGGAATCCTGGTCGGCCCTCTTTCTCGAAACGCTTCTTCAGGTCAAGCATCCGGTCGGGGGACGCAAAGAACTCCATCGCACCCTGGACTCCCACGTTGGACAGTCCAGAGACGATCAAGGTTCGACGGCGTTGGCCTGGCGGGGCATCTGTCGGACGAACAGTGAGGAGTCCAAAAACTTCAGTGGATCCAGTTTGGGTAGAAGCGCGGGAGAAAGCAGGAGGGCTGCCTGGGGGAAGGCTTTGGTCACGAATCACCATGCGGTTGGTCGCTGAATCCATTGCTACGGTAAGGCGGGCGGAACCAAGCAACTGGGCGGCGGCGAACGACGTGAGCGGGTCGCCGACGAGAATTACATTGCGGTTTCGGAAGCTTGCCAGTGGGGCTGAGCGTTCGGGTAGAATTTGGCTTTGGACGCCGAATGCCTGCAGGCGGTTGGACGCGGCTACCACCGCGCCAAGTGCGCCGAGAGTCGTCGTATTCAGCGCGGGCCGCATGAAGAGTTTTGCGCCATCGCGGCGGGGGGCCGTCTTGTCAAAGAGCGCCTCGATGCCGGGAGGCGCTAAGAATACAGGCAGGTCTGCGTCAGGCGAAAACCCACCGGGGCGCACCGTCATCTGAAAAGGCGTGCCCAAACAGATCAAGACGTCGGTTTGCTCGACCAGCGGGCCCCATGCCTCGCGCAGGAAGTCGCTGCCGGATTTGGCTTGGTTCAGGAAACGCATTCCAAAGATGCCGAGAAGCGCACCGGTGACGAGCGCGGCACAAGCAACGAGCCAATAAGCCGGGCGCGCTGGCGGCTCGGATGCCGCTGCCAAAAGGAAGCCTGGCTCCAAAGCCTCTTCCGAAGGAGCCCGGAAAGAGAACACCGGAACATAGGACCCCTTAGGTAGATCGATTCGCACCTGACTCGCTGGCAACTCGGTTCGATAGATCTCTTCAAGCTTTGAGCGAAGCTCGAACGCCCGGCGGCGCACAGACGAATCGTTCAAAGGCGAATACGTGGCAGGGCGGCCGAGTGCTTCCGTACCAATCGAATACTCCTTGATCTCACGGGCACGACCGTCGATCTCGAGCTCGCAAACATAACGAAGGAAGTTCTTCAATTGTTCGCTGCGCGCCAAGGCCTGAGATTCGAGCACTTCGTGCATTGCCCGCTCCTTATCTGGCCGGGCGGGCTCGGCCGCAGCATTAATCATCCTACTGAGTCTACGCCTCTTCGCATCGCTTGCAACAGGTTGCAACAACTGTGACAAGTACCTGAGGCCACTGGTGGATAGTGGTAGGGCTCTAGTATTGTTGAAATTATGCACGTGAGATCCTCGATGATCCAGATTGGAATCGCGCTGCTGATGGCGGGCGCTACGCTGTTGAATGCCCAGGAAGCCCGGGGCGTGATTGCCGGGCGAGTCTCCGACCGTTCCGACTCGGCGATTCCGGGCGTAGAAGTCCGCGCCAGGCACATCGAGACGGGAATCACCACAAATGCGGTGTCTGGCGAGGGTGGCTCATTCCGGCTGTCATTTCTCACTCCGGGCATCTATCAAGTGACTGCGGAGTTCAACGGGTTCAAGAAGCTCACCATTGACCAAGTGGAAGTGCGGGTGGGTGAGACCTTGGATCTCCCTGTGAAGCTTGATCTGGGCAATGTTGCGGAATCAGTCGAGGTGAACGGCAGCGTTCCACTGCTAGAGACCGGTACGGCCTCAGTGGGCACATTCATGGACCAGCGGAGGATACAGGACCTGCCGATGCGCGGCGGCAACCCGATGGAACTGGCCAGGCTCGCTCCGCAAGTAGTGAACCTGACCAATCTACGGGCGATGAAGGCGTCGTCGCCCAGCGGAACCTCCCAAATCTCGGTAGCAGGCGGGGCCCGCTTCAACACCGAGTTCCAAATTGACGGCATCACCAACACCACCGCCGACCTGGGCGACGGGCGTTTGCGGGTTGCGTTCATTCCGCCCGCCAGCGCGATCGCGGAGTTCCGGATAGAAGTGTCGCCTTATGACGCAGCCTTCGGGCACACCTCTGGCGCGACCGTGAACATTAGTACGAAAAGCGGTACCAACGAGCTGCATGGCGATCTGCGCTACTGGTTCCGCAATTCCGCGCTCGACGCGCCAAACTGGTTTGAGAATCGCAACGGCACAAAGCCTGCCGTGTATCAAGACAACCGCTACGGGGCGGCGGCGGGTGGTCCGTTATCGGTCCCAAAACTTTATTCAGGGCGAAATCGCACTTTTTGGTTTTACGCATACGAGGGAAATCAGTGGGGTCGGCCTACGTCCACCACGAACACTGTGCCAACTCTTGCCGAGCGCGAGGGAGACTTTTCCGCCCTGCTTGCCATTCCCCAGGGCACGCGATATCAGGTCTACGACCCGATGTCGACCCGCGCCATCGGCAATGGGCGCTTCCAACGAGATCCGTTCGCTGGCAATATCCTGCCCTCCAGCAGGCTGGATGCGGTCGGGCTCAACCTCGTGAACCTGTTCCCGGCACCCAACATTGAAGGACGCAACGACGGGTCGAGTAATCTCTACTACGTGGATGTCCGGAAGCAAAACTACGACACGCACATGGGGCGCCTGGATCACCAATTCCGTGAAGGATACCGGCTGTTTGGCCGCATCCACAACTACGATTGGCGGAGTGGCCAGGATCGATACGGCAGCCCGCAGGGCAGGTTCAATACTCGTTCGGCGCGCAAAGGTTTTGCCTTGGATGACGTCTTCATCGTGAGTCCCACTTTGGTGCTCAATGTGCGTTACGGCTTTACCTATGGCGACATGGGCGAGGCCCGCGATACTCAAGGGATCGATCTGACCATGTTAGGATTTTCCAGGAACCTCACTTCGCTGCTCGATCCTGCGAGGACCACGGTGCCAAGGGTTCGCATGGGGCCGTTCTCGCCACTTTCCGAATGGAGCAACGGCGATGGTGCCAACTCGAGTTTTACCCACACTATCCTGGCGAACCTAACCCAGTCGCGCGGCGCTCATAATCTCCGCTATGGCTTCGACGGGCGCCTCTACCGGGGCTTTGGCACCCGGACTCCGCTCGCCAATTCGCCGGATCTCAATTACTCGAATTCATTCACGCGGGGGCCGCTGGACAATTCCGCGCAATCCCCTATTGGTCAGGAGCTCGCGTCGATGCTGCTCGGCATTCCCGATGGACAAATGGACCGCACCGCCACCAGTGCTTTCCAGGACAAATATGTTGGATTGTTCTTCCAGGACGACTGGCGCGTCAACAGTCGGCTGACGCTGAACCTGGGATTGCGATACGAGCTGGAAGTACCAATCACAGAACGCTTTGACCGGCTGGTGGCCGGCTATGACTTTGTGACGACGAATCCGATTGAGCCGCAGGCCAGAGTCGCCTATGCCCGCAACCCGTTGCCGGAGTTGTCTGCCGCCGACTTCCGGGTGACCGGCGGCCTCACCTTTGTTAACAAAGACGGACGTGGTCGGAGCCCATTATACGGTGAAAAGAATAACTTTCTGCCGCGCATCGGATTGGCCTATAAGCTTGGTCCGAACACGGTGGTCCGGGCGGGATACGGAATTTACTACGACAGCCTGGGCGTCAACAAAACTACTGCGCAGCAAACTGGCTTTACACAATCGACACCTATTCGTGCGTCGCTCGACAACGGCTTAACTTTTGTGGCGACCAACGCAAATCCATTTCCCCAGGGCTTGATCGACGCTCGCGGGGCCGCCGGCGGGCTGACGACCAGTCTGGGCCAGAGTTTCACTTTCTACGATCCGAATCTCAAACATGCCTACTCGCAACGTTGGTCGTTCGCCGTCCAGCACATGCTGCCGACTCAGGTGATGATCGAGCTGGGGTACACAGCCAACCGGGGCACCCGGCTAGGCGTGTTACGCGATCGCAATGCGCTGCCGAATCAGTATTTGAGTAATTCACCCGTCCGCGACGAAGCGCGGATCGCCGCCTTAGGGCAGGTTTTCCCCAACCCATTCTTTGGCCTGGCACCTTCCTACACCGGCACCATCACCCGTGCCAACCTGCTTCGTCCCTATCCCCAGTTCAACAGCCTGACGGCCATCACACCAGACGGCTATTCCTGGTACCACTCGATGCAAGTGCGTGGGGAGCGCCGGTTGCGGAATGGTCTGAGCATCCAGGCTTCTTTTGTCTGGTCGAAGTTCATGGAGGCGTTGGAATACCTGAATCCGGCGGACGTGCGGCCTTACGAGAGCCTATCGGACACAGACCGTCCGTTTCGCACCACCGTCAGCGGGATCTGGGAGATCCCTGTGGGTCGTAGTCGGCGCTTCGGAAACCAGCTGCCAAAGGCGGTAGATTTTCTGGTGGGCGGCTGGCAGTTGAACGGGGTTTGGATTATGCAGTCCGGCGCGCCGCTCGGTTTTGGAAATGCCCTACTGGCTGCCGATGTCCGGGCCATCCCCCTCTCAGGGGACCAGCGAAGCGTGGACCGTTGGTTCAATACCGACGTGTTCGTGCGCGACGCAAGTCGGCAGTTGCAACAGAAGTACCGGCAGTTTCCGCTGCGTTTTGGCGGAGTTCGCGCCGATGGTCAGCGAGCCTCAGATTGGTCGCTGTTTAAGACCTTCCCGATCGCCGAGCGCATCAAAGTCCAGTTTCGCGCAGAGCTTTACAACGCTTACAATCAGGCGAGCTTCAATGCGCCCAACACCAACCCGACCAGCGGCGCATTCGGCACATTGACTGATACAGCGTCGGAGGCAAAGAACTGGCAATTCTCGCTATTTCTGAGATTCTAATGATTCAACTATTGCGCAGAAATTTCCTGGCTTACCCATTGGCTCACGCGGCCGCCGCAGTAGCCGCGCCGCGCTTCGATCTAAACCGATTCGACCGTGCTCGCGTGCTTTCAGAGGCGGACCGGTCTTTGAACGAGAAACCAATCACCGTGACCGGGTCCCGAAGCCCACGGAGCGCCGGCGGAACGCACGATTTCTTTTCCGAAGGCGACTACTGGTGGCCCGACCCCAAGGATTCAGGGGCACCTTATGTCCGACGCGATGGCATGACGAACCCGGACAATTTCGTAGACCATCGAGACGCACTGATGCGGTTGAGTGTTGAGATGCCCGCTTTGACCGCCGCGTGGAAGATCGCCGGAAAGAAAAAGTATGCAGAACACGCCGCGCGTCATTTGCGGGCGTGGTTTGTGAATGACGCCACGCGCATGAATCCGAATCTGGAATACGCGCAGGCCATACACGGCCGCTCAAAGGGGCGAGGTACGGGAATCATCGATACGATTCATCTGGTTGAGGTGGCGAGGGCAGCGCCGCTCATTGCAGAATCGGGCGCGCTGCGTTCTGAAGAGTTCGCGGCGGTTCGAAAGTGGTTCGCCGATTACCTAAAGTGGATGACCACGAGCGCCAATGGCATCGAGGAGCAGGACGCGAAGAACAACCACGGAACTTGTTTTGCGATGCAGGTTGCCTCATTCGCCCGGCTGACTGGGCAGCGGGATCTAATCGCCGATGTTGCCCGGCGCTTTGAAACCGTCATCGTGCCTTTGCAAATCGCTCCCGATGGCAGCCAGCCGCTGGAGATCAGCCGCACAAAACCCTACGGGTACTGCCTGTTCAATCTGGAAGCCATGGCTGTACTTTGCCAGTTGGTGTCCGAGCAAGGTGGCCGCGACTTGTGGCGTTTTGAAACGAGCGACGGGCGTGGGATCCGAAAAGCCATTGAGTTCCTGTTTCCCTACATAGCCGACAAGAAGAGCTGGCCGCATCCACCGGATGTGATGTATTTTGCTGAGTGGCCGATGCGCCAACAGGCGCTGCTCTTCGGCGGCCTCGCCTATGGGCGCCAGGACTACCTTGATCTTTGGAAAACCCTGCCCGCGAGTTCCACGGTCGCGGAAGTCGTCCGCAATTATTTTATTCGCCAACCGGCCCTATGGACCTAACTATGAATTTACCAACCCTATCCAGACGAGACCTATTGCTAAGTGGACTGGCGCTTCCTGCGCTTGCTCAAGCGAAACGCCCGAACGTGCTCTTTATCGCGGTGGACGACCTGCGTCCCGAACTGGGCTGCTATGGCGCAAAGACGATCCTTACGCCAAACATTGATCGCATCGCCAAACAGGGAATGACCTTTCTGCGCGCGTATTGCCAGCAGGCGGTTTGCTCTCCCTCACGCACCAGCGTTATGACCGGCGCGCGGCCCGACACCACCAAGGTATGGGATCTGGTGACGCATTTCCGCGACGCGATGCCGGATACGGTGACCCTGGCACAGCACTTCAAGCAAAACGGTTACTTCGTGCAGGGCATGGGCAAGATCTTCCACCCTGGCTATGACGATTCGCGCTCCTGGTCGGTAGCATGGCAAACGCAAAACGCCCCCAACTACGCGTCGATAAAGACGGCTGATGTCTTGGACGAGGACGCAAAGAAGAAATCGAAGAACGGCCCGGCGTTTGAGTCCGGCAACGTGCCGGACGAGTTCTACAAGGACGGCAAAGTGGCGGCTCTCGCGGTAGAGACGCTGGGGAAGCTGGCAAAGAAGCCGGAGCCTTTTTTTCTGGCAGTGGGCTTCGCCAAGCCGCACTTGCCGTTCGTATCCCCAAAGAAGTATTGGGACATGTACGACCCGGCCGAGATCAAGCTGGCGCCGAATCCTTATCGTCCAAAGGATGCGCCCGACTACGCGCTCACCACTAGCGGCGAACTTCGAAATTATCAAGGGATGCCGGACGAAGGTCCCGTGGGGGACACTTTGGCGCGCCAGCTCAAGCACGGCTATTACGCGGCGGCCAGTTACACGGATGCGCAGATCGGCAAGGTGCTGGATGAACTCGACAGGCTGGGCCTGCGCAAGAATACCATCATCGTGTTGTGGGGGGATCACGGCTGGAAGCTCGGCGAGCATGGCGAATGGTGCAAGCACAGCAATGTCGAGAACGACACAAACGCGCCGCTGCTGTTTTCGGTCCCGGGAATGAAAGCGGTCGGACAGTCAACGAAGGCGCTGGTGGAATTTGTGGACATCTATCCAACGCTAGCGGAGGTGGCCGGATTGCCATTGCCGCAACACTTGGAGGGCACCAGCTTCAAGCCTTTGCTGGACGATCCGAAGAGACCCTGGAAACCCGCTGCGTTCAGCCAGTATCCGCGTGGCAAGAAGCTGATGGGGTACTCAATGCGGACTGACCGTTATCGGTTCACGGCTTGGGTGGACCGCCAGGATCATAGCAAGGTGGAAGCTTTGGAGCTATACGATCATCAGACCGATCCGCAGGAAAACCAGAACATCGCGAAGATGCCCGCGAACGCCGACCTGGTGAACCGGCTGATGGCGCAATGGAAGCAAGGATGGCAGGCGGCAAAGCCAGCCACCGCTGGAAAAGGATAACGACATTAATGACAAACGCAACGATTTCCCGCCGAGCACTGCTGGGTTCCATGGGTGCCACAAGTTTGCTGCACGGTGTCAACACAAAACCGAATTTTGTTTTCATTCTCGCCGACGACCTGGGGATTGGCGGCGTAAGCTGCTACGGTGCGGATAACTTCAAGACGCCCAACATTGATGCCCTGGCAGCCAGCGGCCTTCGCTACACGAACGCGTACACGGCACCTCTCTGCGGACCATCCCGGGCACTAATCATGACGGGGCGCTACGCATTTCGCACGGGTGCCACCAATCAGGATGCGACAGGAGAGATCAAGCCAGAGCAAGAGACCTTCCTGCCCAAGGTGCTGCAGCAGGCTGGGTACAAGAGCGCTTGCGTGGGCAAGTGGGGCCAACTGCCACTCGGTCCAGCCGAGTTTGGCTTCGACGAGTATCTGCAGTTTCGCGGCAGCGGGTCGTATTGGAACAGCCAGGAGAAGGCCCAGAAGTATTTAGTCAATGGCAAGTCGAAGCCGCTTGCCGACAAGCAGTACATGCCGGACGTCATGCACGATTTTGCGACCGATTTCGTTGCCCGGCACCGGGACAAACCTTTCTGCCTCTACTACTCGCTATCGCATGTTCATGCGGAAATTCTTCCGACTCCAGACAGTCCTCCCGATAGCAAGGACCTATACGGCGACAACATACGATACATGGACAAGCTCGTGGGCAAGATCGTCGGAGAGCTCGACCGGCTGAAGCTGAGAGAGAACACCGTGATTGTCTTCGTGGGAGACAACGGCACAGGCAACGGATTTGCAGAGCGCTCAACCGTGCGTGGACGCAGAATCTCCGGCGAAAAGGGTTCCATGCTCGAAGGCGGTGCGCTGGTGCCCCTGATTGTCAATTGGAAGGGAACGACACCGACAGGCAAGGTGACAACCGCCCTCACCGATTCCACCGATTTTCTTCCGACCTTCGCCGAACTGGCTGGGGCTCCGATGCCATCAGGAAAAGTGATTGACGGACAAAGTCTGGTGCCGCAATGGCGCGGTCAGCGGGCAGCGCAGCGGGACTGGGTTTACATACAATTGGCGCGGCAATGGTACGTTCGGGATGCCAAATGGAAGCTGAATCAGAAGGGCGATCTGTTCGATATGAGCCATGCGCCGTTCGAGGAGCCGTTAGCGGCAAGCGACTCGAAGGAGGCCGTCGCAGCTCGTACAAAACTGCAGGCGGCATTGGCGAAGCTCAATCCCGCAGGCGGAATTGTGGATGAAGGCGATGGCACCGGGCGGCACGCGGGTAGAGCTAATAAGAAATAGCCTGGAACACACCGTCCACCCGTCAAGGCCGCAGAATGCGTTCCAGAGCCTCAACAAAGAAGTAGTCGCCCCAAATGGCGCTCTCGTTGATGCCCAAGCCGCGATGCATATGATAGAGGCTGCCCTGAAGGATGCCCTGCCAACCAGCAGTTTGATTGCCCAGATACTGGTCGCATAGGGTGCGCAGGATGCGAACGGCCGTCATGTAATAGAAATGGCCCTTCACTGGATCCTGGATGAGGCGCGAGAGGCGAATCAATGCCGACGCTGTGATCGCTGCCGCCGAAGTATCGACCAGCTTGCGAAACTCAAGCGGGGCACGGAAGTCCCAGGGCGGGATGCCGTCGCCATTGGCGTGAGTGACGTAGTAATCGGCGCAGGCTTCGGCGGTGGCCAAGAAGCGCGCATCGCGCGAATATTCATAGGATAGGCAGAAGCCATAGGTGGCCCAGGCCAAGCCACGAGACCAGCAGGAATCGCGACGGAAACCCTGATGTGTCGACTGTTCGAGAAACTCGCCAGAATCAGAATCGAAGATGCCTTCCTGGGCAACGGAACCATCGCCGCGAACAAGGGTCTTGCGTACGGTGAGGGCGTGGCGGACCGCGATTTCGCGCAGGCGCTTGTCGCCGGTTTCGCGTGCGGCATAGAAGATGATGCCGACGTTCATCATGCTGTCGATGAACAGAGAATTGGGGGCTACGAAGCTGCGGAGATAGCCGCCTTTTTCCTGGAAGCGCTGGGCCAATGTATTACCAGCGGTGACAAGGACTTCCTTGTGGGCGGGATCCTTATCGACGGTGAGCCATCGATAATAGGTGGAGAAGTAGAGGAAGCCCTGGTCATAGACTTCGCGATCCGTCTTGCGCTCTTCAAGCGGCTTGGTGTACTCAATCGCCTTGGCTTTCCAGAGTTGCGAGGTTTCGCCCTTGGTGTGCTTGGCGAAGATCCACATCATACCGGGGAAGAATCCGTCGCACCAGTGCGTCCAAGCCTCGCCCTCGTGCTTCCATTTGCCGTCCTTGGTGTATAGAGGATAGAAGCCAGGGTGTTTGCCGACGGTGGCCTTAACTTGTTCCTGCGCGAATGCGAGTGCGTCCTCGAAGAGGGCGCGGTCGGTTGGGAGCTCAAATTGAATCAACGGTGTTTGTCCTTGCTACTTCGGTACTACTTCACGACTACAACTACTGAGTCTGCCATATCGTGAGGAAGTCGCGTGAGAGTTTCGGCTTCGTGGAGAAGATCAGAAAACCATTGGGATCGGTATTGGGAACGCTGACCATGCTGTTGAGGTTGAAGCGACGGTTGGGATCGGCGGGGGGGGAGGAGGGCGGATATTGGCGAACGAAGCGCAGCTTTAGAGGGGCTATCCAGTCGCCGCCCCGGAGTTCTTCAAACAACAGCGTGATGTTGTAGATGGAGTGAGTGAGATTCGAACACTCAAAGCGGACGATCCGGCCACGCGCGATGCTGCCCTTTGCGGCGATCAGTTCTTTGTTGACCCGGAGATCATTGCGCAGGGTGGCCAGGATCGCGTCGCCGACAGCGGATTCGCCGTGGATCAGGTCCTGTGTGAGGGTGAGAGAGACTTCAAGGCCGGGTGGGAGGACAATGGCGCGTTCCACCTTGCGGTCGACAGCGGCTGATTCTGAAATGTCGTCAAAGGAGATTGTGCTCTCACCTGAATATTGCTTGCAGCGGCTGAGGCGGGTGCGATTGATGCTGGTGTAGCCTCTACTGTCAACGATGTAAATGATGTTCTGACGGGGGAGTAGGGCGTTGATCGAGCCGATCTTCATTGGCTGATAGTCGAGCTGATCAGAGGCGCTTTCAATTTCGATCTCGGCAGGGATTTCCCCGGTTTGAATTGAGATGCGGACCAGGTTGCTGTCACGGCGGTCTGCCCAAATGCTGCCATGGTAGGGTACGGCGGCCGAGACGCCTTTGATGGGATTGTTGATGTTGTAGTCGCTGCGAAACTGTGGCGTCGTGTAGTCGTAGCGCCAGGCAGGCTTATTGTCGATGGTCTCTTCGCCGACATAGCTAAAGGTTGTATTGGAACCAAGAAAAATAGCGCGCGCGTGAAGGGCAAAGCCGCCGGTTGAGAACGCACCTGTAGAGACGATCTCGCGCAGATCACGATCCTCAAAGTGATTGGAGCCGGGCCAGGCGTACATCTCTTTGTTGGAAACATAGGCAACCTCGAGGCGCAGCACGTCAAGCAGTTCTTCGCGTTTTCCTTTGGGAGCGCGCTGGTAACGCTCAACTGTCTGAAGACAGGTGAAGTTAGGCATGCCATCGAGATGTGCGCGGATGGCGTTTCTGATGCGGGAGAGGCGCACCACGTCTTCTTGTGGTGCTTGGGCCGTGAGAATCACAGCAGCAATTGTCCAGAGCAGTGCGAGGCGTGCGATCATCTCTTTCAGCGTATGTCAGCCAAAGTCACAATTTTCAACAATGGTCCGATTCGGATCGAAGGCGAGTTCACAATCGTCGATGCTCAAGGAGAAACATTCGATCTGGCGGGACGCACGGCCATTGGCCTTTGTCGCTGCGGATTGAGCAATAACAAGCCGTTCTGCGACGGCACACATGCCAGGGAAGGCTTTGATAGCCCTTCAAAGGCATTTGCCCTGCCGCCCCCCAAGCCGAAGGTATAGTTTAACTTTCGAGAACGCAAATATCCTTGAGGTTCCGGTACTCCTCGGCGTAGTCTAGGCCGAAGCCGACCACAAATTCGTCCGGAATCTCAAAGCCGCAATAATTGACCTTGATCGGGCGCATGCGGCGCTCTGGCTTGTCCAACAGCGCCGCAATGCGTATGGATCGCGGACGCCGCTGGCTCAGAAGATGAATCAGGTACGTTAGCGTGACGCCCGTATCCACAATGTCTTCGACGACCAAAACGTCCAGACCTTCGATGCTCATATCGAGATCTTTGGTGAGGCGGACTTCACCGGAGGTCGTCTTGGAATTGCCGTAACTGGAGATTCCCATGAAGTCGACGCGGGTAGGGTTATCGATCACTCGGGCCAGGTCGGACATGAAGATGAAGGCGCCCTTGAGGATGCCGATCAAAATAATGGGGCCTTTGTAGTCGGCACTGATCTGTGCGCCGAGTTCTGCGATGCGATCTTTGATCTTTTCTGCCGGCACCAGAATACGGAGGTTGGGCTTGGAGGGAGGGATGGCGGTATCGGACATGGCTGAGATCCTAGTGTAGACCGCCGCCGCCGGAGATGTCTGGGCTTTTCAGGCGGGCACTGGGAAGACCAATGTGGATATGGGGCGCGGTGCTCTTGCCAGGGATCATCGCACGAAGGACGATATAAGGGATCCGCAGAGTCTGGAGTTGGCCAACAAGCCATTGGCCTTCGCTGTCATCGGGGTTGACACCTACATCCACACGACCAGAGTGATCAAAACCAAAGGAAGTGTGTAGCGCAGACTGGCCACGGGCGCTGATCGGAAGTGGCTTGCCGAACTGCTTTTCGAAGGCTGCTTCAACGTAATGGAGATGGGCGTCCTTAAAAACGCCGCTTCCCGTAAAACTCTCGACGACAGGCTTGGGTGTGCCATCCTCAGACTGAAACATCGCGAGCATGTCTTCGGCCTGCGCCATATTAAGAAGGTCTTCAAAGATGCGAGCGCGGTTTTCGGCAAGCTGGAGGGCGAGGCGTCGATCGGCGAGCTGGCGCTCAATCTCATCGACATGGCTCCTGGGAATGACACCTTGTGCGACGAGATCTTTCTGGCTGTTGTAAGTTTTGATGACGCGGTCAACGCGATGCTGGGCAGCGGCAATCAACTGTGTCGCCTGCGACTCATCGAGCTGTTCGACGCCTACGTTGCCGTACAGCAAGCGGCTGAGCGTATCTTCGTCCTGAGCCTCGGCCAGAGCTTCTTCTGCCTGAATGAGCCGGGCTTTGGAGACCGCTCCAATTTGGGCAAGTTCACGAAGGCGAGAAAGGTCCTGTGTGGCTTTTTCTATGGCTCGGGTATTTGCGGCGACGGCTGGAAGAGCCAAGGCCAGGACAAGGCAAGCTGAGAATAGTCTTTGACGCACTATAATGAGTGTAGTATTCTTCCGCGTAGCAGCTGAAAATCCATGGAGCATCATTGAGTAACACGTTGGCAACTGTCCCCCCAGAAATCTTGACCGCCTATCGGGCGGCCGAATCGAAAAAGGCCACGGACCTTAAGGTCCTGGATCTGCGGGACATATCTAGTTTTACGGATTTTTTTCTGATTTGTTCCGGCTCAAATCCCCGTCAGAACCATGCGATCAGCGACGAGGTTGGCAAGCAGCTTGCTGAGATCGACGAAAAGCCATATGTCACCGAGGGGTATCAGGCCGCAGGTTGGATTCTGATGGACTACGGCAATTTCATCGTTCATATCTTCAGCGATGAGAGCCGGGCGTATTATGATCTAGAGCGCCTCTGGGGCATGGCTAAAGAAATGCACGTGCCAGCTGAACCCGTAGCTATCGCGTAGTCGCATAATGCGGCGCGATAATGAGTTCATGACACCCATCGAGGCTGCTGCCGGCCCGGCACAGCCTGAATCTTTCTTTTATTTCGACCTTGAGGCGGAGATTGCAAAGGCCGAAGATCATAAGCCCTGGAAGAATGGCTTACGATCCACGGTGCTTGTGAAAACGGTCGATTTGCGTGTGGTGATGATAGCGATGGAGCCCGAGGCGAAGCTGGAAGAGCATCATTCGGAAGGCTCGATTACAGTGCACGTTTTGTGTGGCTCAATTCGCATGCATCTGCAGGGAAATTGGTTGACCCTGGAAGCTGGGCAACTACTGAGCGTTCAGCCCACGATTCCGCACGATGTTGAAGCGCTGGAAGAGAGCGTGTTCCTGCTGACAATGGCCTTTCACGCCAAGACTTAATCTCGGCATCGAATGATGCCGCCGCGATCACGAACATCGTTTCGGAAATTTTCGGCGGAGATCGCGTCGAGTTCCCTGGTCGCATCGGATCGGATTTCTACCTTGAGGCCACGATCTAGAAGCCCGTTGACCGCGTGCATCACGCAAATCTCTGTCACGACGCCATACACGACTGCCTGTGTAAATCCGCCCTCGCGCAGCATCGCGTCCATCTCCGGGTTAGTGAAGCAGTTGACGCTCTGTTTGGTGAGAATGCGCATGCCAGAGACGATTGTCATCTCGGGCTTGCGCTGACCGAGCGTACCGAGGACGCAGTGGTGTGGCCAAGCCTTGAACTCCGGGTCGTTCTCTGTGTGCGCGTCCATCGTTGCCAGCAGCGCGTGGCCACCCGTGATCGCTTCGCGATTCAATTCCGCAACACGAGCCAGGATCTGTTCTGCCCCCGGCACGTAGAGGGCGCCGCTTGGGAAGACAAAGTCCTGTTGCGTGTCGATGTCCAGGTAGACCGTTCGCATAGTTCTCTAGTGTGAGTCCGCAAGGCGCGCTAGCGATTCACTGAGTTCTACAGGCCGGTTGGGACGGCCGTAAGCGGCGATCTGCTCGCGCGCATAGGCTTGAATGCGGCGAATGTTTTTCTCATCCACCAGCGGTTGCCCGTCTGCTACCACCTGCCGCAACAGCCGCTCAGCGCCCGGCACATTTTCGCTGTGAAGGCCAATGATGTCTCGATCCGGTAGCCGGAAGACTTGCTTCCGCCCTGGGATGCTTCGCTTGCCTTCGCTGTGTTTGGATGCGTAGCGGGTAATACCATTCGATTCGATTTCAACCAGTTTGTAGACCGCAGACAAAGCCGGTGCGTCGTAGCTGGTAGCTAAACTCGTGCCCACGCCGTAGATATCAATGGGCGCGCTTTCGGCCACTAGCGAGGCAATCGTGTGTTCGTCCAGATCGTTCGTCGCCATGATCTTGACGTCTTGTAAGTTAGCATCGTCCAGAATCTTGCGGACACCCTTGGATAGCGCGAGGAGGTCACCACTATCCAGCCGCACCGCCCGCAAGGGGCGACCCAGCGACGCGGCCTTGCGCGCGCCCTCGAGCGTGTCATAGGTATCGATCAACTGCACTGTGAAGTCGCCAAGCAGCTCTTGTAAGCGCAAAAAGGCGGTGGCCTCGTCATCGAAGCTGAGAACCCAACTGTGCGCTGCTGTCCCAAAAACAGGTACAGCAAAGCGCATGCCTGCCTCGAGATTGCTGGTACCTGCGCAGCCCGCCAGGAATGCTGCCCGGCCAGCGAGGCAACCCGCCTCGGGCGAGTGGGCGCGACGGCAACCAAACTCCACTACTTCATGGCCAGCAGCGGCAGCCACGATCCTTGCAGCTTTGCTCGCGATGAGAGTCTGGAAGCCAATCGTACTCAGCAGATAGGTCTCAGGAATTTGAGCTTCAATCAGCGGAGCGCGGATCGTAAGCAGAGGCTCGCCGGGGAACATCACCGTCCCTTCTGGTGCAGCGAAGAGGTCCCCGGTGAAGCAGAAGCTGCGCAGGAAATCCCAAAATCCAGGCGCAGTGCGCTCAAACTGCGGAAGCGTCTGGAGGTAGGCGATCTCGCGATCTGTGAAGCGAAGACCAGTCAGGTATTCAATCGCCTGCTCCAGGCCGCAGACCACGAGATAGTCACGATTGGCGGGCAAGCGGCGGACGAAAAGCTCAAAGGTAGCCGTCTCCTGGGTCTTGCCAGCAGTCCAATAGCCGGCGGCCATGGTGAGCTGGTAGAGGTCCGTGTAGAGGGCGTGCAAGAGTGACTTCGCTTATTTCTTTTTGACCGCGCCAGGCTCTTTGAGACCACCAAGGGCTGCTTCTAGATCGCTCAAGGCTTTGGGGTCGATCTCGTATTCGGCAGCATCGCCTTCACGCTTGGCGTAGCGGAAATTGCCAGACTTGGAGACCATAATCCTCTCGATCGTCTTTCCATCGCTCTGCGTAATAGTGGCTTCGAAATTCGGTGTGGTGAACCCAGATTCAACAAAGTTTAAGGCGGCCAGGCTGCGTAGGCCTTCAATCAGCGGAGTTACAGTTGCAGCATCCAACTTTTTGCCATTCAAAAGCCAGTCCTCACCTTTGTGCTCCAGCAGAGAGCCCTTACCACCCGACGAGATCTGAACGCGTGTAGGATCTTCAAAACCAAAGTCCAGCAACTTGCGGGTTCGGTAGCCTTCGAGTGACTTATCGAGAACTGCGCCCAATTCGTCCGCAACCTTATATATGCCGGGGACGGAGCTGGACTTGGCAAGGTAGAGCTTTTCGTTGGACTTACGCACTTCAATTTGCTGTGTGCCAGCGACGTCGGTTGCCTTGAGCGTCGCCAGAACCGGCGCGGCGGCAAACTGAGCGGCGTAAGTTTTCTTCACCTCTTCCGACAGGGCCGGGTCAAGCTTGGCTTCGCGGGCCTTGTTGTAGAGTCCATCGACGACGACGGTGTCCGTACGGTATGCCTTGGGCTTGACCATCTGCCAGATGCCTTTGGCGCTCTTGCTGAACTCCATGGTTTCCGCCTTTTTGACCAGTTCGAGTTTAGTCAGCTTGGCGTCGTCCACGATCAACAGACGCTTGTCGCGTAGGTCGTTGGCGCTCTTGTCAAAGCCCGTCTTGGTGTAATTCGGGATTGTGTAAACTTTCTTTTCATTCGGCAGGCGGACGTAGAAAAGATTGCCGACAGGTGTCTCGTCACCGATCAGAAGCTTATGGATTTTACCGCCCTTATCCTTGAGCTCAAGAGTGATTTGCGCAGGATCGAGCCCGTACTGGATGAAGTCAGTTGCGTTATCGTCGATGAGCTTGTCGCTTGAGACGGTACCGGCGTTCGTGGCCAGCGTAATAGCTGCATCGTTCTCGATGAGGAACTTCGGCTCAGAGACAAGTTCCCACTTATTGGCTGCCACATTCTTGACCAGGTGAACGGCTGACTCACTCTTATGCTGTACGACGATGTCGACAACATCGGACACGGAGACGCTGAGCAGCTTGACGCGCTTGGAATCCTTAACAGGATTTTTTACTTCGTCGTTTGCTTTTTTGTCGCTCCACCACAACAAGCCACTAAGTGCGGCCAGTGCCACGACACCGATCAATAAACCGCGAGACTGCATGTTCTGAGTATTCCTATTAGCGGCGCTTGCGCCAGATGTAAATGGCCGCGCCGAGAGCGATTAAAGGCAGCACAAACTGAGAGACCGCGATCACGGTGTTGAGCTGGCCCTGATCTAGCTGGATGCGACGATCTTCAGGATCTTTAGGGCGAATAGAGATCATGTCCTCGTCCGCGCTGAGCCAGGCGAGCATGTTCAGAAACAAGTCGCTATTGCCGTAGAGTTGTATGTTGCCGTTGTCGATGAAGCTGGAGTTGCCGACGACGATGAAGCGGCCGTCTTTGTTTTCCTGGCCTGTCTTATAAGATCCAGCGACGCTCATCGTGAAGGGGCCGCGCTTGTCCTTGTCCGGGTTGGGGTCGATCTCGGCCTTGCTCAAGTCGGTCAGCGCGAAGCTGGACGACAGCGAGGAGAAGAGCTTTTCCACCGTAGTCTTGTCGGTGGACTTGCCTTCCATCGATCGCGGGAAAGCCATCACAACCGGACGACCGCCCATCTCGCGAACCACAGCATGGCTCTCGAATTTGTTTGCCAGAACCGCGCCACCCATCATTTGGCCAACACGGCTAAGATCGACAACCAGGTCTTTGTTGACCGTGACGCCCCAGCCCGCCAGTACATCAATGAGGGCCTTGTTCTCGCTGACCCGCAGCTTTTCAACCTGAAAAGGCGGGTCAAGCATGAAGAGAACCTTGCCGCCCGCTTCGACGTACTTCTTGAGGCTCTCAACGGAGGCCGCAGGATAGTCGAATTTCGGACCAGGAATTACAAGCGCCGTGCACGTGGGTTGGATCTCGGAGCTCTCCAGCAGATTCAACTTCAGGATCTTGAAATTGTCACGCCCGATCGCATCTTTGACAGCGGTGTAGCCATCACGGGCGCTCTTGTCGAGGTCCTTTTCACCACCACCCTGGGCAAAGCAGATGGTGCGCTCAGTGCCCTTGAGCACACGCACGAGAGCGCTGGTGATTTGCTCCTCGGTGATGCCCTTGGCCTCTTCACGGCGAGTGCCGGATTCGATGACGATGGTGCCGAGATTCGTGATTCCGGCGGCGCGGGCCAAGGT
>JBBRBI010000036.1:0-51500 GCA_038206015.1 Bryobacterales bacterium | reverse complement strand
GCAGCACCTCTGGCAATTGCCGCTGTCGTCTGGCGGACTCTCGAACTGTGCGGCGAAGGGTTCCTGCAATCCCAGGTGCCAACCGCAGCTGACGTCGTGCTGCCACGCGCCAGCGCCTTCGCGCCGTCCTTGATGGAACGGCTAAAAGGCCGCTTCGCCAGTGAACGCGTGATCTTTGATGAACGACGCAAGGATGCCTGGTTTCCCATCTTGATTGCGCAGGAAGTTACTTCAGCTGCTGAGTTAGACAAGCGCAAATATCACGACGGAGACACGCGATGTTACGAAGGGATGGGGCCAATTCCGGTGGATTGCCGCGCCGGCTCTTGCGGTACCGGTTGGGTGGGTGTTCTCGGGGGTAACGAGAATCTGGATCCGGCAGACGATTTCGAACGCAAGCGGATGAAGTACTTCGGCTACTGGGACAGCGGTTTCATTGATGAGTCTGTCGAGCGACCGTTGATCCGTCTGGCCTGTCAGGTGCGCGCAAACGGAAGTGTGAGCATTGTGATCCCGCCGTGGAACGGTGTATTTGGAGAGTCGCGGCGCGAACGGGAATCGGGCTAGCGCCAGTCCACAACAGCTTTCAGATTGCCGCTTGCCGGGTCGGTCCAGGATGCAAAGCGCTCCGCCATGGCGTTCACCGGGCACAACTCGCTAACCCAATGCTTCGTCTGGATCGCACCACTTTCCATGTGATCGAGAATGTAGCGGTGTTCAGTCGGTAATGCGTTGCGCGAACTCAGGATCGTCATCTCGCGGCGATGAAATGGATCGGGATCGTGGAAGCTGATGTCCCCCACAAATAGACCTACAAAAGTAAGTTTGCCGCCCGCTGCCACAAAGTGAAATGCATCCTGCATGGACTGCGGATTGCCAGTGCAGTCAAACACCAATGTCGGCAACTCCGGGGCCTCAGCCAGCACGCTTTCCTTGCTTTCATGTACCCGAGCTGCGCTCATATACTGCTGCGCGAAAAGGCGGCGCGAGGCACTTAAATCGAGCACTTCAAAGGGCACTTTTTTCAAGCGCAAAAACTCCATCACCGTGCAGCCAATCGGCCCCGCACCGATCACAAGCGCACGATCCCCATCGACTGGCTGTGCTCGATTCACTGCGTGGCATCCAATACCCAGCGTCTCCACCAAAGCCAACTCTTCAAATGAGAGCGTCTTGGAGGGATACAAATGAGCCGCAGGCAGGATCATCTCTTCTCGCATACC
Organism: Bryobacterales bacterium; assembly: GCA_038206015.1. GTDB lineage: Bacteria > Acidobacteriota > Terriglobia > Bryobacterales > Bryobacteraceae > Bryobacter. The sequence goes on along the minus strand of JBBRBI010000036.1, from coordinate 50,277 downwards.
GCCATCTGTATGGACGCCCAACACCTTCAGCGAAGTACAGCAATTCGTCTTGCCACGACGGCAGGCGATACAGCTACCGCAGGACAGATATGGATTGACAGCGCAATGATCGCCCTCTTCTAAATGGCTTACGCCAGCACCGACGCTCAACACCTCAACCCCCAACTCGTGCCCCAATATCCGCGGATAACTGAAGAAGGGTTGGCGTCCCTTGAATGCATGCAGATCGGTGCCGCAGATCCCTACCGTACAAATCCGAACCAAGGCCTCCCCGGGCGCAGGGACATTCGCAGGCGGTAAATCTGTCCAGTGAAATTCGCCGGGCTGGTTAAGTGTGATGGCTCGCATAAACACTTGATTGTATGCTTGAATTATCCGATGCGACGCATATTTTTCCTCGCTGCACAATGTGCGATTTCCAGTCTCGCCGCTGATTTTGTCGCGGACATTCATCCTATCCTCGCCAGCCGCTGTCTGTCCTGTCATGCAGGGCCCAAGGCTCAGGCCGGCCTCGATCTGACCAGCAGAGAAAGCGCGTTGCGGGTGCTGTCGCCTGGCGACCCGCTGTCGAGCGTGATCCTGGCGAGGGTTGAGGGTCGCACAGGCCGCCAGATGCCGCCAAATGGCAAGCCTCTCGACGCTAAGCAAATAGACGCCCTTCGGTCCTGGATCACCGATGGCGCTCCCTGGGCCGATGTGAAGCAAACGGCTCCCGCTGGATGGATCGCGCCCCTGGCCCCGCGCACCGTTGCGGTCCCTCCGGGCGAAGGTCATCCAATCGATCGATTTCTCGGCATGAAGCCGCTGGCCAGCGAGGCCGCCTTTGCGCGCCGTGCCTATTTCGACATTTGGGGAATTGCACCGTCCGCCCGCGATCTGAATGCGCTCCCCGCCAATCGCGGCCAGTTGATTGACCGACTCCTCAGCAACGAAAAGCTCTACGCCGGACACTGGATTACCTGGTGGAATGACCTGCTCCGCAACGACGTTGGCGTCGTCTATCATGGCGACCGAAAGTCGATTACGCCGTGGCTCGAAAGGGCGCTGCGCGACAACCTCCCCTACGACGAAATGGTTCGCGAACTCTTAAATCCAATTGGCGCTGAGTCACCGGAAGGCTTTTTGATTGGTGTCAATTGGCGTGGCGATGTCAACGCCAGCCAGACTCCGTACATGCAGGCCTCGCAGAACACGGCGCAGGTATTTCTGGGAATCAATCTAAAATGCGCAAGCTGCCACGACAGCTTCATCAACAAGTACAAGCTCAAGGAAGCCTACGGCTTGGCCGCCATGTTTTCCAACGACGCTAGCCTTGAAGTTGTGCGCTGCGACAACAAGACGGGCGTCCATCAATCGGCTCAATTCCTGTGGCCAGAGCTGGGAAACATTCCGTCCGGTGCCAGCACCAGCGAGCGCCGCTACTGGGCGGCGAAGCTGTTCACCACTCCGCAAAATGGCCGCCTTGCTCGCACCATCGTCAATCGATATTGGCAGAAGCTAACCGGCAAGGGCCTCGTCGAATCCGTCGACGACATGGATGCCAAGCCCTCAAATCCAGACCTGCTGGATTGGCTTGCCAGCGACTTCGCCTCGCACAACTACGACCTCAAATACTTGCTGCGTTTGATCATGACATCCAACGCTTATCAACAAGCTGACGCCCTGCCGCGCCGCATCAGCGCCGAGCAATTTACCGATACCCTTAGTGCAGTTACCGGCGAGTGGCGCGCGGTGCAAAGCGGCGGCAGCGATCGTGCGTTTCTGGCGCGAGATTGGCAGATCAAAAGCAGCCCGTTAACCAGGGCGATGGGACGCCCGATTCGCGATCAGGTCTATACAACTCGCAATGACGACGCCACGACCTTTCAGGGGCTTGAATTGGCAAACGGGCCCACTCTGGCCTCGATGATCCATCGCGGAGTCATGCACCTGCTTGGGGAATTGCCAGACGCGCCCACCAACCTTTTCGACTCCCGCGCCATGCGCATGGGCGAGCAGTCGATAGAGATCGACATCGGCGCGGCAAAGCAGTTGTGGCTCCTGACAGAGGATGCTGGCACCTTCGATGTAGATAAGGCCGTAGTTGGCTGGAAGGATATCGAGCTTGTCGGTCCAAACGGCACTAAGATGCTCCAGGCTGGCGCGGTGACGGCCAAAATTGGCAGTCGGCAAGTGTTTGAAGTGGAAGCTGGCTATACCAGGCTTCGAGCGAAAGTTTGGGTTAGCGAGGCATCAAAATCGAGCGACATCAACACCAATGTTCGCTTCTTCGTGTTTGGTCAGGAGCCCGACCGTACAAGACTGATTCGACTAACGGGAGACAACCCCTGGCCCTCCGCTCCGAAGCTGAATAGCGCCGCCGAGGCGATCGATTATCTCTTCCTGAATCTGCTCAGTCGCGCACCCAATGCGGCAGAACGCAACGCAGCCCAACGACTCTTCCCGCAAGGCAACTTGCAGCGAGAAGCCACTGAAGATTTACTATGGAGCCTGCTCTTACATCCGGAGTTTCAATACATATGGTGAACCCCAAATGGTAAACCGCAGAGATTGGCTACGCGCCGCAACTCTAGCCGCATTATCGGCACCAGAAGCGAGACTCCTCGCCGCCCCGCAAAAGCTCGCCCCCAAGGCCGATTCGATGATCCTGTTATGGATGGCTGGCGGCATGGCACAGACCGAAACCTTCGATCCAAAACTCTATACGCCCTATGAAACGGGCCTCAAGAGTGATCGTGTGCTGTCCACCTTCCCGTCGATTCCAACCGTTCTCGACGGCGTGCAATTGTCCAAGGGCCTTGAGAAGACGGCCAGCATTCTTGATCGCGGCGTCCTGCTTCGCTCGCACCGTGTCGGCGACCTCGGCTTCATTCTGCACTCGCGCCATCAGTATCATTGGCACACCGGATATGAGCCACCGCAGAGTGTTGCCGTGCCGCACATGGGGTCCTTCATCAGCCGTACCCTTGGACCCAAGAACCCCGACATCCCCGCCTTCATCGACATCGGCCAGAACATGGAAATCGGCGGTGAGAGCGATAGTCTGAAGGCTTTCCACACTGCCGGCTTTCTTGGTGGAGAGCATTCGCCATTCATGATCATGGACCCTAGGGAGGCCGTTGCATCCACGCGCCCCAGCGAGTACCTGGGCATGTCGCGCTTTGAAAATCGCTACAAGTTCTATCGCGATCTGGTGGATAAATCGCCGCTTCGCGAGCACGGCGGAGCCTTCCAGAAAGAGAGCTTGGCGCGCGGCATCGAGAACGCCCACCGCCTCCTCACGTCCCCCGCAGCAAAGGCCTTCGACCTCGCCCAAGAGCCCGCAGCGAGTGCCGCAAGGTACGGCGACACACGCTTCGGCCAGGGCTGCCTGCTGGCGCGCCGTCTGGTCGAGGCCGGTGCGCGCTTCATCGAAGTCACCACCGAGTACATCCCGTTCCGATTCTGGGATACGCACGAGAACGGTCACACTCGGGCCGAAGGCATGAAGGCCACCATCGACGGCCCCATCTCGCAGCTCATTCTCGATCTCGAACAGCGCGGCCTGTTGGATCGCACGCTCGTCGTCCTCGCCACTGAATTCGGTCGCGACATGATGACCGAAGGCAAGCCGGGCCATGAGGTTAAAAACCAAGTCACCGTGCCCGACGTGATGACCGAGCCCAAGCACTACGGCATGCACCGCCACTTCACAGAAGCGTCCAGCGTATTGCTCTTCGGCGGCGGCATCGCCAAGGGCCGCATCTACGGCGAGACGGCTCCCGAGAGACCCTGCCGCATCGTCAAAGACCCTGTCACGATCACTGATCTGCACGCGACGATTTACAGCCTGATGGGCATCGCCCCCGACACTGCATACGAGGCCGAACGACGGCCCGTTTACGCCACCAAGGACGGCAAAGGTAAAGTCGTCCCAGGTCTTTTGGCTTGATTCACGCACCGTTCATGCATGGTTGGTAAGATACCGGGTATGACCAATCAGGAACTCGCGACCGGCCTCGTCAACCTCTGCAAAGAGGGTAAATTTTACGAAGCCACTGAAACCTACTATGCCGACAACTGCGTCAGCGTCGAAGCGATGTCGTTCAACGGCATGCCCCGCGAGACGGTGGGCAAACCCGCCATCCTCGGTAAGTCCGCATGGTGGGCAGGCGCCCACGAAGTGCACTCGATGGCCGTCGAAGGTCCCTTCATTAGCCCCGAGTACTTCGCCGTAAAATTCGACTTGGACGTCACCGTCAAGTCCACAGGCCAACGCATGCGGATGAGCGAAGTCGGCCTCTACACGGTCGTTGACGGCAAGATCGTTCGGGACGAATTCCTGTACGCCGGCTAGCCCCGTCCACGCATCGCCAACTCTCGATGGAGCATAATGGCAGCAGCCAAAGGACGGCGGACTATAGTGAAAATCATTGCCATTCTACTGGCTGGGCTCGCACTCTCAATGTTTACAGCTTGCTCCACACATGCGACGGTGGTGGGCGCTTGGAAGCTAATTTCGTACGAAGACAAAGATTCCAACAACACCTCGGTCTTTCCTTATGGCAAGACCCCCGCTGGCCTGTTTATATATGGTGTCACCGGACACATGTCGGTACAAATCATGAAGACACCTCCTCCCGATGTAGCCAGTGATGACTGGGACCGATTTACCGTTCAAGAGAAAGTGGCCCTATATGACGGCTACGTAGCCTACTTCGGTCGCTACGAAGTGGACGCGGCTCGCCATGTACTTACTCACCTTCCTGAGGCCGACCTCTCGCGACTCTATATTGGCAGACGTGAGGAACGGCCTTACCAGCTAGAAGGCGACCGGCTGACACTGCGCGAAACTTGGACACAGAGCGGAAAGAAATGGAGCGGCGTTCGCGTTTTCCAACGCCTGCAATAGGCAAAGGCGAGCAAAGTTCAAGACGACCTCGCCCAGGCCCCCGCCGCCAAGGCCTTCGATCTGGCCCAGGAGCCCGCCGAGAACGCGGCAAAGTACGGCGACAGCCGCTTCGGTCAGGGCTGCTTGCTGGCTCGCACTCTGGTGGTGCTGGCAACAGAGTTTGGCTGCGGCATCGCCAAGGGCCGCATCTACGGCGAGACGGCTCCCGAGAGACCCTGCCTCATCGTCAAAGATCCCGTGACGATCACTGACCTGCACGCGACGATTTACAGTCTGATGGGCATCGCGCCGGACACCACTTACGAAGCGGAGCGTCGGCCGGTTTATACTACCAAGCACGGCAAAGGTAAAGTCGTCCCAGGCCTTTTGGCCTGATTCACGCACCCTTCTTCCGCAGTTGATAAGATGTTAGCTATGACCAACCAGGAACTTGCAACCGGCCTCGTCAACCTCTGCAAAGAGGGCAAATTTCACGAAGCCATTGAAACTTATTACTCAGACGACTGCGTCAGCGTTGAAGCTATGTCGTTTAACGGCATGCCCCGCGAGACGGTGGGCAAGCCCGACATCCTCGCCAAGACCGAATTGTGGGCAAACGCCCACGAAGTGCATTCCTCATCCGTCGTCGGCCCCTTCGTTAGCCCTGAGTATTTTGCTGTCAGCTTTCTCAAGGACGTCACGGTAAAAGCCAGCGGCCAACGCATGCAGATGAGCGAAGTCGGCATCTACACCGTCGCCGACGGAAAAGTCGTTCGCGACGAATTCCTGTACGCAGTCTAGCCGCAACGGCGCATTGCCGACGGCAATCTTTGGGGTCCTTGTGTGGTACGGCAGCTAAAAGCAAGCGACACTTGTCTACTTTCGCTTGGAACCGTCGGCACGTGGTGGTGCACCTAAAACCGGTATGCCCACAGCTCGTTTGGCCGCAGAATTTGCCGCCTAAATGCAATCCGCTTGCCGTCCTCGGCCAGTCGCACCTCGTTGATGTCGTTTTGTTTCAAGTCGATGCGTTGGCTGTCCCCGCCATCCACCTGACTGCACCATAAACCCCACTTACCCATCAGACGGTCGCTGACCAGAATCGAATTGCGATCCGAGCACCAAACCAATCGCGGCCGGGGGTTGGCGTCCACTTTACCAACCTGGATAACATCATTACTAGGAGGGGTGACCACCGAAATGCTTGTCGGATTAGCTATGCGCAAGATTGCCTGCGCGATCCTCTCACCATCCCCCCAGAACTGCCACATCGGCGAGCTGGTTGTCGGTGCCGCTAAGAGGGAAGATCTCCCGCCTGGCGACGATCTTCCATTCCACCGCAAGCACCTGATCGCCACCGGGAATCTAGACAGAAGCCCGCTTGGTTGGGCTTACCATGCGCACTAAAGCGCCTGTGTTCATCCTGCCCGCTCCCGCGTAATTCCCGGTTGCTAGATGCAGCCGGACAAAGTATCACACCCACCCAGTCGAATTACCCACACCACCTTCTACACCAGCCCACTTCTCAATCGACACTCCCAAAATACGAATCGGTATCACCTATGTCGTTGTCACCGACGAGGATCTCTTCTCCTTCCCCGGTGACAGCGATGAGATCTAAGTCCTCGTCAACCAAGGGAACTTGGCCTATTGGCTAAGCTTACGGGGCCACTGATAATTTAGTTGCTCTCCAGTACCCAAGGTTCAATTTTGCCTGGGTTTTTTTCATGTGACATCCGTCGCAATTTCGCCCCGCCTGGAGTCTTGAAAGGTCAGATCGTAATGGCTGTTGAGGTTTTCATCGCTTACTTATCTTGATTTCGCGTCGGATCGGTCGGAACCTTCTAGCTTCACGAGTTTATTGTAGAGCCCCAGAACAAGTAGAGTTGGTGCCCAGTGGCCGACGAAATTGGACTCTTCCTTCTTGCGGGCCAAAAGAAGACCCAGCGAAAGACCCATTGATCCAATTGCGGCCCAAAGAAACCAATCCGAGGGTAGTTTAGCCGTCTGTTCTTCGATGGCCCGAGCTACCGGCCCCTCTTTGTACTTGTTGTCTGCAGGCCCATGGACCATCTCTGTGCGCTTCTGCGCCGGACTAGTATGCGTGGCGTTGTCGTTTTCCATTGCTTTAGTTGGAGCAATCAGAGGGCCGTTTTTGGCTGATTGGACGCAAGGACTTTTTGACGGGAGAAACGACCCGACTGCGTGGTCGCCATTCAACCGCATAGTGCAATTTCGACATTCTTTTAGTTACGTTGACACGTTTTTACCCTCTCGCAGAAAACCTCACGCCACATCACCACCTCGGGAACATTGCTGTTTTCGGGGCGAAATCGAATACCTCTCGCCCACCTCCAAGTGCTACCCTTATAGTTTGTGTGCAAGGGCAAACTCTCTGGCACGCAAAAAAATATGCCAAGTGAGGAGGTGAATCGAGATGGCTGAAATTATGCTCCAGGACGGTGAAACTCTGGAAGCCGCATTACGTCGCTTTAAGCGCAAAGTGCAGCAGGAGGACATCATCAAGGAAATTAAGAAGCACTCCTTCTACCTCAAACCAGGTGAACGCAAGCGTGTCAAGCAAGCGCTCGCCCGGAAACGCAACCGCAAAAAGCGGCGCGGAGACATGGAGTAGTCGCTCTCTGATTTTCAAAACGAAAAGGCCACCCGTCTCCGACCGGTGGCCTTTTACAATGCTACCCTCAAAGGCAGTCTATGCCCCTCACCTCCGGCAGCCGTCTCGGTCCCTACGAGATCCTAAATCCCCTCGGCGCAGGCGGCATGGGAGAAGTCTACAAGGCTCGCGACCCCCGCCTGGATCGCTTCGTCGCTATCAAAATTCTCCACTCGGACAACCTTGCCGACCCTGATCACAAACTCCGCTTCGAACAGGAAGCCCGCTCTGCCTCCGCGCTCAACCACCCTGGCATCGTCACCATCTATGACATCGGCACAGAAAATGGCACCTCCTACATCGCCATGGAACTCGTCGTCGGCAAAACTCTCGGCGACATCACCCCACGCGACGGCCTCAAGCTTCCCGACGCCCTGCGCTATGCCGTCCAGGCCGCCGACGCTCTGGCCTGCGCGCACTCTGCTGGCATCGTCCATCGCGATCTTAAACCCGGCAACATTATGGTCACCGACGACGGCCAGATCAAGATTCTCGATTTCGGCCTAGCCAAGCTCGCGACGGACCGCAAACAGCCAGCCGCCGACGGTGCCACGCAAAGCATCAACGCCATCACCAAAGAGGGCTCGGTCATGGGCACCGCGCCCTACATGTCTCCCGAACAGGCCGAGGGCAAGACGGTCGGCGTCCGCTCCGACATCTTCTCGCTCGGTGCCGTTCTCTATGAGATGGTCACCGGTCAGCAAGCCTTCCGCGGCGACTCCCAACTCTCCACCTTAAGCGCCGTCCTGCGCGACGATCCCAAGCCTCCCTCGCAAATCCGTCCGGACCTGCCCAGCGAACTCCAGCGCATCATCCTCCGCTGCCTGCGCAAAGATCCTGCCCGTCGCTTCCAGACTTCGGCGGATCTGAAAGTCGCACTGCAAGAGCTATACGAAGAATCACAGTCCGGTACCCTCACCGCGTTACCTTCTGTCATTTCCCTCGCCTCCAAGCCTCGTTCCCATTGGCTCTCATGGGCCTTGCTCGCTGCGCTGCCGCTGGCCGCAGTCGGCGGTTGGTATTTTGCTAAGCGAAGCTCTGTTCCAGAGACCGCCCTGCAACCAGTCCCCCTCACGACTTATCTCGGGTTCGAGGACAGCCCCAGTTTCTCGCCCGACGGCAACCAGGTCGCCTTCTCCTGGAATGGTAAAAAGCAGGACAATTTCGACATTTATATCAAGCTCGCCGGCTCGGGGCTGCCCTTGCGACTCACCACCGATCCTGCAACGGATTATGGTGCCGTTTGGTCTCCCGACGGATCCACCATCGCCTTCATTCGCCGCGATGGCCCGTCGCGTTCTTTGATCCTCATCCCCGCCTTGGGCGGACCGGAACGCAAGCTTCTGAGTTTCAGTCTAGGCGGCTTAAACTTTCGCGCCGTCGCCTGGTCGCCCGATTCCAAGTGGCTCGCGGTCTCCACACCGGACAACGGCCAGCTCACGCTCCATTTGGTTTCTCTCGACTCGGGCGAGGAAAAAGTCTTGACCCGGCCACCGGGCAACATCGCGGGCGACGTCGATCCCGCCTTTTCTCCCGACGGCCGCAATCTCGCCTTCGCCCGTTCCATCGCGCTCAATGTATCGGAGATCTGGGTGCTTCCCCTCACTGCCAAATTTGAAGCCGCAGGCACGGAACGCAAACTGGAGACAGGCCATCCCTTCTCAGTGTCCCCGGCCTGGACCGCCAATAGCGGCGAGATTGTATTCGAGGCGGGCCTCGATATGCGCTCGACCGTTTATCGGATACCGGTCGATGGCTCCGCCCCGGCCCGGCGCGTCGAAGGTTTAGGCGATGGCACTGGTTCACCCGCCATCTCCAAGGATGGAAAGCGTCTGGCCTATTCGCGCTCCTTCCGCAATTCCCTCATCTGGCGCCTCGAGATCGCGACGGCAAAAGCCGAACCAATCCTTTCCTCCACTTTCCGCGACGCCTTCCCCCAATATTCGCCCGATGGCAAGCGAATCGTTTTTTATTCCAACCGCAGCGGTGCCACCCAAATCTGGATGGCCGCCGCAGACGGCTCCGGTGCCTCCCAACTTACTTTTCTCAATGGGACGACAACGGGCAGTCCGCGCTGGTCGCCCGACGGTCAGCAGCTCTGCTTCGATTCCAACGCCAACGGCCAATGGCAGATCTATAAGATGGACTCGGGCGGCGGAAAGCCCAAACAGATCACTACCGGCGATTACACGAGTGTGGTCTCGAGTTGGTCGCGCGATGGCAAGACGATTTACTTCACGTCGGCTCGCAACTCGGTGGAGAATATCTGGAAGATGCCATCAGATGGCGGCCCCGCCGAGCAAGTCACCAAGTCCGGCGGTGCTTCGGGTGCGGTAGAGTCCCCCGATGGAAAGTGGCTTTTCTACGTCGCAACTCAGGGCGGCATCTCCAGTCTTTGGAAGATGCCACTTGGCGGAGCTGAGGCGGTCAAGCTTGTTCCCTCCATCCATCGCTTTAGTTACGCACCTACGGAAAAGGGCGTTTATTACTCCACGCCCACGCTCAACGACATCCCCGCCACCATCGAGTATCTCGACTTCGCCACAGGCAAAGCCAAGAAGCTCTACACGCTCACCAAGCCTGTGGATCTAGGAGTCACCATCTCACCCGACCAGCGTTACCTTCTCTTTTCCCAACGCGACTCCGGCGGCAGCGACCTGATGCTGGTCAACAACTTCCGCTAAGCGTTTTTGGCCCAATCTTTAGGCTCCTGCCGCTACCCAGATTGACTAAACTCTTGGTCAAGGAGCAACCCGATGCCGCCACCCCTTGCAGAAACCGCCCCTCGCCTGTCGCCCCGCGACATGGTCAACCGCTTCCGCCACTTGCTGGTGCCACAGACCGGCCGCGCCAACGGCGATGCGCTGATGTCGCTGCCCAGCGGCATCTCGTTTGAGCTAAACAATTACCTCTGCAACAATGCCCAATATGGCGGTGCAGTGGAAGCGCTTAAACTGAAAGACCTGCTTCTGAACATCCCCTGGGGCACCGGCCCACACCCCCCCAACCTCCGCACTCTTTTCATTCTCACTGGCATAGATCTGGTGAATGTCTTCACCGGCAAGGGCACGCCAGACCAAATGGAGCGCACGCTTTCCTTTGTCGATTTCGTCATCCGCGAAAAGCCACAGGTCTTGCGGCGCGCCTTTCCGGCCTTAGTGGAAGGCGGCATCGCCTACATGCAGGACATGGCGGTGCGCGGTTCAGTTTTGATTGGCCTCGATTGCAACGGTTTCGTCGGCAACTGGCAAATGGCCGCAGGATACAACCGCTGTGGCCCTAACGACGGCATTCAGTGGTGGCCCAATCGACGCGTGCGCACCCGCCTGGCCGACGTCCATACCTACGATGTCGCGCCCTTCGCCAACAACAGCCACATCGTCGCTCTGAACCGCGTCTATGAGGAGGGCGGCAAGAAATACGCCGATATCGCCCAGTCCACGGGCCGGGTCGGCTCCACCAGCGGGCCCCAATTCTCGCAAGCCCACGAGATCCGCGCCACAAACGAGTCCGGCATCTTCACGATTCACCCATCCAGCGCCGGCTTCAACCCGATCGTCTTTGCCGGAGCAGCGCGAGTTCGGATTCTCGCCACCGGGTTCTGCACAGTCTAGCCACTACTCGATCGTCACCTTCAGGATCTCCAATCGCCGCTTCGGCGTCTCGCCGTCCACTTCTTCCTTCTCAAAGGCAGCGATGGTCTCCAGCCCCTCGATCACCCGCCCAAACGCCGCGTAGTTCTTGTCCAGATGCGGCGACGGCGCCAGCACCACAAAGAATGAGGTCGTCGCCGAATTCGGATCGTCCCCTCGTGCCATCGACAGTATTCCGCGATCATGCTTGACCGGGGCAGAGAACTCGCCTTTCACTGGCCGCACCCACCGGTCCGCCGCATGCGCCTGGCTCCCCACTCGCATCCCCTCGCTCCCGCCCTGCACGACAAACCCCTTGACGATGCGATGAAACGACGTACCCTCATACCAGCCCGTAGCCGCCAGCTTCAGAAAATTGCGTACCGTCTCCGGAGCCCAATCCGGCTCAAGCGCCACACGCATCGTTCCAACGGTGGTTTCGATCTTGACCGTCTTTTTCATCTCCTCCGGGCTCGCCGTCAGATAGGGCTCAACCTTTTTCTTCTCGATTGTCACTCTCAGAATGCGCGGCGGCGTCTTCACCAGTCCGTCCCCCTCGGTCGGCATATTCGAAATCTTCTCGATCACATCCAGCCCTTCGGTCACCCGGCCAAACGCCGAATACTTCCCGTCTAGCACCGGTTGTGCGGCAAGGCAAACAAAGAACTGCGCGCCATCGCTATCCGCCATGTTCGGGATGTTCACCGTCGATACAACGCCGCGTTCATGCTTCATGTTGCTGAACTCGCTCTTCTGCAGTCTCAACCCGCCGGTGCCCCAAAGTTTAGCTGGACTCTTCGCGTCCTTCAACAATGGGTCACCCCCCTGGATCAATGCGTTCGCAAAGACGCGGAAGAATCCACTGCCGTCGTAGTAACCCTTCTTGACCAGATCGATAAAAAAGGCGACATGTTTCGGGGCCTTATCTGGAGCAAATTCGATTCGAAAACTGCCAAGCTCGGTTTCGACAACTGCCTCAATCGAGGCAGCATCTTGCCCAGCTAGCATCGAAGCCAGACCCAAAACCGCTAAAACGAATCGCGTCATCATTTCAACATCGTACCCGAAGGCGTAAACTTAAAGTACCGTGCCCAATGTTCTCGATCAGGTCCTCAATGGCCTTATGTCGCGCTATGCGCAACGCGTTCCGGCTGTCGATAGGATTTTCCAGGCGATGGAAGCCGACGGCATCATCGCGTCCAGGCAGGAGATCGAAAACGACCATATCGCTTTTCGCACCATGGGCGTGCCTCAATTGGGTATCAGAAGCTTCGAGCGTATCTTTATGCATTATGGTTATCAGAAGCAGGATTCTTACCATTTTGCTGCCAAGAAGATCGATGCCAACTGGTACAAACCGCCCCAACCGCATCAGCCCCGGATCTTTGTCTCAGAACTCAGAGTAGGGGATCTCAGCGAGGACGCCCAGGCGATCATCCGCTCCTACACAGACGAGATCGTCGCAGACCCTGTAGATCACCTCGACCTGGATGACGCGGTGGCCGTCGATCATTTCCTGCACTCTGGCCTTTGGCGACTGCCCAGTTGGGCCGACTTCTCGCGGCTGCTGAAAGAAAGCGAATATGCTGCGTGGGTAATCTATAACCGCTATTATCTGAATCACTTCACGCTCAGTGTTCATAACTTACCTGAGGGTATGGATACGGTTCACAACTTCAATGTATATCTTGAGAAACTTGGAGTTAAGTTGAACGATTCAGGAGGAAAAGTGAAGCAGAGCCCAGACGGGTTGCTTCTCCAAAGCTCCACCGTCGCAGAGATGGTGAGCGCTCGCTTCTCAGATGGCGACGAGCATCAAATCGCCGGCAGCTACGTCGAGTTTGCCGAGCGACGGATCCTGCCAGCCTTCGCATCCCTCGCTAAGGACGAGGTCCGCCCCGAGCATCGCCGTGAAGGTTTTGAAACAGGCAATGCGGACAAGATCTTCGAAAGCACCTATACCAGTCAGACGTCCGGTAATAGATAGTGACAGAATATGTATTATCAGAAGCACTTCCAGATGGGAGTTAAGCGCTCTGACTGGCATGTCCAGGCCCAGCATTATGTCAGGGCTGGATCAGCTCTATACTCGGGACGCAATCATCCTGAGATGGGGCAACCCGAAAACACCCAATCGAATTTACGTCTGCCTCTGGCAGGGCGAAACACTGGCTTTCCAAGCTCAGCGGGGTGGTCAAATTTTTTTACCACCCACCGCACAGTACCCCCAAAGGTGGCTCAAAATTTGAGCCACCTTTCCCCAGAAAAGCAGGGGTGCTTGTACGCGAGCACGGGCGCGCCCGTCGGATTTGATTTCGATAACGACGAAGGCGCCGCACGATGAGGGAAACCATGGGAACCATCTCAGATCTCAAACGCATCGCCGAAGAGTTCCGGGACGCCAGCGAAGACCTGGACGCGCTCGAGCAGCTCGTCACTGACCCAATCCACCAACGCAGGAGCGCCGCAGATCGCGACCGACTAACCATCGCGGCGCGAGTCCTCCAGCGGGTGATCACTGAGCAGCAGCACCGCAGCCAGGCGGCGGATGCGGCGGCATGATTCTACTCACGCCAGCGGAATTGGTTCGGGCTCTCGACGCATTCGCAAGTCACGCGAGGAGTAAGAACGAGGATGACCCGATGGCCTATAAGATTCGCGTCTCAAAGTGGCTCTCGGACCACTAACCCAAAAAGCGGCTGCGGCCCCAGCGTTCGCTATTCACCAGTAGTCCCAGCTTCGGCATGAGCGGCGTCTCTCAGATCCTGATCCAGTATTGAATTAAAGGCTCGGATCTTGATTAGGAATTCCTCGGGCGGCTTCACACACAGATCCTGACCAAGCGAGCTGCGAACGTAAAACCTCAAGCGCGAGTAGTCCTGTTCACGAAGCCGCCGGACAAACTTCAGCGACAAATCACCATTCACAAAGTGCTCTTCTGGAAAAAACGCAACGGCCATTCCTTGCGAAATTTCATCTGAAATCTTGGGCAACCCGGACGACCCAAATCGCTCCAAAGCATTCTTTTTTACTATGCCAAAGTAAAGCGTTCGTACGAAGCGATTCGTGGGAAGCCACCAAGGCGCGTCCAATTTCAGCAGGCTGAGATCAAGTGCGATTAGCCTGACAGATCGAGGGGCCAAATTCGTGATGTGCACGATAACTGGGTGTCGGGTCACTCCAATTATGGGCGTTGGATGGAAGGCGCCATCGAAAGTGGCCTCGATGCGCAAGCTCAATTTTTCGGATTTCCTTGAGAGGTAGAGGGCCACTCCGACAGCCAATAAGGTTCCAATCGCAGAGACCCAGTTCCCCGCTGCGGCCCAAATCTGAATCTTCTGATCGAGTGTCATCTCTGTCCCACTTTAGACTAGGACGCTGCCCTATCCACGGCCCCGCACTACCGACCGAGCGGAACGTTTATCCAATCTTGACCTAATGTCGACAAGTCGACATACTGGCTACATCACTAACAAAAACTCCGAACGCACTCGCCGCGAGCCCAAAACCCGCCAAATCGTGGGCTTCAGCCTCCCGCCCGACCTCGCCGCCCAGGTAAAGGTAGAAGCAGCCAAGAGAAACTTGTCCCTCCGCAAGCTCTTCGGCGAAATGTGGACGCTGTACAACAGCAAGAAAACCGCGTGAGCCAACGCATGCCCGTCAATCTCGACAAACCTCAGCAATGGAAAGAAGATATCGTCCAGTCCGTCGATATGTACAACAGCTGGTTTATGAAAACTGCCCCGCAGGCCTTCCGCGACACCCGCCTCCGGACGACCAAGGATGTAGAGGCGGCCCTTCATGCGACCGATAACATCACAAACATTCGGTCCGCCCTCATGCGGAAACATCCGGCGGTCCTCCCGACCCTTCGCATGTCCACCTGCCCGCCTCTCGCCGTAGACCGGCTCATCGGCCTAGCTGGCGTCTCGCGCAACCTCGTCAAGTCCATGGAGATCGACAAGAGGATCCCGCCTCGGATGACAACGGCCGAGATTGACCTCCAGCTCGCCAAAATCGCGACCATCGTCGAGAAATTGGCAGACCCGGATATTTTCGTGTGGCTCGGAAGGAAGACGCCGCCGACCGAGACGGAAATCCATCGCGCCGCGACCATCGTCGCGGACCGTCTCTGCGGCTCCGTTGCCAATCCGATAATCCGCAATGCCCAGGAGAAACGGCAGCTCGCAGCCATAAGGGCATGGCTCGAAGCGCGTAGCTACGAGCATCTCCCTGGAGGAGACGGCACGCACTTCGGTGCCATGCCGCCAGGCACCTTCAGCTTCCGGAAGAACGTTTCGGTCAAGCTCGAAGGCGGCCTCCAAAGCGTCAACATCCCGATCGACGCCGTCATCATGCCGAAGAACGCCAAGGCCGAAGACTTCCCGCTTTTCTTCGAGGCGAAATCCGCTGGCGACTTCACCAACACCAACAAGCGCCGCAAGGAAGAGGCCATGAAGATGGCACAGCTCCGCAGCACATACGGCCGCAAAGTGCAATTCAACCTCTTCCTCTGTGGCTACTTTGACAGCGGATACCTTGGCTATGAAGCCGCCGAGGGCATTGACTGGGTGTGGGAACACCGCATCGACGACCTGGCCCTTTTTGGAATCTGAACATGAATCACCTGATCGATACTCTTGAGCAGCAGCGCCTGGCACTTCAGGCCGGACTCGACGGCCAGAAGACACAGGCCGAGCGAAACCGCCTCGGCCAATTTGCGACGCCCACTGCGCTCGCTGTGAACATACTGCAATACGCCGCTGCCCTTTTCCCGCTAGGCGAGAAGATCCATTTTCTCGATCCCGCGATCGGGACCGGCTCCTTCTATTCCGCGCTCTCCAAAGTTTTCTCGACCAAGCGCATTGCCGAGGCCCTCGGTTTCGAGATCGACCCGCACTACGCTAAGCCGTCCGCTGACCTCTGGGCCGATTCGGGGCTAACCCTGAATCTCCACGACTTCACCCAAGCGAAACCCACGCCCCGCTTCAACCTCCTCATCTGCAACCCGCCGTATGTTCGGCATCATCACATTGAGAACGGCGAGAAGAACCGTCTGCAGCTCCGCACTCAGCAGGCCAGCGGCATGAAAATCAGCGGCCTTGCTGGCCTCTATTGCCATTTCCTCGGCCTCTCCCATTCATGGATGACAGACGGCGGCATCGCCGGGTGGCTGATACCGAGCGAATTCATGGACGTCAACTACGGCCAGGCCGTCAAGCGGTATCTCCTCGACTGCGTCACGCTCCTTCACATCCACCGTTTCGACCCGAACGACGTTCAGTTTGCCGATGCCTTGGTCTCCTCGGCCATCGTCTGGTTCCGCAAGGCCCCTCCCCCCAAGGATCAGCACGTTACCTTTACGTTCGGCGGGACTCTATTCGAGCCGAAGCTTTCGCGCAAGGTCCCTGCCCGCGCCCTCTCTCAGGAGACGAAGTGGTCTCGCTTTCCCGTCTCAGACATCCGCCCGCGCTCAAGCCTTCCCACCGTCTCTGATTTCTTCCGCATCAAACGCGGCATTGCGACTGGCCACAACGACTATTTCATCCTCTCGCAGGAAGAGATCACCGCGCGACACCTTCCGATGGAGGCCTTCAGCCCGATTCTGCCAAGCCCACGCTACCTGCCCGACGACGAGATCATCGCCGACGGGCACGGAAACCCAAAGATTGAGCGCCGCCTGTACCTTCTCGATACGAAGCTTCCTGAGGACGAAATAACACACCGCTTTCCTGCCCTGCATGTCTATCTCGAAGAAGGTAAGGCCCGCGGTCTTCACGAGGGCTACATCTGCCGACATCGGACGCCGTGGTATGGCCAAGAGAACAGGCCGCCCGCGCCCATCGTCTGCACCTATCTCGGACGCGGCGACACCAAGAGCGGTCGTCCATTCCGCTTCATCCTGAACAACTCGCGCGCCACAGTGGCGAACGTCTACCTTGCAATGTACCCGACGCCCGTTCTTTCACGTGCTCTGCACGCCCACCCTGGCTTGATACGCAGCGTCTGGGAAGTCCTCAACGCGCTCACGCCCGCCCAACTCCTCGATGAGGGCCGGGTGTATGGCGGAGGCCTGCACAAGCTCGAACCGAAGGAACTCTCAAACGTGCCCGTGCCAGGAATTGCCGCCCTCCTGCCGCACAATGATCGCCCAGCACAGCAAGCCGACATGCTGGCCGAACTCGCTTTCTGAGTGTGAAGAAAGCCCGCCGCAGGCTTAATTATCTCCGTACGTTGCCTCCTCGTCCGACTCCGCTCCGCTCCGCTCGCGATCGCAACAGATGCGAGACCGGCCCGCGCCCGCAATCAACCACCGCTCGCTGCGCTTCGTTGTCACGTCCCCCCACCCCCCAAGAGGGGATGCAGACTCCCCCACGCGCTTAATCGCGTTCCATGCCGCGCTTTTTCGGTCGCGCGGCTCGTCCTTGCTCACGGCCAACGACCCGGGCCGCCGGAGACCTCGATCCGCTCCGTCCTGCTCTTGCGCAGTCCACCCGCCCCATCGTCCGGCCCCGCCCCCTCGAGCAAATGTAGCGAGTTCCCCTCTTCCTCACGCGCCAACATTAAGAAAGTGGCGTTCACGGACGAATAGTGTCTATTTCTCGTGCGTTTGCAACACCACAACGAAATAGAACATTAAGGTCCAAGCTGCGACTGCTACCTTTTGTGCATGGATCGGTGTATCCCAATCAATTTTGGAGAGGAGAGTCGAAAAACGAAAAGTATGAACGAACAAACCAAAGCCAATCTCGAGGCCAATCCCTTCGCCAACCACGGTCGCAAGGAACTGATCGAACTTCTTAAAGATGACGGTCTCATCAAACGCACAAAGCAAACCCAATTTCCCGCCGCGCTCATGCGCGACAATAAAAATATGGATGTCCGGTTCAGCACCGCCAACGAGGGCGCTCTCTTCGTCGAAACCGGCCCAGACTCGATCCAGCGTATCCACCGCTTGGTCGCCCTCCTGGATCACTCCCCCCTCGGCGGTCTAGAGGAAATCACTCCCTCCTACACGTCGATCCTGCTCGAATACGACCCGAACAAACGAACCCAATCTGAAATCGAAGCTCACGTTCGATTCTGCCTGGAAAGTATTGGTAGCATTGAACTTGAACCACCGCAGCAGATGGAAATCCCCGTCTTCTATGGCGGTGAATTCGGTCCCGACCTCGCCCCGGCCGCCGAGCGTCTTGGCCTGAGCGTCTCCCAACTGGTAGAGGCCCACTGCGACCTCACTTTCACCGTCGCCTTCTTCGGCTTCCTCCCCGGCTTCGCTTACCTCTCCGGCTGGCCGGCCAAGCTCAGCCTTCCGCGCCTCGATTCTCCCCGCGCCCGGGTTCCGGCTGGCAGCGTCGCCATCGCGGGTGCGCAGTGCGGCATCTACCCCACCGATTCCCCCGGCGGCTGGCGCATCCTCGGTCGCACCCCCCTCAAAGTCATCGACACAAACAGACCCAATTTCTCTCTCTTGTCGATCGGCGCCCAAATCCGTTTCTACCCATCCAACCCGGCGGCCTGGTAGTGGGCATTCGCATCCTCGACCCAGGATTCTTAACGACAGTTCAGGACAAACCGCGCCTCGGCCTCGCCCGCTACGGTCTGAGCGAAGCTGGCCCGATGGCCCCGATGAGCTTCCTCGAAGCCAATTATCTGGCGGGCAATCCCGCGCCGCTGCCCGCGCTCGAAGTCACCGTTAAGCCTCCGCGCCTGCTTTTCACGGCCGCCACAAGAATCGGAATCTCGGGTGCCGACTTCGGCTGGCGTCTCGATGGACGTCCGCTCAACGACACCCAGACAATCGAGGTTCGGGCCGGTACTACGCTACAGGGTGAATACTGTCGCTCCGGTTTGCGCGCCTACATCGCCTTCGCCGGGGGAGCCCAAACGCCTGCCTGGCATGGCAGCGCCGCCACGCATGTCCAAAGTGGCCTGGGCGGATTGAGGCTCGAACGAGGCATGGACCTCGAAATTGGCGAGGCAGGCACTTCCCTACCCCGTAGGCTCCTCGAGCACGCCTATTCCCCGCTCTACAATGGCGCGACCAAGGTCATTCGCGTCGTCGACGGGCCGCACGCATCGCAGTTCCCACCAGAGGCAATGTCACTTTTCACCGGCACAGTCTATCGTGTGACCGATCAATCCAGCAGAACCGCGATTCGCCTGGAAGGCTTGGCGCTGCCCGCGCCCACCGCGCCAATGGTCAGCGCAGGTGCTTGGCATGGTGCGATTCAGGTTCCTCCGTCGGGCATCCCACAAGTGCTGGCAGCCGACCATCCGACAACCGGTGGCTATCCGATCCTTGCTTCGGTGATCCGGGCTGACCTTGAGGCTCTCGGACAATTGCGGCCACGCGAGGAAATTCGCTTTGGCCGCGTCAGCCTTGAAACGGCTCGTGCATTGTTAAAACGCCTGACAGAATCCTGGGCCACCATCGCCCCCTAAGCCAGTCCTAAACTGAAGTCATGCCGTCCAAGCTTCTCATCAACTGCGATCTTGGAGAATCGTGGCCCCTGCAACAGAGCGGTCGGCAGCGCGAAATTCTGGCGCTGTGCGATCTGGCCAATGTGTGTTGCGGCGCCCACGCCGGTGATCGCGAACTGACTCGCGCCACGATGGCAGAGGCGGCAGAGGCAGGCGTTCGGGTCGGCGCCCATCCTGGCTATCCTGACCCCGAACACTTTGGCCGACGTTCCCTCTATAAGGTCAAATATGACCTCGATTCCATCGCGCAGTTCGTCGCCGAGCAAGTAGCGCTAGCCATCAATGCTGCAGCGCAAGCGGGTCTTATGCTTTATCACGTCAAGCCGCACGGAGCCCTCTACAACGAGGCGGCAAGCGACGGCGACGTGGCCGCAGCCATCGCTGAAGGCGTCCGCCGAGTGGCATCCGATGTCGTACTTCTCGGTCTTGCTAACAGCGTCATGATCGATGTCTTCAGGGCAAAGGGTTTTCAAGTGTTGCGCGAGTCCTTCGCTGATCGTCGCTATACCGCCGACGGCCTTCTGGTTCCAAGAAGCGAGCCAGACGCACTGATCGAAGACCCAGTCGTCGCACATGCCCAGATCCAACGCCTGGCCAGTTTCAGTGACACCGTGTGCGTGCACAGCGATTCTCCAAACGCCCTCGAGATCCTGGCCGCGATATAGCGATATAGTGTGAGGCGAACCTCATGCTTCTTCACACGATTCTCGGCCTCCTTGCCTTGGCGCAATTTGCTCCAGCCCAACAGCCCTTCGCACTGAAACAGAATGATCGCGTCGTCTTCTTTGGCGACAGCATTACTGATCAACGCCTCTACACAACATTCGCCGAAACCTATGTCGTGACGCGATTCCCAAAGGCCAACATCAGCTTTGTCCACTCCGGTTGGGGTGGCGATCGGGTTTCTGGCGGAGCTGGTGGGCCAGTGGACGTGAGGTTGTGGCGGGACGTAATTCCCTATGACCCAACGGTCGTCACAATCATGCTGGGTATGAACGATGGCCGCTATCGTGCCTTCGATCCCACCATCTTCGATGAGTTCGCAAACGGCACTAAGCACATCGTCAGCGTACTCAAACGCCAACTGCCCGCTGCCCGTATCACGCTCATCCAACCTAGCCCCTACGATGACGTCACGAGAGCGCCATTGTTTGAAGGTGGTTACAATAGCGTGCTCTTACGCTACTCCGACTTTCTACAGGAGCTAGCCATCACTGAGAAGCTGAGTGTCGCCGATCTAAATCGCCCTGTTACAGCCGATCTCGCTAAAGCTAATGTTATCGACCCACCCTCGGCCGCGAAGTTAATCCCGGATCGCGTCCACCCCGGTGCCGCCGGTCACCTCTTGATGGCCAAAGCGCTGCTCCTGGCCTGGAACGCACCCGCCCTGGTCAGCGAAGTCGAGATCGATGCCGCCAGCAAATCCGTGCTGACAACCCGTAATAGTCAGGTAACAGAACTGCGTGCTTCGGGTAAGTCGCTTTCCTGGACTCAACTGGACGAAGCACTACCCATGCCGGTCGACATGAAAGATCCACTTACAGCGCTGGCAGTAGCCTCTTCCACTTTTTTTGAGTCGCTCAACCGTCAGCCACTCAAGGTGCGAGGCCTTGCGGCGGGCAACTATTCGTTGCGTATCGACGGTCAAAAGATTGAATCGCTGAGCTCTGCCAAACTGGCCGCTGGTGTCAACCTGGCAGAATTGCAGACACCAATGGCAGAGCAGGCAGCCGTAGTTCATGCGCTGACACTGCAACACAGCGCCATCCACAACACTCGTTGGCGGCAAGTGCAGATCCCGCTGCAGAAGCGTTCCTCGCCGGAGTTGATGGATGCCTTGAAGTCACTCGACCTGCTGGAAGCTGCAATCGTTCGCGAACAGCGAGCAGCGGCCCAGCCCCTGCCCCATAAGTTTGAACTCAGCCCTGAGTAGCCATGTCTTCCAGTCGCGCCCCAGGACCAAACTTCTGACAGGAGGCGATGCCATTGCGGCACCCCTTCATCGTCTTATACATTTCGCTCTTGCCAATAATCTCACCATTCTTGGCAATCAGCACAAAGTAAGGCTCGTTCTTTTTCGACTTACGCAGTTCGTACTGTCGTTCGCCGCCAGAATTCTTCTGTACGCTCTCAACTCCCTTTAAGGCGCTTCTCTTTTCTACATAGACTTCGCTCGTGAGAATGTACTTTCCATTCGGCGCTTTGAGGTTGAAGTTGAATCCGCTCTTCGTCTTCTTGAGTTCGTATTTCGCTGCCATGCCGCTCATCATACTATCGTTGAGAGCAAGCGGCAATGGTAGAAATAGAAGTTCTTTAATTAGACACTGCTAAGCTCAAACGGATGAATCTGGCTAAGACCCCTGTGGTCATTCGTTGTTCCTTAGGGGCGATCCTGCTTGCAGCACTGATCCTCGCGCCGTTTTCGAACAAAGCCTTCACGATTGATGATCCAACCTTTCTGCGCGGTGCCGAACAAATGCTCGTTGATCCGCTACACCCCAGTGCCTTCGAGATGGTTTGGATGTCAGCCTACAAAGAACGGGCATCCGAAGTGTACCCGAATACTCCCGTGGCTTACTTATTGCTCGTCCCTGCGATCCTCGCCGGTGGATCTGAATGGGTCGCTCACTTGACCTGGTTCCTCCTGCTTGTCCTCGGCATCCTCGGCACAGTGCGACTTGCATTGCGCCTGGGCTTATCGGAATCTCAAGCCAGGGCCGCCGCCTTCCTCCTGGCCGGGACTCCGTGCGTCCTGGCGATGGCTGGAACCGCCATGCCTGATGTCCCGGCCATGGCATTCGGCGTCTTGTCAGCAGAACGTCTCCTCGCATTCAAGCAAGAAAGTCGATGGCATCAGGGACTTGCTTTCTCGTTTCTTTTAGTGCTCGGGATATTTTGTCGACCCCATTTGGTCCTGATGACCGGTGCCGGGTCAGTTCTGCTCTGGGACGATTCTTCGCCAGGGAACGCAATAAGCAAATTTAAATCCTGGCTTTTCCGATTGTGGCCACTAGTGCTTGCTTTGTTCCTGATGTTAGTCACAGTGCGTCTGATACGCGATCCCCTAAACCCAGCAGCCGGGGCCTTTCAAGGACCACTTCATCTTTCGTCGACAGCCATGGCAGCCAGAAACCTGATTGCATTTCTGGCTCACTGGGCGATGGTTGCTCCGGTGACTGTCCCCTGGTTGATCACGCGATGGCGGAATCTGCCCTACTCTTTTCTGCTCCCGTTAATTGCGGTAATCGCGCCAGTAGTCTTCATCACTGATTCTGTCCTGGCTTGGATCTTCCCCCTCGCCGTATTGTCAGCGTTTGCACTTCTCGATATTTTGCTGGACGCTTTAAGGCGTTACGATCTCGTACAGCTATTTCTTTTCACCTGGATGTTGATTCCCTTGGCCGCCTTGCCATATGTCCACCTTCCTTCGAAATATCTGGTGGCCTGCGCACCGGCCGCAGCATTGTTACTTGCGCCACGCCTTACTAAAAAACTCACCGGCATCGCGGTCCTCAGTGGCGCACTCATCGGAATACTGATCCTCTCTGCTGATGCTACATTGGCTGGTGCCTGGCGCGATGGCGCGGCCAGGCTCATTGCTCCACGGGTCAGAGCTGGCGAAAAAGTCTGGTTCGCCGGAAGCTGGGGTTACTACTGGTACGCCGAAAAGGCGGGTGCGCAGGTGCTAAGCAAGACGCCGCCACTGCCGCGCCAGGGTGACATCGTAGTCGTTAATACGAGTTGGATCAAGGATGAGATGGAAGTCGTCCCTAACTTCACCGAGTTAGAGCGTCACGAGATTAGCGCACCCGGAGGAAGAATCTTCGGCGGATATGGCCGCGCTGGCTTTTATTCAAATCAATTCGGCTACTTGCCCTGGACTTATGGAACAGAGGTCCTTACCCGCTTCATTGTCTTGAGAGTGGACTGATTTCAGCGCCGCGCAGCATCCATCTCGGTGCCAGACTAGTGTTTTGAGCTGGCCTCAGTAACGATTCGCAACACGATATAAGTGGCGCGACCCGCGCCTACATTCTTGGAGCCGTGCATCTCGTTGGAGGCGATAAAGAACATCGACCCCGGCCCGCCGCGCTGCGTCTTTCCCTCGATCGTTACCTCCATCGTTCCTTCCTTCACAATTACGATTTCCTCGTCCATGTGCCGATGTGGAGCATGAGGCACCAGGCCCGCCTCAAGCGTAGTCGCATGACTCTCAAGGTTCTTCATCGTTGCGGTTGGACGGTTGATAATCTCGCGGCGCTCGCCTGTGGCAGTCTTCTTGACCACCAGTTTGTCCCAGTCAAAAACGGCCGACGTCTCCTGGCCATTGACGCTCAAAGTGATCGCGAGCGCAGCGGCAAACAGCGTAGTTCTCATGGAAATGAGTGTATCGCCTACGGGATGACCATGATCGGTGCCTGCCAGAACGAAGCCTTCCTGCCCTCCGGGCTGAGCACCGTAATTTGGCGCTTCTACTCTACCGGCCATCGTAGTTACTCTACGACTTCTGTGTGTCTTACTACTATTCGTCTCGGAGGATCGCAATTGAAATAACTATTTTTGCGAGACAATATGGGCGTGGCACCAGCAAACGACCAAATTCAACTCGCCCTCATCGGTTGCGGGGGCATGGGCCAGGGCGACGCCCGCAATGCAACTTCCCAACCCGGCACCAAACTTGTAGCGGCTTGCGACATCTACCAGGGCCGCCTGGACCGGATGCGCGAAGTTTACGGTGCAGCCACCTTCACGACGCGCGACTATCGCGAGATCCTGGCGCGCAAAGATATCGACGCAGTCCTGATCGCGACGCCCGACCATTGGCACGCCCGAATCACCACAGAGGCCCTCCAGGCAGGCAAGCACGTCTACTGTCAAAAGCCGATGGTACAAAAGGTTTCTGAAGGCTCAGGCGTCATCGCTGCTGAAAAGGCCAGTGGCAAAGTGCTGCAGGTGGGTAGCCAATACGTCAGCTCCCATGTGTTCTTAAAGGCGCGCGATCTCTATCGGCAGGGTGCCCTCGGCGAACTGAATCTAGTCGAGGCCTGGCTTGACCGCAACACCTCAATGGGTGCCTGGCAGTATTCCCTTCCCCCCGCTCTAAAACAAGAAGACATCGATTGGGACCGATTTCTCGGTCACGCCCCGCAGCATGCCTTCGACCCCGTGCGCCTCTTTCGCTGGCGTAACTACGGCGACTACGGCACAGGCGTCGCAGGCGACTTATTCATCCACTTACTCAGCGGCCTCCACACAGTCGTGGGTAGTTTAGGCCCGACCAAGGTCTTCGCCAGCGGCGGTGTGCGTTATTGGAAAGACGGCCGCGACGCGCCTGACGTCATGCTGGCAGTCCTCGACTATCCAAAGTCTGCGGCCCACCCCGCCTTCACCCTCGCCCTGCGCGTCAATCTCGCCAGTGGCGTCGCAGCCGAACAATTTGGCTTTCGTTTCGTCGGCAGCGATGGAATCATGACCGCATCTTACAACTCGCTGCGCCTCGAAAAGCACACTCGAGAGACAGAACCCGGCTACTCGATCAGCACATTTGCCCAGAAGGACCAGGATGCGTTCCTGAAGGAATATCGCAAGCTGTATCCACCAAATCTCGCGCCGCCAAAGCCTGACAGCGAGTACAAGTTTACGGCGCAGGCCGACGCCCACAGGCTGCACCACGAGGCTTTTGCGCAGTCCATCCGCGGCCTCCGCCCCCCGGTGGAGGACGGCACATTTGGCTTCCGCGCAGCCGCGCCCGCCCTCCTGTGCAATGAGAGTACTGAAAAAGGAGTTGCCTTCCAATGGGATCCAATCAACATGCAGCGCGTCTAGTGCTCGCATCATTCACCGCCCTCGCCGCGCTGGCCCAACACGGCGAACCCGTCCCCCGCAATCTTGTCGCCAGGGAGTTGCCCGGCTACGGCGAACTCCGCTTTGAGGTGTCGAGCAAAAGCATTGCTGCCCGAAAGTGGGCCAATCAGGGCCTCCGCCTCGTCTACGCGTTTAATCATCCTGAAGCTGCTGCAAGTTTTCGCAAGGCCACTGAGTTAGACCCTGACTGCGCCATGTGCTGGTGGGGCCTCTCGTTTGCATTGGGCAATAACATCAATGCCCCCTTGATGCCAGAGAATGCCGCCCCCGCCTATGGGGCCGCACAGCGGGCCCAGTCGCTTGCCTCCAAAAGTTACCCCCGCGAGGCTGCCTACATCGGCGCTCTCGTCCGCCGCTATTCCAAAGAGAACCCAGGCAACCGTGCTTCCCTCGATAAGGCCTACGCCGAAGCAATGCGCGAAGTAGCGCAGCAGTTCCCTGACGATCTCGATGCGCAGACACTGGCAGCCGACGCGCTCATGAATCTCACACCCTGGAAACTTTGGTCGAAAGACGGAAAACCAAACACCTACACTCTCGAAATCGAAGAGCTGCTCGAAAGCGTCCTGCGACGCAATCCCGAGCACATCGGCGCCAATCACAGCTACATCCATGCGGTTGAAGCCTCACGAAATCCGGAGCGCGCACTGCCGAGTGCCGTAGTGCTGAGTAAACTCGCGCCCTCCAGTGGACACTTGGTCCACATGCCAGCCCATATCTATATGCGAACCGGTAACTATGAAGAATCTGCCGTGCTCAATCGCAAGGCCGCGGCGCTGGACAAAGCGTATTTCGATTCCATCGGTGCCCCCACTTACTACAAGCCTTACTGGGTGCATAACTTACACTTCCTAAGTGCAGCGGAGAGCATGATGGGCAATTACACGGGCGCACGCGACGCAATTGGCGCAGCGGCTAAACAGTTAGAACCACTGGCGAGAATGATTCCAAGCTTCGAGTCGTCGCTCGCAATGCCCCTGATGTTGGAAGTCCGTTTCCAGCAGTGGGACAAAATTCTTGCCATGCCGCCCCCCTCCAGTTTCAGCCTGAGTGTCAACAATATCTACCTATTCGCAACCGGGATGGCGCATGCAGCCAAAGGCAACTCCGCTGCCGCAGCCACGTCCCTCGAAAGTTTTAAAACGGCGGTCGCCGCCCTCGCAGACGAGCGCGGCTTCGGCTTGAACAAGGAAAAGGACGTAATGGCGATTGCAGCAGCCGTGCTGGAGGCTAAAATCGCCTACGCAAAAATGGACTATGCTGCTGCGATCGGGTCGCTGGAGCGCGCTGTCGCCTCTGAAGACGCCCTCGCCTATGACGAGCCGGCAGACTGGTACTACCCGCCATCGCGCGAAGCGCTGGGAGCAGTGTTATTGAGCGCGGGCAAGCTGACTGACGCCGAGCAAGTCTTCCGGCAAGAACTGACTAACAACCGCAAAAGTGGCCGAGCGCTGTTCGGCCTGCTGGAGAGCCTCAAGGCGCAAGGGAAGCAGGAGGCAGCGGCAATGGTTGCGCCGTTGTACTTACAGGCTTGGAAGAAAGCCGACCGCCCGCTGACGGTTGCGCAGTTGTTTTAAGTTCCGGTAATGTCACAATGAGCCAGTCCTGGAAGTCGGCTAACTCCTCGTCATACTCTGAGTATCGAAGTTCGAACTTCGCTCCGTCCGAAGTCAGCTTCTGGATGATCCAAGACGAATCATGAGGACGTAACAGCGCGAAGCGCCGATGAATCCTAGTCCAGGCTTCGTACTCGTGTAATGGAATCGGTTTGAATTGGCTCAGAACGCTAAGTGTCACCTCACCAGTAACGAATCCCTGCCACTTTCGGGCGGCTTCTATATCCGTTAAGTACACCAGTCGCTTCTTCAGTAAATCCGTACCATGGTGGTAGGCAGGGAGGAAAAGAAAGTCTCTTGCAATCACCATCGGTAGATTCTCCCTTTCCAGTTCTGCGAAGTGGGACACATAGAGTTGTCGATTGATTGCAGTGGGTTGAGTCAAGCTGACCAGTTGAAAAAGTGTCCATGGAACGGCGACGCCCCATAACACAATTTTCAAAATCGATTGGTGTAGATTGCGGCGAAGTGGAAGCGTTGCCGCCATTCCTCCGGGCACCGCAAGGCTAAATCCTAATACCGTCGGCAACATGTATCGAGCCCAAAAAGCGTGCGTCGCTGAAAGAGCGACGACAAACATTACGATTGGCATTGCCATCAGCACACCGAAGCAAATGATTTCGTGAAGTCGCCAGCCCAGAGGAAGTTGCAAATTAGGCCCACTGTCTTCTGGCTCTCGCTGTTGGATCCCAATCAAAAGCGGAACCAACAGAATACCGGCGGCCAGAATAATACTCGAGTAAGTCTGCAGTAGCTGGCTGAAGTGGACACCCGACCAGAAAGCATCGCCGCCCGAATGTGCAGTCCGCAGCAACGGTAACAATGTGACTAATGGAATTATGGTGCAAGCGAGGCTCACCCAGATCGCCCAGTCAATGCAACGTCCTTGTTTTGACCAGAATCTACTCCGAATTAACTCTCCACATCCGATAGCCGCCAGCGTGTAGGGTGCGTAATAGTGGCTGTATACCAAGCCCCATCCCGATATCGCGAGCAGACTAATTCCAACTTTGCGATTGCTATTATCTGATGCAGAAATCCAGCCCCAGACGGCGATCCCGGCAAAGCCCATCAGCAGGCCATAGGGTCTCGCCTCCAGCGAGTAATATGAGGCAAAGCTAACGAGCGGGATAACTAAGCTAAGTGCGGCATAAACTCCTCCAAATCGACGCCGCACTAGATCAAAAATGCAACCAAGCATTACCCAGAATCCGGCGATCGCATGAATTCGGCTGACGGCTGCACTATCGCCGAAGCTCTTTCGAAGTATCGCCATCACCCAGAATGCTAAGGGCGGGTTAAGCTCTATGCCCTCTTGGATGCGTGTCCAAATCTGGGCAAAACTTCCAAGGTCTGCCAGGAAAATCCCGCACAACTCGTCGTACCAGAGTACTTTTACTGTGGCAAAGCGGATAGCCCAAATCCAGTATAGAAGGCTGAAAACGGCGAAGAAACCTGCGGGACGATTTGCGACTCGGACAATCCAGGCTTTATCGCGATCTGGTGACTGTCTCTGTAGCAACACTCTCTGTATTTCCTGCCGCCATTGTACCCACCCGGATCTGCTGGTCAAGTGACTGAAGCTGGGTTCCCAACTCTCTAAAATTGAACTGGATGACTTCCGGATTTCGAGTCTCTGCCCAAATCTGCCACATGGCAATCCCGTGCTTCCACGCAATCCCTGGAATCTTGTTCCATTTGTATACTTGAGTTTCCCCAGCCGCGCGTTCCCGGTGATTTACTGGAAACTCAAGAACGCTGAGGCCTTGGCGAAACGCTCGACCCATATATTCCCACCAATAGCCTTGGCGCATACGGCCGGAGCGCTTTGCCAGAAAATGGACAACTTCCTGGCGGGCTAACAAAAACGGACAACTTGGATCGTGTATGGGTCCTCCCAACAGCATCTGCCAGGCCAAATAGAAGCTTCGGGACATCGCCTTCCGAACCACGTTGTCTGCCCGGTTAACGCGCCATCCAATTAGGACATCGGCCATCTCCCGTGCCTGCCAGAACTTCGCAAAGTCCTTCGGGTCGCACTGCCCGTCGGAATCGAGACACAGCACCCATTCGGCTGTCGATTTCAACATACCGTCCCGGACGGCCTTTGAGTACCCCTTGCGCTCTTCACCCAATTCCAATCGTGCCGGCACCTCGGTCGCTAATTCGCGCAGAACCTCCTTAGTGTTGTCCGTACTCCCATCCTCGCAAAGAAGGAATTCATGGTCGACGATCGGCTTGAGCACGGCATGAATTTCAAGGACGGTTGCACGTATGCTTTCGCTCTCGTTATAGATCGGTAATAGTATCTGAAGTTGGCTCATTGCCTTATCGCTCCGTCAAAGCCAATTGAAGCTTCACTGCAACTAAGGGCGCAGAATAAGTTCTGCAGTACCAGTTGATCGTCCGTTCCAAACCGGTTTGAAAACTGGTCTGCGGCGTCCATCCCAATCTCTCTCTCATTCGGGTTAAGTCAGCAGCGCGACTAAACACTCCAACGGGCTTCGATGTATCGAAGAACAACTCCTGCGGACGCCAATTCATATGCCTAAAAATCGCTTCCGCGCAATCGATAATCTTGACGTGCTCGTCGGTTCCAATATTGATCGCCGACCCATCCGTGATCTCCGCCGCAGCACGTAACATCCCGTCAGCAATGTCCGCGACGTATGTGAAATTTCGGTCTTGTTGTCCTGTGCCCCAGATCTCATAGGGGTCCATCCGTACATACGCTTTGGCGATCAACGCGACAACTGCGTGCGTCTCGTTCTCGCGTTCGCCATATACCGTGAAGAAGCGGCAAGAAGACGTCTTCATGCCATATTGCCGATGATAAGCGCTCAGCGCCATTTCGGCCATCAGCTTCGCCCAGCCATATTCCCCGTCAGAGGAAGCTGCATTCCTTACAAATGGATTGGCCCACTCTTCTTTTAGGTAAACCATGTTTCCGTCGTGGGGGAGTTCCTGAAGATGCACGGGGTAAACGCAGGCTGAGCTCGCGAACGAGACTCGTTCTACGCCCGCTCGATGGGCGGCCCGAAACACATTTCCGTCCAGGATCATGTTCGTCGTACATTCCACGGGATGCGTGTCTATGTAGCCCCTGCCTCCATGGTCAGCCGCAAGATGGAATACAGTGTCGACTCCACGGCTCGCTTCAGTGGCAAAGCTCGGATCAAGCAAGTCTCCCACTCGGAGGTCCACGTCTCCGGCAACTTGAATCAAGTTCTCCGTTTTTCCACTAGACAAGTTGTCTGCGACGCGAACTTTCGCTCCGGCCCACACCAACCGCTCGACAAGGTGACTTCCGATGAATGAAGCGCCCCCCGTCACGAGAACATTATGCCCCGCCCAATACTCAGCATTTAGATTCGCCATTTGCCACTCTCTCCTTTGTCTTGGAGGTAATCGGCGGCCTCAGAGGTTTTCATTAGGAATTATGTCGCGAGTTTAGTACTTTCGCTCCACTTCCAAACGTGATTTTCCCCAGGATGCTCCAGGGAGCGGATGTTCAATTGGCTACTCGTCAACGGTTGAGATCGCTGCGGGCACCCGCCGCCTGCTGTTTCGACAACACCCCAAACCCAATCAGCCCAAACACCGTCTGCACGATATAATTCACGGCCTGGTAAATCAGAATCCACGCCAGAGCCGCAGAACTCGCAATCCCAAACGGCTTCAGCACGTTCACAGCCACAAACTGAAACACACCCACATAACCGGGCGTCGAAGGGATCGCACTCGACAGCCCAAGCGCCGCCAACACCACCATCGAAGTCTGAAAATCCAGCGGGACGCCAATCGAATTGGCAACCAAAACCCCCGTATACGAATCCAGCGGCCAAATGATCAGCGTCAACAGAAAGAACAACGAAGACCGCCACCAACTGTGCAAAGACCTTAACCCGTCAAGAAAGCGAGACGCTACGCCCGATACTTTCGGAATCCGGGACAGCAGTGAAATTACCCTCGACTCGGCATGCGGCAGCAGAAACAGCGTCAGAATGCCAATCACGCTCAGGACACTAAACGTCTTGCTCGCCCGTTGCAGCCACTCCGGCAAGCCCTGAATCGTCATCAACGCAATGCTGGTAAACATCACCAGAACCCCGGCATCCATCACCCTTTCGATCAGCGCGGTAGCCAATAGGTAGCTACGCGAAATATCATGGCTCCGCTTCAACGCCTCGACACGCAACAGCTCCCCCATGCGCGCCGGAAGCACATTATTCCCCAGATAACAAAGCGCATTCGCCCAGAACACGGTCCCCAACGGAAGCGACTCAGAGCCGTTCAAAAGAACCCGCCAGCGATAGGATCGCAACCACAGCGCAAGAATCGAGGTCAGCACAGCCAGCCCCAGCGGCGCCATCCGCGCACTCTTGAGGGTCTGTTCCAGTTCCGCCATGTCGATGCCGCGAAACGAGTAATAGAGCAGAATCCCGGCAAGCAGGATCGCCACCACCAAAGTGATCTTCGCCTTTCGGTCCAATCGAATGCTTACACCAAACGGCACGATTACCATGATCCGTCATTCGTGACTCGGATGGTGCCACGCCGCTACAAAAAGCAAAGCCGACGCTGAAACTCATGATTCCCGCAAAATCAGCCGATTCCCCCTTGTGGACTGGCGCCGCCCCTTACCGATCTGGACTTTGCCCGTCCTTTTACTCCTCGCCCTTGGCGTGGCCATCGCCGCCGTCAAATCCCCGTGGTGTGACGAAGGCTGGTTCACCGGCCCTGCCCACCAGATGGCCTTCCACGCCAGCAACGGCACGCCCGCGCTGGAACCCACCGGCCACTACCTCGACAAAACGCTCACTGGGATTAACCAGCGCACCCTCGTCATCCCCCCTATGCATCTCTGGCTGCTCGCGGGTTGGTATAAACTCTGGGGCCCGGGGTTGACGACGCCCCGGCTTTATGGCTTGCTCTGGGGTGCCCTGGGCCTGCTATTACTCGGTGCGCTGGTGCAATGGACCTGGCGCAATCCCAGACTCACCCTTCTCTTTACTTTTCTTCTGTCGATCGATCTCACCTATCTCTGGTCCAGCGCCGACGCTCGAATGGACATCCAGACGGCCGTTCTCGGCTGGGCTGCCTGGCTCAGCTACCTTAGCTTTCGCAAACATTCGATGGCTAAGGCTTTGCTCGTCAGCAATTCCTGCCTCGCCCTTGGCGCTCTACACCATCCAAACGCCGCCTATGCCGCCCTGTCCCTGGCCGCTATCATCCTTTACCTCGATCGCTCCAGACTCTCCTGGATACTGGTCGCGCTCTCTGCCCTGCCCTATCTTGTTGCCGCTGCTCTCTGGGCCTTCTACATCGCCCCCGATTGGGGACTTTTCCAGATTCAATTCGGAGCAAACCTCGCCGGTAGGGCCAACATCCGCACCCGTTATCTCGCCAAGCCTGGGGAGATGCTCTGGCTTGAAATCGCCGTCCGTTATCTGGCTGCTTACGGCGTATGGCCCGTCTGGCTCGGTTCGGTACCCAACATCCTGCGCTGTGTTCCCTTTCTCTACGCCGCAGTCTTCGTAATTGTTCTCACCCGTTTCCGCACTACGATCAAATCAAGAACGGGCCTGCTGGCCGGCCTCTGCGCGATTCAACTGCTCCTCTTTACCTTTCTGATGAGCTTCAAGTCTCAAAACTACTTGATCTTCCTCACTCCGCTTTGGGATATCTGGCTCGCCAAATCGATCTGGACCCTCTGGCACCGCCGCAACTACTCTCGCGTCCTCGCGACAGTCCTCTGCGCCCTCTTCGTCATCGCTCACCTCACGGCCGTCACTGCAAAAATGATCGACTCTCCCCGGCAGTCCCAATTCAACGCCGCCCATACCAAGCTGGACAGGCTAAGATCCTCCTCCCAGTCCCTCTGGGCTCCCACCTATTGGGGCATTGAGCACGATTTCACCGGCTATCGCGAAGACATCCGCCTCGGTTTCCACACTGGCGAACGGCGCGACTGGATCGTTCTCGATCACTGGAACGCTTATTACGACACTTTATTCGCTCTAGATGAACCCGCCGTAGCCAAACATGTCAATCATCTGCTCAACAACGAATACACTCTCGCCGCCAGCTTCGGCGAATACCGCATCTACCGGCGCATCGACCCTAAAAAATCGAACTAAATGACTAAAGAGAAAGCCTTAGACGCCCGATCAACTACTCGAACGAACATTCCTGCGGGTTTTATCTCGGGCTGCAGAAGCGAAAGCCGAAGCGGCCCATCTTTTTAAGAGGCTTAAAATGGCGACAACTCTATTCCAAGCAACCGTCATCCTTCCCGTCGTCGACGAGACCGAGAGCCTGCGTGAAACCGTCCGTATCCTCCTCGCAGAAAACCGTTCCGACATCCACGAAATTCTGATCGTCATGGGCAAGATCACCAAGCCCCAGGCGCGTGCGGCAGCCGAATCACTGGCAGCCGAGCACCCCGGCCTCATTTTCACCAAAGATCAGAAAAAGCCCTTCCTCGGCGGTGCCATGCAGGACGCCTTCGGTTGGGCAAAAGGCACCCATCTCCTGATGATGGCCAGCGATCTCGAAACCAACCCCCACGACGTCCGCCACATCTTCGCCACCGCCCGGGACGGCGATTGGGACATCGTCACCACCACGCGCTGGCGCGGCGAAAAGGGCGGATCACAAGCCTTTGAAGGCTACAACCCCGTCAAATACCTCGCCAATTTCATCTTTCAGAAATCCTTCGCCCTCCTCTACGGCACAGAGCTCAGCGACCTCACCTACGGCTTCCGCGTCTTCAAGATCGATTGGGTCAAAAAGATCCGTTGGGAGGAGTTACGCCACCCCCTCCTACTCGAAACGATGCTCAAACCCCTGCGCCTGGGCGCGCGCGTCAAAGAAATTCCCACTACCTGGAAGGCCCGCATTGAAGGCGAGTCGCACAACCCCTTCTGGCGCAACTTCCTCTATTTCAGAATCGCTCTGAAAACCCGCTTCCGTTCGAAAAACGAACTACTCGTCGACGCGGCCACTCTTGCCGCCGCGCAAAAGGAAACTTACGCATGAGCCGTGCATTTGTCACCGGTGGATGCGGCTTTGTCGGCCGTCATCTTCTCCGCCGCCTATTCACTCTGGAAGCCGACGTCTGGTGCATCGACAATCTGTCGACGGGCCTCCACCCGGACCATTGGCTAACTGAAGCGACCGGTCGTGAAGAGCTCCCCGGCGGCCTCCTCCGCTTCACGCTACCAAACAGCTCGCTCACCTTCATCGCCAGCGATGCCCTGCCCTTCTTCCTCGGCCAGCTCGCCATCATCCCGCGCGGCGACGCGCCACTTCTCCCCGGTTTCGACCGCGTCTTCCATCTGGCCAGCGTTGTTGGTGGCCGCAAGAAAATCGACGGAGACCCCATGGAAGTCGCCATCGACCTCGGCATCGACAGCGTCTTCTTCCTTTGGGCCACACGCAACCGCGCCAGCATCAAAAAAATCCTCTACGCCAGCTCCAGCGCCGCCTATCCGGTCCATCTGCAATCCACCGACGGCCACGTCGCGCTCGAAGAAAACGCGATCGATTTCCCCAACGGCAAGATCGGCATGCCCGACATGACCTACGGCTGGTCCAAGCTCACGGGCGAATACTTAAGCTACGTCGCCGCCAAGCATTACGGCATGAGCGTCGCCTGCGTGCGCCCCTTCTCCGGCTATGGCGAAGATCAGGACCTCACCTACCCCGTCCCAGCCATCGCCTACCGCGCCGCCCGCGGCGATTCGCCCATCGCCGTCTGGGGCACCGGCGAGCAAGGCCGCGACTTCGTCCACATCGAGGACTGCATCACCGCACTCATCCTCGCCATCGACCGCATCTCGGACGGGCGCGCTGTCAACATCGGCAGCGGCAGGCTCACCAACTTCAAAGAGCTCGCCTCGCTCTTCGTCTCCAT
Source organism: Bryobacterales bacterium (assembly GCA_038206015.1). Taxonomy (GTDB): domain Bacteria; phylum Acidobacteriota; class Terriglobia; order Bryobacterales; family Bryobacteraceae; genus Bryobacter. The sequence continues at coordinate 15,218 of JBBRBI010000036.1, read as the reverse complement.
CGCTGGCTATGACGCCGAGGTGAAGCCCCAGATCGGCATGCCGGTCGGCGTCGCCAGCCGCTATGCCAACCCCACCGAGATGGAGACCCTCTTGGGTTGGAAACCCGAAATTTCGATTGAAGAAGGCATGGCCCGCGTGCTCGCCGGAGCCCGTGCACGCCTCGCCGCAGGCATCACTCTGGAGGACTAATCAACTATGAAAACCACCATCGTCACCACCACCATCTACATCCCCGAGCTTCTGCGCGTCTACGCCAAAAACGCCAAGGACTTCGGCCATACCGATCTCGACTTTGTCGTAATCGGAGACCGCAAAACGCCAGCGGAGGTCAAAGAATTCTGCGCCCAACTCAATCGAGACTTCTACCCCACTGAGTACTTGGACATTGAGGCCCAGCGCCAGTATCTCGAGCCGCGCTTCCCCGAGTTATGGCAGCACCTGCGCTTTGATTCCATCCAGCGCCGCAACGTCGGCATCCTGCGCGCCTGGGAAAACGGTGCCGACACCATTATCACGATTGATGACGACAACTGGATCATGAACCAGGACTTCGTGAGCCTCCACGGCCGTGTCGGGCGCACAGTCGATTTACCGACGATCACTTCCACCAGCGGCTGGTACAACGTCTGCGCGCAACTCCAGGACGCAAGCAACCAGCCCTTTTACCACCGCGGATATCCGCAGGAACTGCGCTGGAAAGATCATGAGGCCTTCACTGCCACGACTTCTAAGCGCGTCAACGTCGCTGTCAACGCCGGTTTCTGGCTGGACGATCCCGACATCGACGCCCTCACCCGCATGCACCGCACGATTCAGGTGCGCGGCTGGAAGGACACGTCCCCCGGGTCTTTCGCTCTCGAACCCGGCACCTGGAGCCCCTTCAACTCGCAAAATACGGGCCTCAAGCGCGACGTCATTCCCGCCTATTTCCTGAGCCCTTACATCGGACGCTACGACGACATCTGGGCCAGCTATCTGGTCAATCGAATCGCTCAGCATTTCGGTGAAATCGTTGCATTCGGCGATCCCTGGGTCCGCCAAAAGCGTAACCCTCATGATTACTGGAAGGATCTGGACGCCGAGCGCGTCGGCATGCGCCAGACTGACCGAATCTGCGAAGCACTGCGTTCCATCCAGCTCACCGGCACAAGCTATCACGAGTGCTTCGGCCAGTTGACTGCCGCCCTACCGGAAGCCTGGCAAGAAGGCCCCAAATGGAGCAATCAAGAGATCGAAGCGCGAAATGACCTATTTGCCGGTCTGCGCATCTGGCACGAAGTCTTCGAAACAATCCGCGCCACAAACACCTCCAGGCTCTTTGAGCAAGTCGCAGCGCACAGCCCCACCGAAATCACCGTCAAGCAAACGGAAAACTCAGCAGTACTACGCTAAATAACTTAGCCCAGGCTAAGGCAAAAGGCGGAGGCTCTTGTGCGTAAGAACGCATAAAGGTCTCCGCCTTTTTCGCCGATCAGAACAGGAGAAGCACAAGACCCATGACATTACTTCAGCGCACCCTCGGATTGGTCGGACTCGCGCTCCTTTGCAGTTTCGGCGGCTCATTACAGGCCCAAAGTGGCTCATTTGTTGGAGTGGGGATCGGGCCAGTCCTACCTGCTGGCAATGGCTCAGGCTATACGTTTTACGTCGACAACGTTGCCTATACCTCGATCCAGCAATTCCGTTGGCAAATCGGTGACGTACATACAATTCGCATCCCGAACAGCAACCTGGCAAACGCTTCCGATGGCAACAATCAAGGCTCATCGACAACGCCGGTCCAAGAGGTCGGCCTGGGCACAAAATATTCGATAGATGGGCCGATTTCGTATGGCTACTACGAAGCCGCAGTCCAACAACCGCCCGCCGGTGCCCTACAAGTCTTCACGCAGCAAGCCAATGGCATCGGAGAAACGGTCCTCCGGGTCCGAATGTGGTCCTTTCTAAAGGAAATCTCATGGAAAGTTTCGCGCTTTCACCGACTTCGATTTGTCACCCCCTCCGTCGGTTGCGCGCCAACAAACTTTGAAGCCATCCCTGGCGCCTGCGCCGACCTTCCAGGCTACACAAGCGTCCAATCTCGGGCGGGGACCTGCTATTCCGCTACCCAGACCGACCAAATCCTCGCCACAAGCGGTGACTATTGGTGCCCGGAGGGCCCCGTCGAGCTTCTTACCGTGCCGTCTGTCGGCTACGCATTCAAAGACTGGAATTCCAATCCAGGGCTCATCAACGTCGGTGCCTCGGGCGTACCCGGATCCATCCAATTCAATTTGATTTCGCCGTTTACGATCCAAGTCAACTTCGGGCCCGGCAAGTTCTATCGCCTGGCCACAGACCCGGTTGGGCTCGACGTGATTGTAGATCGATCCATCCTTCGCACCTCAGCCCCCGATGATCGAGTTCAGAACACCTGCAAGCAGTACCAAACTGTAAGCGATGCTAACGGTAACCCACAGAATGTCGGACTGGGCGGCGACGGCAACAAGAACGACTTCTGCGTCGTCTGGCTCTTCGGCAGCACCCGCCTCCTCGCGGCAACCGACCTCCAACTCGACAAGACCGGCAAGCAATTCGTATTCGATACCTGGTCCTTCGGCGGCGGCCAAAACGCCCTCTTCGAGGTTTCTGGGCCCAATCTTGCCACGGACACAATCACAGCCAAATTTCTGCGCGCCGCCGGGGTCACCTTCATCACCCAGCCCGCCCTCCGCCTCCCACTGATCGTCAGCAACCGCACCTGGCCCCATGACAACTTCTGGTTCGGCGTTGGCAAGGAAATTCCTTTCTCCGCCCCTTACGAGTCGCTCGACGCCAACGGTCGCCGCTGGCGCTTCAAAGGCTGGTCAAATGGTGGCCCCGCCGCTCAGACTCTTAAAATTAATCAGGCGATGGTCGAAAAAGGCCTCTACCTTGTCGCCACCTATGAGCCGCTGAACAAGGTTTCCGTAGAAACTAACCCTCCCGGCCTCCCCATCACCATTGACGGTAAGGATTGCCAAACTCCTTGCGTAATCGAAAAACTAACCACCGAGACAGCTACAATCTCACCGGTCCCAAGCGTCACTCAAGCAGAAGTTTTGCGGCTGGAATTCGCAGGTTGGGCTGATGGTGGCCCGGCCAGCCGCCAGATCGGCTTTACGCAGGAAGTCCGCCGCCTCGTCGCAAACTACAAGCAGCTTTACCGCTTCAATGCTCTTTCCAACCCACCCGGTAACGCCAACTTTGCCTTCGTACCCTCTTCTCCCGACGGCTTCTACAACCTCGACACTCGTGTCAGCGTAACGGTCAAAGCCGCCAACGGCTTCCGCTTCCGCCGCTGGTCCGGCGATACAGCCGGCCTCTTCCCCACTGCAACGCTCACCGTCAGTGGCCCCCGCACTGTCATCGCAGAGCTTGAGTCGGTTCCCTTTCTTGACCCAGCCGGCATCATCAATTCAGCTGGCACAGGCCCTCAAGATCAGGGCACAATCGGTCGAGTCGCCCCAGGCTCGCTGATCACGATTTATGGCACGAATCTGACGCCCAAAGAGGAAATCGGCCCTCGTTCTCCCATGGTCCAGAGCCTTGCAGAGCTTGTTGCCCGCGTCGGTGACGGCTTCCTCCCTCTCAGCTTCGCCTCTGGCAGCCAGATCAACGCGCAGCTACCTTACGACCTCTCTCCGGGCAAACAAAAGCTCATTCTCACCCGCACCGGCCAAGCCGACGTTTCGGCTGAATTTGAAATCACCCGCAACGCCCCCGGCCTCTTCCCGCAATCCGGCACAGACAGCGTCGATCAACCGCCCCTCGTCTTCGCCCTCCGCCTCGATGGCAGCGTTGTCACAGAGGCCGCACCGGCCAAACCCAACGAGACCATCAACCTCATCGGCACCGGTATCGGACCCTTCCGCAATAACCCGCCCCTTGGCTTCGCAGTCCCCTCGGGCGCTGAGTTCGCACTCGCAGACTCCGTAGAAGTAATTGCCGGAGACCAAGTCGTCCAGCCGATCAAAGTCATAGCCACTCCTGGCTACGTCGGCATGACCAGCATCCAAATCCGGGTTGGCGCACAATTCCCAGCCGGCCAATCCACCAACATCCGACTTCGCGTCAACGGCAAAGAGTCCAATACAGTGCGTCTTTCAGTCCAATAAAACTGGTCTAAGCTAGGCTCATGCGGTTCCGTTGGCGAGTTCTCTTTCTCAGCCTCTTCGCGCTGTCGCTTTTCGGCTTCGGCACGCGCCGCTGGGCCATGTACGAACACGAAATGCAGGACGCCGTAGAAGACCCGCCCGATTGGGCCGTCACCGGCGAATTCTCCTTCGGCCGCCTCCGCTACCGCTCCAATCGCGAAGGCCGCTCCTACGCCCGTTGGGGCATCGATTGCAACAAAGGCGATCGCATCTTCCTCGCTAATCTCCGCCGCCTCACCCGCGTTAATACTCAGTCCATCGAGAACATCATCGACATCGAGAGCGACGACATACTAGATTCCCCGTTCATGCTCGCCATCTCCCCCAACGACTGGCGCCTCACCCAACCCCAGGCCGACCGCCTCCGCAAATTCTTCGACCGCGGCGGCTTCATGATGGTGGACGACTTCCACGGCGAGCGCGACTGGGCCGGCTTCATGCGCGGCCTCCAGATGATCTACCCCGACGTCCAAATCGTCGAACTCGGCGACAACGAACCCATCTTTCACACCGTCTACAACCTCGCCGACCGCGTCCAGGTCCCTGGCCAAAACGTCGTCCACGGCCCCGGCTATGAGAAGGACGGCGTCTTCCCCCACTGGCGCGGCGCCGTCGACAAGAAAGGCCGCATCTTCCTGGCCATTTGCTTTAACATGGACATCGGCGATGGCTGGGAATTCGCCGACGATCCTGATTACCCCGAAAAGTTCTCCGCCCACGCCCTCCGTCTCGGTGTCAACTACGCAATTTACGCACTGACGCACTAACACCCGCACTAACACTCGTCTCGCCAATCCGCAATTCCGATTCCAGCAAGAGCCGCCGTATTGGCCGCCCCTTATCGCGCAATCTCTCCAACAGACACAGCACCCCTTGTCGCCCAATCTGATAACTTGGCTGCGCCACGCAAGTCAAGCGCGGACGAAAGGAATCCAGGATATCCAGATGATCGAACGTCGCCACCAGTAAGTCGCGTGGCGCTTCAATCCCCAACTCCGCCATCGCCCGCAGAAATCCCAACATCATCGGGATATTCGCGACAAACACGGCATCGACGCTCTTCTTCGGAAGCATTTCGATCCCGATCCGATAGCCAGACTCCTTCCGAAAATCACCTTCCCAAATCCAAGACTTGTCCACATTCAGCCCCGCCTCGCGCATCCCCCGCTTGTATCCCGCCAATCTCTCGGCTGAAATGTAGAGCCGCGCTTCACCCCCCAGATAACCGATCCGTTTGGCGCCCTGCCCCGCCAGATGCTCGATGCAATTGGCCACACCCCCCGCATTGTTCACCCCAACGCAATCCACCTCCAACTGCTCAGGAATCCGGTCCAGGCACACCACCGGCGTCCCCGCCTTCACCAACCGCTGCACGTGGCTATCATCGCCCCGCACCAGCGCCGGAACCAGCAACATTCCATCGATCCTCCGCGAACCCAGAATCTGACAAACACTGCGCTCCTTTGCCAGGTCATCATCCGTATTAAAAATCGTCAAAGTATACCCGTTCTCCGCCGCCGCGTCTTCAGCGCCGCGCACCATCATCGGGAAAAATGGATTCGTAATATCGCTGATCACCATTGCCAGCGTATGCGTCTGATTGATCTTCAGGCTGCGTGCGACATGACTGGGTTGGTAGTCCAGTTCGCTCATCACCGCTTGCACCCGTTCCCGCAACTCCGTCGATACGGTGGGGAGGCCCGCCATTACGTTAGAAACCGTTCCAACGCTAACGTCGGCGCGCCTCGCCACCTCCTTAATTGTCGCCATGAACCATTAGAACTTGAATCTCGCCGACAAAATCAAGCGCCGCGCTTGTACTTGCGCACCACTGATCGTTCCGAAATTCGAAGTGTTCTGCGCACCGGTCGCAAAATTATAGGTCAGGCCGGCATTCGGGTTGTTTGGATTGAAATGGTTCAGCGTGTTAAAGGTTTCACCCCGCACCTCAAAGCTCCGCTTACCTTCCTTGCCCACCTTGAAGATCTTCGCGATCGAAAGGTCCAGGTTAAAAGCTCCAGAGCCATAAAACAGCGAGGGCGGTGTATTCCCGATGCCGAGCGAATTGATGCCCGGCAATTGAAAATTCGCGGTGTTCAGCGGCCATTGCAACCTCGGGTCTTCCGTCGCCGACGGATACTTCCCTTCCGGCAGAAACACGTCGTTCCCCATCTGACAGCGGAACGGCAAGCCGCCAGTCGGCGTTCCGGTCCAATAACCCGCCGGCTGATTGATTGCCGAGCAACCCACCGTGAACGGAGTGCCAGAGTAGAGCGCTCCATTGCCATTCACTTTCCAGTTGTCCAGAACAGCTCGGCTGAAAAAGTTGTTCCACATCCGGCTGCCGTTCGGCACTTCGTAGCCCACGTTGAAGTTCATCGCGTGCGGCCGATTCGTAATATTCTTTCCTAGCTGTGTATTCGCCCACTGGTTAAATGCGTAAATGGTGGTCCGTGAAAATGTATAGTTCGCATTCCATTGCAACCGGCCCACTCGCCGGTTCAGTTGAACCTGGAGTGAATGATAGTTATTGCTCCCGACATAGGTCCAGATAGGAATCTGTCCCAGGCCGTTGTACCCAACCATCGAGCGGATCAGATTCGTCGAATAAAACCCGGTGCTGGTGGGGTCACGAAAGCGTTGATTGGCCCCACCTGCCGGCGTCCAGGTAGTCAATGGCGCGACAGCATTGAAGTCAATGGCCTGCCCATATCCATGCCGCAGAGCATTGCCGACATAAGACACATCCATGATCATGCCCCTGCCAACATCATGCTGGATTCCAAAACTCCAGTTGTAAGTCGTCTGAACCTTCTGATCTTGCGATCCGCCCACAATCGTCTGTGGGGTTAACGACGTCGGAGAAGTCGCCAGATTAGCAAAGTCCGTATACAGAATTACCGGAGCAAGATAATTCGGAGGTGCCGCCAGCGGCCCCACACCCGCGCCCGTCGCGCCAATGTTATCCACCGTCCAGTTACGACCCGAAGTCACACCAAAGCCCCCGCGCAAGGCAGACTTTCCATTTCCAAATACATCCAGTGCAAAACCAACACGCGGGGCCAACTGAATCGAAGGTACATTGAAAAAGTGCGTGTCGTACTGATGGATGCCAGAGAATGGCAAGCCATTCGCCGGATAAGACGCCGTGTCAAAAGTACCCTGCCGGACAAACGGGAAAGTTGCCCCGCTCACCGGGTTGATTGCCGCCCGCTGACCATTGATCAGGGTTGGGAACAACAACTGCCCTGTCTTGGACCGATCATATTCTTCAGCCCTGAATAGACCCATCTTGCCGCCATCTGAATTCAAATCGCCCATCCGGTGAAATCGCAAGCCATAGTCCAGCGTCAGTCGACGACCCACGCGATACGTATCCTGCACAAACCACTCCAGTTGCGAATAGCGAGCATGATTGACCTGCTTCTTGTTATCGTCTCCATAAGCAAAGATGCTGCCCAACAATGCATTCGAATACGGATACCCTGTATCCAGTGCCGCTGCGCGGTCCGATCCAAAGTAGTAAGTTCCTGCCGTATTGTAAGTGGAGTATACACTCACGTTTCGCGCCATCTTCTCGTAATAGATTCCAACCTTCAGATTGTGCTTGCCCTTGATCCAGGTGATCTTATCCTGGATAGTCTGCACCGTGTCGGTTCCAGTAAAGGGCCAACGGGAATCGTGACCAAAGTTTGGAGCACCCGTAATTCCCTGGCCTCCCGACTGCGCGCCAAATCCAGATGGGAAGCCAAAACTCACCTGCGGCAATAGATTCAGCACATTGCTGTCTTTGTTGATTCGCGGCAACACCAGCGGCTTACCGTTGATATCCTTCAGCGGCAACAAATTATCCGCATAGGTCTTCGTACCCCCAGTTGCCTTCGAAGTCGCGTTATCCAGTGGATTCACCCCCTGCTTGCCGCGATTGACGCCCCATGAAAATTCATTGATCAATGTTGGCGAAAACGTATAAATTGCCGTTCCAACCGCCCCCGCTGCCTGTACGTGGTAACTATGCGGAAACTGCCCCCAATTTCCACCCGACGGACCAACCGTCCCGGCATAACCATCAACTGCTTGATAGTCTTGCAACAGTCGAACAAATGTCGTCAGCTTGGAACCGAAATTGTAGTCAACTCTTAGCACCTTATCTTCGTTCGGGCGCAACTGCGGCAGAATATTCCGAAAGTTAAACCGTCGCTGTCCGGTTTGATCCAGTCCAAGACCTTGCGACGCCGGCAGGGGAAACAGATTGAGCATCGCCTGCCCCGCCGGATCAATGCGGCTCACCGGAATCTTATTCCCTGGAAACTGCGCTTGGCCGTTTTGCGGATCATAAATCGGCACGGTAACGCCCGTCGTAGTCACCGTCTGCGAGAAGTCCCCCTGCCGTTCCAGTGACGACGGCATTGTGTAAGTATTGTCAATGTTGTTCGAGTTCCGTAAGTAGTCGTATGAGAAAAAGAAGAACAGTTTCGTTCGATCTCGATTGAACTTTGTCCCGGGGATCAACAGCGGTCCCCCAAATGTGCCGCCCGGATTGTGATACCGGTACTTCTGCCGCGCCACTCCCAGCTTGTTGTTGAAGAATTCATTCGCGTTGAGCGACTCGTGTCTCCAGTAGTAGAAGGCGCTGCCATGAAACTGTGGCGTTCCGTTCTTCGTACTGAAGGTCAATTGCCCACCCGTACGCCCACCGTACTCCGCCGCGAAATTAGACACCAATAGCTTCACCTCACCGATCGAATCGATGCTCGGTGACAAGTATCCCGGATTCAAGTTGCCCGAGTCCTGGCTCGACACACCATCCAGGCTGAGAATCACCTGCCCCGTTTGCCCGCCATTCACCGCCGGCACTCCGCCGCCAGACCATCCGCGAAAATCATTCGACGCCAGTGTCTGCACACCCGGCAACGTCATGATCAGCGATAGCGGGTTGCGCCCACGCGTCGGCGTGTCTTCAATCTGCCTGCGATCAATCGCAATCGATCGATCCGAACTGCTCGTCGCCACATGCACCGTTGAGGCTTCAACCTCCACCGTGCTGCTCACCTCACCCACCGTCAGGCTAATCTCATGCAAGTCAACCCGCTCCAACGCCGCCACCCGAATTCCCTTCTGGTCATAGCCCTTGAACCCCGGTTGCGATATCCGCAGATCATATTCGCCCGGCACAAGGCCGCTAAAAGTGAAAGTGCCGCTGTTATCTGTCGTGAAGGTGCGCAGTTGCCGCGACCCCACTTGCGTCAGCCGGATCGGTGCGCCGCCAATCGCCGCATTCGTCGGATCAACCAGAATTCCGGCAATCGACCCCGTTACGCTCTGCCCCTGAATTGCGCTGACCGCAGCGCCCAGGCAAATAATCAGCGACAGTCCTTGTAGTGACCTGTTCATTGGAATACTCGGAGCCCCCTTCGAGATAAAGTTCTTAAAGATACCCTAGGAATCTTTGTGTGACACTCTATCATCTTTCCAAATGACCAGCGCAACTATCCGTCACGAGATTGTAACCTTTGCGCCGCTATCCTGAATCAAGACCATTTCCATGCACCACCTCACCGGCCGCATCTTTCTCAAACTCATCGCCGCCGTCTTCGCCGTGCTCGTAACCTCCCTGATTGCGGTCGACTTCATGGCCTCCCGCATTGCAGAGGACACCTACGTCGACACCCTCAAAACGGAACTCACACAAAAGTGCCGTATGCTCGCCATCGACACCGATAGCCTCCGCAATCCGCAGCGCCTCGCAGACCTTGCCCGCGTTGCCGGCGGCCGCATCACCATCGTGCAGCGCGACGGAACCGTTCTGGCCGATACCGAGCAGCGCCCCGAGAAGATGGAGAATCACGCCGGACGCACGGAAATCATCGAAGCCCTCAACGGCCACATCGGTTTCGACAAACGCCTCAGTGCCTCCCTTGGCACTCGCTATCTCTACGTCGCAATTCCGTCCGCTGACGGTGCCCTCCGCCTCGCCGTCCCGCTTCAGGAAGTCCAGACCCAGGTCGACATCATCCGCCGCCACCTTCTCACCGCCACCGCCATCGCCTTCATCCCAGCCATCCTCCTCACCGCTCTGCTTGCCCGCTGGGTCTCTCGCAAGCTGGCGCAGATCATCGAATACGCCGCCCAGTTAGCCCAAGGCAATTTTCATGCCCGCCTCAGCGCCACCGGCACTGACGAGCTCGGCATCCTTGGTAACCGGCTCAATGAAACAGGCCAAAAACTTGAAGCCATGTTCGAGCAGTTGGAACGCGAACACAATGAACTCGAAAAGCTTGAACGCGTCCGCAAAGACTTCATCATCAACGTCTCCCACGAGCTCCGCACGCCGCTAGCTTCCATCCAGGGCTATACCGAAACCCTCCTCGATGGCGCAATCGAAGACCCCGCCATCAACGTCAAGTTCCTCAAGATCATCAGCACCAATGCAGAGCGCCTCGGTCGCCTCATCGCAGACCTGCTGACCCTCTCCCGTATCGAACTCGGCATCACCAAGTTCCAGTTCGCCAGCTACTACGTCCAGGGCCTCCTCATCAACTGCGAAGAGTCCATGATTCCCATCGCCGCCAGAAAGCAGATCGATCTCATCATTGAACCTGTGCCGCTCGACACAGACGGCAATCGACTCGAAGTCTTTTGCGACTCAGAAGCAGTCCACCAGGTGCTATCCAACCTTCTCGATAACGCGATCAAGTACACCCCCATTGGCGGACAAATTCACCTCGAGTCCCGCCTCGTGTACCCACCAGAACACAAAGTGGCCTTCGTCGAAATAACCGTCAGCGATACGGGTGCAGGTATCCCCGACGAAGACCTCACTCGCCTCTTTGAACGCTTCTATCGCGTCGATAAGGCGCGCAGCCGCGAACTCGGCGGCACCGGCCTCGGCCTCGCCATCGTCAAACACATGGCCAAAGCCCACGGCGGAGAAGTCGGAGTCACAAGCCAGGTCGGTCGCGGCAGCCGCTTCTGGTTCACCCTCCCCACACGCGACATCGGTCTCGAAGAAACCCAACACCTCCAACCCGAATTAAGCGCCTCGGCTAAGGCAACAACTGGTAGCTGACAAACGCAATCCGCTTACTGTCCGGCGACCATGACGGAACGTTCATCGTTCCCTGTCCACCAAATAATTTGGCCAGCACCGTCACCTTGCTGTCCGCCAGATTCATCATCCGGATCATCACTTCCTTGTTCGCCGGATGCCCCACCACATCCTTCTCAAATGTAATGAACACAAAGCGCTTCCCGTCCGGCGACAAGTGCGGAAACCAGTTATTCGCATCATCAAAAGTTAACTGTTCCTGCCCGCTTCCGTCCAGTTTCATCCGCCAAATCTGCATCCTCCCCGTCCGCACTGAATTGAAGTAGATATAAGCCCCATCGGGCGAATATTCCGGCCCATCATCAAGCCCCTCGGCCGTGGTCAACCGCTTCTCTTCCCCGCCTTCTACCGGAATCGTATAGACATCAAAATTCCCATTCCGATCTGCGCAGTAAGCCAGCGTCTTCCCATCCGGCGACCACCCATGCCAATATGACGGAGCCAACTTAGTAACTCGCCTCGCCGCCCCACCGCCAATCGGCGCAACGTAGATCGATGACCGCTTCGGCTCCTGCGACGAGTCGCTCAAGGCCAGCCACTTTCCGTCAGGCGAAATGCCATGATCGTTGTTCAACCGCGTCGCAATCCCCGTATCAATCCACTCCGCAGTGCCGCCGCCAACGGGAATGCGATAGAGCTTCCCGCCGCCGTTGTACAGCAACGACATCCCATCGGGGGTCCAGTTTGGAGCCTCAATATGCCCCGTCACAACACTGACAACCCGCCGGTCGGTTGACGACACCGTCATGGTCTCCAGCGTACTGATCAGCTTCTGCTCACCCTCAATCAAAACATTCGAGAAAACGGCGGTCTCCAAATTAGCATCGTTATGGGCGCAAACCCCCAGCCCAATGTAGTAACTCCCCTCCAGCGCCACCTTCATAGCCCCCCCAGCCCGCTCCCCATCCACCCAAATCGACACATACGCCCCACGCTTCTCAATCCGCAGATGACGGCCCCGCGCCCCACTGACATTCGCCTGGATCTCATGCGTCGCCTCCCCCTTGGCATCGCGCACCTGCAACGACGTCAACCCATCGCCATGCAACGCGGCATCGCCATAAGCGGAATCGGCATCCAGACTCTGCCGCACTATTAGCATCGCCTTGCGATGCCCCTCGCCGCCCGCGCCCTCAAAGCGAACATTGGCCGACAGCGTGATATCCCCCGTCGCCTTCTTCCACACAAAGTGCATCGCGTCGGCCTTACCCCAAACATTGGCCCCGCCGCCGGTCACGCGATAGCTACCATCAAATGAAGCCGCGCCGGCGCGGGCCGGCCCGCCCACGTCGCCATTCCCTTCAAACACGCCAATGGCCGCCGCCGCCGTCAACAGAAAAACAAGTGTCATGCCGACAGTCTATCGCTCATCACACCTCGCGATCTTCTTCCATCCACACCGCAGCACCGGTCACTCCCATTTCCCTGTTAAGCTTTGGGATCGACAAAATCGATAGCAATCTGCCGCTCCAGATCTAATGGTCGGCTGCCCGCGTCTCAACCGAATGCTTCACCCCGAATATCTAAAAGCTCAGCGTCTGCATTACTTACCGTAACTTTAGATCAAGATAAGCCAGGTAAAACGCCACCAGCCGGTAGGTCTGAAAATAGTCCTTCATCCCAATCGCTTCCAGACGGTCCTCCGCCGTGCGTAAAATCTTCCAAGTGTCCTGGGTTAGCGAGTGAATCGACAGTACCGGGATCTTCGCGCCCACGAATGGATAGGTATCGTCGTCGGCCACCTTATCCATATTCACGCCGCTCACTGGCACCTTGGAGTTCGCCGCCACTTCCAGAAACCTCTGCGCCAGCGCGGGCGTAGACCGGCGCATCCACACATTCGGCGGTGCCAATCCGAGGCACTCCAAATTCACAAACGCCTGGATCTCCGCCCGTTTATCCTTACTCAGTTTTTTGACAAATAGCGTCGACCCAACCAGCCCGCGCTCCTCCGCCGCAAACGCCACAAAAACGTAAGTGTGCTTACGTGGCAAGCCCTTCAACGCCTCATAGAGCGACGGCAGTAGCGCAGTGCCACTCCAGTCATCCAAGATCCCTGTCCCGCGGTCGCCAAAGTCAAAGTGCCCGCCAATTACAATCGTCGACGACGTCTCTCCCGGCAACGTGCAGATCACATTGCTGAAATGCTTGTCTACCTTTTGTTCCTCAGCGGCGCACCCGGCGTCTGCAAACAACTCGCGAATTTTCGCCTGCCGCCCCGTCATGGCTACTAGCCCGCTCTCCAACCGCTGCTTCACGAGCGCTTCCGTCGCCAAATGCACATTCAAGCTCTCCGCCGCACGCGACGCTCCGGCTGTCGCCAAATAGATCCCCAGAATTAGGTGCCGAATCATCCTTCTGATTTTGCCAGACTCCCAGGCAATCGACTAAGCTCAAAGGGAGAATTCCCACGATGCCCGATTTCGCCCCTGTCTTCGACGCGCTCAAGCCCGTTCTTGCGGTCAACGCCAAACGCTTTGTCGTCAAAGACGATACCCCCGCCATTTACACGCTCGACTCCAAGTCCCCCTCGCCCTTCCCGCAGCACAAAGGTGCGCCCCTTTCCTTTGCAGCCGTGCGCATCGGCAAGGTCTATGTCAGCCTCCATCTCGTGGCGCTCTACATGAATCCCGCACTCAACCAACTGGTCTCCCCAGCCCTCAGCAAGCGCAAGCAAGGCATGGCCTGCTTCAACTTCAAAGCGCCCCCAGACGCGGCAACACTCAAGGAACTGAAACAGCTAACCAAAGCCTGCATCGACGATTGGAAAACCAAAGGCTGGCTCTAGGCCCGGGATAAAATAGCGCGACATAAGCCCAATTCAAGACAAGAAAAAGCCACCGCCATCAGCATCGATCTTTCTTCATACTCACTTAACAGCGCAAAGGACTTTCTAAATCATGAATCGTCGTCGCACCTTCTTCTCCGCCTTGGCCGCCTGGTTCACAACCCTCGCCGCCCAAACGCCAACTGCTTCTCCTGCGAAGGAACTCGCCCGCCACGCCCTAACCGGACCGCAAGCCGGGATGGAGGCAATCCTCGTAGAAGTGACGTCGGCGCCCGGTGCGACATCGACGGCGCATCGGCATCCCGGCTTCGTGCTGGGCTACGTCCTGAAAGGCGAAATGAAATTTGCCATCAACGGCGAGGGGCCCAAAACAATCAAGGCCGGTGCCACCTTCTTCGAACCGACTGGATCCTTACACAGCACCAGCGGCAGTGCCAAGCCTGGTGAGCCCGTCCGGTTCCTGGCTTTCATCGTGGCACCCAAGGGCAGCCGGGTCGTGCTTCCTGCCTAAAAGTGTTAAGTCTCCATCCGGCGGCGCCTGCCGCCCACCGATCATTGCTTGTCGAATGCGGTCACGCCCTCAAACGGCTTCCCGTCCGCTCCAGTCCCTTTAGTGCTCAAGGTCGCCGTCTTGCCATCCTTGGAAACAGCAAATATGCCGGTGCTTTTGTACTTGCCGCCCTTTTTCGAGGCAGCACTCTTCATCGTATTGGCATTCACTAGTTTGGTCGAAATCATGTCGTAAGGTAGCCCGTTACCCGTGACGCTAACTGCTTTGCCGTCGTACTTGGCCGTGTAGCTGAAGTCGATTTTCGTGCCGTCTTCCCGTTCGCCCGTCGCGGTCATCTTAACCCCGTCTGCGGTTGCCGCCCGAACGGCGGTCACGCTCTTAATCGGCGATTGTCCTGCGGGTGCCTTCGACTTCCCCACATTCATTTTCCAGGTACCGAGAGTGTTGTCGGCACAAAACGCAACAGCCGCCAACGCGGCCATGCCAATCATCATCCTAAAAACGGCGGTTGGCCCGCTCAGGCGAGGCCGGGCATGAGGACCTTTGGCCCCATTTTGTCGTAGAACTTCTTAAAGATGAGGCGCAGTAACAGCCGCCAGCGCTCATCCTGCGCAAACTGCTCCGCACCTTTACGG
>JBBRBI010000035.1:0-53822 GCA_038206015.1 Bryobacterales bacterium | reverse complement strand
AGCGGGCGGCAAACTCCGGTCCATCGCAATGAATTCGCCCTACCCCCAACCTGGTTCGCCCAAATACGCCAATCTGGGCCCTTGGCTCTTTGCTTTCAGCATGCCAAACGCCGCGCAGTTGCTAATTTGGACAGCAATGGGTTGGATTGTTTCTCATGATTAAACTATACTAATAAATAAGACCAAAGTCAAGTGCAATATTAGCCTTATTATATAATTAATCATAATTTTATTTAAATGCTTGATAATAAAGTTTGAGCAAAATAGGAAGGGCTCAGGGTGTGGGTCCCGCCCGTTTTTTTAAAAAAAACTTTTAAAAATGCAATTTTGAACCACAGATGCCAGAGCATTTGCATCTCACGGCCCATCCCTGCTATACTTCTCCATGTCCGTCCCTCAGTCTGGGAGGCCGAAGAGTTGCAGTTCGTACTCCAAGCCGTTTGAACCATTCAGAGTAGTCCTCAATTGGCAGTGCTCGTGGCTGTCGTCTTTCGAAGTCCGTTCTTCAGTAGTAAAAACTAGTAGTAAACCGTTCGCAAAAAACGAAACATGGCTCATAAACAGGGAAAAAAGTACTTGGCCGCAGCCAAGCAGGTAGAAGCACGGATTTATTCCGTGACGGAAGCCGTTGGCCTCGCCCAAAAGATTAAGTTCACAAAGTTCAACGAAACCGTTGAAATTCACATGCGCCTTGGTGTAGACCCGAAGCACGCCGACCAAATGGTCCGTGGCACGGTCGTATTACCCAATGGCCTCGGCAAGAAGAAGAAGGTTCTCGTCATTGCCAGCGGAGATAAATTGCGTGAGGCCGAGGCGGCCGGCGCAGATTACTTCGGTGGCGAAGAGCTGATCGAAAAGATCATCAAAGAGAACTGGCTCGACTACGACGCGGTTGTAGCAACCCCCGACATGATGCGCTCAATGGCGCGTCTCGGTAAGGTTCTCGGCCCGCGCGGTCTTATGCCGAACCCGAAAACGGGAACGGTCACCACGGACGTTGCAACTGCAGTAAATGAAGTGAAAGCCGGTAAAGTGGAATTCCGCGTCGATAAGACCGGCGTTGTCCACGCTCCGGTCGGCAAGGTTGAGTTTGATACAGCCAAGCTGATCGAGAACGCCGAAAGCCTCATTACAGCAGTGCTCCGCGCCAAACCTGCCGCTGCAAAAGGAAAGTACGTCAAGAGTGCGACGCTTTGCTCCACGATGGGGCCTGGAATCTCGCTTGACCTTTCTGAATTCAGCGGGAAGATGGCGGTTTAAGGAACAGCACCCATGAAGAATAAAGTCGACAAACAAAAAGATTTCGAAGCCATCAAAAAAGCGCTCGAAGAGTCGCCCAATGTCTTCGTCGCCGGCTTCAACAAACTTACCGTTACCCAGGACTATGCGCTTCGCAAGACAGTGCGAGCCGTGGGCGGACGCTATAAGGTTGTAAAGAACACGCTCGCCGAAAAGGCCAGCGCTGGACTTCCTGTAGCTGGTGCGCTAACTGGCCTGACGGGAATGAGTTCGATTGCTTACACGAGCGGCGACCCAGTCGCGCTTGCCAAGGCTCTCGTCGGATACGCCAAGACAAATCCAACCTTCACTTTTAAGGCGGGTTTTGTTGAGGGGCGGGTCGTCGATGTTCAATCGATCAACGATCTGGCCAGTCTGCCCTCGAAGGAAGAGGTATTTGCAAAACTGCTGTATCTCATCAATGCTTCGGCACAGCGTTTGGTCACTGCGATCAATGGCACCGGCCGCAACATTGCCGTGGTTATCGACCAGGGCGTCAAAGAAAACAAGTTCAATCAGTAATTAGATCAATAGAAAAACGGAGTAGATGAAAATGGCTGACATCAACGCAATTTCGGAACAAATCCAGGGCCTCACCCTTCTCGAGGCATCGCAACTCGTAAAGATCCTTGAAGAAAAGCTCGGCGTATCGGCTGCTGCTGCTAGCGCAGCTCCGGCTGCTGCTGCTGCCGCTGCCGCCCCGGCCGCTGAAGAGAAGACGGAATTCACCGTTATTCTTACCGGTGCCGGTGCCAACAAGATCAACGTCATCAAGGTTGTGCGCGAAATCACCGCGCTCGGCCTGAAGGAAGCCAAAGACCTCGTCGATGGCGCCCCCAAGACAGTTAAAGAAGGCATCACCAAGGACGAAGCTGCCGCAATGCAGAAGAAGTTCGTCGACGCTGGCGCTACTGTCGAAGTCAAGTAGCTTTAATTCCAACGTTCGCTGTAAAGCCCGGCTGCGGCGGTCTCCATGACCTCCGCGCCGGGCTTTACTTTTAGGACGGCCCAATCGCCCAGGCGGGGCATTGCGTACTCACCGCGTAGTTCTTTCTCGTCCGAAGTCATTCCGGAGTTGAGTACGACGTAGTGCCCTTTGGCAAGGGGGCTGGGATAGATCAGAGCGGGCAGATGCTCGGCGGCGCTGTAGGTGTGGCCGCCCATCGTGATGTTAGTGCGAGTCCAACTGAGTGGCAACTTTCCTTGAAGGCTGGCGATCCAACGATTGCTGCCCGGGTCGCCGAAGAGTATGACGTTGTAATTGGCGAAATCGGCTGCGGTGACATCCTTGTCGTCCTTGATGCGCGGATGCGCCCGCAGTTGCTTGGCGTAGACTTTCTCAAAACGAGTGAGCGTTCCGAGTGAGGCTGCATTTACGGCAGCATTCCAGGGGGTGCCACTGGGGCGCACCAGTAGGAAGGCATCCATGAAGGCATCATCGATTGGACCCTGGAGGCCATGCTCTTTGTGCAGCCCCTGGGCCTTGGGGGCAAGCTTCCAGGTGCCGGACGCCTTCTCAAGTGTCAGTTCAGGGGCGGGGCTGATGGCCAGTGCCTGGCCATCGATACGAAATTGTTTGACCTTATCCATCTCGCGCAGAGTTAGGCGAGCGAGATTCATCGTTGTGATGTCGTACCGTGTACCGCCCTCACTGCGAGTGGCGTCAATCTCAGCGCGAACATAGTGCTTTTCAAGCCAGTCAAAGCTGACCCAGTGCGAACGGTTGTAGCGGGTTGTCCAACTCACGAAGCGCAGATGATCCGGGCTGACGATGCCGCGATCGCCATATTTTTTGAGGAAGGCATCCAGCTTCTCACGAACTTCCTTGCTGGTGCCGTGACCGGTTTGTTTGGAGATGTAGAAAGTGGCCTCGGTGCCGCGAGCGGAAAGATCGTAAGGGTCACCAACGCTTTCGTAGCCTTCGCGCCCGAGTTGTTGGCGCACGCGCATGGAGCTTTCGAGTTGGCCGCGGTTTTTCGTGCCGGGTGGGGCGCTGGGGGGAATGGAATTGGTGCCGCTCTCGAGTTCGCCGCCGTGACCAGCGAGCGGGAGATTGTAGGCGTTCAAGGACCAGTCGAGGATGTTCTCGTAGATGTTCAAAGGCAGGCGCTGGTAATCAGGAAAGCCGGGCATTTGCGAACGATAGGGCCAAGTGCCTGCGCCAATTTCAGCAGCGGCAAAGTGTCCGGGGTGATGCAGGGCAATGTGCCAGGCACCACAGCCACCCATCGAAAAACCGCGCAGGACGATGCGCTTGGGGTCGATCTTGTAACGGCGTTGGACATCGGCCATCGCCTCAAAGACATCGCGCTCACCGGCCCAATGCCAGGCGACACCATTCCAGCGGCCATAGAGGTCAAGCTGGATCTGGCCTTCATCAGGGGGGCTCAATGGGCCATTGCCAACGCGCAGCTCACGATCAATGAAGTTCCACTCGGCGTTCTTGGCGTCGCGACCATGGAGCCAGACGTAGAGCTTGACGGGCTTTGAGTCATCGTAGGAGGCAGGGATGCGCAGCCCATAGGGCTGGACCGATCCGTCGAGCTTAGAGCGATAACCGTGGATGCGACGTCCGGCAGAGTGCATCCAGGGGGCTTCGCC
This sequence comes from Bryobacterales bacterium, assembly GCA_038206015.1. GTDB lineage: Bacteria > Acidobacteriota > Terriglobia > Bryobacterales > Bryobacteraceae > Bryobacter. The sequence continues at coordinate 49,943 of JBBRBI010000035.1, read as the reverse complement.
ATTGAGCAAGGCGTTGCCATTAGTTATGCCCAGATCGAGAACCGCGATGGCTTTGGCGATATCGTCGGCGGCGAAGTATTCTTCGGGAAACTCGATCATCTGATGACCGGTTTTCTGGAAGGCTTCGATGTCGACAATTAGATCGGCGGCAGCGACACGTTTTGCCTGAAGGCTTGCGACGATTTTGTCGAGCTCAGCAGCCTTGGCGACGATGGCAGCAGCCTGGGCGGGCGTTGGATCGAAGCGGGCGGGCGGAGCTTGTTGCGCCCAACCGGAGATGAGGACGAGCACGGAGAGCGCGAATGTTTTATGCATGAAGTTCTTTAAGAGAACTTTATGCGATTTCAAGAGGCAACGGTGGCAAAACGAATTCAGGGCACCTGCCTGCCGCTCCAAATTCCCTCCGGTTTGGATCGTTGGCAAAGTGCCCGTCACAGAGTAGTGCGCGGAAAATAGACCGAACAGATCACGCGGAGAAAATATATTTTGGAAATGGACAAATCGGGCGATTGGCAGAAGAAGGAAGCTATGCCAGAATACACACAGCCCGATGACATCCACCAACAGCGGAGACATTACACAACTTCTCCAGAATTGGCGGGAGGGAAAGCCAGACGCTGTTGATCAGCTTGTGCCATTTATCTACAACGAGCTGCATCAGCTTGCCAACAATTATCTGCGGCAAGAAAAATCGGGCCATACCTTGCAGCCAACCGCTTTAGTGAACGAAGTTTATCTACGCCTGTGCGGAGGCACCGTTCCGGCCTGGGAGAGTCGAAAGCACTTCTATGGTGTGGCAGCACGCTTGATGCGGCAGGTTTTAATAGATCACGCGCGGAAACAAAACACTGGTAAGCGCGGGGACGGCGCAATTCTGCTATCGCTAGACGAAGCACTGTGCTATTCGAGCCATAAGGCGGCCGATTATACGGCGCTCGACGAGGCGCTCGAGAACCTCGCGGTACTGGACCCTCGTAAGGCACGAGTGATTGAGATGCGCTTCTTTATTGGCTTGACGGTGGAGGAGACCGCAGCGGTGCTGGATATCTCGACGGTAACAGTGCAGCGGGATCTGCGGTTTAGTACGGCCTGGCTCCTGGAGCAATTGCGGACTGCATGACCACCCATACCCAGTTGACACAAACGCAATGGCCGAGGGTTGAAGAACTCTTTCACGAACTTGCTGATGCCGATGTAAAGCAACGAGAAGTGGCTTTGGCCGACGAGCCTGAGGCGATTCGTCAGGCAGTGTTGCGACTATTTGAGGCTGAAGGCGGAGAGGCGATGATCACGGCCACGGTTCGGCGGGCGGCTCGAATGGTGACGCAGCCAGAGTCACGGATCGGTGCCTATCAGATCGTACGCGAGATCGGCCATGGGGGAATGGGCGCGGTGTATCTCGGAGTACGCGCCGACGATACATACGAGAAACAAGTGGCGATCAAGTTTGTGCGCAGCGGCATGGATTCCCCCATGCTGCGCCAGCGATTTGAGGCGGAGCGGCGGATATTGGCGCGCCTGGAACATCCCTATATCGCACGCTTGCTGGATGCGGGAACGAGTGATGGCGGACAACCTTACTTTGTCATGGAGTATGTCGAGGGCGAGCCGATCCATCAATGGGCGGAGCGGAACAATCTAGCGGTACGCGATCGCGTCAAATTGTTTCTACAGGTATGCGAAGCCGTGCAATACGCGCACCGCAACCTGATCGTGCATCGCGATATCAAGCCATCGAACATTCTGGTGAGGCCGGACGGCACACCCAAGCTGCTCGATTTTGGAATCGCCAAGTTGCTTGAGGAAGAAACGAATTCATCGCAGACAACCGCAATGCACGCGTTAACACCGGAATACGCCAGTCCCGAGCAGGCGCGCGGAGAGGCAGTTAACGTAGGCTCTGATGTGTACAGTCTTGGTGCGGTGTTGTACGACTTATTCACGGGTGGCCCACCTTTCCCGATGAAGGGTCTGTCGCCCGCAGAAACTGAGCGGGTGCTGTGCCAGAGCGAAGTGCCTCTGCCAAGCACGCGGGCGCATTTGTATGGGCGGCAGTTGCGTGGCGATCTGGACAACATCGTACTGCTTGCCCTGCGAAAGACCCCAGCCGAGCGATACGCCAGCGTTGATGATTTCCGTGCAGACCTACTGCGCTATCTTGCGGGCAAGCCGGTTATAGCCCGTGAGTACACTATCGCCCAGCGCCTGCGGAAGTTTGTAGCGCGAAATCGAAGTAAGGTAGCCGCAACAACAGCGATTGCGATGAGCCTGCTAATTGGCTCAGCCGTCGCCATTCGGTCGGCCGTAGAGGCTCAGGACGCCCGCCGGATTGCAGAGACCGAAAGGCACAAGGCACAAGTGCAATCGGTCAATGCAGAGCGCAAGGCGGCAGAGGCGTTGGAGCAACGCAGTATTGCTGAGGCAATGCGTCAGGTGGCCGACACACAACGGCATTTGGCAGAACGCCGCTTTGCAGAGCAGCGAACGATGTTTGGAGACGATTTACGCGGCTTCTATGACCGCGTGCAACAGTTGCCCGGGAGTACGCCAGCGCGACTGCAATTGCTGACAATGGCGGCCAAGTCGGTGGAACGGCTTGCCATGGACGCGCCCAACGACCTGCGTGTACAGCTGGACCTGGCAGCCTACTATCAACGGCTTGGTGAATTGTATGGATCAGCGACAACGTCGAGTCTGGGAGACAAACAGACCGGACTTGCGTATCTGCACAAGGGACTTGCCATTGCAGAACGGCTAAACAAACAGCAGCCCGAGAATGCTGCGGTGTGGGCAATTCTGGCATCGCTTTATGCGCGTATGTCTGCACTGCTTGCATACGTTGCGGCGGATCCGAAAGACGCAGTTGCAGTTGGCGAGCAAGCGTTGCGAGCCGCTCAACATGGGCTGAGCCTAAAGCCAAACGACTTTGAAACGCAACGCCAGATGGCGGCGACACTGTTGGCGCCGTCTGCGGCATTGCTTAGACGCGAGCCGCGTCTGATAAGAATGGATCGAATCGACCGCGCCGAGCTGATGCTGCGCGCCATGCTGAAAGTGGACCCATCCGATTTGGACGTGCAGGCAAAGCTGGCTGAAGCATTATCGTTACAAGCAAGCGTGCTTGTGCAGCAGATGGATCTTGCAGCGGCAATCGAGAAACTGAATGGCGTCAAAAGCATGCGCGAAAGTATACTTCGTGCGTCGCCCAACGACAGCAGCGTCAAGCGCGTGCTAATGATCACCAACGGCCATCTCGCCGATGCCTATGGACGATTGAATCGAGTCGGCGATCCTGGCTCGGTTGCCGCCAACGAGGCCATGGCCGCGCTGGGAGAAGAATTGGCCCGCGCTGATCCCGACAACGTCACCGCACAATACGACTACGCGATGAGCCTGACGCGGGTGGCAACCTTTCAGCGCCGCCTGAAAGATTTCCCGCGAGCACTTACAGGCGCTGAGAAAGCGGTGCGCATCCTCGATACGCTGAAACGGCGCGAAGGGGAAAACCACGTTTTTGTAGCTCAGTATTTCAACGCAATGAATAGCGTCGCCGACATTCTGTTCGACTTAGGCCGCAGCGCCGAGGCGACGGCGGCATACCTGCGGCAGGTGACAGAATGGGATGCGTACCCGAAGCACAATGAAGACCTCGCGACTTCTCTCCAGCGGATTCGAGCTCTGATGCGGGTGGCGAATGCCTTGGCCCGGTCGAATGATATTCGGGCCATCGAATACGCCCATCGCGTCTCAGGATCTGCGACGGAGGTAGAAGCTGCGGTCGGCATTAGTGAGGCTAGCTCTACCCGTGCCTTGCGCTATCAGGCCGAGGCTGGGATGGTCTTCGCCCAGTTTGCAGAATCGACTCAGAATCGATCGTTGTGGATTGAGGCGCAGGATCGGCTCAGTCATTGCCTGAGGGATACGGCAAAGCTCGACCCAAAGAAGTCGCCCGATTGGAGCACAACCGACCGCGAACGGATGGCTCAGACACTTGCCAAAGCGGTTGCCGCACTGAATATGAAATACTCTCAATAGTAATTTCCATGATGCGAACGGCTTGCCTACTTTCGATTTTTGCCGCATTGAGCTTGTCGGCAGCGCCGAGTTTTACGCGCGATGTTGCGCCTCTGCTGCGCAAGAATTGCGCTGGCTGCCACCAGCCGTCATCGAAGGCCTCGGGGCTTGACCTGACTACCTATGCGGGGTTCCTCGAAGGCGGCAAACGCGGGCGCTCGTTTATTGCGGAGAAGCCTGACGAGAGCCTGACCGTCAAGTACCTGACAGCTGCGGTGCAACCGCGGATGCCCCTGGGGCTGCCGCCACTGCCGGATGCGGAAATCAACATCTTTCGTGAATGGATTCAAGCGGGGGCCAAGGATGACACGCCGTTTGCCCTGGATGACTCCAAGCCCAGCGTGTACTTGCAGCCGCCGGTCATCAACAGCCTGCGCTTCTCACCCGATGGGAAAATGATCGCTGTGTCAGGGAATCGCGAAGTCTTTGTACATACGGTGGAACCTGGGCCCACGCCGATGCGATTGCAGGGGAAAGCAGAGAGGATTCTTTCGCTTGCCTATTCGCTTGACGGCAAGCTGCTGATCGCAGGTGGAGGCACGCCGGCCCAGTTTGGTGAAGTGCAAATTTGGGATGCACTTACGGGCAAGTTACTGCGCAGCGCCGTGCTGACGAATGACACTGTGTTTGGCGCTTCGCTTTCGCCCGATTCGTCCAAGATTGCAGTTGGAGCGGCGGACAACACAGTGCACGTCATCGAGACTGCGACGGCCAAGGAACTGTACAAGATTGGGAATCACGAAGACTGGGTGCTGTCAACGATCTTTGGGGTTGACTCCAAGCGCTTTGTCTCGGTGAGCCGCGATCGGGCAGCCAAGATCAACGATGCCAGCTCAGGTGCCTTCCTTGAGAACGCGAATCTACTGAAGAGCCCGCTGTATGCAGTCGCCCGACATCCGAGCAAAGACATCATCGTGATTGGCGGAGAAGATCGATACCCCTACGTCTACCTGCTGGATCGACCGCGCAATATGAAAATCGCCGACGACACGACGCTGGTGCGGCGGATTGAGAGGCAGGACGGACCGATCACGGCGCTGGACTGGTCTGCGGACGCCAAGCTAATCGCGATTGCTGGCGGTGCCGCGAGCGTCAATCTTTACGATGCCAATACTGGAGATCTCAAGCAGCGCTGCAGCGGCCACGCGGCTGGACTTTATGCCATCGCATTTTCTCCGGACAGCACGAGACTGGCCACCGGCGGCTTTGACGGCAAGGTGCGTATCTACGCGACGAAAGACTGCGCGCTGGTGCGCGAGTTTGTGCCGGTTCCTTTGACGAATTCTATTGCGGCAGGTGTCCGATGAAGTACTTCTTTCTCCCGGTATTGCTTGCATTAGCCCTAAGTGCTGCGCCGCCAGCGATCACTGAGTTGCAGCCTCGGGGCGCGCAACGCGGCAGGCCTTTCACGCTGACCATCGCAGGTACGAATCTGGGCGAAGGGGCGCGGATTCTGTCGAGCTTGCCTGCAACATTTACGGCGCTCGGAAGTGACAAGCCGGGCATGGGTGACCGTTACGCCACCTACCTGGTGGAGCCTACCGGCGAGTGGGCTATCGGTGTCTATCCGATTCGGGTGACTTCGGTCAATGGCTTGTCCAACGTCCTGCTGTTCAGCGTTGGGGCCTTTCCCGAGCTGGTGGAAGAGGAGTCGCGACCGGGTTCTTTGCCACATCAGAACGATTCGATCGAAAAGGCGCAATCGCTGCCTTCTACGCCGATCACGATCAATGGAAAATTGCAGGGCGCTGAGCGTGATTTTTATCGACTACAAGTGAAGGCTGGCGAGCGGCGGGTCTTTGAAGTGGACGCGCGCCGAGCCGGGTCGACCATCGACCCAGTAATACAGGTCTACGATGCCGCAGGTAAGCGGATCGCCCGATCTGAAGATGAAGCGACCACGCAGTTGGACGCACGACTGGATATGACCTTCGCGAAAGAAGGCTTTTACTACGTCGAAATCTTCGACGCGCGCTTCTCCACTCAAATGCAAAATTACTATCGCCTGCGCACCGGGGCATACGCTTATGCCAGCGATATCTATCCGCTTGGCGGGCGGCGCGGTGAGCAGGTGGAAGTTACAGTTTCCGGCACGACGAAGGTGAAGGCCGACTTATCGAAAGTGAAAACGATGCAGGTCTCGGTCAACCTGCCAGACTCGCCTTCCCTGCCCTTGCCGTTTGCAGTCGGAGATACGCCTGAAATTTCAGAGCCCGTGACTGGGCCTTTGTCGCTGCCGGTGACGGTGAACGGGCGATTGAGCAAGCCGGCTGAAGTGGATCGATATGAGTTACTCGTAGCACCCGGTGAAGAATACATATTTGAGTTACAGGCCCGCGAATTGGGCACCTCAAAGCTAACCGGGCTGATTACAATTTACGGTGAGGATGGCAAGCGTCTTGCGTCCGCTGGCGATGGACCGCTGCCTGTCGATGTCGCAGCCGTGCAGGCCAGCAGCAGGACACTTGGCGATCCTTTTCTCATGTTCAAGGTTCCGGATGGTCACAAAAAGGTCACGATTGCCGTCGAGGACCTGGCCAAGCGCGGAGGCACTTACTACGCCTATCGCTTGAGCGCGCGTCGCACGGCAGCTGAGTTGCGCGCGACAATCATCACGCCATTCTTGAACATACCTGCGGGTGGCACAGCCATCGTCGCGGTGGATGTTGAAAGGCGCGGCTACATGGGTCCCCTCAAGGTAACTCCTATCGGCTTGCCGGTTGGCATCACGGTGGCTGGCGGTGACATTGCAGCCGAATTGCCAGATCCGGTGGTGCGCTCGCTATCGCGACGGGCGGTGCTGTCTCTAACTGCGGCAGCCGATGCGAAGTTTGCCGATAGTGAAATTGGGTTTCGGGCCACAGGCGGCGATGGGCTTACCGCAACCGCAAAGGGCATGGGATATTTGATCGGCGTCAACGGGGCCACCAGCCAGGGAGTAGTGGACCGGCAGCGTGCGCTGAACGGCCAATGGCTGGGCTATGAATTGCCGGTTGCGCTTACGTCGTCCACACCGGCGACGCTGGTGTTGACGCTACAGAAGACCGAAAAGAAGGAAGCGGGCTTCGAGTTTCGTTTCCGCTGGAAATGGTTGGTTTCCAACGCCATGCAGCCTGTACCGACTACGGTCAATGTCGAGTTGCCCAATCTTCAAAGTACGCGGATCATCGAGATGGAAGTTGACCCGAAAGATAAATTGAGTGGCACTTTCCTGGTCACAACGGCCAAGAGTTCGCTGCCCGGTACCTACAACATTGGCGTCAGTGGTCGTGTGACGGAGGGCGGCGCGCCCGTCGAGGTTTACTCGCCGCTCCTGCGCCTGGATCTACCAGAACTGCTCATCGAGGAGACTAAGACGAATGCGTCTATTGCTGTTGTCCGTTAGCGCCGCGCTGCTGAGCGCCGCCGAGCCCCTTACATTTCTGCGCGACGTTGCGCCGATCCTGAACAAGGCCAGCTGCACTTCCGGCCCTTGCCACGGAGCGGCCAAGGGCAAGAACGGCTTTAAGCTGTCCTTGCGCGGCTACGACCCACAGTTCGATTATGAAGCGCTGCTCTATGATCTGTCGGGCCGCCGTTTCAATCGTGCACAACCCGAGCGCAGCCTTATGTTAGCCAAGCCCTCGCAGCAGATTCCCCACGGCGGTGGACTGCGCTTTGAGACAGACTCGGCTTACTACAAAACGATCTATAACTGGATTGCGCAAGGCGTGCCGTACGGGGATGCCACCAAGGACGCCGTGGTGTCGCTTGAGGTGGAGCCCAAAGACATGGCGATGCCTCAGCCAGGCGAGAAGTCACAGATCAAAGTAACGGCCCGTTTTGCCGACGGCCAGACGCGCAACGTGACCAAAGAGGCCACGATCGAATCTAACTCCCCGACCATTGCCAAAGTGGATAGCGCCGCCCTGGTTAGCGGTGAGCGCATTGGCGAGGCGACGCTGCTGGTGCGCTACCAAGGCAAATATGCGACAGTGCCGGTGACCATTCTGAACCCCAAGCCGGGCTTTGTTGCGGCACGACTGCCGCAGTACAACTACATCGATCAACACGTCGATGAGAAGCTGCGCAAACTTAAGTTGCAGGCCTCGCCGATGATTGACGATTCAACCTTTCTGCGGAGGGTGACGCTCGATTTGAGTGGACAATTGCCGACTCCTGAAGAGATCAAGGCCTTCCTGGCGGACCCCACGCCGTCGCGCCTGAAGCGCAGCAAGAGAATCGACAAACTGATCGCCAGCCCGGCCTACGCCGATCATTGGACCGTCAAGTGGGGCGACCTGCTGCAATCCTCACGCAAGTTTCTCGGCGAGAAGGGCACCTTTGGTTTCAAAGAGTGGATTCATGATTCGGTCGCGACCAACAAGCCTTATGACAAGCTTGTGCGGGAGTTGCTGACGAGCCGCGGCAGTTCCTACGACGACCCGGCAGCAAACTTCTTCCGGACGACGCGCGAGCCGAAGCCGACGATGGAGAAGACGACGCAAGTCTTTCTTGGCGTACGCATGGTTTGCGCCCAGTGCCATGATCACCCCTTTGAAAAGTGGACGCAGAATCAGTACTTCCAGATGGCTGCGTTCTTCTCGGCTGTTGGCCTGCGCCCCGGCTACGAAGTGGGCGAAGAGGTCATCTACGACCAGCGTGACGACTATGAGATGAAGCACCCCAAGGACAGTCGGGTGATGGCACCGCAGTTTCTTATCGCTTCCACCAGCCCCGTGGCGATTCCAAATGATCCGCGACGGAGAGATGCACTCGCCGAGTGGCTGGTCTCGAAGCAGAATCCGTTTTTTGCAAAAGCGATCGCGAATCGTGTCTGGAGCTACTTCCTCGGCAAGGGCATCATTGATCCGGTAGATGACATTCGCGCCTCAAATCCGGCCGTGAACCCAGCCTTGCTGGACGCGCTCACCAAGGACCTGCTCGATCACAATTTTGATTTGCAGCATTTGATGCGGACGATTGTAAACTCCCGCACCTATCAAACATCGATTGCCACCAACGAGTGGAACTCGACCGACAGCGACAATTTTTCGCATGCCCTGCCCCGTCGATTGAGCTCTGAACAACTGATGGACGCAATCACGATGGCCTCTGGCGCGCGACCGGTGTTTCCAGATACGCCTGAAGACACTAGCGCTTCACAATTGCCGGATCCACATGTCGGCAAAGATGGCTTTCTCGATCTGTTTGGCCGCCCGACTCGTGAGTCCGCTTGTGAATGCGAACGGCGCGCCGATTTCAGTCTGCCGCAGGCATTGAACCTTGTAAACGGTGCAACAATCTCCGAGGCCGTGGCGGACCCCAAAGGCCGAGTGGCCAAGCTTGTGCTGGCAGGAAAGCCGGACGCAGCAATCGTCGAAGATCTGTACCTTGCCACAATGTCGCGCGCGCCTACCAAGGCTGAGCTGGACAGCGGCGTCAAGTACATGGAAGCCGGAGCTCGCGCTCAACGCGCCCAAGACCTGCTGTGGGCCCTTCTCAACAGCAAGGGTTTTCTATACAGTTATTAGGAGCCATCCAATATGTTAAACATCCAAGGCCACGCCGGTAGAACCTGTGAGGGTCCCACAAGACGCGAACTGATGCGAATCGGATCGCTTGGGCTGGCGGGCTTACACCTGCCCGGCTTCTTCCTGTCGCAAAAGGCTGCGCTTGCCAATGACGTCGCCCAAAAGTACGCGGGTGCGCGTGGCTTTGGCAACGCCAAGAATGTGATCATGATCTTCCTGCAAGGGGGGCCTAGCCACATCGACATCTGGGATCCTAAGCCGGACGCGCCGGCCAACATCCGTGGCGAGTTCAAGGGCATCAAGACAAAGATCCCCGGCACGCACATCGGCGAACACATGCCGATGATGGCGCAGGCGATGGATAAGGTGACGCTGATCCGGTCGATGTCCTATACGCCGAATGGACTGTTCAATCACACCGCTGCGATCTACCAGATGCTCACCGGCTATCCTCCAGACAAAGTGTCGCCATCGGGCCAGTTGGAGCCGCCCAATGCGGCAGACTTCCCAACTGCGGGTAGCCACGTCAGCAAGCTCAAGCCGCTGACCGACGCGATGCTGCCCTTTGTTGAACTTCCCCGCCCGCTGCAAGAGAGCGGCATCATCGGCAAGGGCGGCGCGGCTGGCTTTTTGGGCAAGGCATACGATCCGTATCGTCTGTATCAGGACCCGAATGAAAAAGTCACGATTGAAGATTTGTCGCTGCGCAAGGAGATTCCGGCATCGCGACTGAAGGACCGCTTCGACTTGCTCAAGGGCATCAATGGTTCGATGCCAGACCTGGAGAAGGCGCTCAATGCTTCTGCCGTGGACGAATACTACGGCAAGGCATACGATTTGGTGCTCAGCGGCAAGGCGCGGGATGCGATGGATCTGGCAAAAGAAACCCCTGAAGTGCGTGATCGCTACGGTCGCCACACCTTTGGGCAAAGCGTCCTGATGGCGCGGCGCCTGATCGAAGCGGGAACCCGTTTTGTGCAAGTCAACTGGCCTTCGGTTGCCAATGGTGACCCTGAGAAGACTGCCTGGGACACGCATGCCGCCAACTTTGGCCCGTTGAAGAATCTACACTGCCCCAAGCTGGATCGCTCGCTCTCGGCATTGCTCGAAGACATGGATCAGCGCGGCCTGCTCAAGGAAACGATGGTGATTGCGATCGGCGAATTTGGCCGAAGCCCTCGAATGGGCGTATCCACCAGCGGCAACTCGAATAGCCCCGACGGTCGCGATCATTGGCCCTATTGCTATAGCGGCGTGGTGGCTGGAGCGGGGATCGCGCGGGGCATGCAATACGGCGAATCGGACGCGACGGCATCGAGCCCAAAAGAGAAGCCGGTGCATCCGAACGATCTGCTGGCGACGATGTATTATGCGCTGGGCATTGACCCCGATATGGAGATCCGCAACCACCTGAATCAGCCGCGAGAACTGGTGAAGGGCAAGATCGTTACCGATCTGTTTGCTTAATCGGATAGCTTAAAGCGATCATCGACCGGCACCCGATAGCCTGCGGCCAGACGATTGGTCTCGTTTGCCATGCCGACCACCGCCATGAGTTCGCCGAACATCTCGGGCGTCATGCCCTTGGCCGTCGCTCCCGCACTGTGCGAGGCGATGCAGTATTCGCATGCATTGGTTGAGCTGACGGCTATGTAGATAAGTTCTTTGACCAACGGGTCCAGAACGCCCGCCGCCATCACTTGCTGAATGTTCTCCCAGGTGCGGCGCAGTGTCGCAGGGTCGTTGGCCAGCGCCTTCCAGAAGTTGTTGATGTAGTCGGTCTTGCGCTTGGCCATGATGTCGTCAAAGACTGCGCGGACTTCAGGGCTGGCCTCGGCGTATTCGATCAGTTTCACTTGGCCTCCAGGAGTTTTACGATGTCGGCATGGCCCTGCTCTCGGGCGTGATCGAGAGGCGTCTTGCCGTCGACATCTTTGGTCTTGCGATTGGCTCCGCGAGCCAGTAATATGCGCACCGCGTCGGCTTGCCCACTTTTGGCAGCCAAGGACAGCGGGGTGTCATGGGTGTTGTCGTAGGTTTCGATCCGCGCACCGCGATCGAGCAAGAAAGTGATCATCGCGGGATGGTGGCGGAGCACGGCGAAGAGCAGGGGGCCGGCGCTGTCGGACGAACCTTCCATGCGGACGCCGTTGTCAAGCAGAAGTTGTGCCATGGGGACGTCGCCATTCTCGACGGCTTGTCGGAAGGGATTGCGATTGGGGCCACGGCCCTCATTGGGATTGAAGCCCTTGGAGAGATATTCCCTGGCGTCTTTGAGGCGGCCTTCGAGAACGGCACTGCCGAGATTCTTGCCGAAGATCTCGTTGTAACCCAACACAGGCAAAAGTATCATTGCGAGGAACAGGGCGGCGGGCAGAGCCGCCCACAGCTTGGTGCCCAAGCGGATGCGATTGCCTACGACGCTCTTGGATCGGCTGACCCGTTGCGAGGCGACGTCGGCGACTTCTCCGATGCTGCGCCGCGCCCGGTCGTAGAGCATGCTCCAGGCCATCAGGAACGAACCGTAGATGGGCATAAAGCTAAACGACGCCGCGCTCAACGCATTGCCGAAGCCGTCGCCGAGATACTCGCGGAACATGACTTTGATGGGGGCTTGGCTAAGGATAAATACGAGTGGAAGGTAGAGCGCCACAAGCCAGGCGACGGCAAAGCGGCGAACCAGCAGCGCGAGCGCGATGTGCTCGTGACCGCGGAGCAGCCGCTCGCTTCGATCGCGCGCTTGGGCCACCGTGGAATCCTCCAGCAGAACGATGACGTGGGCGAGGGCGTGGCGGATGGGAGACCGGGTAAAAGTGGAGGCGACAATTGCGCGCGGAAAAAACTTCCAGGTACTGAGCACTTGGATGAACCAGGCTTTGAGTGAGGCCTCCTGGGTGCGAAGGTAGAGCATCCAGCGGGTCATGCCAAGGTCGGCCCAGACCATTGCCATGTAAGCCAAAGCAAAATGCGCGATGAGGACGAGGACGAAGGCTTGCCAGTCGATGAGCAGTTGGCGGTCTGCGGCTGTGCGCGCCAGGACTCGCAGGCCATTGAGGACGAGCACGGCCGGTACCATCGAGGTGAGAAGCATGGCAATCCAGACGCCCGAGTTGCCACTGCCAAGGGCGCGGCTTTCTTTGAGCAAATGGACTTCGCCCTCCACGGCTGCCCGCATACGGGCTACGAAGCTATGGCAGGTGGGGGCGCGGTAATCGGGATCTTTGGAGAGGCTTTCGAGAACCACGCGCGACACCATCTCGCCCAGCAGCGGGTTCTTGCTGTGGGGGGCATCGGGCGTGAGGGAAATTTGTTGTTCGATCAGTTCGCGGGCGTTGCCTTTGAAGGGGAGTTCGCCGGCGATCATCATATACGCCATCATTGCCAGCGAATAGAGGTCGGATTTCTCACTGACGGCGCGGCCGCTGCACTGTTCGGGCGACATAAAGGCAGGCGTGCCCAAGGTGGCGCCGACAGTTGTAGTGAACCCAGAGCTCTCGGCAAACGCGCTTGTGATCCCCATCCCGGTCACGGCGATGATCTGCGTTGCGTTCTCATCCACAGCATTCTCATCCGCCGAGGACGGCTCATCGTTGGGCGCCGCTTCCAACTCAGGCAATTCCATCATAAGGGCTGAGGGATCGGCGAGTTTTGCGATTCCAAAATCCAGTACTTTGACAATGTAGGAGCCGCGGCCATCCGGCTGGAGCCAGATGTTTTGCGGCTTCAGATCGCGATGCAGAATGCCCTGGCTATGGGCTTCTGAAACACCGAGTGAGATCTGCTCCAGGATTTCGATCACGAGTGGGGGCGGGAGCAGGGGCTGCGTCTGCAGACGATCAAAGAGCGTCTCACCATCGAGATACTCCATCACTAGATACGCTACAGCCGTTGTCTCGATCATGGTGACGCCAAAGTCAGTAACGTTGACGACGTTGGGGTGGCGCAGGCGGCCAGTCGCCTCCGCCTCACGTTGAAAACGGATCAGAAGTTCGCGGTTACGCATGAACTGCGGCGCAATGACCTTGACCGCGACAGTACGTTTGGTGCCCGTGTGTACGGCCATGTACACGCTACCCATACCGCCCTTGCCGAGCAGTTTTTCGATCTGATATTTATTGTCGAGCGTGCGCCCAAGTAGCGGGTCCATGCGAATCTATCAGCATACCCCAATGAATACTCTTCTCCACGTAGTTGCCCATATCGAAGCCTTGCCCGGTCATGAATCGGACGTGCTCGCCGCGCTGCGGAGCTTTATCGAACCGACGCGCGCTGAGGCAGGATGCCTGCGCTATGACTTGTTTCAGGACTTGAGCGATCCGAAGAAGTTCACCTTCATCGAAGAGTGGGAATCGAAGGCGCACCTGGACGCGCACGGGCAGAGCGCGCATATCGCGGCAGGAAGAATCGCGATGGAGGGGAAGAAGACCCCGAACTGGGTGCAGCAGTTGCGGCAGATCGGGTAGCTATTCAGATTGGAGTGCGCGCGGCTGTATAACTCAAGGCCGTCTAACGATCACTCCCGCCTTGAGTTCGGCATATTCTTTGTCGGCGTCAAAAGGGTGGTTTAGTAACCCCTTATCCTGGAGGTCCTGATGAAACCTCCTTGCCGCACCCGCATGGCTGGCGACGACATTTACAACATTCAGGTTGTAGTCGAATTCGTATACGAATCCAGGACCATCCGGCTCGATGTTCTCCGCAACCACAACGAGGATCCGGTCTTTTGTGACCCGGATTGCCCGAGCAACGGTGAACGGCTGCCCAGCACTAAGACAACTTCGAGGGAATAACACGACCGCTTTCTCTTTGGCGGCTGGCATGTTGAGTAAGGCGAAGCGTTGATCGCGCATCTCCGCTGGAGTTACTGGGCCAGAAATAGACCTAGGATCGAGAATGACCAGGGTTGCCTGATGGTTCCCATTATTGACGCCAGTTAGGAGGAGATCGCGCTCGCCATTTCCCAGCAGATCCGCTTGATCCATGTGATACAGGTGCCCAGGATGCCAGTATTCGCCTACGAGATTACCGTTTGTGTCTAGAACGGCAACTTGGGTTGGCTGGCTGAGATAGTGATGGCTTGAGACAATCACCCGCGTCAGTTCGTGCCTGGGGCCGGGAACGACCGCCACACCACTCGGGTAGTAGGGTGGCACCATTCGGTCCCCTCCGCGGTCAACTACTACTCTTTCTGTTTTGAATGACCAACGAACGGCGTCCCGGTCCCCGCGAAAACAAAAAAGAGTTGAGCCAAGGTTAGGCAGCTCCACTGGGATTGCCACAAAGAGAAAGTCGGTATGTCCATTGCCCTTGAGATCCCCGATCCAGCCGAGGGGCCGACGCACATACTCGTCGCCGTAGGCGCTGTCCGAGAGCGACCACGGGAAGGTGTGTCGCCAGAGTTCCTTTCCAGTCTCGTCATTCGCGAACAGGGTTTTTGCATGCACCTTGAAATCGGCTAAGGGGGTCGAGTTAAGGATTATCCACCCAATCAGCGACGCAAACACAATCGTCCCACCTAGCATCCAAAGGCGCATCTTCTGTAAGCGCGGAGGCGGCACCATTTCAGAAGCGACAGGATGGAGTTCCTGAATCGGCTGGACCGGCGAAATCTTAGGACGACCGACTAACCAACTATCTAGTTCGCCCACGGTTACCCATACGCGCGACTTGTCGCGATCCGAGAAGCGATGAACGGGGAGGCCAGTCTCCTTTTCCCAATTGTGAGCTGTTTTGACGCTCACCTGTAGGTGGTAAGCGATGGACTCCCACCCGTCAAGGCGGGTGAGCGGATCGGGCGATTCCGAGTTAGGTGGCGGCATACACAGGCGACTAAGACGTCGAGACTGAAGCGACTATATCACCTCAAGTCCGTTTTGGGCGAGAAATCAACCCTTTCCTATCATTTCGTATCTTTTCCCTTTAAACATTCATGTCCTCAGGTTAGCCTTGCTCCTAACCTCTAACCCGCCGAACGCATAGTGGGCTGGATCGGCAACGAAGGGAACAGCAACAATGGAGAAAGACCGTGCATCATTGACTTTCAGACTAAGTCTAGTCGGATTGGTCGTCGGGTGCCTCATCGGATCGCCGGCCATGATTGTCGGCGAACTGCCAACAATCGCTGGTGGGACCGAGTTCAAGTGGATCGACCAAATACTCGTCTCTATGCCGCAGGGGCCGGAATCATGACAGGGCTCTGCTTCGCCGAACGGGCCAAGAACGGGTGAAGCATGTCCGACTATCGAAACGGCTACATTACATGGAAGAACCACGACTACAAAGTGACCTGGCATCCAATCTCCAAAGAAGTTTATGTCAACTGGGGTACCGACAAGTACGCAGGCAAAGCCTAAGATATGCAGGAAGCACTTGATATCGCGCTCTCTTGGTTGAGTAATCACGCACGATGAACTATAAACCACCAATCCATCTCCACGAGGCCTCTGTCAAATGACCGAATCTGAAATTCACTCAGCACTATTAGCGGTCCTCAGATCATTCCCTAAATCCGGGAAGATGTTCGTTTGCCGGATTGGTCGAGAAGCAGATACGGGCGTTTTTGACAGGACCACTCAAATAGCGGGGGAAATGAGCATGAAGAGTGCCTGGGGCCTCGAGGAGAAAGCACCGAACATAAAGTTTTCAACTCTTGACACCAAGGTTATCGACTTCGCCGAAAGCATTGCGAAGAGCGCAGAAGATTCCCGCTTGAATCTGTTGGTTACCATCGACCAGGAGGCTGGTCAGACACGCGTTTGGGTTGCCCCGAGGAGTCGGTGCTTCATCGCCACGGCAGCGTGTGGCGATACGGCGGCACCGGACGTAATTGCTCTTTCTTGCTTCCGAGACGAGGTACTGCTTTACACCCGCACCGGGAGAGCTTTTGTAGGTTTGTATTACCGACTCTCGCCGCCGATTGCCGCAATCATCGAATCATCGAGGCTCTTACGACTGGCGACAAGAGTGACCCTGGTAAGACCTGCGGCCTGGGCCGTCCAGGCCCTTCCACCCTTGTACACAACAAAGCAGAAACCAAAATGAAGAAGTTGGAAAGAGGATGCCTTAGATGACGAGTAAACTATTGACGACAGCATTACTGCTATGTTTGTCCGCCGTGGGAGAGCAAGCGTCCAATAAGGGAGCTAGCATCCCACCAAAGCCGCAAGCAACTCCACCGCAGGGAGTTACCATCGACAGCGTGATCGCCATGGTCCAGGCGGGCATCTCTGACGAAGTCATTCTGGCTCGCCTAAAGAAGGGCGCTAAGCAATATGATTTGACTCCGGCTGACATGATTCGATTGAAGAAAGCGAATGTCAGCGACACAGTCGTGAGAGTGATGATTGACCCAACAACCGACGTTGGTAAACCGTCCGCAGTCCCTCAACCTCAAATATCGGCTATGCCAGCCGTCCAGATTTTGACGATAGCAGCTCCATCTGCTCCCGTTGCTTCGGGTGCCACACCGATCCTAGGCGCGCCAACCAGTGGGGACCCAAACGATCCCTTGACACCGCACGATTCAGGGATTTACATCTACACAGTGGATCGTTCGGGTAAACCGCAGATGCTGGTCTTGGAGAGGGCTGCGTACCAGGGCGCAAAAACGTCCGGCGTATTTGCCGCATCCTTGACAGGCGGCATCATGAAGGCAAAGGAGAAGGCTGTGATACCAGGGACTCAGGCGAGTCTCAACATAACGGACCCCACCCCAACGTTTTACTTCTATTTTGACGACAAGGCATCCGGGCTCGGAAAGACGAGCTTCGGGTCTGCCAATTTGTCCAATCCAAACCAATTTGCATTGCTCAGGCTGGAGGTTACAAAAACGAACCGAGTGACGACAATAGCAGAAGTGGGGGCTTTTGGAGCTTCGTCGGGATCGGACCCCAAGGCGATGATCACGTTCAAATCAGAAAGGATTCGGCCGGGCCTTTACAAGGTCGTGATTCATGCTCTCCACGCTGGCCAATATTGTTTCTTCGCTTCTTCCGGGTACCAGGGCGCTCACGGTGCCGGGGCGGCGGGTGCTGTTGATATTTTCGATTTTAGCTACTCGAACCAGTAGAGGAAGTTTGGGCATGAGAAATATTACGATAGCGTCCCTGGCCGTCCTGACGCTAGCCATCTGCGGGAAGCAAACGCTTGATCGGGAAACTGCTGGAGCGGCAGTGAAGTGCCGAAATGACTGATTTAGAGAGGCGACTTGGAAAAATGAATCGAGATTATTCTAAGGAAGTATCTGACGTGCTTTGGGGGAATGGGCTCTCGCCCAGATGGCTCGCGAGCGGCGAGTCCGAACAGGTCATCGGCGACGTTTCTATGGTAGAGATCACCGAACAAAAGACGATTCGATTGGGGATTCGAAGCGCCGAAGCATTCGCCATGGGGCAGGCAGAGGAATCCAAATCGGCTCCGGAGCTAAGGCACTTGTCAGGGCAGGAATTATCCGGTTGCGTTACTACCGCTGTCGCGGCAGCGATGGAGGCCATCGAAGCAGTGACGGCACCACAAAATCCGAAAGAGGATCATCGGCGTATCATTGAGGCCGTCTCCACAAATGGCTGGCGTATTGATTGGTTTTGGGGTGCTCTCCGGCGGAGCCGCCAGCATTTGATCTTCAGTAAAACTCCGTTGCTCCCGGTACTGTTCTTAGCGTTGACGTCGGCCGACCTTTTAGCGCAATGCACGCCCACGCCCATCGCGGCGGGCCAGACGGTGAGCGGGGCGTTGGACTGGCTCTGCTCCTCCGCCTACCGTCCCGGATCCCGGGCGAAAAACTTCTCCTTTAACGCCACGCCAAACGACTCAATTACAGTTGCGATGAATAGTTCGGCGTTCGACACCTTTCTCATTCTGATTGGTCCTAACGGAACACCAGTTGCCTCAGATGACGACTCGGGTGGCGGACGCAATTCCCTCGTAGTATACAGACCGACCGTCGCCGGTCGGTATATGATCGAAGCAACCTCCTACGATGCGAGAGAGACCGGCCCGTTTACAATTACGCTCACCGTTACCGCTGGAGCCCCTTCAGAAAGCTGTAACACGACTGCAATCACCAACAATCAGACGCTAAGCGCGGGCTTGAGCGCAAGTTGTCCGTCGATGCATCGCGCAGGATCCTTTTCAAAGCTCTATTCGTTCCAAGCCAGCACCAACGAGTCCATTTCGATCGCGATGAACAGCGCCGCCTTTGACACCTACCTCTTTTTGCTGGGACCTAATGGGTCTGTGATAGGGCAAGACGATGATGGCGGGGGAGATCAGAATTCCTTGATCAAGTACACGGCGTCCACCGCTGGAACTTATACAATTGAGGCAACTTCGTACAGCAGAGGCGTCGTCGGGCCATTTACCGTCTTTTTGTCGGTGGCGCGAGGCGGTGAACCTGTTAGTTGCGCGACTACTTCGATCGCAACCAATCAATCATTAAGTGGATCTCTGACTCCAAGCTGTCCCTCGACCCGTCGCCGCGGAAGCTATGCAAAGCTCTACACGTTTAGCGCAAACGCGAACGATGCGATTTCGGTGTCCATGAATAGTGGAGCGTTCGATGCCTATCTCTATCTGATCGGGCCCAGTGGGTCGCTGTTGGCGTTCGATGACGATTCAGGGGGCAACCGCAATTCCTTGATCCGCTTGACGGCTCCAACGAGCGGAAGCTATACCGTCGAAGCAACCTCTTATGCCGCAGGGTCGACTGGGGCATTTGGCCTGAGCCTGGGAGTTAGTGCAGGTCCCGTCAACGTGAGCAAGCGGACGATTTTCATAATTCACGGCATTTCGCAGACTGGCGGCCCGGCGGTTCAAGCAGATGATGGAATCAACGGCCTCGCAGCCACGTTGATGTCCGCCGAATTTGGAGTGGATCGAGCGCGCTTCAACGTCGACGCGAATTTCGACTATTCAGGTTGCGGAAACAATGTTTCCTGTGATTCTACGCTCTGTACGATTCCAAATATTGCCCGTCGGCTGGCGCTGTACATAAATCGCGCTGAATCGCAGGGAGAAATTATTCTAATCGGTTACAGTCTTGGGGGCCTCGTCGCGCGCGAGATGATTCTGAATAACTATTCGGGTGTGATCACGAATCGGCGCGTTGCCGCTCTCATTACGTTAGGCACGCCAAACGCTGGTTACCCGTACGATCCCATCGATACCAGCCAAAAATGCGGCACACTGGTCCAGCAAATGTCCAGCGACTTCATCGCCCACGAAAATGACACGCGGGGTGTCATCGTCTCGTCCTACCTAAATTCGCTGATCGTTCCATGGGGATTCACGTCGTTCTTGGGCATGCCCCGAATATGGCTTGCGGCGGCTGGGCGGTGCTGCGACAGCGCTAGACGCACCGGGACGTTCGGTACTGGAAATGGCTGTCCGACTTACAACATTTTTAACGACGGTGTTGTTTGTGAGCAAAGTGCCTCCTACTACCTGAGTGGAGGGAATCTTCCAAGCTTGCGCTGGCGCGATCCGGGGCGCGACTACTCCCACACAGGCGATCTTTGGACTTGGACTGTGCTTGGCGCAAAAGCATTTACGATCGCCTTATCCAATCCAACGGGCAATGGGCTATTAGTCCAAGAAATAAGGACTTTGATCAATGGCCTTTAAGTCTCTAGTGAGCCGTTGGCTTTTCGTGGTGCCGATCGCCATTTCTGCCCTCGCGGTGCAGGAGGCAACGAAGTTGCCGTCTTCCGAAGATCCAGGTACAGACACTGAGATCGCACTGGCGATCCGGACAGCATTATCTGAAGAACTCACTCCAAGTGCACTCGACCGAATAGCTGTGCTCGCGATGCGCCGCAGCGCTGTCGCCGTTCCTTTGATCGTTGGGAAGCTCACATCGGGATCGACCGCCAAGGCGGATAACAGAAAGCTAGCCGATGTTCTGGCATACGTTTCCGGTGCAGCCACTGGCGAAATGGCCGCCGACGCTCTGCTACAACTTGCGGAGTCCGATGAAGGACGTTACGGCTATCTGGTCTCTAGGTCGCTGGACTATTCATGGGGCCGCGCCAACCCTTTTGCGCTGGCGTATCGTGTAGTCTCTCGTGGCCACGCGGCCTCGAGAGCCAAACTCGCTGAATGGCTATCTATAAATCTCGGCAATCGCGGAGCTTACCGGGCCTGGGCGGCGGCCGTTGCAGATAGGAACGAGGGGCAGACTGTCGAAAACGCATTGGCCACAGACGCGCTAGTCCAGATTCTGAGTGGGGAAGTGCCCGAAGCCTTGCGGTCAGAGACTCGGGCAGTCCTTGCGCGTAGAGCGGCTCTGAATGAAAAAAGGTGACGCGGCGATTTGCGAACGGGTGTAGAATCGGCTCTCGGTAGCCCAACAAAGAGAAAGAAGGCAAGAACTGCTATGGCGTACGTGACCGAAAGAGAGAAGCAAGACTGTGGATGTAGGACGGGCGACTGCCCGACGTGGGCTGAAATCACGAAATATAGCTGCGGATGCGTGGAGGTCGAGATCTTCGACGACCAATCGCCATGTGGACAATGTACTGACTTCAGCGGAAAGAGAAAGCAATGCGGCGAGTCAGGGTCTACCGAAGACCATGATGATTGACGCCGTCGCCCTCCCTCAATAAGCGGCCTGCTCCTAACTGGGTGGTGAGTTGGATGGATACCCGGTGGGGGGAACTTAAAATGGGGCGGACTTTAGCTGTTCAGCTTGGAGTGCGCGCGGCTGTAGCCGAAGTACACGACGAAGCCGATCAGCATCCAGGCCACGGCCGTCAACTGCGTCGTGCGGTCGAGGCCGATGATCATGAACGAGCAGACCACCACGGCCAGAATTGGCACCAGCGGCACCAGCGGAGTGCGGAAGGGCCGCGGCATATTGGGATGCGACTTGCGCATAATCCAGACGCCGATGCTGACGAGCACAAAGGCGAAGAGAGTGCCAATCGACGTGAGGTCGCCAGTAATGTCGCCCGGCAACAGAATAGCGATCAACCCAACAAATACGAACAAGATCATGTTCGACTTATAGGGTGTGCGGTAGGTGGGATGCAGTTCGCCGAAGACCTTGGGCAGAAGGCCGTCGTTGGCCATCGAGAAGAAGACGCGGCTTTGACCGAGGAGCATGACGAGGATCACGCTGGAGAAGCCAGCAAGAATCGCGACAGTAACTAGAGTCGCCAGCCAGCCATATCCAGGCATGAAGTTCTGAATCGCGTAAGCGACACTGGCCTCTTTGCCCTTTGCTGGATCGGCAAAGTCTGTCCAGTTGGCGATGCCAGTGAGGACGTGGCCGAACAAGATGTAAAGCACAGTACACACAGCCAGCGAACCCATAATGCCGATAGGCATATCGCGTTCCGGGCGCTTGGCTTCTTGAGCCGCAGTGGAAACAGCGTCGAAGCCGATGAAGGCAAAGAACACGATGCCTGCGCCGCGCAGCACGCCGCCCCAGCCGTGCTTGAAGAAGTCTTCATGGCCGAGCGTGCCGTCCGGGATCATGTAGGGGACATGGTTCGAAGGATTGATGAATTGCCAACCGAGCGCGATGAACACGATCACGATGGCGACCTTGATGAACACGATGACCGCGTTGATCTTGGCAGACTCCTCAGTGCCCTTGATGAGCAGCAAAGTAAGCAGGAGAAGGATGAGGAGGGCGGGCGCGTTGAAGATGCCGTGAACGCCAGTGGGCGAGATCTGAAGCGGCGAATGGCACCACTCATAGGGGATTGCGCCGCCGACTAGTTTGTTGAGGTATTCGCTCCAGGCAATGGCAACCGTGGCCGCGCCAAGCGCGTACTCGAGGATGAGCGCCCAGCCGATGGTCCAGGCGGTCATTTCGCCCATAGTGCAGTAGGCGTAAGTATAGGCGCTGCCCGCGATCGGAATCATCGCGGCAAACTCCGCATAACAGAGCCCGGCAAAAGCGCAGCCGATGGCGGCAACGATAAATGAGAGCGTCACGGCAGCACCGGCGGCCTCTGCTGAGGCAGAAGCGGTGCGGACGAAGAGGCCCGCGCCGATGATCGCGCCGATTCCCAGGGCGATGAGGTTTTTGGCGTCCAGCGTCCGCTTTAGGCCCTTTGCATCGGCAGCCTGCTTGAGCAGACCTTCCACCGATTTCGTTCGAGTCAAATTCATGCGACGACCTCGTTCTTTTTCCAGATGAAGTAAACCGGGATGCCCAGCAGCACAATGATCAGACCCGGCCAAGTGTAATTCGGCTTATACAGCAACAACAGAATTTCGATCAGTCCGGCAAAGACAATGTACAGGAAAGGCAGAACCGGATAGCCGATGGCTTTATACGGACGTTCCATTTCAGGCCGTTTGCGACGGAGCACAAAGATGCCCCAAATGGTCAGTATGTAAAAGAGCAGAACCGCAAATATAACATAGTCGAGAAGGTCGCCATAACGACCGGTCAGCGTCAATCCGCAGGCCCAGAGGCACTGTACGCCGATGCTCACAACGGGGGTTTGGCTCTTGGGGTCGAGCTTGCCACAGACCTTGAAGAACAGCCCGTCGTTCGCCATCGCATAGTAAACGCGCGACCCGGCGAGGATCAATCCGTTGACGCAGCCAAAAGTAGACACCATGATCGCGGCAGCCATCCACTTCTCAGCACCCAGGCCGAGAAAGCTTTGCACGACCGCCGTGCCCACACGATCCTGCGGCGCGCTTTGGATCGCAGCCAGTGGCAGGACGCTGAGGTAAACGACGTTGGCCAGAAGATAGAGCGCACTGACGACACCTACGCCGATGGCGAGTGACAGCGGCAGATCGCGTTTGGGATTACGCATCTCACCGGCCAGGAAAGTAATGTTGTTCCAGGAGTCTGAGCTAAACAGGCTGCCGACCATGGCGACGCCCGTGATCGAGACGACTGCCCAGGTCCAATCGGCATTGGCCCAGAGGTTGCCAAAGTTGGCCTGCACTGCCGTCTCATTGCGTCCAAGTGCCAGACCCAGAATCACCAACCCCAGAAGCGCCGCGATCTTGGCGATCGTGAACACATTCTGCACGATCGCGCCAGTGCGCACGCCCCGCGTATTGACCCAACTCAAAATCACGATCACGCCGATGCCGACGAATTGCAGCATGCGGCCCTGAATCGAAGGGAAGAATACGCCTGCAAATTTGGCGAAGGCCACGGCTACGGCGGCGATCGTGCCGGTTTGAATGACGACGAAGAAGGTCCAGCCGAATAAGAAGGCCGGCAGTTTGCCGAAGGCCTCGCGCAGGTAGATGTACTGCCCGCCAGCTTGGGGCATCGCTGCTGCGAGCTCGCCATAACTAAGGGCTGCGATGAGCGTGAGCACGGCCGTAATCACCCAGGTTGCGAGCAGCAGTCCCGGCGAATTCACTTGCCGGGCAATGTCCGCAGAAACGATAAAAATACCTGAACCGATCATGCCGCCCGTGACGATCATTGTCGCGTCGAGCAGGCCCAGGCCTTTTACTAATTTGGTGTCGCCAGTGTTTGTTGCCATCGTTTGATGTTGTCTCGGAAAGACCTTAGTGTATACGGAGGCTGCCAGAGCGCGCTGAGAATCGCCACAAAATTTGCTCCAGCCTTGAGAACCTGTGGCGCGTTTTCGAGCGTGATGCCGCCGATGGCAACGAGAGGCAGGGGGCTCATGGGGCGCAACCGCGCAAGCGTGGCGAGCCCGACAACAGGGTCCGGATTGAGCTTGGAGGCAGTTTCAAAGATCGGTCCGACGGCGAGGTAGTCTACCGGCTCACTGGTGCCCGCAAGAAGTTGCGTGGCGTTATGAGTGGACAGGCCGAGCTGGACGCTGGTGCCGATAATCTTTCTCGCGGCAAGCGGAGGAAGGTCGTCCTGACCAAGGTGCAAACCAAAGCCAAACAGCGCGGCATAATCTGCGCGGTCATTCAATATCAGGTCGGTGCGGATGCGGGCGCAGGCTTCGAGTTCCGTCACGAAGTCGCGATCAAAAGGCCCCTTGTGCCGAATCTGCACCCAGGGGAGATCGCCGCACGCCTCGACAACGTCGAGGAGGCGATGCTGGTGCCGCGCCAACAGGGCCGTGTCCAGGATCGCGTAAAGGGCCACTGTTATTCCTGGCTGGGTGCCTGGTTGTCGGAATCCGCCCATGCTGAAATTTTCAGGCGGCGGCAGACCCAGCAGAGGCCTTCAGTTGAATTCGGGGCAACCTCGCCACTACACACCACGCAGGTCTTGGGGGACTCAACGATCACTTCGACATTCGCTTCGACATTTGCTTCGACTTTATCGGCTACAGCCGACTTTACTTCTTTTTTTGCCACAAGCCTTAGCTTAACCTAGTCGCCTGTCGCACCAACTGGCGCGGGCGCGGCTGCGGCATTGCGTCGTGCCAACCACACCTTCGCATCCTCGACCATTGCATAGCCCACCGGGACAACCAGAAGGCTGAGGAGCAGGCATAGCATCTGTCCGCCGATGATCGTAATCGCGATTGCAGAGCGCTGCCCTGCCCCGGCACCGACGCCAATCGCAGTCGGTATAAGGCCCGCCACAATCGACAGCGTAGTCATCAGAATTGGACGTAGTCTTACGGAATTGGCTTCGAGAATTGAGTACATTAGCGGATGTCCCAAGGCCCGCAGACGGTTCATGTAGTCGATCTGCAAAATACCGTTCTTCTTGACGATACCCAACAGCAGCAACATGCCGAGTGCACTGAACAGGTTCATCGTTCGCCCGGTTGCGATCAGCGAAAACAGCGCAAACGGAATCGACAACGGCAGCGTCGACAAAATGATCAACGGTTGGACGAGGCTCTCAAACTGCGCCGCCAGCACCATGTACATGAAGATCGATGCAAGTCCAATTGCCAGCAGCATGTTCTTGGTCGTCTCCTCCAACACCTTCACTTGGCCTGCGACGACAACGCGGTAGCCAGGCGGCAACGTCACGCGATCGACAGCCGCAGCGGCAGCCTCGGCAGCAACGCCGAGCGAGGAGCCAAGTGCCACATTTCCATATACGCCTATGCTGAACTGGCGATTGAAGCGGTCGATGCGACTGGGGCCCACACCCTGTTCCAGCGACGCCACAGACTCAAGACGAACCAGCCCCTTGGCGCTTGGCACCAGCAATCGACTGAGTACAAGCTTGTCGTCGCGCTGTCCTGGCAACAGACGCATCATCACCGGGTACTGTTCAGAACCCTCCTTGAAAGTCGAAATCTGGTCTTCTCCGGACATCAACATGCGAACGGAATCGGCAACGTCGCTGACACGCACGCCAAGGTCTGAGGCCAGGCTGCGATCAATCTTCACTTGCAGCTCAGGGTTATTCAAATTCAGGTTCACCTTGACGTCGACGATTGATGGCTCGCGCAGCATCTCTGCGTTCAATTGCTTGGCAAAGCCGACGAGCTTGTTGATGTCCGGACCCAGCAGTTGCAGACGAATCGGCGCAAAAGAATCACGGCCGCCAAGGATGTTGGGGAAAGTGACACGCGGACGGGCGAAGGCGAAATCCTTAGCGACATCGCGCACTTTTTGGCCCATCTCCGTGATCGTGCCACGCTGGTCCTGAGGCTTCAGGTAAACAAAAATGTAGGCCATCGTAACGCGCTGCAAAAAAGGTGCTGCAGTGGGCACAACTGCAGTGACCCCATCGATAGCCTCAAAGCGCTTGGAAATAGCGAGGGCCACTTTCTCCGTACCTTCAAGCGAAGTCCCTTCCGCCATCTCGATGAATACACCCAGTTCATTCTGGTCTTCCTGTGGCATCCAGTCCTTGCCGATGCGCTCGTAGAGGAAGTAAGTAGAACTTAGCGTCAGTAGGGACACCACCACGATCACGGTTCTGTGATTCAACGACCAAACCAGGGCACTGTCATAGAGCACCTCCAGCCAGCCGCGATGGTGGGCTCCATGCTTCTCACCCGCATTCGGCTTCTTCTTCAACATTCGGGCGGCCAGGGCGGGTGTGAGGGTAAAGGCCACCAGCATCGACACCAGAATCGACACCGCCATCGTCCAGCCAAACTGGTTCAGATAGCGTTTGGCATAGCCGTTAATGAAGGCGATCGGGATGAAGACGATTACCAGCGACAGTGTGGTTGCCAGCACGGCCAGCGCGATTTCTTTCGTCGCGTAAAGCGTCGCGTCCTTGGGATCGATATCCGTCTCGTTCAGCACGCGGTAAATATTCTCGATGACGATAATCGCGTCATCAATGACTATCCCCACCGCGAGCGTAAGCCCCAGTAGGGTCATTGAATTCAACGTGAAATCCATCACCTTCAACACGGTGAAAGTCGTGATGATCGAGGTCGGAATCGCGATCGAACTGATAAACACCGTGCGCCAATCGCGAATGAAAATCCAGATGATGAGCGAGGCCAATAAGCTGCCCAGCACAAGATGTTCCTCAAGCGCAGCGACAGAGGCGCGGATGTAGGTGGCCTGCTCTGAGATCACATCGAGATGCACGCCCGGCGGCAACTGCTTTTGCAATTCGGCGAGGCGCACCTTAAGCGTGTCCACAACCTTCACTGTGTTGACGCCCGTCTGGCGGCGAATGTCGATCAAGACCGCCGGGGTGCCCTTGTAGTAGGAGAAGGTGCGGCGCTCGCTCATGCCGTCCTCCACTTCGCCAATATCTTTGATCCGGATCGGAGAGCCTTCGACGTTCTTTACGATGATCCGGTCAAAGTCTTTGATGGAATCCACTCGCCCCATGGTGCGAACGCCCAACTCAGAGATCCCCTTGACGATGCGGCCACCGGGTGCCTCCACGTTCTCCGTTGTTACAGCTCGCTGAATCTGCTGCGCGCTCAGGTTGTACGCATTCATCTTGTCGATGTCGAGGAGGACGTTGATCTGGCGATTCCGGCCACCCTGCACGTCGACGATACCAACGCCATCGATAGTCTCAATCGCACGTCGTACCGTCTTGTCGGCGATCTCGGTCAAGTCACGAATGGGGCGCGTACCCGACAGCGAGACCTTCATGATGGCGTCGGCATCGAGGTCACTCTTAGTAACGGTCGGGGCCAAGGTGTTTGGCGGCAGTTTGCGCTGCGCCGAACTCACCTTCTCGCGCACATCGTTGACGGCTTCAGAAATGTCACGGTCAAGGACGAAGTTAATTTGCAGGTTCGCGTTGCCTTCAGTGACACGAGCCACCATTTCGTCAATGCCTGCGACGGAGGCAATCGCCTCTTCCATCGGAAGCACAACCTGGCTCACCATTTCCTCCGGGCTGGCGCCGGGCAACGTAATGCGGACGTTCACCGTCGGGACGTCCGACTTAGGGAAGAGATCAACGCCGAGATCGGCAAAGCTGAACGCGCCCATCACCACCAGGAACATGATGAGCATCAACGCAAAGACCGGACGCTGGATACAAATTTCGCTTAAACGCAAGAGGCAGACTCCTTGGAAGATTAAGATAATTGTATCGAGAGTCGACCTTACTTTTTATGAAGATTGCTTTTTTGTTCCCCGGACAGGGGTCTCAGTTCCCTGGAATGGGTTTGGATTTGGCCCAGCAGCACCCGATCGCGAAGCAGACCTTTGCCGAGGCGGACGAGGCGCTAGGCTTTGCGTTGTCAACGCTTTGCTTTGAGGGCCCGGAAGAAGATTTGCGCCGCACAGAGAACACGCAGCCTGCGCTGGTGGCGACAAGCATCGCCGCGCTGCGCGTATTGCAAAGCCTGGGTGTCCCCACGCCTACCCTGGTAGCTGGGCACAGTCTGGGTGAATACTCGGCACTGGTGGCCGCCGGGTCGCTTGGCTTTGCGGACGCCCTGCGCTTGGTGCGCAAGCGCGGGCAATATATGCAGGAGGCTGTGCCTGTGGGCGTAGGCGCCATGGCTGCAATTTTGAAGATGCCGATCGAGGCTCTCGATCAGGTACTGGCCGATGCCGCGCAGGGCGAAATCGTCACTGCCGCCAATCTCAACTCGCCCGACCAGATCGTCATCGCCGGCCACAAGGCCGCCGTTGAGCGGGCGATGGAACTGGCCAAGGCGGCGGGTGCAAAGCGCTGTGTAATATTACCGGTGAGCGCGCCATTCCACTGCCCGTTGATGCGCCCGGCGCAAGAGCGACTGCGCGCCGACCTCGACGCGACGAATTTCAACGACCTCGCGATTCCGCTGATCAACAACTGGCAGGCCAGGATCGTGCGCGCAGGAGCGGAAGCGCGTGAGGGTCTATTCCAGCAAGTTCCCAACCCTGTGCGGTGGGTCGAAAGCGTGCGCCTGTTGGCCTCTGAAGGGATTACGCAGACGATCGAGATTGGCGCCGGCAAGGTGCTTTGCGGTCTGGTCAAGAACATCGAAGCGACAATTCAGCCTTTGAACTTCGGCACCTCAGCGGACTTGGAAGGCTTAGGCGCAGCCTCGTGGACGCGGTCTTTATAGATCCCTTTCAACGCGCCGCCGAGATGCAGCATTCCTTCGCCGTATTTGTCTTTGAGACGGTCGGTGGCCTTGAGCGCCCCACGCCACTTACGATCATCGTCGCCTGAGAGTAAGTTCGGCTGCGGCTCCTGATCGGTAAAGTGCGACACGTGGACACCCAGCAGCCGCACAGCCCTTTCCCGTGGCCAATTCTCGAGGAATAGCTTGAGGATGGCGTCAACAACATCGCGATCAATGTTTGTTGCCTCGCCCACGCTCTTGGCCCGAGTGATAGTTTCAAAGCCCTCAAACCGCAGCTTCAACTGCACTGTGCGCGCATGCAGATTATGCTCGCGCAAGCGCTTCATGACTTTCTCCGTCAGGCGGATCAGTGTCGCGCGCAGCAGGTCGAGGTCGCGGGTATCGACGTCGAAGGTATGTTCGTGGCTGATCGACTTGGGGGCTTCTTCAACGCCAATCTCCGAGTCGAACCAGCCGCCAGCATCCTGGCCTTGAGCCTTGCCGGCGAGGGCCAGGCCCCACTTGCCAAATCGCTGTGTCAGGAAGCGCTCGTCAAGGGCAGCAAGATCGCCGATACGCTTGATGCCAATGTCGGCAAGTTGCTTTTCGGTCACCTTGCCCACGCCGGGAATTCGTTTGACCTCGAGCGGGGCCAGCCAGTGGGCCTCAGTGCCGGGGAGTATCCAAAGCACCCCATTGCGCTTGGCTTGATCGGAGCCGATCTTGGCAACCAGGCGGCTGTTAGCGACGCCGATCGAACAGGCTAGATTGGTCCTCTCGCGAACAGCCTCGTGCAGTCGGTGGGCGGACTGCAAGGGCGGGCCCCAGAGGCGTTCGCAGCCGGTCATATCGAGATACGCTTCATCGATTGAGGCCATGTTCACCAGCGGGGTGAAGTCACGCAGCACAGCTTCAACCTTGTCGGAATATTCGCGATAGAGATGCATGTGGCCGTCAAGGAAAATGGCATCCGGGCAGAGCTTGCTGGCCTGGCGCAAGGGCATGGCGGAGTGGATGCCAAACTTACGGGCCTCATAACTGGCCGCAGAGACGACGCCGCGCTGATCGCCCTGGCCACCGACAACGACGGGCTTGCCCTTCAGCGTTGGATCGAGCAATTCCTCGACCGAAACAAAGAAGGCGTCCATATCGAGGTGGAAGATGGTTTTCAAGGTGAGCTACCCAGCGCCTCGATTGTACGACGCTTCTTGATCCACAATCGCCCGCATGTGATCATCAAGCTCAGGCACAAAACTTGGCAATCGCCCTCCAAACAATTGCGCGACTCATTGCTGCTCTGATCATCGTCCTCGCGCTAGATGCGGCGATCTTTCGCAGTTCCTTTTACAACCAATTTCTCGAGCCAGATTCGAGCGCGGGTAGCGTTCAACTGACCCTCCTGCGTGAGCGACAACACCAGACGGAATGGCCGGAGCCGTTGGTTCTGACGATGGGCGATTCGCAAATGAATTACTCACCCAAATTGGCAAATGAACACGCCGCTGTACAGGGATATCCATTCCGGCTTACACACGGCGGAGTAGCTGGCACCAATCCCAGAGTCTGGCACTATTTACTTCGCGAATTAGATCCTACGGCCCGCCGCTACGCAGCTATCGTGTTTCCGGTGGACAGCTATGACGACGAGGACAGCTACCTGGATTACACCGACTATCCCTATGACATCCACTATCTTGCGATGTTGCTCCGATGGTCCGACATCCCGGAGTATCCGCTGTCCTACACCAAACATGAATACGCCCGGGAGGCCTGGCGGGCCTGCCTGTTCCGTGGGTTAACCCTGCAGTCGGATGTCCTCGCGCTGCTCAATAACCCCACAAAACGGGCTCACGCTGCGAAAGTGAATCGGGAATGGTGGCCAAACGGAAGCTATGAGTATCTGGAAGAAGAGAGGAATGTAAACGGTTTCGCTGTTGATTGGAATTCACGGACGCTTACTTACCCACAAGGTGCCGATGATGTCTTCAGGCGCTCCGCGAAGACGGCCCTGATGCAACCGTCCGCACCCCAGACGGGGCGATTCGGGGATTACCGGAGGAAATGGTTCGGAAAAATCCTGGAACGATACGCCAACTCTCCCACTAAAATCATTTTCGTTCGTCTTCCACGGGGACCAATCGTACGGCCTGCCATCCCTACACTCAGTCATAGTATCCGGGATTTTGCACAGAGGAAGGGTGTCCTGCTCAGCGAGGAATCGCGTTACGAATTGCTGGAGCGCACCCAGTTTTTCAAAGACCCCCTCCATATGAATCGGGCCGGTAGCACTCGCTTTGGTGCCATGCTCGCCGACGAATTAGCCAGGATGCTGAGTGCTCTTTAACAGTCTCGAATTCCTCTACTTTTTCGTCATTGTGATCACCGGATTTTACCTGTGCCCCAGGCCCGTCGCCAAGTATTGGCTCTTGGCTGCAAGTTACTATTTCTACGGCAGTTGGAACCTCAAGTTTCTGGCGTTTTTGGGAGGTATAACTGTCCTGGATTTCGCTGCAGGATTGTGGATTGCCCGCAGCGAGGGTAGCCGACGCAAGCTCGTGCTTGCAGGTAGCCTTGCCGCAAACCTCACCGTCTTAGTGTTCTTCAAATACTTCCACTTCCTCACTGAGACTCTGCTGCGACACCGTTTTTCGATTGAAATTGTCTTGCCCATTGGCATCAGTTTCGATATCTTTCAGAGCATCTCCTATGTCGTCGATGTGTATCGCCGCGAGCAAGTGGCGGTTCGGAATCCTTTCGATTACGCCCTGTTCCTTTCCTTCTTCCCGCAATTAGTGGCGGGGCCGATCGTTCGCGCAAATCGCTTTTTCGCCGATCTCGAAGCCTGGTCAGGGCCCGGTATCGAAGATCTCTCCCGCGGTATCTTCCTGGTCGTACTTGGGCTCACGAAGAAGATGGCGCTTGCCGACAATTTCGCCAAGGTTGCTGATTTATATTTCGGCAATCTTGGGCAGCATCCGGGCATTCTTGATGCCTGGAGCGGCACGCTTGCCTTCACATTCCAGATCTTCTTCGACTTCTCCGGCTATACGGATATGGCCATCGGTATGGCAAAGCTCCTGGGCTTCCATTTCCCGGTCAACTTCCGTCGGCCTTATCTCGCCGGGAGCCTCTCGGAGTTCTGGCGACGCTGGCACATATCGCTTTCCACCTGGCTCCGGGATTATCTCTACATTCCACTCGGAGGCAACAGGGGCGGCGCGGCGAAGAGCTATCGCAATCTCATGCTCACCATGTTGTTGGGTGGCCTATGGCATGGGGCCAGTTGGAATTTCGTAATTTGGGGTAGCTGGCACGGCATCCTCTTGGCTGTTGAGCGATCACTGGGTTTAGAGAAGCCGCGCATCTGGAGGATCCCGCTGGTCTTCCTTTTTGTCCTGCACGGCTGGGTGTTCTTCAGGGCGGCGACTTTTGTGGACGCGATCCAGGTCCTCTCACATTTGTGGCGGGGTCCGCTGGGTGACTGGATGTTGGCGAGTTGGCAGATGGCCCTAATGGGATTGGCTGCAATCATTGCCATCGTTGAGGAGCGCTGGGCTCTCGAGGAACGAATCATACGGGCGCCAGCACCAGTTTATGTGGCGGTGATCGCCTTCATGCTGTTTTTGCTGGAAATCTTTGCCGTCGTCGATGTCAAGATTCCGTTTATCTATTTTCAGTTCTGAAGCTGTCAGAGCACCGCTGTCAACATACACGGCCGCCCGGCCAAGTCATTCGTGACGCTCACTTCCCGCCACAAAGCAAAAATCTCTGCTGTCTCGATCGCACCAATCTCCAGCACAATCCGCCCACCCGGCCGCACGGCCTCGCGCGCCTGCCGCTCAATCACGCAATAGGCATCCATGCCCCGCTGACCCGCATACAGCGCCAACTCCGGCTCATGGTCGCGCACTTCGCGCTGCAGGCCAGCCTTATCGCCCTCAGCAATATACGGCGGGTTCGACACCAGCAGGTCGAGCGAGCGCGGCGCAATCGCGCTGAGCCAGTCCCCCCGCAGCAAGACGACCTCCGCCCCATGCCGCCGCGCATTCTCGCTCGTCACTTCGAGCGCCGTCTCCGATAGATCGACGCCAAACACGATTTGCCGCAACTCCGCCGCCAGCGTCACGCAGATCGCGCCGCTGCCAACACCCGCATCCAGGATCCGTCCCACCGGCCTCGGCAACCCCAGCACGAATTCGATCAAATGCTCCGTCTCCGGGCGCGGAATCAGCACCCCCGGCTTCACCCAAAAATCGCGCGTATAAAATTCCTGCCGACCGATGATGTACTGCACCGGCTTGCCCGCGATCCGCTCATGCAAATAGCGCCCGTAATGGATCCAGGCCAACTCCGGCAGCATATCCCCCGAGTGGCTGAAAAGGAAAACGCGCTCCTTGCGAAGCGCGTGCATCAACAGTAACTCCGCTGTCAGTCGCGGCGGCTCTATCTTTTCGTCCTTGAGTAACTGGATGCCCTGCATCAGGGCTTGCCCAATCGTCAGATCAGGCGACACTCTTCATCTTCTCGGCATTGTAGTGAGCGGTGAGCGCGCTAATGAAGAGATCGATCCGGCCTTCCATCACTTGATCCAACTGATGGACAGTCAGCCCGATGCGATGGTCGGTGACGCGGTTCTCTTTGAAATTGTAAGTACGGATTTTCTCGGAGCGATCCCCAGAACCGACCATCGACTTGCGCTCTGTACTGAGCGCCGCCGCCTGCTTGTCCATCTCTAACTCGTACAGGCGCGAACGCAACACGCGCATACCCTTTTCGCGATTCTTGATTTGCGATTTCTCGTCCTGCATCGACACAACCAAGCCTGTCGGAATATGTGTCAAGCGCACGGCCGAGTAAGTCGTATTCACGCTCTGCCCACCAGGGCCCGATGAACAAAATGTATCGATCCGCAGATCCTTGGCCTCGATGTGGACTTCCACTTCATCGGCTTCCGGCAGCACTGCCACCGTAATCGTGGAGGTATGAATACGCCCCTGAGCCTCGGTCGCCGGCACACGCTGCACGCGATGTACGCCGCCCTCATATTTGAGAATCGAATACACCTTCTTGCCCGAAATGATGGCAGAGACATCTTTGTACCCACCCGCGCCGGACTCGGAAATGTCGAGCACTTCCACCTTCCAGCCCACCAGTTCGGCATAGCGCGTGTACATCCGAAAGATCTCGGCAGCAAACAGGCTGGCCTCGTCGCCACCGGTGCCCGCGCGGATTTCCAGCACCACATCCTTCAAGTCGTTGGGATCCTTGGGCACAAGAAGCAATTGCAGCTCGTCCTCTGCCTTCTTGATCTCGGGCTCCACCTCCGCCATTTCCATGCGCGCCATTTCCACCATTTCGGCGTCGGGCTCGGTCAACATGGACTTGGCACCTTCCATCCGCGCCTTCAATTCTTTGAAGCGGCGGAAGATCTGTACCACGTCTTCCAAATCGAAAACTGTCTTGGTGGTCTTCCGATAGCGTGCGGAGTCGGCAATCACTTCCGGATTCGCCATGTCGGCGCTCAGCTCTTCGAAGCGCCGCTCAATCTCGTTCAATTTATCAATTGGAATAATTGCCATTTACGCGATCACCAAAACTCCACCCTGAGACTTCTCGAGTTCCATAGCGCCTTGGAGAGCGTGGATCGCGATCTCGGCCTGCCCGTCGTCGGGGGGCTGCGTCGTAATCCGCTGCAGCCACAATCCGGGCGCCGCCAGGACCGTCAGCAAACTGCCCTTATTCTTCGCTGCATAACGAATCAGTTCGTACGACAAACCCGCCACCAACGGCAGCAGCGCAATGCGTCCCAGAAACTTGCCCATCATCGTGTCAAAGGGCAAAAACATGTACAGCACCATCGAAATCAACATCACCACGATCAGGAAGCTCGTGCCGCAGCGAGGATGAAAGGTAACAAAACTCTGGGCGTTGGCCACGGTGACTTCTTTCCCGGATTCGTAATTGAACACAACCTTGTGCTCTGCGCCATGATACTGAAACACCCGCCGGATATCCTTGGCTCGCGAAATACCATACAGGAAGGCAAGGAAAATCGCGATGCGGATCACGCCGTCCACCAGGTTGAACATGATTCGGCCCTCAAGGATCGGATAGTGGGCCTTCAACTGTTCTGTGAGCCAAAGCGGCACAAACTTGTAGAGCACGATGAAGAAGATGAGGCTAAAGGCTAGCTGACCAGCCATGGCCCATGCTGGAATCTCGGTCGGCTTCTTTTCACCGGCTGCGACCGCCGCGCCGGTCTTCTTTTCTTCTTCTTCGGCAAGCTGCACATCGGCTGAAAATTTAAGCGCCTTCATCCCCAGGCTCATCGTCTGACCCAGAGTGCCCAAGCCGCGCAAGATCGGCAGCTTGAAAATCGGATATTTGTCGCTGACCTTGCCGAGTGGCGCGGTCTCAGACACAATTTCGCCATTTGCTTTCCGCACAGACACACAGTAGGAGTGAGGCGCACGCATCATCACGCCCTCCATCACCGCCTGCCCACCGATCAGGGTCTCTTCGCCGGACTCAAGGATGGGCCCAAGTTGAATGTGAGCGTTTAAGCGCCAAAAGAACTTCAAGTTCATGTTTTCGATAGTCTCTCTTCCCTATTATCGCTAATCCATTGGACGCGCCAGAAGAGAGTTTGGAATCGGCTACTTTCGGGCCGCTGAGTATCGTCGTAACTCTAGGGACGAAGTTTCGGCAGCGGGCGCACTGGCGTCACCGCTCGCACCGGCTTCATCACCCGAATTGGGATAATTGGCATGCGGGACTTATCGGCCCGGCACTAGCCAAACTTTAAGGCAACATGCGATGAAGATCGTTAAGATCAAAACCCAGGCGCTTATCGGAAATCAACTGCTTGGCCGAAATCGCCTCTTTGGCAACCGAGCCGTCCTGGTTATGCTGATGCGTTTTTCCAAGGATGTGGTAGAGCTCATGGGCCAGCACGCGCCCCAACGCCCTGCCCAGATACTTGTCTGCCTGCCGCCGCTCACTACCCGTCATCACTTTTGAAAGCGATTGTGCGATCCGGTCGCATGACACCTCGGCAAAGGGTAAGACCTGTCCGTCGGAAGTATGCGACCACCCCAGCGGCCCTCGCTCGTCGAAATACGGATAGATCCGCTGCATCGCACAGGTTCCCTTGAGTGTGACCAGGACCACGTCTTCAAAGCTTTCATCCGACGCAGCATCTTGGCGCCGACGCAGGTCCAGACGCCGCCCTGTGTCCTTCATGATTTCGTTTAACTCCGACTTCAGCTCCCCCAGAGCCGTATCGGAAAGCTTCCCGTCCACGCTCAGCAGAACCGTCAGCAGCGGCGAGTAGGGAATTCCGGTTTCCGCTCCAAGAGCGGTAATCACGCACAATCCGAGTGCTAGAGCGGTCAACATAGAGCGCATGGCAAACTGGGCCTCACCAATAAGATATTCCAAAAACATAACGCTTGTTACATTTTCTTATCGGTCCTAGCAAAAAAAGTGATTAGGGCACGGATTGCGAATGCTCTTTGTTGTTGCCGCTCAGGTGTCGGTAGTAGGCGAGGTCCTCATTTAGGTAGAGTTTTGTGAGCAAAAGGACCTGCCCGCCGTGATAGTAAAAGTGCTCAGTAATATGCGTAACCACCTCCATCACCGGCACCTGATAGCCCTGTGGGTGGACCATTTCGAGAAGGCGTGAACTCGGGATACCCTCGAGAATCGCGATCACCTCGGCGACACGCTCGTTCAGTTGCGCGCATAACTCTGCCTTCGTCGACCCCGAGCGCACCGCAAATTCCCCATCTCGATCACGACGATCTTCCCTGCCCCCGACACCATGCAAGACCCACTGCCCCAGGTTCCCCACCAGGTGCAGCACGATGTTGCCAACCGAGTTTGAATTCTCGTTACCTCGTGACCACACTTGGCCTTCCGTCAGTTTCCCTACGCATTCAACAATCCGGTCATTCTGTTGTCGCAACCGAGCCACAGCAGAGCGGATAAATGCCGTCCGGATGGCTTCCACTTCGTCGCTCATTTTCGCTTTCTCCTGGTGATAGGATAGGCCAAAGGTCAAACTATGAACTCCCGACGCATATTTCTGATGGGCAGTCTCGCCGCTCCCCTCCTTCAGGCCGCACGCTCTCCCAATGACAAGATTCGCGTTGTAACTCTTGGCGTCAACGGTCGCGGAAAGGATCACATCAAGGGCTTTATGGCTCAAAAGGATGCCGAGATCGTCGGCCTCTGCGATCCCGACGGCGACCTCGTTGCTAAACGCGCCGCAGAGTTTGAAACGACCTATGGCAAGAAGATCAAGACCTACAAAGACCTGCGTCAGGTGTACGCAGACAAGGACGTCGATGCCGTCTCCATCGCCACGCCCAACCATTGGCATTCGCTCGCCGCCATCTGGGCTTGCCAGGCTGGCAAGGATGTCTACGTCGAGAAGCCGGGGAGCCACAATATCTACGAAGGTCGCAAGATGGTGGAGGCCGCAGCCAAGTACAAACGCATCGTGCAGCACGGCGTCCAGCTACGTTCAAGTGAAGCGCTGCAGGAGGCCGTCTCGCTGCTGCGCAAGGGAGCCATTGGCGACGTCTACATGTCGCGAGGTCTCGTCTTCCGCTGGCGTCCTTCGATCGGCCACAAACTGCCAGAGCCGGTGCCGGCAAACTTCGACTACAACCTCTGGGAAGGTCCGGCCGAGCATGTCGCCTTCAGCCGTCGCCATGTCCATTACAACTGGCACTGGCATTGGAACTGGGGCAACGGCGACGTTGGCAACCAGGGCATCCACGAGACCGACATGTGCATGTGGGGTCTTGGCGTCGACACGCTACCAGAAAAGATTACGTCGATGGGCGGCAAGTTCACCTTCGATGACGACAAGGAAACGCCCGAGGTGCAGACCTCGCTTTACCACTACCCGAAGCTGAAGAAGATGATCCAGTTTGAAGTCCGTCACTGGATGACGAACGAAGAAGACGGGGCTGGCGTCGGTAACATCTTCTACGGCTCAGAAGGCTACATGGTAGTCAAAGGCTACGACAGATTTGAGACTTTCCTGGGCAAGGACAAGACCAAGGGCCCCGCTCGAAAAGCTGGCGGCGACCACTTCGCCAACTTCATCAAAGCCGTCTATAGCCGTAAGACCAGCGACCAGAACGGGCCGGTAGAAACGGCGCACATGGCCAGCGGCCTCGCCCATCTCGGAAACATCTCCTACCGCTTGGAGCGCCAACTCACCTTCGACCCCGCCAAGGAACGCTTCGTCAGCGACACCGAGGCAGACAAGATGCTGAGGCGTAACTATCGTAAGGGCTTTGAGGTGCCGGAAAAGGTCTAAGGAATCCGCGTCGTCTGATGAGCGGCCAGACGCCAGGTCTTGCCGCTCTTCACCCACAAATGCATCAGCATCAGGTGATCGTTAAACGCTCCCGCATCATTCTGGCCGGTAAAGCGCACGATGGAATGCGCGACGGCGGAATTGCCGTGCACTGCCGTGAGGGTCTTTTCATAGGTCATCGTGTCGTAGCGCTGCTTGCCGCCCTTCAGCCGCTCGAGATACTGCTCACGCGTCTCGATATTGCCTGTCGAATGGGCATAGATCAGGTCGGGAGTAAAGATCTGGGTCAACGCGGTGATGTCCCGTTTGATGACGGCCTTGGACCAGTTAGACTCAGCAGCCTTGATGGCTTCTTCCGGCCTCGCCGCCGCCAGTGTCAGAACCGATAGCAATAGTAAGTAGCGCACCGCTTATCGATATCGCATGTGGCGGGGCCGCGTCAAGCAGGCTCACCATTTAACTGAGTCTCCAGGCAGCAGCGGCAGGCGCAGCGCCGCCGGGTCATTGCCATCAATTTCCACCGGAGCAAGCCGCTTTCGATAGATCCGTTCGAGAGAAAACGGACTGTGCTTGCCCACTGCTGCGCCCACGGTTGTGCCCCAGGCGACAAAGCTGGATTTCCCATTCACCAGGACCTCAAAGCCAAGCGACACGGAGCCTGTAGATGGAAACACAGTGCAATTGAGAGCTCGGGCACTACAGACAATCGCCACATCGATCTCCAATTTCTCTTTAAGTGCATCAAGCTTTTTCGCCGAAGCAGCACTGAGCAAAACCGCGTTGGCCTCGCCCGTCTTGCGGTTCATCGTCACTTGCAGCAGTAAGCGATGGAATCGTAAGCGCTGTTGCGGCCCCTTCAAGTAGGAGTCGATGGCAGGATCAACGTTGGGGCGCTTGGCCAGGACGCGATGTTCAAGCCTTTGCAGCTGTCCGTTTTGGGCCACGCGAAACTCAATGCTTTCCAAACCCAGGTAATTCGCTAGCCCACGCTTCTCCTGTCCAGACTTGAAGTACGCATTCTCGAGCTTGAACATCATCTGCGGCTTGAGATCCACTTGCCCATCAGCCAAAGAGCTCACGGCACTCAAGGTCTCAGCGAGAGGATTATCGATATTCAGCGGCGAACGCAACACGTACGCGGGCTTGGTTGGCAGCACCTGAAAACGCGCCGCGCTCTTCCCGCTGCAAGAAACTGTCGCCAGCGCGACGAGGATCGCGCAGGCTATGCGACCAGCGTCCACACCGCCCGCCTTCCTTCCAGCCTCAGGCTGCTTTTCCCCAAAGCGATGGTGGCCGTATTCTGCACCCGTTTTAGACTGAACTCAATCTGCGTCAAGCCCCGCCAGGCGGCCCCTGCAACCAGATCGACCACAGCGTTTGGCCCGCGAAGTTGGCCGTTGCTTTCCGACCAACCCGCAGCTTCAAGCTGTCGCTGACGCATCGCCGTTCCCGGCCCTTCGATGCGCAGCATGTCGACGTCCCCAAGCATGGTCGACTTCCGCAGTGCAGCCAGCCCCAACTTCGCGCAATAGGCAGCCAACACATCCGCCTGAAGGATACTATCGGGCGCTCCCGCATGCCACGATTTCAGAAACTTCGACTTGTATTCCATCGCAAAGAGCCGAAAGTGAGGCACTGCGGAGTGCTCCCGGGTATCGGTCGTAAAGCTGGTCATATCGAACCAGTCGATCGGCACCGCGTCCAACTGGCGGGTGACATTGGCGACGACAGTCGGTTGCAGCGTCTGCCATTGGGCCAGCAGTGACTGGGACCCGGCAGAGGTCTCGATGCCCAAAGCCAGTCCAGTATCCTGCGGTTCACGATCCCCCTTGCCTTCCTCGAAGAATTCAAAGTAAGTCTCAGTCCCGTAAAAATAGAGGCCAGAGTAAGTGGCGTCATTTCGAACCGTGGTGCGCTTTTCAAAAGGAGCAAAACGCTCCCTCAAGAATGCCGAAGCCTCAATGGCGGCATAGGTCTCAGCGTCAACGGTCGCGTAAAAGTGATTCAACTTGGGCGCAGGCTGGGCGGCGGCCAAAGGAGCGAGAAGAATCGGAGCAAGAGCGCGGCGAGTCATACTCCGATTATGGCGCGAGCCCCGGCCCACTCAGGCAACCGCCCCTATTTCTTCGGCGGGTCAACCTTGATGATGTATTCGCCCGACTTGGCTTTGCCCAACTGACGCCTCACTTCAAGCTCCTGCGTCTGTGAGTCGTTTTCGAGGGCATTTACCCGATACAGCAAGTCGTCGCGCTGCTGGGTGAGATTGGCATTTCTGGTCTCGAGCTGTTGTAGGTCCAAACGCTGCTTTCGCAAAGCGGCGACGCCGTTGGGACCCAGTAGTGCGACGACTACGTAAACGCCAGCCGTCAACAGCCCAAGGGCGAAACCGGCGCGGCGGATGAGTACAGATTGGAACATAGTGTTCAAGGGCTACTCTTGTTTATAAACGGTTCGGCAGGAGAAGGCAATTGAAGATTGCAACTAACGACAAATATATTGTGATTCTTTGCACCGCCCCCACGATGGAGGTGGCGAGAAACATCGCCAAAGTCATGATCGAGAAACACCTGGTGGCCTGTGCGAATCTACTCCCAACAGTGGAAAGCATCTACCCTTGGGAGGGCAAAATCGAAGTGACCACCGAGGTTCTGCTGCTGATGAAGACAAGCACGGCCAAACAAGAGGCAGCACTCCAAGAATTGCAATCCCTGCATCCCTACGACACCCCTGAGGGTCTTGCTGTGCCCGTGATTGCGGGGCTGAAGCGCTATCTCCACTGGATTGACGATAGCCTCAAGAGCGAGTGTGATAGTCTCGGCTGAGTTTATGCAAGCAACTCGCACCAGACATTGGGTCATCGTTTTCGCCGTCGTTCTTTCGATCATTACCTACATCGACCGGGTCTCGATTTCCTTCGCCGGCCCAAGAATGCGTGAGGATCTCAACCTCAGCACCGAACAATTTGGCTACGTCCTTGCTGCCTTCGCTGGAACCTACGCACTTTTCGAAATTCCCGGCGGCTGGCTTGGCGACCGCATGGGTGCCCGTAGCGTCCTCACCCGCATCGTCCTTTGGTGGAGTTTCTTCACTGCAGCCACTGGCTGGGCGACTAACTACGTTTACCTCCTCATCGTTCGCGCGCTGTTTGGAATGGGAGAGGCCGGTGCCTTCCCCAACATCACCAAGATGTTCGCCACCTGGCTGCCCCCAAATGAGAAAAGCCGGGCTCAGGGCATTGTCTGGATGAGCGCCCGCTGGGGCGGCGCCTTCACGCCCCTGCTGATGGCTGCACTGTTCCGGATGATCGACTGGCGCACCGCCTTCCAGCTCTTTGCTGGCCTCGGCGTGATGTGGGCCGCTGTCTTTTACTTCTGGTATCGCGACAGCCCCAAGGTGCACCCGAGCGTCAACGAAGCCGAGATGGACATCATCAAAGCCGGCATCCATACCTCAGATGAACATGGCAGCGTCCCCTGGGCACGCTTCGCCAAGTCCCGCAGTTGCTGGCTCCTCTGGATCCAATACTTCATGCTGTCCTACGGCTGGTATTTCTACATCACCTGGTTCCCCACCTACCTCAAGGACACGCTCAAATTCGACCTTAAGTCCAGCGGCGCTGTGCTCAGCGGCATGCCGTTGTTTCTCGGAGGCATCGGCTGCCTGGTAAGTGGATTTCTAACTCCCAAGCTCGGTGCCTACCTGGGCGATGTCCGTAAGGCGCGCAAGATCATGGCCGTGACCGGAATGAGCATGGCAGGCACGTTGCTGCTGATCGCCGTCCAGCTTCGCGAGCCACTCGTTGTCGTCGGTGTCATTGCGATGGCAAGTTTCTTCAATGACATTGTGATGCCGCCAGCCTGGAGCACCTGCATGGATGTCGGTGGTAAATTCGCGGGCACACTATCGGGGAGTATGAATATGATGGGCAACTTTGCCGGCGTAGCCGCACCGATCGCCATCGGTTACATCCTTGCAGCGACTGGCCAGAACTTCAACCTCACCTTCTACATCTCGGCGACGGCCTACTTCATCGGCGCCATTTGCTGGCTCGGAATCGATTCTACCCGGCCGCTCGACAAGGTCGCCTAGTCAGGTTACAAAGCATGAAACGCCGGTTGCGCAGATCACTAAGTTGGCTGCTACTGGCTGCTCTGGCAATCGTTCTTGCCTACGAAGAAGTCCAGTGGCGGCTCTCTGCCGTCTTTGCTCTTCTCGGCAAACTGCCGGTTCTGCATCAGGTCGAGAACTGGGTCCGCCGCCTGCCGCCCTATGGCGCACTGGCGCTCTTCGGCTTGCCCACAGCTGTGTTGTTGCCCCTCAAGATGCTTGCTCTTTACTGGCTGGCGGCGGGCGACAAGGTGCTTGGCCTGGCAACCATCTTTGCCGCCAAGATCATCGGCACGGCGCTGGTGGCGCGCATCTTCCAACTGACGCGTGATGCACTATTGACGATCCGCTGGTGTCTATGGACCTATGACAAGATTGTCGCCTTGCGCGAGGCCGCCTATGGGATCTGGAGGAAAATGCCTGTCGTCCGCTGGTGGCGGGCCCGCTGGGCGAGACAGAAGGCGCAAGTGGGCCCATGGCGGCGACGCTGGATGGCATTCCGGCAGCGCCGCCGCCCCTCATAGGCACCTTAAAACTGTTAGCATTCCTCACATGAGGCTATTTTGTTTTGCACTGCTTACCTGTACGCTGCTA
Source organism: Bryobacterales bacterium (assembly GCA_038206015.1). Lineage (GTDB taxonomy): Bacteria > Acidobacteriota > Terriglobia > Bryobacterales > Bryobacteraceae > Bryobacter. The sequence goes on along the minus strand of JBBRBI010000035.1, from coordinate 6,957 downwards.
GGACGCGAAAAGCTCACGCCGCGCTTTGAGGAGCATAGCGCCGGTGGCGACTATCGCGCGCACATTCCCGGCGCCGCGCTTCGCATATCGCCTTCACGCATCCATCTCGACACCCCCACTGGCCCCATCGACCTCAACTTCGCCGGCAAGGGCGCGCTCCAAGCCGAGCAGCCCCTTCCGGGCCTCACTAATTACCTTACCGCCGCTCAAACTCGCCGGGGCATACATTCCTACGCCCGTCTGCGTCAGCGCGGAATCTTCCCCGGCGTTGACGCCGTCTTTTACTGGAGTGACGGCCAACTCGAATATGACCTCATCCTCGCCCCCGGGGCCGACCCATCTGCGATCGCATTCACCATCGAGGGGACGGCAAAGCCCACGATCTCCATATCCGGCGACCTGCTGTTGGACGCAAACTTCCGATGGCGCAAACCCGCGCTTTACCAAAATGGACGGCCCGTGGCGGGAGAATACACGCTCGCGGGCAACCGGGCGGGCTTCCGCGTCGGCACTTACAACAAGAACGAGCAGTTAGTCATCGACCCCACGCTCTCTTACTCGACATATGTTGGCGGCGCGGGCAACGAGTACATCCGCGCGGTCCTGCCGGACTCGATCGGCAATGTCTTCGTTGCCGGCGTCACGACCTCACAGAATCTCAACGTCACCCGCCCCCTTCAGGCCGCTTACGCTGGCCACACCGCCACACTCCTCGCTGGCGACGCCTTCATCGCCAAGTTCGATGCTGCGGGTGCCCTGATTTTCCTCACCTATCTCGGCGGTTCCGGCGACGATTTCGCTAGCGCCCTCGCCTTTGACCAAACGGGCAACCTGTGGGTAGCCGGCGTTACCAGTTCGGCCAACTTCCCCGTCACCGCGAACGCCTACCAACGAGCTTATGGAGGCGCGGGCGGCAGCGACCTGTTCAAGGTCGGCGACGGTTTTCTCGCCCGCCTCTCACCGGGCGGCGAAACACTTCAGTACGCCACTTACTATGGCGGCCGCGCCGACGACTCGATCTCGGCCATGGTGGTCGACGGCGCAGGCAACGTCCATGTCACCGGAGCCACCATCTCCCCCAACCTCCCGATCACACCCAACGCCGCTCAAAACGCCATGCGCGGCGGCGGCGGCGAGCAGGTCTTCCCCCGCTACGGCGTCGTACCGTTTAACGCCGGAGACGCCTTCTACGCCAAGTTCAATCCATCCGGCACGGCGCTCACGTATGCAACTTACTTCGGCGGCTCGCAAGACGACTTCGCCGTGTCCATCGCCTTGGACGGTGCGGGGGCCGCGTACATCGCCGGATACACTCTCTCATTCGACTTCCCGACAACCCAAAGCGCTTATCAGCGCCGCTTCGCCGGATCGGACTTGCGCAACAACATTTTTTGGAACTTCGGAGACGGCTTCGTCGCCAAGATCAACTCCTCGGGCGCCATCGTATACTCCACCCTCATCGGCGGAAATTGCGACGATTTCATTCAGACCGTCCAAGTGGACTCGGCTGGCAACGCATGGATCGGTGGCTCCACCTGCTCGCAAGATTTCCCCACTACGGCCAATGGCTACCAACGCATGATGAGGGGACCTTATTCCGCTCCCATTGCGGACCAGCTATTCGGCGACGCTTTTATCGCCGGCATCAACCCCACCGGCACCGCGCTCGTGTATTCCACCTTCTTCGGCGGCACCGAGGATGACGCGATAACGGCTTTGACAATGGACCCCACCGGAATGATTTACGCAACCGGTGCCACCAACTCCCGCAACTTCCCCCTCACCCCCGACTCACAGCAAAGCCGATTCGGTGGCGGGGGCGTCATGAATCAGAATCAGGATTTCGGCGATATCTTCCTCATTCAATTCGATCCCAAGACCTCCGCGCTCAAGTACTCCACTTATCTCGGCGGCACCTATGACGATGTCGCGTCCGCCATCGCCATCGACGCTGGCGGCAACGTATATATCGCCGGGGGCACGGTCTCCGCAAACTTTCCCACCACCCAGGGCGCGATCCAGACCCAGATTCGCGGCACCGGGAGCGCGGGCCGATATCGCGGCGACGCTGTCTTCAGCAAGTTCTCGGGATTCACGACGAGCCCCGTGCCCACCGTCACGGCCGTTCAAAACGCAGCCAGCTACGTGAGTGGCGCGGTTTCGCCCGGCTTGATCGTCGTCGGATATGGCAGCTTCATCGGTCCGCCCCAGCTCGCGGGCGCTGCCCTCGACAATGCCGGAAAGCTCAGCGGCACCGTCGCCGAAACGCAGTTCCTTTTCGACGGCGTGGCCGCGCCCATCATTTACGCCTCGGCCACTCAATCCAGCATGATCGTGCCTTATGAGGTGGCCGGAAAAGGGTCCACTCAGATCGTCGCTGTCTATAAGGGACAACGCTCCGCACCACTCACGGTCCCCGTCGTCGCCACCCAGCCCGCGTTATTCTCGGCCAATTTCTCCGGAACCGGGCAAGGCGCAATCTACAACCAGGACAACCGACCGAACGCTCCAACCAACCCCGCCAAGCGCGGCGACATAGTAATCCTGTATGGCACCGGCGAAGGCCAGACCAGCCCCAGCGGCATTACAGGTCTCATCGCGAACAGCGTATACCCCAAGCCTCTCGGCACCGTGTCGGTTACGGTTGGCGGCGTCGAGGCAGAAGTCCTCTACGCTGGCGCCGTCCCCGGCGTAGTGGGCGGCGAATTCCAGATCAACATCCGCCTCCCAGTCAACCTCAGCGCGGGCAACCCGGCCGTCGTCGTGCGTATCGGCGCGGGGCAGAGCCAGCCCGGCCTCACCGTCTCGCTCATCTAATCAACGCCAGATAAAGGATCGTGATGAGCTGCCTGAATAGAATATCGTTCCCTGGTCGAGCCCCTTGGCCGCAAAGCTGGCCACCCGCGGTTGCAAAAGGGTCAGTATTCCGAACGGCAGATCGTTGGAAGACTTGGTTAGCGGTAGATTCCGCAAGATCTCTTTCGGGATCGTGAATGACTTGGCCCCCGCCTTGGCCGCGCAAAAGAAAGCCCAGGCCGCAGTCGTCTGGCGGTCCGCAGCAAAGCCTGCGATCAACATTGGGCGGAGTGGGTCCGCTCCATCCCACTCCACCCGATGATCGCGCTCCCGATCAAGCTGCGCGGAATCCTCACGCCTCACCCATAGCAGATTAGCCACCGTCTCAATCGATGCCGCAAACGGCCCAATGTCCTTGCCCCCACTTCCCCTCACACGCATCGTTCCCGCCCCCAGAATCCCGTCCGACTTGCGCGTGAACCCGCCCCGGTAAATCCCGTTCGCCCGCGGCCGGATCGTCCCCTCCCCGTTCGTCCCAAAAACCGGGAAAGTTGGCCCAGCGTCCAGCCTCAGCACTCTCAGATCGTCGATCTCAATTCCCAAGAGCCCTCCCAATGGGTCGCCAAATTGATACGGATAACTGGCGGCCACACAGGTACCCTCCGGCGGAATCACGTGAAATGAAATCAAATCCCCCGGCGGCAGGCGAAAGAACGAAGCGAATGCGCTCTCCTCCACCGAAGCCCCAACGTCAATCGGCTGCAGGTCGAACAGCAGGTCCACTTTCTGGACAAATAAGACTGCCGTGTTGCGCGCCGGGCGCGGCCAGCTTGAATGTAAGGCGCACGGCTCTGCCCCCCGCTTCACCTCTATGGTTACGATGTTACTTGTAAGTTCCTCCGCGCCGACCGCCTGAATGGGTACATAACAACCGAGAGACGTCCCGGCGGGCAAGCGAAACCCCAACAGCCCCCCCGGCCCCACCGCGCCCTCGGCCTCGAGCGCGCCCACCCGCACCCGCACCTTCCGCCCCGCCGCCAAGCCCTCCGCGCGCAGCCGCACAAGGTCGCCCGACCGGGCGCTAGCCGCTCCGGCAAAGCTACCTGGCCCCCAGCCCCGACCGTTGCGACTGTATAGCCCAATCGATTGCTTCCCAATTCTAATCGACACCGCGTTCGACCATTCGCCATCGCGCGCCACCCGCAAGACGGCGTCTCCGGGCGGCAGCCCGGAGGGCAGCGTCACAACCGCCGAATCGCCACTTACACTAACAACGACCGCCGGTCGACTTAGTCCGCCCCCTTCCACTTTCGCCGTAAACTTACCCGGAGCAAAGCGGATTCCGGCGATGTGCGCGCGTGTCCCGGCGGCCAACACGCCGCCGGGAATGGCCGCCGGGAGCCGGCTGGCCGCCTGCGTCACCCCGTTCTGAAATATCGCGGGCGCCTGCCCGAGGCACGGCCCCACAACAACCAACAGTAGACTGAAGAATCCAAGTAGCATGACGCTTAACAAGATAGCGCGGATCGCCGCTCGCAACGCAACACGCGCCCCGGGCCGCGCCGCCCTCGCCATTTGTGTGGTGGCCACCGCCATCGCCGCACTCGGCGCGGCCGACGGCGCGCTGGATGCTTTTTCCCAGTTGATGTCGCAGAACCTCGCCCCTTGGATCGCCTCCGACCTTTGCGTGATCACCGGTGAAAACCTCACGTCCGACCAGGCGCAGGTCATCGCCAGCCTCCAAAGCGAGGGCCTGCCCATGTCCAAGGTCGAGGACACCATCGCTAACGTCTCCACCGAGCGCCGCCCCGATCCCGTTATGTCGCTCGTTCGCGTCGCGGACGGCAACTACCCGCTTCGCGGCAGCCTTCGCCTCAATCCGGTCGTCCCCACAGGCCCCGGCACCCTCGCCTCCCACGCCGCGCTCGCTCGCCTCGATCTCCACGTCGGCGACCGCGTCTACATCAATGGCCGCGAATCGCGCGTCTCCGCCGAGATTGAATCGCTCCCCGACCAGCTCACTCTCCCGCCCACGCTGCTCCCGCTGTTCCTCGTCAAAGACTTGCCCGGGGGCGAGTCGCAGCGAAGCTTCGACTACCTCCGATTTCTCTTCCGCCTCCCCGATCTCTCGCAACTCCCCGCCTATCGGGCCCGCCTCGCCGCTGCCTTCCCCGGGCGAAAGATCCTGGACGCCCTCCATCCCGACGACCAAGCCACACTCGTTCTGAACCTGACCCGGACGGCCATGCGCGCCTTCACTTGGCTCGCCTTCCTCATCGCGATTGTCTCGGTCCAGATCTCGCTGTGGTCCCGCCTTGAAGCAGGCCTCGATACCGTAGCACTGCTCAAATGTCTCGGAGCTGGGCCCCGACAGCTCGGGCTTTGGATCGCGGCCGAACCTGTGCTGCTCCTCACCTGCGGGTCTCTGATCGGCTTGGTTATGGCAACCGTCTTTGAGCGCGCGATCATCGCGGGCATCGCGAATTTTCTCGGATACACCGGTACACCGCCCTTCACTTGGAACGGGCCAGTGCGCGCCGCACTGGTTGCTCCCTTAGTCGCCTTCGTTTGTTTGGCCCCTTTCTTCCATCGTCTCCGCCGCGCCCGCCCGGCCCGGATTCTCCGCCGCAACGCGGGCCGCCAGACAGCCCTCCCCTGGCGGCCCGCGTTCGGGCCGCTCTCCTTCCGCTACGCTCTTGCCAACCTCGCCCGTCGCGGCAATTTCGCCGGTGTCGCGCTCATCACCCTCGCCGCCGCCGTCGCACTGGCGGTCGCGATTTGGACGATCCAGCTCGCTGCGGCCCGCGAGGTCGAAGAGAACTCCCCCGGCGATTCCGGCTTAATACTCATTAACGTCCCGCCATCGCAAAGCGCGGCGATTGGCAAATTGCTCGAAGTAGAGTTCGGTGCCCTCAGCCCCCCTATCTTCGTCCCCTTCTTTGCCCTCCGCCTGGCCAGCATCGACGGCCGTCCAAATACCAGCTCCGCCTTCGGCCTCAACCGGCGCTGGATGGCCGCCCAGAGCGCCGATCCGGCCAAGCTCGCCCAGTTTCTCTCCGGCGTGACCTGGAACCCTTCTAGCACTTTGCCGGAGGTGGTCGCTCCCCGCTCCGTCGCTGTGGCCCTAGGCGCGCGCATCGGCGCAGACCTCGAGTTTGAATCCGCCTACGGCCGCTGGCACGCTCGCCTCACCCAGGTCATCGCCGCCGGGCCGTTTCTTCTCGCCCGTTGCTGTTTCGTTTTCAATTCCGCCGCACCGCCGCAGCCCGTAGCCGCCCTGCACGCCGTCGTCAAGCTCCCTCCGTCGCAGGTCCTTCCCGCCCTGCGTAAGCTTTACCAAGCCGCGCCGCAGATGTCGACGATAGATCTCGCCACGTCCTACGCGAACGTCGCCGAATGGCTCCGATCTCTTCTGTTCGCGCTCCGCATCCTGGCGGCCCTGTTGGGCGTCGCCGCCTTGACCCTCTTCGCCGGAACCGTAGTCGCGTCCCGCGAATGGCGCCGCACCGAAATCGCAATCTCAAAAGCCTTGGGCGCGACACCAGGCAAGGTGCTCAGGATCGCCGCCTTGGAATTCGCCCTCTTGGGCTTCTCCGCTGGCCTGATCGGGTCGGCCGTCTCAGCACCGACCGTAACCTACGCGTGGAATCGCTTCGTTGAAGGTCACGCCACTTACCCCAGCCTCTGGCTCTATCCGCTGACCGCAACCATCTCAGCGGGTATCGCAACCATCGTCGGCATCCTAGCCGTCTATCCTCAAGTCCGGCGCAAGCCGCTTGAATCCTTGCGGGAAGAGTAAGCCTACCCCTCGATCGGAATCAGCCGCAACATCCCGAAATTCACGCTGAGTTCCCGCGAGTCATTTGGCACTTTCCACACCGGGCTCACTCGAATCTCAAGCTCATAGCGATCCGCCGTCGGCAAGTTTACCTCCAGCGCAAACAACCCGTTTCGGTCCAGCGGCCAGGCCTTCAGCGGCAACCCATTCACAAACACTTCCACCACTGGCCTTGGGCTCGCTTGAAAAATTGGCTCTGGCGCAAACCCGCGCAAGCGCAACCGCTGCTCTCCCCCCTTCACATTCTCCAGCCACGCCGACGCCCGCGCCCCAATCCATCGATACTTATTCCCGTAAACGCCTTCCACTTCATGCCAGCCATG
>JBBRBI010000034.1:0-54626 GCA_038206015.1 Bryobacterales bacterium | reverse complement strand
CAGCGCGGGATCGCAGCGAATTCACGCTTTCTCTCCCGTTCTGGGAGTGGTGGTGGCAGTCAGCGGATTGTATTTCTTGAAGGCACTTTTCCTGCCCCTTGCGTTTGCGGTCATTTTAATGGTGGTCCTGTCGCCCATCGTGATGTTGTACTAATCTCGTCGTTCTCCGCGCCTCTGGCGCAGATCAAAACACTTCTGCAGAGTCTTCGAGCGGATTTTCCAGATACAGTCCGCATTGAAGGCCGATGGCGTTTGCCGCAGGACACGCCTGAGGGGAAGGTATCAGCGCCGGAACACCCGAATCGGATCGAAGTACACACACTCAGCTTGGCCGTGGAGGCAATCGAGAAGCTCACCCCGCAAGAAAGTTATTCGGCAGTAACGCAACTGACCGAGACGGAAGGTTGAGTAGCATTTCAAATGAAAATCCGCAATCTTTGGCAAAATCTACGAAGCACAGCGTCGATCTGGAGCGATCATGAGGCTCCCCAGTTGGCCGCCGCGTTGGCATTTTACTCAATTCTTTCGCTGGCCCCGCTAGTCATCATTGCCGTTGGAATCGCCGCGAGCGTCTTTGGCCAAGATTCCGCTCAAAGTCAGGTTATCGGTGAAATAGAGGGGCTCATCGGCATGGAGGGAGGCAAAGCTATCCGCGGGATGTTAGAACATCCCGGGAAACAAGCTTCGGCTGGAATCCTGGCCTCGGTGTTGGCCTCGCTCACCCTGCTGTTCGGGGCCTCTGGTGTGTTCGGAGAATTGCGTTCAACACTCAATAAAATATGGAACATTCCGCCCGAGCCGTGGACTGGTGTGTGGAATGCAGTGCGGGAGAGACTCTTTTCGGTTGGCATGGTACTGGCTGTTGGCTTTCTGCTGCTTGTATCCCTGCTTCTAAACGCGTGCCTAGCAGCAGCCGGAAAGTTTTGCGTAGGAACGCTACCCTTACCGGAATTCGCCTTGAGTGGTCTCAACTTCCTGATATCCTTCATCGGCGTTACCATCCTCTTCGCGCTGATGATAAAGTACGTTCCGAAACGCGGGATCGCCTGGAAGGATGTATGGGCTGGAGCGGCAGCCACTGCGTTTTTTTCACGTTGGGAAAGTACCTGATCGGCCTGTATTTGGGAACGACGGCGGTGGGCTCGGCGTATGGTGCGGCAGGTTCGCTGGTGGTCGTGATTGTCTGGATTTACTACTCGTCTTTGGTGTTCTTATTCGGCGCGGAGTTTACGCGCGTGCTTCAGGCTGATGGGATGGACTCGGCGGACGGTGATCGCCGTGTTGTAGGTGCCCAGGGCAGGAGATCGTGAGCTGACTTCGGAGCAAGGGCGGCAAGTCGCCGGTTAGCTTGACGCTTTCCATGGAAACGCGGATGACTAGCTTGAAGATGTATTTGGGTTGTCGTCACAGTCGGGGTCTGAGGTGAGCGCGTCGGTTGATCGCGCTTAATCTGGTGTTGGTCGATGATCCATTCGAGGGCGGAGCGGTTGCCGAAATTGTAAGCGAAGGCTTCGGCCGGAATGGGGTGGAGCGTGATTGCCTCATTGAACTGGAGGGCCGCGGCCATCGTCGGCGTCGCGGTTACTGCGGCGGATAGCCGCCCGTGTCCCCTCCGTCGCGGAGCGGTCCAGCACTTCCTGATAGCTGGCCGCGTCTTGAACGACGATCTGAGCTCGCGAGTTGACAGTGAGAACCATGGGCGACTCCTTTTCGTTGAGGTGGCCGACGTATTGCCTGGTGTTGCGCTGGAACTCAGTGACGGAACAGACTTCACTTAGAGCCATCGTAGAAAGCTTTACACTGCTTTTCGCAGATGATCCCATGATGGCGGAAAGCGCGGTGGCGCTGCTTGCTGGCTTTGCTGGTGCCTGGGGACGGAGGTGAACGTCCCCCTCGGGGTACGTGGGGCTGGCTAGTCGAATTCGAAGGCGGGGGCCGGCTGGGAGGCGGAGGTGAGGCCGGTTGTGATGCTGGCCTTGTAGTAGTTTTCGCCACGGATTTTGGCACCGGCCAGACGCCGCATCATCGCGATTTGACCCACGTGGGTGAGGGCGTCGGCAATCGCTCCCTGGAAGATTTTCTCCGCCGTGGCACCCAGGGTGTCGGTGGTTGCCAAGTAGTCGTCAAAAGCAGTTAGCGTCGCAAAGAAGCGATCTGTGTCGGCGGCCCAGGATTGCAGTGGCGCGTTATGCCAGACGGGCGCTCCTTTGGCCTGCGTCAGCGCCCAATCGAAGAGGTCGCCCATGTGCGCGAGAATTTCACCAGAGTTGCGCGAGTCGGGACCAGGACGGAAGCCGCTGAAGTTCTCCGGCGCGTCGCGGAGGACCTTGGCGGCGCGGTAGGCGACCGTGGCGAGGGTGTGGCGTAGGTCGAGTGATGTCATTGTAGCCGTTTACTTGAGTTCGACCATCAAGGCCTCGACGGGCTTGTTGGTGGTGTTTTCTTCGCGGTGCTTGGCGGTGCCGCCGGGGACGACGTCGCCCGCTTTGCGAGGTGTGAGAGTTACTTTGCCCTCCGAGTCAGTAACGCGGACTTCGGCATCGGTGAGATAGACGGTCGTTCGATCGAGCTGGTGCTCGTGCATCGGGGTGGATTCGTTGGGCCCGAACTTCACGCGGACGACGCGCACCTGATCGTTCTCGAACTCGACTTTGTAGTGCTTTGGGTCGGTCTTGAGGGGATCGAGGGCGGTGGTGATTTTCTTGCCGGTGCGGGGCTTCAGGAGTTCGATTTCAATGATGTCGAGGGGGTTGGCGGTGAGGACTTCGCCGGCGTGCATGCCCTCTTTGGGACTCCAACGGACTTGCTTCTCCTTGAATTTGAGGGTCTTTGCGGGACGGCCGTCGGAGTAGGTAAATTTCTCGGCACCGGCGACGCGGTAGATCATGACGCGGTCGATTTTGTGTTCGTGCATCTTGCCCTTGACGTTGGGCGGGGCGATGACTTCGAGGACGCGGAGGTCTTCGCGTTCGACGGAAATCTTGGGGGGAGTCTGGCCGAAGGAGACTGCGGCGGTGAATGCGGCTGTGAGCAGAACTAGAGAGCGTTTTATCATCATGATTGGAAAAAGTGTATCAGAGGAATTACACAACTCTTACACGGGGTGGATCGTGGGACTGCTAGTTTGGTCGATGTAAGCACTATGCAAACCAACATTTCCATCGTTCATAGCAACCCCGACAAGCCCAATTGGATGACGATCATCGTATTTTCGCTCTTCCACGTGGGGGCGATCGCCGCGCTGTTTTATTTTAGCTGGGCGAATCTGCTGGCAGCGATTGTCGTCTACTGGTTCTCGATCTCGTGGGGGATCGGCATGGGGTATCACCGTTTGCTGACGCATCGGGGATATAAGTGCCCACTTTGGTTTGAGCGGTTCTTGGCGGTGTGTGGAGCGTCGTGTCTGGAAGGCGGACCGATTTTCTGGGTAGGCACGCATCGCGTTCATCATCAGAAGAGCGATAAGGCTGGGGACCCGCATTCGCCGCGAGATGGCGCGTGGTGGGCGCATTTGATCTGGATGTGTGTGGGTGATGCCAAGCATAGCGATACGAAGGGGCTGGCCAAGCTTGCGCCGGACCTAGCCCGGGACCCGTTCATGGTTTGGTTGAACAACTGGCATTGGTTGCCGCTGGTGACGATCGGAGTGACGCTGTTCTTGATTGGTGGCCCGACGATGGTGCTTTGGGGAGTGTTTCTGCGGGTGACGATTGGTTTGCATTCGACGTGGCTGGTGAATAGCGCAACGCACCTTTGGGGTGGACAGAGATTTCAGACGGGTGACGATTCCCGGAATAACTGGTGGGTGGCGCTGCTGACGTTTGGGGAAGGCTGGCATAACAACCACCATGCCCATCCGGTGAGCGCACGGCACGGGCTGGCCTGGTATGAACTGGATATGACGTATCTGCAGCTTTGGTTGCTGGAGAAGATCGGGGTGGTTCAGGACTTGCAGGTGGCGAGCGTGAATGGGTATGTACAGGTGCGGAAGGCGGCTTAGGGCTGCGGGATTTGGGCGAGTTTGGCCTCGATGCGGGTGAGCCAGTCTTCGTTGAGCGGGATGTTGGCGGAGGCGCAAGCTTGGATGTAAGCTTCGCGGAGTTGCCGCATCAGTGGCGCGTGGGCGGGGGGCAGGGCCTCATAGATGGGGAGTAGTAATTGGACGGCTTCCGTCAGGCAAAGCTGGGCTTTGGACCAATCTGACTTGCCCGCATATATTTGGGACATCGCACCGAGTGACATTGCGAGATCCGGAAGGAAGGCCTCCTCGTTGCGCCGCGCCAACTCACGATAGTGCTTGACGGCTTCCTCGGCTGTCCCCAGCGCCTCTTCCCGCCTCCCGACATCGCTCTGCCTATTCGCCAGATTATTCAGCGACGCCGCTAAGTTGGGGAGGAAGGCCTCCTCGTTGCGCCGCGCTAACTCACGTCGGATCTTGACGGCTTCCTCGGCTGTCCCCAGCGCCTCTTCCCGCCTCCCGACAGCGCTCTGCATGGTCGCCAGATTATTCAGCGATCCAGCGAGATCCGGGAGGAAGGCCTCCTCGTTTGATAACGTCCGGGAAAGGTCCGTTGCTTCTACAGTGGACGCTAACGCGGCGTCTAGCATACCCAGATTATCTTGGGTGGTGCTGAGTCGATGCAGCTCTTCGGCGAGATCCGAAACTGAGTTTTGTTTCCCTTGTTCGAAGCGCCTTCGGGCCGCTTCGATTCGCAGCAAAGCTTCGACCAAGGCGCGTTTACGGCTAGCGAGAGGCGCGAGGCGCATGTTCGGATGTTGCTCGTCGGCATCGGAAGTGCCCACGCCGCTGGCAGCCGGAATCTCGTTTAGCCAACGCCGCAGCTTGAACCACGAGACCAAGTCCGGTGCCTCTAATTCGGCCATCGCCGAGACTGCGTCGGAAATGATCCACAGTTGAATCAATGGCAGCAGTAACAGGTCTTCGCGGCGGAGGTTGAGGGAGCGGAAAGCGGCTAAGAAGATTTCTCTCGAGCCTTGAAGTTGAAGGGGAAAGACTACGGCCACGACCGGGAGGTCTGGCCCAGGCAACGGGTACTCCCTGAGGCGGCTCTCTAACCAAACGCATGCCTGAGCGGCGGAAGGCGGATCAAAGCGAAGCACGGCGATGGAATGCTTGGCCCCCAAGTCATTCAGAAGCGCGTCCCGGCTTAGATCCGACCGATAACGAACCCATACGACGCCGGGTTCTTGCAATTCAAACCACTCCCCCAGCCCTTGCGACAGGCCCGCAATCGTATCGGAAGCCGGCGGTTGAGTGCTGTCGCTCAAATCCCGCTGCCCCCAAGCGCCTCCGCAGGCAACTCTCCGAAGGCAATCAAAAGATCCACTGCGAGCGGATGCAGGCCCATCCATGCTGTGCCGTTGAACTGCAATACAAAACGATTTCGAAGGAGGCTGTAGAGAGCTGGGTCCGCAACCTCAGCCTTGGGGTCTTCGCGCTTGTAGATCTGGACCAGACGCGAAATCTTGTCCTGAAGCGGCACCTCATTCGCGGTCGACCCAGTTGTGCCCAGGCGCTGTTTATACTCGTTTCTTAGCGAGACGACGGCAACAGCGACGTTCTCAAGAGTAATCTTATCGTTCCTCGCCGATCGCGCGGCGTACATGCTTTCGCGAAGCAGAATGAACAGATCCCGCAAGTTGCCACCGGAGGCAAGGACGCAATTTCGGACTGCCCCTGCCTCGAATAGCGCGGGGACCACTCGTTTTTCTACAAGTTCGGTGAGAGCGGCGAGGGCGACGCTGTCCACCTGATGGTCTTTCTGATACACGGCGATATCTGGAATGACGTAGTTGGCAAAGCTCGAGGGTAGAATCACGTTGGCGTCTTCGGAAAAATGGAGCCAGACGGGAATCGTGAAAATGATGTTGATGTTGAGAGCTTGCAGGCTTGGGCGAAGCCCAATGAAGAGAGCGCGAATGACATCCGGCGAAAGTCCGAGTTTCTCCATGTCTTCGACGATGAGTATCCACTGGCGATGATTGTTGTTCGCGAGCATGTCGTGGCAGGCTTGGAGGAGGTCGTTGGTAAGATCGACGAGTTCTGAAACGAAGGACACTTCGTAGTCTTCGGTGCCTTGTTCTGTGCTTCTGCCTTGACGGAGACCACCTCTGATCTTGGCAATCAAGGGAAGATCGAGGGCCAGGCTCCAATCGACGCCACTGGACTGGAGGTGTTTCCTCCACTTGGTTGAGAGGTGAGTCTTGACGCGGCTCAGTAACTGCTCGAGGTTGTGTCCCTGGAAGCCGATGATCGTTGGGCTCGAGACTTCTTCGACGATTCTAACGAGCAGAAGAAGCAGAATGTCGTAGAAGCGCAGCGTCCCCGGATTGAGTTCTCTCATGAGATTGATCTGGAGGGGATGTAAATCGCTGGCAAAATGGGCCGCGAGCCGGGCCAATTCAGTAGATTTGCCAACGCCTGGATGACCGATCAGGAAGGCCTTGTAGCAACGCTGGTCTTTGATTGCGTCCTCAAGGGCGAGCCGCAGCTTCTCTAAGCGGGTTTTGCCCTGCAATTGCTGGACGCCGTCTGTGTAGAAAGCATCCAGTTCCGCTTTGCGCTCCAGCGGATAGGGCTCGACGGTGCGCGCGATCTCAGGCAGGGTTTCCGCGGGCCGCAACACTAAAAAGGGAGAGGGGCTCTCCAAGATATCCATCACCACTATCCTAGCGGACCGCTTAGACTGGGGCGATGGCGTTGACGCAACGGCAATTAAACCGCACGCTGCTGGACCGGCAGATGCTGCTCGCCCGCGCCAAGGTGAAGCCGGAGAAGGTAGTGGAGCGGCTGGTGGCGTTGCAGGCGCAGGTGGCTTCCCCGCCCTACTTAGGGCTGTGGGCGCGGGTTGAGGGGTTTGCCGTGGCTGACTTAGTCGCGATGTTAGCCGCCAGGACTAGCCTGCGCGCGCCGCTGCTGCGGTCGACCCTACATATCGTAAGTGCTCGGGATTACTCCTGGATTCGACCTCTTGTCCAACCCGCTCTCGAACGCGCCTGGCAAGGCTTTTTTGGGGCCCGTAAGTCTGGCATTGCTCACGCTCCGCTTTGTGAAGTAGCGCGGGGATTGCTGGAGAGGGGACCGATGAGCATGAGTGAGCTTAGCGATGGGCTGCTGAAGTCCTTTCCTGAATGGAACAAGGAGGCGATGGAGTATGGGGCGCGGACGCATTTGCCGCTGGTGCAGGTTCCGCCGGCGGGAATGTGGCGCGGGGGCACGGGGGCGAAGTACTCGCTGCATGTGGTGAACGCGGGGGAGCAGGAGGAGCTGGTGCGTAGATACCTGGCCGCGTTTGGCCCTGCCACGGCGCGTGATGTTGCCGCTTGGGCGGGATTTAGCGCGATTGGGAAGACGCTCGAAAGCATGGCTGGGGAGCTTAAGGAATATCGCGATGAGGCTGGGCGCAAGCTCTATGACCTGCCGAAAGCGAAGATCGTCGATGGCGACGCGCCGGTGCGCTTTTTGCCGGAATACGACAACCTGGTGCTTGGCCATGCTGACCGATCGCGTATCCTGCCTGAGGCCTATCGGAAGCTGATCCTGCTGAGTGCGGGGCGGGTTCGGGCGACTGTCCTGGTGGATGGCTTTGTGGCTGGGGCGTGGAAGATCGAGCGGGAAAAGAAGGCGGCGATGCTGGTGATCGAGATGTTCTGTGCCGTGAAGAAGGGCTTGCTGGAGGCTGAGGGCGAGGCGCTGCTTCGCTTTGCTGCACCCGAAGCCACCTCATATGCGATTCAATTGAAGGTATGACGATGCCTGGACGGCGGCGCCAAGCGATCCTTTTTACAATTTTGGGGATTGTGCTGGTTGGCCTGACCGTCGCGCTTACTGTCGGCTGGGTGGTGCTGAATTGGCGCTTTGGCGTTCTCTTTGTCCTCGGTTCGATTTTCTTTTTGCTGGTGATTGCCGGGGTTGTGCTGAACACGATCTTTCTGGTTCGCGAGATTCGCAAGAACGAACAGCATGACGCGTTTCTGAATGCGGTCACGCATGAGTTGAAAACGCCGGTGGCCTCGATCAAGCTTTATCTCGATACGCTGGAACGTCGCGAGATTGCACCGGAGAAGCGCAAAGAGTTTTACCGAATCATGAAAGACGATTCCGATCGTCTGCTGGGGACCATTGAGCAGGTGCTGGATGCGAGTCGGGTGGGGAACCGGAACTCGCGCGGCGCGCAGGACGTGAGCCTGCTGGATGTGATGACGGAATGCGTTGAGGTGGCCAAGCAGCGGCATCATCTGGAGGACGAGCATATCCATGTCGAGAAGAAGCTTCCGACCAGCGATACCGCCACTGTGCGCGGCGAGGGGCAGGAGTTGAAGAGCGCGGTGACCAACCTGATCGAGAATGCGATCAAGTATTCTGCAGGCAATGTGAAGGTAGTTGTGGAACTTGAGCGGCTCAATGGCCAGCGCGTGGCGCTGCGCGTGCGGGACCAGGGCGCGGGTATCGCGGAAGTTGAATTGAAGCGGATCTTTGGACGTTTTTATCGCGTCCCTGGCTTGATCTCGCAACGGGTGAAGGGGACGGGGCTGGGGCTGTTTATCGTGCGCGCTGTCGCCAAGAAAAACGGGGGCAGGGCTTACGCCGAGAGCGCAGGGAGCGGGCTGGGCAGCACCTTCACGATGGAGTTGCGGAGCGAGTTTCGCGCGAAAGGGGTGGCGTAGTGCACGTACTGGTTGTAGAGGATGAACAACATCTGGCCGAGGGCCTGCGCTTTAATCTCGAGGCCGAGGGCTTTGAGGTGAGCGTGAGAGAGACAGGCGAAGAGGCGCTGGCGGAGTTTGCGGCGGGCCAGCGCTATGACCTGCTGGTGCTGGATGTGATGCTGCCGGGCGTGGATGGCTTTGAGGTGATTCGGCGATTGCGGGAACTGGGGCATTTTATGCCGGCGCTGATGCTGACGGCACGCGGGCGGCCGGAGGACGTTGTGCGGGGCATCGCGGCGGGTGCGGATGATTATCTGGCCAAGCCGTTTGACCTTGGCGTTTTGATTGCGAGGATTAAGTCGCTGCTGCGGCGGCGCGAGTGGCACGCGGCAAGCTTGCCGGAGCCCGAGCAGCGCCTCCAGGTGAATGGCAGGACGATCGATCTTAAGAACCTGTGGATCGAATGGGAGGGCGAGAAGCACTCGCTGACGCTGATGGAAGCGAATTTCCTGAAGTACATGATCGATCACAAGGGCGAGGCTGTGAGTCGCGTGGATCTTCTCGATAAGGTCTGGCAGGTGCATGGCGATACGGACACGCGGGCTATCGACAACTTTGTCGTGCGGCTGCGGAAGTACATCGAAACGGACCCGGCGCAACCGAAGTACCTGCTGACGGTGCGGGGCGTGGGATATCGATTGGAACGCGGTTAGCCGAAGACTTCGCTAACCAAAAACTTCGCTGAGGGTGTCGAAGAAGAGATCGATGTCGGACTTGCGGGTGTGGATGTGCGAGGAGATGCGGATCTTGGGGCCGCGCAGGGTCCAGACTTTGCGGGCGGCGAGTTTGGTCCAGAGCGGGGTGTAGTCGGGGCGATCCAGTTCAAAGGCGACCATGCCGCCGTAGAGATCGTGATTGGGGGAGCTGAGGAGCTTGACGTAGGGGAACTTGGCGGCGCGAGCGTAAGCATACTGCGCGAGGTGGTGGATGCGGGCGTAGATTCGATCGGCACCCAGCTCTTCGATGAAGGCGAGGGCGGCGAGGGTGCCTTCCAGCTCTGCGCGGTTGTTGCAGCCCAGCTGCATGTACTTGACGGCGTCCTTGGAATTCTGCCAGCCATCGACGACGATGGTGGGCCAGAGCTTGGACTGGAAGTCCTTGCGGACATAGAGGACGCCGCAGCCGGGGGGAGTGAGCATCCATTTGTGCAGGCTGGCGGCGAGGACATCGCAGCCAAAAGTATCGATCTGCATGGGGACCTGGCCCGGCAGATGCGCTGCATCGACGACGGTGATGATGCCTTTGGCGCGGGCGGCGGCGCAGATTTGAGCGATGGGGAAGCGGAGGCCGGAATGCGTTGTGATGCCTGAGAAAGAGAGGACGCGCGTCTCTGGACGGATGGCGGACAGGAGGGCGTTGGCGATTTCGTCCGAGGTCTTGGGGGGGATGGGAATCGACGCTTCGCGGATCTTAATGCCGGTGCGCGCCTGTTTGAGGAGCCAGCAGCCACGGCCGGAGGGATGCTCCTGATCGGTGATGAGGACTTCGTCGCCGGACTTGAGGTCCAAACCGTTGGCGATGAGGCTCATCGATTCTGTGGCGTTGTGGGTGAGGGCGAGCTCCTCCTTGGTGGTGCCGAGGAACTTGGCGAGCGCGGCACGGTGCGGCTCCATCGCTTCGTAGCCCCAGCGGGGGTATTGGTCTGTGACGTAGGAGGCGCCCTGGGCCATGTAGTCGTTGGTGGCCTTAACGACGCGGTTGGGCGCAGCACCTACGCTGCCGGTATTGAGGTAAGCTCGCCAATCGGGCAGGGCGAATTGCTCCTTGCGAATGCGGAGCCAGGCGGCGTCATCATCTGCGAGCGGGGCTAGCGGTGCAGCAGCAAGCGCGGTGGTGTGGAGGAATTGACGGCGTAACATCTATGCGACAATGAAAATTCTCTCACGGATTAGTAGGAATTCCATGGAAAACACACAGCCGTTGGCACCGGAAACTCTCTCGGTCGCCGCGGAAACCCTAGCGGACAAAGTAGTAGAACAGATCGATGCAGACGATGCGGTAGTCGATAGCGGCTTTGGCGACATCTTGCGGGACTTTGAGACCCAAAAGAAACCAGAGCGCGAAGACTTCGGACGGGGGCTGCTAAAGGGCACCGTACTGCGCATCACCGGTGACGGTGTCGTTGTCGACATCGGCAGGAAGATGGAAGGTCTGCTTGCACTGGATGCCGTAACGGGAAGCGACGGCAAGGTCATCGTACAGGTGGGCCAGAAGCTGGAAGTGAATGTCGCTGGGCGAACCGACGACCTTTATTACCGCTTGACCGCGCAGAAGGTGGAGGCTCCGAAGGACTGGAGCGGCATCGAAGCAGCGTTTGAGAACAAGTCGATCGTAACGGGCACTGTGCTGGAAGTGGTGAAGGGTGGCCTTCGCGTCGATATTGGCGAGCGGGCGTTTATGCCGGCATCGCGCAGCGGCGCACGTGACGTCAGCGAGATGGCCAAGCTGGTGGGGCAGAGGATTGAGTGCCGCATCACGAAGTTTGACCAGGAGAAGGAAGACGTGGTGGTGGACCGCCGCGTGATTCTTGAAGAACTGGCAGCGACACGCAAGCAGGAAGCATTTTCGACGCTAGCTGAGGGAACGGTGCTGAAGGGTCGCGTGCGGACGCTGACTGACTTTGGTGCGTTTGTGACTATTGGCGAGGTGGACGGCCTGTTGCATGTGAGCGACATGAGCTGGACGCGAGTGGCGAAGCCTTCAGACATTCTGAAGGAGGGCGATGAAGTTGAAGTCAAGATCCTGAAGATCAACGCGACTACACGCAAGATTTCGCTGGGCATGAAGCAGTTGCAGCCGGAGCCGTGGGCACTGGTGGGCGAGGCGTTTAGCGTTGGACAGCGCGTACAGGGCAAAGTGACGCGGATCGCAGAGTTTGGCGCGTTTGTAGAACTGATGCCGGGCATTGATGGCTTGATCCGGATGATGGATCTGACGTGGGATCGCCGCGTGCGCAAGCCCGAGGACGTAGTCAAGGTTGGCGACATCGTGGACGTGCAGATCCTGGATCTGAAGCTTGCGGACAAGAAGATTGGGCTGGGACTGAAGCAGCTGGTGGAAGACCCGTGGGCAGCAGCCAAGGAGAAGTATCCGATTGGCTCGATTGTCGAAGCGGTGGTGACGGACTTGCAGCAGTTTGGTGCGTTTATCAATTTGGGAGCTGGCGTCGAAGGCATGATCCATGTCGCGGACATCACCCGTGAGAAGCGCATCGAGCATCCGAAGGACGCCTTGCAGGTGGGTCAGACGGTCAAGGCGGCGGTGACGGAATTTGAAGTGGAGCGCAGGCGGATTCGTCTGAGCATCAAGCAACTGGAGCCGACGAGCGCCGATATTTTCATCGGAGAGAACCAGGTGGGCGATGTCGTGACGGCGCGTGTGAGCGACGTCCGGGAGAATCGCCTGAAGGTTCAACTGGCCGAGGGCGTGACGGGGCACTGCCTGTTGCCGAAGGAAGCCGGGGCGAAGAGTAGCACTGGCAGCAGCGGCGGCGCCAAAGTGAATATCTCGTCGCTTGGCGCGATGTTGAACGCACGCTGGAAGGAAGGCACCGGCGAAAATGTTGAAAAAGAACAGGTTCGCGTGGGTCAAATCTTGAAATTCAAGATTACGGCGATGGATGTGGCGCAGAAGCGGATTGACGTCGAACTGGTTGGCTAGATTTTTGCCGACGGGCAAGTGACCTTTTCGCTTGGGCTCCGTCCAAGGTTGTGGTGAGCTCTCTAAATTCAGGACAGGCGGCGCTTGCGGCAACGCTCCGCCTGTCTGCAGATCGACGCAACATGGACGAAGCCGTATTGATACGCGCCGCGCAGGCGGGAGACCAGGAAGCTTTCGAGTCCCTGGTGCAGACCTACGATCAGCAGGTGCTGCGGCTGGCCTACAACCTGCTTCGCTCTAGCGACGAGGCCTACGACATTTACCAGGAAGCGTTTCTGCGCGTGCACAAGAACCTGGACAAGTTTCGCTTCGATTGCAGCTTCCACACCTGGCTCTATCGGATCGTAACAAACCTATGCCTGGATGCGCTGCGGAAGAAAAAAGTGCGCAAGGAAGAGCAGGCTGTGATTGAAACCAGCGACGGGCCGCGGGATCGGCTGGAGCTGGCGGCCGAAGATCGCGCCGCAATGGATCCGCAGCGCACACTTCTGAGTCGCGAATTGCGCGAGCGGATCGAAGGTGTGTTGACGGGCTTTACGCCACGCGAGCGGGTTGTTTTTGAAATGCGCCATTACCAGGGAATGCGGTTGAGAGCGATTGGCGAGAGCCTGGGGACAACAGAGGAAGCGGCGAAGAACTGCTTGTTTCGTGCGACGCAGAAGATGCGTTCTGCGCTGGGGGATTTTGTATGAACTGCGAATTTGTAAAGGCTCACGTCGAGCTTTACGTGTTCTCAGAGCTGGAGTTTGATGCCGAGGAATCGGTTGAGGCTCACCTTGGATCCTGCGCGGAGTGCACCGTGCTGGTTGCTGAGTATCGGGCGGTGTTGAGCCTGATGAATCGAGCCGAAGTGGACACGCCACCTGAACTGCTGGCGCAGTGCCGGGCGGGGCTGAATGCGCAGATCGACGCGAAGGCGACGGTGAACCGCACGTGGCAGGGAAGGTTGCGGGAGCTGGTGCCGGACTGGTCGCGAATGCATTTTTCGTCAATCCTGAGACCGGCGATTGGCGTTGCAATGCTGGCGCTGGCCTTCTATGCGGGAAAGCAATTTGAAGAGCGCAAATCTGTGTCGGCGGCGGGGCTGCAAACGGCGCGGGTGCGGACGATTCAGGGCATGGGGAATGGCATGGTGCAGATCATTCTTGAAGAGCCTCGATCGAGGATGATTGAGGGCGGCTTGAATGAGGCGGGGATTGAACAGGCCCTTTTGACGGCGGCGCGCCAGGCCTCAGACCCGGTGATGCGGATCGAGAGCCTGGACTTGCTGCGCAATCGTTGCAGTCGCGATGATGTGCGCCAGACGATGCTGCAGACGCTGGAGAAAGACGAGAGCCCGACGGTGCGCTTGCGGGCGCTGGAGGCACTGCGACCCTGCTCGGCAGAGACAAATGTGCGGCAGGCCTTGTCGCGAGTGTTGCTGCGAGATGCGAGTCCGAATGTGCGAATTCAGGTGATCGACATGTTGGTAGAGCGGCCGCCTTCGGAGTACGTGGGGGCGTTGCAGGAAGCAGTTCGCCACGATGACAACGATTATGTGCGCTCACGTTGCCTGCGTGTGTTGAGCGAGATGCGGGCGTCGCCGGGTGTCTTCTAGGGTGCGCCTGTTGGGCACATCGGAATAGACGCTGGGACTGAGACGAAAGCCCGTAAGCAGCGTCGAAATAGATATGAAGATTGAATCAATTGTTTTAGCCGGTGGAATGATGCTGGCGGGTTTGGCGCAGCAGGGGTCGGCGCAGATCGTTCTGGGTGGGCCGGATGTTGTGCTGCTTGGGCAGTCAGGACAGATTGCGCCGATGCCGCCTCTGCCGCCGATGGCCCCGATGCAGGACGTCATCCGGCTGATGGCTTCGAGCGGCAGTTATCTGGGCGTGGGTGTGCGCGATGTTGACGCAGATCGCAAGAAGGCGCTTGGGCTGAAGGAAGAACGTGGGGCGGAGATCACGAGCGTGCAAGAGGATTCTCCTGCTTCCAAGGCGGGATTGAAGATGGGAGATGTGGTGCTCGACTATGGCGGGCAGCGCGTCGAGAGCATGGAGCAGTTTATTCGAATGGTGCGGGAAACACCGGCGGGGCGCGAGATCAAGATCGGAGTTAGCCGTGGTGGCACCCTCACCAGCGTGATGGCGAAGCCAGAGGGTGGCCGGAACCAGCATCAAGTGGCGCGCACAATTCGAGTGGGGCCGATGAATGCACCGATGCCGAATGTATCAGTGCAGGCCTGGCCGATGGACAGTCCGCGCACGGTAATGTACTGGAAGAACGGGAGCCTGGGCGTCGAGGCTGAATCGCTCGATAACCAGTTGGCTGATTTCTTCGGGGTCAAAGAGGGAGTGCTGGTGCGATCTGTGGGCAAGGGCACCGCTGCTGATAAGGCAGGAGTGAAGGCTGGCGACGTGATCGTAAAGGTGGACGAGACAAAGGTAAGCTCGCCCCGTGAAATTACGAGTGCAGTGCGGACGGCCCGAAACGGCACCAAGACGATTAACTTGAGCGTAGTTCGCGAAAAGAAAGAAAACGTCCTGAAGGTGACCTTCGAGGATGAATTGCCGACGGAGGCTCCGATGCCGCGCACACGTTCAATCCAGACAAAGCCGCTGGAGGACTAGAGCCGAGCAGGCTAGGCCTTGGCGGCCCCTTCGAGCTTCATCAGAAATTCCACCTGGGGTTTTGGAAGCGAAAGAGCCGCTGAGATCTTGGCGCTGGATTCACCACGTCGGAGCATTTCGACGGCTTTCGACTTTGTAGAGGCCGCCCAAAGGGACTCCTGCTTTGCGCGGGCGGGGCGAATTGGATCTCGGGCGGGGGTATCAGGCACAACGGTCGGCTCCTCCAGCCTATTGGCTACCTGAATCCACCGGCTGCGGTGCTCGTTGAGTTGGAAGCGGACCTGTTCTACTTCCTTTTTCCAGTTTAGTTCGCTGCGTCGCATTTCGAGCTTGATCTGCATCGAGAAGAAAAGCGATCCGACCAGGCCAAAGGCAAGAAAAATCAGAATCAAATGATATGCGGTCATGGTGTCTCCTTTAATTTGCCGACTAATTGACGGTACGAAGGCGGTCTTGGCGGCTGATGATTTGTTGGATTCGAACGCCGTAGTTGCCTTCGACGACAACAACTTCGCCGCGAGCGATCACGCAGTTGTTCACAATAACCTCGACGGGCTCTGTGACGGCGCGATTGAGTTCAACAATCGAGCCAGAGTTCAGTTTCAGAATCTCTTTAAGAGGGACCAGGGCGCGGCCGAAGCTAACGCTGACGGGCAACTCCACATCGAGAAGTAGATCGAATTGAGACGGAGCCGTAGCTTCAATCTGTACTCCGCCAGGCTGAGCTTCCGGGGCTGCGACCGGACGGAGCAGGAGGGCCACCAGGTCTTCAGAGACCTGGACGGCGATCTTGGCTTCCGAGTCGCCCATCGGACAGGCATAGCCCCAGGCGGTGGCGTTGCCCTCGGAGGAAGCGCCATTTCGAGTTTCGGCGACTTCCCACTTGGTGCCCGCAAAACCTGTGAGGTCCTGTGCCCAGGCTGAGGCAGCCTGACCGAGCGTCTCAGTGTAGGTGCCGGAGAGAGTCGCATCATCGAATTCTTCGAGGCCAGCGGCCTCAAGTACCGTCTTGCCAATCAGGCGCCAATGATCGGCGCTGGCAAAGATGCGCAGCTCGATCTTCGCGCCAACTGAGTAAGTGGCGGTCCAACCGAGAAAGTCCTTCCCATCTTCGCCCTGGGACGCTTCCCCAGGCTCAGGAATGATATTGCAGAGTTGGGTTGCGCCCGTCATGGCCTCAAGGCATTGAGCGAGTCGAATGCTTAAACTCTCTTTGAGTTTGGCGACAAGCTCGTCGCGGGTGAAGTTTGTTTTCACGCCGATCAGCCGCCCTTCACAACGGGCCAGCGCTTTTCAAGATACGAACGGAGACGAAGCACGGCCTGACTCTTAAGTTGCGAGATGCGGGATTCGTGTAGGTTGACCACCTTGGAGATCTCGCGAAGTGTAAGTTCTTTTTGGTAATAGAGACTCAGGACAGTGCGCTCAATTTGGGGCATGCGGCCAATCGCTTCGGCTAGAAGGCGCTCGAGTTCGGAGCGTTCGCAGAGGTTGGAAGGCCAGTGCTCTTCCTTATCCGCGATAAAGCGCAAGAGATCGCGATTCTCTTCGTCGCTGCCCCCGGATTCGAGACTACCGAGGTTGACGCCTCGAATCTCCAAGAGCCAATCGTGATACTCCTGAAGACTCAGTTTCAATTCGGCAGCGATTTCTTCCTCGCGAGGGGCCCGCTTGAGGCGCTGCTCGGCCACACAGATGGCTGCCTCGATTTGCTTGGCCTTTTTCCGCTGTTGTCTCGGGGCCCAATCAAGACCGCGCAGGCTATCGAGAATGGCACCGCGGATTTTGTATTCCGCATAAGTCTTGAGCTTGACGTTTAAGTGCGGATCGAAACGATCAATTGCATTGATGAGGCCGAGGATCCCGGTGGAGACAAGGTCCTCGAGACTGACGCTTTCTGGAAGCCGCTCGTGGATTCGACGGGCGATCAAGCGGACTTGCGGCAAGTGTTCGAGGATGAGCCGCTCTCTCTCCTCTACAGGTGTCGCGGTTTGTGTGGGCGAATAGTACATTTCTTCTTCGGCTCCGATGCTTGGCTTGGTGTCGCTTGTCATTTGATCTACGCTGCACTCCTGGTAGAAGTCCGGATCAGGTGGGTTGAGGGCGGAATCTCTTCTCGTCGAAAGCGGGTCAATATTTGTTCGATCGAAGTGACTTCGGGGGCTGGGGGAGGGGGAACCGGAGCAGGCTTGATGGCGGCGGCTTTGGCGAGAACCTGAGCTGAATCCTGTAAGTCTTCCGGGACCGCTCGGCCCGTGGTGCACCATGCAAGATGCAGGCCAGCGAGGCGCTCCAGCCCTGGGCCACTCAGGTCGAGGATGGCCTCGTCGAGGTGCGTCGGCAGCAGAAAGGTGGGGTTGAAAATCGAGTACAGGTCGAAGCACTTTTGAAGATAGGCGGAGGAGAAAGCGCCCGACAGGACGAGGTGAGTTTCGACGTTGTCTCCGTCAGTTGCCAGCTTGCGATGAGCCGCTGCGATTGAGGGAGCAAGATCCTGATCGGCACCCAGAGCCGGAGTATCAACAATCAGTAGATCGTGGCTCCGAAGATCGTAAAGGGCGGCTTCAAGATCTTCATCACACTCGAGTTCGCGAATCGGGATTCCAGAGATGTCGGCGAATGAACGAAGAAGGTCGGGGCCGCCGACGCGGGTGCTGTCCCAAGTGAGCAGGGCAGGCGAGGCGCTGCCAGAGCATTTTGCTTTGATCGCAATCTTGGCGCAGCAAGAGGTCTTGCCTGCTCCGCTTGGGCCTACCAGCACGACGATGCGGCGGTGCTTGGCGGCGATGACTGGAGCTGGAAGCGTGACGGTAGGCACGACCGAAGCTGGTGCCAACTGTTGTGGTGGATTGGCACACGCGCAGACGACTTCATACTTGCCAAAGTGCCGAAATTCAGACGGAGCTTCTCTGGTGTTGAGGATCAGCGCTTCTTCACCCATTTCAGCGGTGGCGGCTTGAAAGGCTTGGTCCATTGACTCGGCGTAAAAGGATTTGATCTTCATCTTCGATGGACTCCGTATCTATAGCTGGCCAAGTGAGTTCACTTGAATGCCGGAAGCGATTTCGGAGTGGGAGAGCACACTCAAGTTCGGGAACGCGGCTTCGGTAACCTGTCGGACAAAGAAACGGGCGTTGGAACCGGTGAGAACTACGCCAGAGGCCATTGGGTTATCAAAGGCCTTCTTACAACGGGCAAGTAGATCGCGAACCTTGGCCGGCCCAGCGGTGAGATGACTATTGAATTCGCCATGTTCGACAGAAGATTCTAGTTCCTGTTCCAATTCGGCGTTTAGCAGCCAGCAGTTCAATTCGGAACCAGCGGTCAATAGCGACTTGGTAATCGTGCGGCGAGTGGACTGTCTGACGAATTCCGTAATGAGAGTCGGGTTGCGAGTAACTGCGCCGCCTTCGCTCATCGCTTCCAGGATTGAGACGCCGTCCCGAATTGAAACGCGCTCTCGTAACAAGTTCTGCAATATCTTCTGCACGGTACTAAGAGGAAGCAATTTAGGGACCAAATCCTCAACCAGCTTTGGAGTCTCTTCTGCGACGCGATCAACATAGCGTTTTGCATCCTGTCGAGTGAAGATTTCAGAAGCCGAGCGCTTCATGATTTCGGAAAAATGTGTACCCGCAATGCTTGCGGTATCGACGATGGTGCAGCCCTCGAGGCGGGCCGTTTCAACGAGCTCTGAAGGCAGCCAGAGTGCTTCCAACTGGAAGGCGGGTTCTTTAGTGGGGATAGCGCCCTGAGTAACAAATCGCGCGATGAATTGCGAATTGTCCCTACCCTTAGAATCTCCAGAGAGTAGGGCCAGTTCATAGCCGCGCTTCGTTTCAAAGCGCGCCATTTCATTTCCTTTGACGAGAATCCTATACTCGGTTGCGCGCAGACTCAGGTTGTCGGTAACGCGGACGGCGGGGAGTACAAAGCCAAGGTCAGTTGCCAACTGTTTTCGTACACCGGCGATGCGCTGGAGCAGTGTGCTTTGGCCGCCGCCTTCGACCAGACGCACGAGGCCGAGGCCGACTTCGACCGCGACGGTGTCAACGCGTAGCAGCGCTTCAATATTTTCCTTGTTCGTTGCCGCAGCAGCAGGGGCTGGCGGCGCAGCCATCGCATTCAAGCGCTTAGCGGCAGCCATCCGTGTAGACCCGTAGATAGCCAATGCGCCCAGGCCGGCGAAGGGTAGCTTTGGCAGACCAGGCACGAGCGCGAGAAATACGAGGACCACACCAGCGAGCGCGATTGGCTCCGGATTGGTAAAGACCTGGCGCTTTACCTCGGAGTCGAGTTGCCCCTCGCTTGTGCCGCGAGTGACGATCAAGCCACCCGCCATCGAGATCATCAAGGCGGGGATGACCGTGACCAGGCCATCGCCAATCGTGAGGATCGTATAAGTCTCAAAGGCGCGGCTCAGATCCATCCCGTACTGGAGAACGCCGATCAGGAAACCAGCGCACACGTTGATTACGAGGATGAGAATTCCGGCGACTGCGTCACGCTGCGTGAAGCGACTGGCGCCATCCATCGCGCCGAAGAATTCTGCTTCCTGTGAGAGCTTTTTACGGCGATCCTTTGCCTCGGGTTCGTCAATCAGGCCGGCGTTGAGATCGGCATCAATCGACATTTGCTTACCAGGCAAAGCGTCGAGTGTAAAGCGTGCCGTGACCTCGGAGATGCGCACGGCGCCATGATTGATGACGACATACTGGATTCCGACGAGCACGAGGAACATTACGAGTCCAATTACAAAGCTGCCGCCGACGACGAATTTTCCGAATGACTCGATGACGTCACCTGCCGCTGATGTCCCGAGGTTGCCATTCATCAGGATCAGGCGCGAGGACGAGACATTTAACGCCAGCCGGAAGAGCGTCAGCAAGAGGAGGGCGGTGGGGAAAATCGAGAACTCAACCGGCTTGCGGATGTACATCGACACGAGGAGAACGATAACGCTGATGGCGATGTTGAGCGAGATTAGCGCATCGAGCAGAAGTGTTGGAATCGGCAGGATCAGGGCCATGAGAATTCCCATGACGGCCAGGGGTACGCCGATCTCGGCGCGGCGAATCATTTCCCAACTGAACGGAGGGGCTGCGGGTGTTTTCTTAGGAAGAGGGAGCGTTGGGTTCATGGCTTTCGGCTATCGATGAGAATGACGTCCGAGGACTCGGTAAACATAGGCAAGGACTTCTGCAACGGCGCGATAGAGGTCCATTGGGATTTCCTGACCAACTTCGACGGATTTGAAAAGCGCCTGCGCCAAAGGCGGGTTTTCAATGATTGGAATCTCTCGCTCCATCGCGATTTTGCGGATGCGGAGAGCGACATGATCCTTGCCCTTGGCAAGAACGAGTGGGACGGTCATGTCTTCAGGCTTGTATTGAATGGCGATGGCATAGTGCGTGGGATTGGTTATGACAACGGTGGCCTTGGGCACCTGCTGCATCATCCGCTTGCCAGCAAAATCCTTCATCATGCGGCGGATCTTCTGCTTCACATGCGGATTGCCATTGCCTTCCTTGTGTTCCTGCTTTACCTCGTGTTTACTCATTTTGAGTTGACTGGAGTGGGTGCGCATCGCCATCACGAGGTCTGCCGCGCCGACAACAAAGAAGACGAGGCAGCAGATTTTGCCAATGCTGACGAATTGGCGCGACTGTTCGTACAACTGACTCAGCAGCGACAGGCGCGACAGAAAAATGCTCCAGTCCATGACCTCGCGCCAGTAGAGCGCTCCGCCCAGGCAGGTGAGCAGCAGGATCAGGAGACCTGCACGAAACGATTTCATGCCTTCCTTCAACTGGTTGCCCAGGCGACCCGTGCTGAATACCTTTGAGAAGTCTGGTTTGGCGCGGGCCAGGCTGAAGTAGCCCTGGCTCAATACGAGATGAGAGAGGAGCACCGAAGAACTCGTGATCAGGCCTGCCCAGAAACAATAGAGAAGCGCGAGTTTGGCCCAATGAAACGACGGTGCGAGCATCTGCTGGGTGCCAAACGGTGAATCAAATGCAGAACCGAGCCACGTCTTCCAGTGGCGAATAGCGGGACGGAATTCCGCACCCGCCCCACTGAAGTAATAAAAGGCAGCTGCAAATTGGACCGCGATCACGAGGTATCGACTCGAGACAATGCGACCGTCTTTGCGGGCCTTTTCGAGGCGTTTGGGGGTTGCTTCCTCTGTTCGCTCACCAGCTTGAGACATGAGACTAGCGCGCCCCCGCCAGCGTCAGGGCACGAGTGGCAAGAATGGCTTCCAGGCGATGGATGGTCACGGTGGATGCCAGCAGCAGGAGCAGCGTAACCGCCCATTTCACGGGGAATACGAGAGTTGCGAGTTGGAAGCGATCCGCAAAGCGGCCGCCGATTGCGGAGGCAATGTCGAGCAGCAACATAATCGCGATGAACGGTGCACCGAGCCGGATGCCGATGCGGAAACTCTCGGCGAGCAATGTCTTCAACAAGACCGGCAGCGAGGTTGCATTGAGCACGGTCGGCCAAAGGGAATCTGTGCCCAACAGCAGTCCGAGAAATTCGAGATGCACTCCAGCAGCAAGAAAAGACAGAAGCACGCAGAACTGGGTGACGGCCAGAAGCGAACCGCTCTCCGTGTCGTTAGTCGGGTCAATGATGGATGCGTAACTAAGCCCTGACTGGACTGAAGCAACCTGGATCGCAAGTGCACAAGCGTCAAGCACGGTGTTCCAGGCGATGGCTACAAAAAGACCCGAGACGATGTTCTTCGCGCAGCATTCGAGGAACTCTGCGGGGATGACGAGGCCACTGCCTGGCTGCGCCCATTTAGCAGTGAAGCATACGATCGCAAGGACTAGCGCGAGAAAGGCGCGGGTTGGAGTTGGAACTTGGCGGAAGCCGGGAAGATTCAAGACGGAGACGGCAGCGCCGGCGCGGGCTAGCTCTGTCGCAAACAAACCCGCTGCTTGTTCCACCATGCTCATGGCTAGTGAGTGATCCTTGGGATCATTTCGGCCATCCGCGCGACGAAGCCGGACATCTGGTTCAGCATCCAGGGGAGGAGCAGGAGGAAGGCAAACGCACAGACGGAGAAGCGTGGAATCGAACTAAAACCGGGGTCCTGGATGGAGGTTGCGACTTGGAGAAGATTGAAGAGAATGCCGCAGATCAGGCAGATGCCAAGCAACGGAGCCGCGATCAGAATCGAAGTCAGGATCGTAGCCCGGATGATTTCAACAGCAACTACAGTCTCCATCAGCGAGCCACCTGGAGCGATTTCATGACGGCATCAATGATGACGGTCCAGCCGTCGGCGAGCACAAAGATCAGGATCTTGAAGGGAGCAGAGACCATGACGGGAGGGAGTTGGATCATGCCGAGTGTCACGATTACTGCCGATACGATGAGGTCGATAATAAGGAACGGCATGTAGAGTAGAACGCCGATCTTGAAGGCATTCTTCAGCTCGCTGAGCATGTACGCACCAGCAATCACCGGGAAGCCCAAGTCGGCGGGACTGTTGGGTGCAGGGGCCTTGGAGACGCGCAGCATCAGCGCGATTTCCTTCTCACCAAGAAATGGAATCATGTAGCCCTTCATCTGGGCGCCGCCCTGTATGAATGCCTGCTCCTCAGCTAGTTTTCCGGCGTTGTAAGGCTGGATTGTGTCTTTATAAATCGCTGTGAGTTGCGGTGAGATCGTAAGGATCGTGAGCAATGCGGAGAGCGCGATGACAACTTGATTAGACGGCACTGTCTGCGTGCCAAGAGCCTGCCGCAAGAAATGCAGAACAACGCTGATGCGCAGAAACGGCGTCAAAGTGACGAAGAACATCGGAATGAGCGACGCGATCGTTAGCTGGATTGCGAGGCGAAGGGCGACACCGCCAGGTTCATTCGCCGTTGGAACTGGGGCTGCGGCGAGCGGCAAGGCGACCGTCAGCAAGATCAGGATACGTCTCATTCCATCACGACCGGTCTGGAGATTTCCAGCATCTGGCTTGAACTCTTGGTCGCCCACAACGCAAGAGTGACCGACGCACCGTTGGACTCAACCTCGACAATGCGCAAGGTCTCACCCGGGCCGAGCCACTTTTGACCCGCAATCGTAATTCGATGTCGAGCTTGAGTCTCAAAGCTTCGGGCCCGGCTAAGCCGCGCCGATGCCCAGATTTGCTTCAGTTTTATCCACATGATTGGAGTTCTGCCTTAGGTATCGGAAGTCAGGTCGGTGACCCGGACGCCCATCAATTCTTCGATAATTACGACCTCCGCAAAGGCGGCGGGACTGCCGCCAATGATGATGTCGATGTTCTCGCCTGCAGAGCGATTGAGCTTGATTACGCTGCCTTCTTCGAGTGCAAGAATATCGAGGATGGTCATGGTCTTGCGGTCGAGGATGGCCTCAACCGTAAGAGGCATGTCCATGAAATGAGCGAAGTGCTTCATGAAGGGCAATCATTCAAGGACTTAACGCTTGAGGTTGATCGTCTCCTGACTGATTTCGTCCACCGTTGTGATGACGCGAGTGTTGGCCTGATAGCCGCGCTGCAGGATGATCAAGTTGGTGAATT
Organism: Bryobacterales bacterium; assembly: GCA_038206015.1. GTDB lineage: Bacteria > Acidobacteriota > Terriglobia > Bryobacterales > Bryobacteraceae > Bryobacter. The sequence goes on along the minus strand of JBBRBI010000034.1, from coordinate 31,070 downwards.
CTTTGGCGATATCGACGTTGGAAGCCTCAATCGCTCCGCCGAGAATTTGGCCTCGGCCACCGGTGCCCGAGGTGCCGATCGCCGGCAGGGCGCTGCGTTCACTCAACTGGAAGGCGCTGTCGCCGACGGCAACCAGGGATTCTGGATTACGAATCGAAGCCATGGCGAGTTGTCCGACGACACTCTGGACGCCATTGGAATACTGCGCCAATACCTTGCCACCTTCACCGATGGCCACACGCACCAACTGGGCAGACGGCTGCCCGTCCTGCGAGTTTGCACTAATTGCCGAGGGCTGAGAGTACTGCGTAACTCTTGGGGTTTGGCCGTTGTAAATGTCCCAACGCAGGTTGATGTCGGTTGCCCCATTTTTCAATCCGGCGATTGCGAAGTTGACCGGAGTGTTGACGTCCGGCGTCGTGAGCTGGCCGTTGCTGTTGAACTGCATCGTGCCGGTGAGAGGGGCGATCGGAGCGGTCACGTCTCCGTCGGGAATTGTAATGCTGTAGTCCCAGGCATTGGCCGTCGCAGACTTCGTGAAAGCGACCGTCACAATGTGGCTGGAGCCGAGCGAATCGAAGGTTTCGATCGAGGTCTTAAAGCTGTCTGCGGGCGGACCAGCCGTGGCCGCAGCGTTCAGATTCAAGTCGAATTGAAAAGCGGTTGTCGCTTGGGGAGCTTTAATCGATCCGACCGGAATCACGATGTCACCAACGGGACTGTTGGTGTCGACCTTTCCGCCGACTTCGGTCCAGCCCTGCACGCGATAGCCCTTGCCCGTCAACAGAGTGCCAGCCTTGTCTACAACCAGGCTGCCCCCGCGCGAATAGACGACTTGATTCTGCTGGCCTTTTAGCACGAGAAATCCGTCCCCTTGAACCGCAGAATCAAGAGTGCCGGAACTGGCTTGAATCGCACCTTGCGTGAAGCTCCGTAACGTGAGCGGTCGGCCTACGCCGAATCCGACTTGTGTTTCCCCAAGGCCAGCGCCGAGGGATTGCGTCACCAAATCATAAAATGAGACGCTGCTGGCCTTGAAGCCAGGAGTGTTGAGATTTGCGAGGTTGTTACCAACGACGTCAACGGCTGTGGCATGCGCGCCGAGTGCGGATAGGGCGGTCGAAAAGGATGTAAACATTCTGTCTCTTTGTGTCTCCTGGAGTTTCTTATTGCGGGTTGGTGCCGGGGGCCGGCACGTTCTGTGTCTTAAGCTGGGCGTTGATTTCCTTCAACGTCGCCTTGATGTCGACTAACTGTTCGGTACTCGTAAACTGGCTGAGCTGAGTGATGTACTGGATGCTGTCGGCGGGCTTGGTTGGGTCTTGATTCTTAATCTGAGCGATCAAGAGCTGCAAGAAAATGTCCTTACTGGCGAGGTCGTTCGGGTCGGTTGGTTTCTTTGGGGCGGAACCGGGCGAGGCGGCTGTATCTGCCTTCACGCTCATCAGCGGGCTGCTGAGCGTGGAAGTGAGACTACGCGCGACGTCAATTGGGTTAATCATGAAGTTCTCCTTAGGCTGGGGTTAGGATTCTGTCTCAGAATCGATTTCGAATTGCCAGGCCCGATCCTTCTTAGGGTTCCGGCCAGGCTGGGCTTGAGTGGGATTCTCCTTACGATTGGAATTGTTCTGGTCAAAGCGTGATCCGGACTGGGCGGAGGATTCGCTCTGAGCAAGCGTTGCGGTTGACGCAAAGTTGGGTGAGGAATTTGCCGGAGCCTCGGCAGGCTTGCGGGAACCGGGCATGGGCTCAACGACTGACGATTCAGACGGCTTGGCCGTCCAGTCCGCCGTCTGCAACTTACCCATCAAGGTTGGCATCGACTCTTCGATTCGCTGCTGAATTTCGGTGGTAGGCGAATGAAGTTGGAGCGTGAGGTCGTTGTTTCGATTCTGAAAGATCAGGTCGATGTGCTGGGCTGTCTGGCCTGTGCCAGGGCTTGTAAATGGGATGCGAATGGAGATTGTTTTGGCTGCGCTGGGTGTTGGCTGCTGCTGAATCTGCGGGAGCGGGGCAAGGCGGGCAACCGGGGCTTCGGGTGGCGGAGCCTTGTCGATCAGTGAGGTCTCAATGGGAGTTGGCGGAGTTGGAGCCATCAGACTCGGCGCAGGGCCATGCGGCTCGACAGCAATTGAAGATGGAAATTGTGTGGGCAGTTCCTTTTTAGTCAGGTCAAGTGGCGATTCAGACTGATCGTTGCTGGGGGCTTGTTCGGCCCGCACTGAGGTTGGGTCAATAGCATCGTCTTCCGGTGTCGGCTCGGCTGTGGCGTCGCGTTGAAGGTCAACTTTTGACATTGAGTTCTCGCTGAGGAATTTGGCAACGACCTCATTGCCGTTTGTCGCATATCGTTGCGGGATGCTGCGCGTCAGAACGACTTCAGTGCGCAGGGCGGGCCGCTCTCCGGCGGGGACATTCATTTCCGATAGCGATCCAGGCGGTGGCTGGGGAGCTACCACTGTTGCGTTCTTCGTGATTACAGGTGCAACGCTTGAAGCAGCAGAGGGCGCAACCGGTTGAGTGGTTTGGGTCGGCTCGACGATATCGAGATGAGCGGGGCGTCTCGCCAGCAAAGTCAGACTGGATGGCTGAGCAACGATCGCTTTAAGGGTCAACTCAGCGGCAGGCTGAGCCTTCAGTGGGTCACTGACTTCATCGCCGTTGGCTTTTGATACTGGCAGCGCGACGAGCTTGACCGAAGACGCTAACAAACAATCGAGGGAAGTTGATGGGGAGGCCGTGGTCTTCACATCGCTGGACTTAGTATCACTGGCATCAGTCGTGCTCTCCGCATTGCGTGTAAGTGATAGTTCGACTCGCTCAGGCGCAGGGGTCACTTCAGGCGCAGGAATCGCTGGCGCGAGCTGCTGTTGAAAGATCGCAACCCAAGCACTCATGAGGGCATCGAGGTCGGAGGTAGCTTCCGATTCGGATCGATTTGGCGCGACCTTTGTCCCGGTCCCAATTCGCGGGGCAACCAGGTCAGCGGAGGTCAGCGTTGGCGTCACGGGAGATGCTTATGCAAGCGGGATGCCAAACGGTTTCGGCTTTGGCCCCACGATTGCCTTGTACGTCACAGGACAGACTATGGACTCCATCACAAGCATTCTCGCCAGTGGCCTTCGAGCGCGCGCCGAGAGCCTCGATATCGCTGCCAATAACCTCGCCAATAGTGGCACCACGGCATTCAAATCAGAGCTGGAACGCTATTCTCTCTATGGCTCCCAAGACGCCATTGAGGCGAACCAGGGTGCGGCTTTTACTGGGCTTTCTCCCGATTTGCGGCAATCCTGGATTAACTTCAGTCAGGGCCAACTTGAGCACACCGAGCGCGCGCTTGACCTCGGGCTCGAGGGCAACGCTTACTTCGTCACAGAAATGCCGAATGGTTCGGCAAACGACAATTTATTGACACGTAGCGGCAGTTTCCAAATCGGGACGGATGGCCTTCTGAAGACGAAAGAAGGGTTCAAATTGAAACTTACATTGCCCGATGGCAAGCCACTGCCGCCCAAGTTTCGTCTCGACCCGAACAAGCCGCTCGACATTGATCGGCTAGGTGTCCTGCACCAGGACAACGTTGCTCTAGCGCGACTGGATCTGGTGGAGCCGACAGACTCAACAAAGCTGACTAAGAGCGGTGACTCTTACTTTGCCTTGAGTGATATGGCTGGACTGAAACGAGCCGTCGGCGCTGAGGTTCACCAGGGCTGGCTGGAGAAATCCAACGCCGATCCGGTTTCAGGCGGCATACAACTCGTGAAGATATCGCGACAATTCGAGATGCTGCAAAAGGCATTGCAATTGCATGCGGAGATGGGCAAGCGATCAATCGATGAAGTCGGTCGGGTTTAGGAGAACAATATGATTCGAGCACTTTACAGCGCGGGTTCCGGAATGTCCGCACAACAACTGAATGTGGATAACATCGCCCACAATCTGGCCAACGCGAATACCGCTGGTTTCAAGATGCGCAGGGCGCAATTCCAGGATCTGATGTACCAGACGCTTGTGCAGCCAGGCACGTCGGCTGGCGCTCAGACCACCATTCCTGGTGGCTTGCAACTTGGCCTTGGCACACGAACGGTATCGAACGAAATCCTATTCACCCAAGGTGACTTCTCAATGACCAACAATCCACTGGACCTCGTCATCCAGGGCAAGGGATTCTTTCAGGTGCGGCGCTCTACCGGAGAGATCTCCTACACCCGCGCCGGAGCCTTTCATGTGGATCGGGACGGCAATATGGTGACAAATGACGGCGACGCGCTAGAGCCACAAATTACGATTCCGTCTGAGGCGCAAGCTCTCACGATCGGTTCAGACGGCACGGTAAGCTACACCCTACCCGGCCAAACCGCGACACAAGTCGCAGGTCAAATTCAAACGGCCAATTTTACAAACCCCGGTGGGCTGAGCAGCATTGGTAAGAATCTGTATGTACCCACCGACGCATCCGGTGAGGCCCAGGTAGGCACGCCGGGCGGTCAGGAGGGCATGGGTGCGTTGCTTCAAGGCTACGTCGAGCAATCCAACGTCAGCGTAGTCAGTGAATTCATCAATCTGATCGTTGCTCAACGGGCCTACGAGGCCAATTCCAAAATTGTAAAGGCCGCTGACGAGATGTACCAGCAAGCCAACAACGTGACCCGATGATTAGCGCCATGCTACTTCTTGCGAACTTCTTTGCAGAAGCGGGGTGCCTGGTTATCGACGGTGCGCGGATTCGCGCCGCTGATCTCGCTCCTCACCTTGCGCCATTCGCGGCGCTCCCCCCTGAGACGTCGTTTGCACTCTCTCCGAATCACGGCGTCAGGCGCGATATTTCCGGGCAGACCTTGGCCCGTTGGGCGGGCGGGGGCAGCTTTGATCCGATCTGTGTTTTTCGGGCGAGCGCCGCGAGCCAACTGGATTGGCGACAAGAAATTGTCACGGCCCTCAAGGCAAGATTTGCGCTTGACGTTGCCGGGGGGTCGCTAATCGTTGAGGAGCATCAAGTCGCGCCGGGCCCCGGAGGCGAGATATCTCTTCCCCAAAGCGGACTTAGCTACGACGAGAACAAGAAGATGTATCTGTGGCGGGGAAAGCTGGGTGTATCAGCGCTGCGCTTGCGCTTTTCACTCAGTCATAGCGCGTCGCGACTCAGCGCAAGTCGTGCACTACTCCTGGGTCAAAAGGTCACCGAGCTAGATCTGATTAGTGTGACAGTGCCTTGGACGCCAACCAACGAAGGTGCACTGGCAACTACAGAGGCTGCGGCTGGAAAAGTACTGCGCCGGTCGCTGCCCCGGGGCACGATATTGCTGGAGTCGCACCTGATTGCCGCTCCGATCATCGAGCTGGGCGACTCAGTGGAAGTTGTCAGCCAGGCAGGTAGGGCGAGTGTCCGCATGCCCGCTATCGCACGGGGTAAGGCTCGCCTCGGCGACCCACTCTTGGTAAGTACCCTTGAGGACCATCGGCTGCTGCGCGTGATTGCGACGGGCCCTGGCAAGGCCGAAATTCGAAGTTTAACGTCGAGGAGACCTCAATGATTTCATTCGCCCTGCTGCTATTCGCCACAATGGCGCAAAGCTCTCCCGGCTCGATCTACTCCGAGGTGGGTCGCTATGCCGACCTTAGCGGTGACTTGCGTGCCCGCCGGGTTGGCGACACCATCACGATCGTCGTTTCAGACAAACTCAATGCAACCAGTGGCGGCAATTCAGCGAGCGCCCGAACCTCAAAAGCGAAGGCAAGCATAACGTCTTTGGCGGGGAGCCGGAGCGCGATTGGAGCACTCACAGATCTGGCGGCCCTTGGCGGCCAGACAAAACTGGACGGCGCAGGATCAACATCCCGTACGAACGCGCTTACAACGACCGTCTCTGGCCGGGTTTTGGAAGTCCTCCCCAACGGCGACATGCTTATCGAAGCCACCAAGGACATCGGAGTGAATTCTGAAAAGCATCACATTGCAATTACGGGCATCGTGAGGTGGAGTGACGTTACTGCGGGCAATTTGGTCCGGAGTGATCGTATTGGGCAGTTGTCGATCCAGTTGAACGGCAAGGGGTTGGTGTCCGATGCAATCCGCCGCCCGAATATTGTTTACAGAATCCTGCTGGGAATCCTACCTTTCTAGATGCGACTTACACTGCTCTCTCTATTTGCCTGCTCAATCAGCTTGGCTGGCGACGCCCGACCGATGCGCGTCCGCGAGCTGGTTGCCCTTGAGGGCGCACGCGACAACCAACTCCTTGGCTATGGCCTCGTAGTCGGCTTGGCGGGCACTGGCGACAAACGGCAGACTTTCTTTTCGGCGCAAAGCCTCGCCAGCATGCTTGATCGGATGGGCGTACAGGTTAGTCCCACGGCAATGCTGGTAAGGAACATTGCCGCCGTAATGGTTACCGCCAACCTGCCGCCGTACTCTCAGAACGGAACGCGGATCGATGTAACCGTAGCCGCAATCGGCGACGCACAAAGCCTGCAAGGCGGCATCCTCATCCAAACACCCCTGCGTGGTGCGAACGGTAAGGTATACAGCGTGGCCCAGGGTCCACTCATCACTGGCGGATTCATCGCCGGTGGCCGAGGCAATTCCCAATCGGTAAACCACCCAACGGTTGGGAGGGTCGTTAATGGTGGCCTTGTGGAGGCCGACGCCCCGTCGGTGGCCCCCGGCGCGGCCATGCGGCTCCAACTACTGAGGGCGGACTTCAGCACGGCAGTGCGCATTACAGAGGTCATCAATAAGAAATTCCCGCGCGAGGCTGGAAAAGAAGCCGTCGCCTCCGCTCAAAACGCTGGAGCCATCGCCGTGCGCACACCAGCCGCCTTTCAAGGCCGTGAGGTTGAGTTTTACGCGCAACTTGAAGAACTAAGCGTGTCGGTGGAGCGCATGCCCAAAGTGGTGATCAATGAAAGAACAGGAACGATCCTTATGGGTCGAGATGTTACCCTGCGGCCTATCGCGATCCTCCACGGCGCCCTCTCAATTGAGATTTCGACGTCCTTCGTGACTTCTCAGCCCCAACCGCTCAGCAATGGCAAGACCGTCGTCACGCCCCAGGCCGGCGTTGGTGTCAATGAGGAAAGGGCCAAATTGGTCTCTCTTGGTGCAGGGGCGAGCGTCGATGAACTTGTGCAAGCTCTCAAACAGATCGGGTCGACAGCCAGAGATGTAATTGCGATCCTGCAGGCGCTCAAAAGCGCTGGTGCCCTCGAGGCAGAAGTAGAGGTTTTATGAAACTTGACAGCTTGAATCTGGTAACGCCAAACATTCCTAAGCCTGAAAAGGTCAAGGGGCTAAATCAGGCACTTGAAGACTTTGAGGCTCTCTTTGCCGCCTCTCTATTGAGAACATCGCGTGAGTCCTCTGGCGGTGGCTGGTTGGGCGGCGAATCCAGTGGTGGCAACGACGGCATTATGGAATTCGCTGAGCAGAACATCGCTAAGGCAATGTCCAGCGCCGGTGCCTTTGGAATCGCCAGAGCGCTGGGGAAATCCCTAAACCGCTAGATCGATTCTTGCCTCGCCAGATCCGTCGCTCACCGGAAGCTCGGCTCCAGCAATCTGCTTCCATGCTCCAAACAGATCTTTCAATAATCGATCTACTTCCTCAAGTGGCTCTGCGGTTTGCTGTAAGTGCGCTTCGCCCAATTTGGCAAGCATGTAGTCGTAAAGGAGCCCCATCCGAGCAGAAAATTCCCCGCCTTTTTTTCGGTCCAGACTCTCAAGCAGTTCTAGCAGGATGCTCTGTGCCCGAGCAATGGATCGCCCGCGCGCTAGAATTTCTCCGTGCTTGAGAAAGGTCCTGGCCTGTTCCACTGCCTGGATCGCACCCTCGTAGAGGATGCAGGTGAGTTGTAGCGGAGAGGACCGCTCAATGCGCTCCTGTTGATAATTCTGCTCAGCTTCCAGATAGCTGCCGAGTGAGTTTTGATTGGGTGCATAGCTTGTCATTGCTTACTCAAACCTTATCGACGCGGTCGCCAGAAGCTTAAGAAAGGATTTGAAACAGTGTTAGGAACCCTCAAGAGCCTTGTAATAATGCGCTCGCTCAATGACATCCTTACCAGGGAGCTGCTGAACCACTTCACCGGTATCGCTGTCTACGATCTGCACAACGCTCCGCCCAAGGGCGCGGTCATAGCTAATATTCATAACCCGGTTTGGCAGTTGAAGCGCTGGAAGAGCGAGTTGATTGACAGCCGCGACAATCGCTCGACGCTCGATTGCGAACTCTCGACTCCTGCTGTTTGCGGACTCCGCGTCCAATGCCACACCAGCGATGGGGACCACCGCATTGTCTAGCTTCATACTGATTCACCTTGTAGAAGGCTTATCGCCACTTGGCAAGCGGTCTTGAGTGAATCTCGGAACTAATTGAAATTTAGTCGAGGTTGAGAGTCTTGAGCAGGCTACCGCGCTCAGCCTGAATCTTCTTCTGGAGCATCATCAGCGCATAAATCAGCTGTTCTGGACGTGGTGGACAACCCGGCACGTAAACGTCTACCGGAATCACCTGATTCACGGGCACCAGCGCATAATTGCTGAAAACACCAGTCGAAGTGGCACAGGCACCCATCGAAATCACCCATTTCGGTTCTGGCATTTGCTGGTACAGTTGCCGCGCAACCGGTGCCATCTTGTTTGAGAGCCGACCCGCGATGATCATCAAATCAGACTGCCGCGGTGATCCGCGAAACACTTCTGCACCAAAGCGGGCAATGTCATAGCGAGACGCACTCATCGCCATCATCTCGATAGCGCAACACGCCAAGCCAAAGGTCATTGGCCAAATCGAATTCTTACGCGCCCAGTTAATTGCGCTGTCGAGCGTCGTTGTGATGATGCCATCGCCTTCGCTGCCAAGCTCCTCCTGGTCGATCCGCGTAAACAAGTCTGCCGGGGTGGCGCCGAGATCGATTCGATTCTCCATAAACCGAAGTATCCCATGCTTCCTACAATAGAAAGACAGGGGCTCACACTGAACCAACACGAAGAATTAGAAACACACGGCCAGCAGCCTGCCCGACAACGCCTCGCCGACACGCTCGGACTGGAACTCACATACGAAAGTATCTGGGGAAGCGCCGCTGAGGTTTTACCCGAGGCGGCTAATGCCATCGCCGCTGCACTCACAGGCGAAAGCCTCAACCTCGCCAATTCCAGTCAAATCGAGGACTACCTCGCCCGGCAATCTGCGCTGAGCGATTCCCTGCTGTGCCCTCAGCAAACATTAGTTGAGTCGGTCGACAAAGCATTGGGCCGACTCAGACTCAACCTTACTGCCCAAGAAGAGGCAAATCCCGTCCTGCTGACCGTCAACTGGGAGAATGGCAGCATCAGTTGCCTCGCCCTCGGTAGCCCCAAATGGCTGCTACTGGCAAGTTCTGGCTACCACCAGGCCCGCGTCCATACAATCGAGCGCACCGCGACCTTTGAGTGGATCCTTAGCCCTGGTAGCTGCTATTTTCCGAAAGTCACAGATCCTCTCAACGGAATCAATTGCTTCCTCCCGTCGATCCGGAGCGATCGCAACTGGGGCTGTGGCGACCTAACGGATTTAACTCAGCTTGCCGGCCTCCTTCGTAGTCATGCGCCTGTCGACTTCATTGCCCTAAATCCTCTGCACGCCATTCACAATCGGGTACCGTATAACACCAGCCCGTATCTGCCTCTGAGCATCTTTACCCACAATCTCATCTATCTGGATATCGAGAGAGTGCCCGAATTCAAGAGTTGTACTCTAGCCCAGCGTGTTGCGGAGTGGCACTCCTTTCAGGCGCGCCTAAGCACGCTGCGCCAAGGGCACCTCGTTGATTACGAGGCCGTCGCCAGGATCAAAAAGTTCTTTCTGTTACTGCTCTATCGGGAGTTTCTCAAGCAGGGAGGGCGCACTCAAGCCACCCCTTGGATAACAAACTACTGCATGTACCGGGCCTTTGACGATTACTTTCACCGACGCGACGCGAATTGTTGGCACTGGCATCACTGGCCAGCGCCGTACCAAAGTCCAGACTCGCCAGAATCGCTGATGCTTCGCGACAGGCTCGCCCGTCACATTGACTTCTACGCGTACGTCGAGATGCGCATCACGGATCAACTCGGACAAGCGCAACAATCACTGCTCGATCAGGGTTATTCAATTGGGCTCTATCACGATCTGGCCCTCGCGACAGACCGCGTCGGTGCGGACTATTGGGCGTATCAGAATCTGTTTGCGCCGGGTGTCCGTGTTGGATCTCCGCCAGATGACTTCAACGTGAACGGACAGGACTGGGGCTTTCCCGCACTTCACCCGCAACGACAGGCCAATGCCGGTTTCCGCTATTTCATCGAATCCATCCGTTGCGCCGCTGTCCACGGCGGTGCCGTTCGTTTCGATCACGTAATGCGTCTTGCTCGACTCTATTGGATTCCCGATGGCATGAGTGCGAGTGAGGGTGCCTATGTTCGCGACCGATTTGATGACCTACTTCACGTACTGGCGCTTGAAAGCCAACGAGGTCACTTTCTAGTCGTGGGTGAAGACCTGGGCACGGTGCCTAGCTACTTCCGCCAGGCACTCACTGACTTCAATATTCTGAGCTACAAGCTTGTACTGTTTGAGCGCGATGGTTCTCGTTTCCGCGATGCAAAGGACTATCCAGAGCAAGCTATCGCTTCATTTACGACACATGATCTTCCTACCTTTGATGGCTGGCATCACGGTGCAGACCTACGTGCGCGCCGTGATGCCGGATTGCTCGATCCTTCCGATCTTGAGTCCAGTTACGAAGCCCGTCGACGCGACATCGATCACTTGTCTGCGGCATTCAGCCAAGGCGCTAAGAAAATGGATCACGACACTCAGTTTGAAGCTCTATGCCTCTTTCTCGCCTCTACTTCCTGTCGCATGCGATTGCTTAATCTTGAGGAATTGAGCGCCGAGCATGAACAGCAAAATCTCCCCGGGACTACCAGCGAGTATCCAAACTGGAGGAGGCGCTTTCCCGTAGCGCTGGAGGCACTTAGTCAGGATGCGGCGATCCTAGGTCGCTTAGGGCTTTGGGCTACCTCACTCAAGGACAGCCCCAAGTGAGAGCCGTTGTCCAAAGAGTGACTGGCGCTAGTGTAACTGTGGCGGGGGTCGAGATCTCCAGAATCGGGAACGGCCTCGTGGTGCTCGCGGCAATTGGGAAAGGCGATTCAGATGAAGATGTCTCGTTCATGGCTCGCAAGATTGCGGGCTTGCGGATCTTTGACGATGAAGGCGGCCGAATGAATCGGAACCTTCAGCAGGCAGGTGGGGCAGTGTTGCTGGTAAGCCAGTTCACGCTTTTTGGAGATGTTCGGAAGGGCAATCGACCGTCTTTCGATGACGCTGAAGAACCGGACAAGGCAAGGACTTTGTTCGAATTGCTAGCGCTCACAATTGCGTCGCAAGCTATCCCTGTATGTACCGGACGCTTTCGCGCCGAAATGCAGTTGTCTCTCACCAATGACGGCCCAGTTACTATCCTCCTGGACTCAAGGAAGCTGTTCTAACTTGAGGATGTTCTGTTATGCTTAGTGCAAAGCTGTAACAAAACAACTTTTAAGGATTCACAATGGCTCGTCCCACAAACCAAATGCAAGATCCGGCGCTTCTCGCCGCTGCCCTCGAAGGACTGGAACTTCAACGCGCGCGAGTTGATGCACAGATTGCAACCGTGCGCTCGATGATGGCTGGCCGCAAGGCCCCGGCAGTAGCTGCTACTGCTTCTGCCACTACTGCCACCAAAGCCCCAAAGGCTCCCAAAGCTAAGTCAACGCGCAAGAAGCGCGTGTTGAGCGAAGAAGCCCGTAATCGCATCGCCGCAGCGCAGAAGAAGCGTTGGGCCGCCTTCCGCAAAGGCAAGTAAATTGCTTTGAGTGTATTTAACCTGGCCTATTGGTTCAGTCTAAATACAAGACACTTCAGATAACTTGTTTCTGGAATGTTGACGACTTCACGATGATCGTGGCTTTGGCGACATTTCTCAAGAATCGTTAGGGTGCGGCGACTTTCCGCCGCAGCTTGCCGGATAATTTCCAGCAAGTCAGCTTCACTAATGGCTCGAGAACAAGAGCAGGTTATAAACAAACCAGCAGAGGCGGTCGCAGCAAGTGCCCTGAGATTCAGGTCATAATAAGCGCGACTTGCCTCTGCTTTTTGTTGCGCTGATTTAGCAAATGCTGGCGGATCCACCACTACACATTCATAACGCCTGCGTGCTTGTCCAAGCCCACGCAGGAATTGCTTAACGTCAGCCCGTATTGCTTTTATGTTTTCGAAACTATTCCTCTTTGCGTTCTCAGCAATAGTGCTGATGCTTTGAGGAGAAGAGTCAACAGCATCGACATGTTTGACTACTTGCGCCAAATGCAGGGCAAAACCGCCGGATGAGGAGAATAAGTCGAGGGCGCTTCCTGTCGCGCAGAGACGTTCGGCCCAGTTACGGACGATTAGATAGTTCTCGCGCTGATCGAGAAAGGCACCAGTCTTGGGGCCGTTCAAGAGATCGGCTTGCAACTCCAGTCCGTTTAAGAGATAGCTCGCCGTTGCAGCTTCGATTGCTCCGGTGAGAAGGCGGCGTTCCCCATCTTGCTCGACTACTGCGGAATTCAAAGTTACAGGCATCAATTCATTCTCAATTGCCTGCATCAAATCAGGGCTTAATACGTCGTAGTTGCGCATTGTAAATTGCATTGCCAATGCGCCCCCAAACCGATCGACTATCAGTCCTGGTAAACCATCAGCCTCACTGAAGATCAGGCGAAATCCCGTCGAATTGCCGATAGCAAGAGTTCGTCGCCAAGCCAAGGCTTCGGATACACGCTCTTGCATGAACTGCACGTCAAATAGTTGCTCCTTCCGCGAATACAAGCGAATTGGTACGGGGGAGTTGGCGTCGACCAAAGCACTGCCTAAGAGTCGGCCGCGCTCATCGCACAGAAGCACCTGCTCCAGCGCATCCGCACCAAGCTCGTCTCGTGTTTCACCACGATAGACCCAGACGTGGCCAGCCTCGATGCGCTGCGATGCCTTGTGGCTTATCTTCAGGCGTCTCAAGCGCCTGTTCCCAATAGGGCCGCGATGCGTTGTTCCGTTGTAGGATGTGTCGAGAAAAGCCGTCCTAGGCCACCCAACATCGGGGGGAAGATGTACATGTGCGACATCGCAGGCGATGCTTCCATGGGGATGCGCTGTGACCAACTATCCAGTTTGCGCAGTGCATTCACCAGTCCAAGCGGCGAGCCGGTATATTGAGCAGACGCTGCGTCGGCGGAATACTCTCCCGTTCGGGATACTGCCATCTGAATCACCATTGCTGCGATCGGAGCAAGGATCAACATGAAGATGCCGCCGCCCCGGCTTCCGCCTTCATCGTCGCGTCGTCCGCCGAAGAACATCCCAAAGCGAGCCAGTCCGGTGATTGCCGCGCCAAGAGTGGCAGACACGGAACTGATCAAGATGTCGTGATGCAGGACGTGGCCAAGCTCGTGGGCAACAACGGCCTCCAGTTCGGAGTCATTCATGACTTCAAGCAGCCCCGCACTTACGGCAACCGACGAGTGAGCCGGATTTCGTCCAGTGGCAAAAGCGTTGGGCGATTCCTCTGGCAATACCCAGAGCCTTGGGGTGGGTAAATTCATTTTTTGGGTCAAACGAGCAACCATCGGAGCAAGGCGCTGGAAAATTTCAGGATGCTCCTCAGCGCTTACCCGCTGAGCACCAGACATCATCAGGGCCATTTTCTCTGAGAAGAAATAGCTTAAGAAATTCATGAGGACTGCGCCGCCCAAGGCCATCATCAGCCCCTGTCTCCCTCCGAAACTTTCTCCCATGAAGAGTAGGCAGCCAGAGAGGGTTCCCAGCAATAATACGGTCTTAATCGCGTTCATAAGTTTCTTTCGGCCTCAAAACAAAGCGAGAGGGCGGAGGCTAAAGTGCCCCGCCCCCCTAGTTTATGGGATTGCAACTGAATCTTGTTAGTTGCTGACTTCCACCTTGATCTGGCGGGGTTTGGCCACTTCCTTCTTGGGCAGCGTCACAGTGAGTACGCCGTCCTTGAAGTTGGCTCGAACGCCGTCCGGGCTGATCGTATCCGGCAGGGTAAAGGTTCGGCTGAAGGTACCGTAGCTGCGTTCGATACGGTGGTATCCCTTGTCGCCTTCAGACTGGATAAACTTTCGCTCGCCCTTCAGGGTCAATGCGCCATTCTCGACGCGTATGTCAATTTGTTCCTGTTTGACTTCTGGAAGATCGGCCTTGATCACCAAGTCATTCTCGGTCTCGAGGATATCGACGGCTGGAGTCCAGGGGCGGGATGCAGATGGCTCAGCCGCCTGTGGAAGGGCCTGGTCGAGAAAACGCAAAGCCTGTACAGCTGCGAAGTCGAAGGGATTGTATCGAGTAGTGTTCATTTGAGAAATTCCTTTTGTGAAAGTGCTCACGTCACCACTATAAAACCTGCGCGTTCTTTTGTCAAGTTTGATTCCCAATTTAGCTGGGCAAAAAGAAACGGGCCAGTCCCGAAGGACTGGCCCGTCTGCAAACGATTCGTTAAGTCGAACTAGTTGGTAGCTTCTTCACTATCGCTACCCGGCTCGCGGCCCTCTTGAAGTGCCTTAAGCTTGTCTTCGCGGCGCTTTGCACGATCAGCGGCACGGCGAACGAGTTCGCTACCCACCAACTCGAGCAAGGCGGTCTCGGCACCGTCGCCCTGGCGGAAGCCCACGCGGATAATCCGCGTGTAGCCGCCATTGCGCTGTCCAAAACGGGGTCCGAGCTTGTCGAACAATTTCTTAACACTCTCGGGGGTCATCAAATACGAAGCCGCTTGGCGCCGAGAATGCAAGGTGCCTTCCTTGGCGAGAGTAATCATCTTCTCGACAATGGGTTTGGCTGCCTTCGCCTTTGTGATCGTCGTCTCGATGCGCTCATCCATAACGACGCTAGTGACCAGATTACGGAGCAGTGCCCGACGGGCGCTGACGTCCCGCTGAAGCCGATAACCTGCTTTACGATGTCTCATACTCTCTTTTCCTTCTCACTTGTCCGTTCGTTTAGAGGTCGTCTCGCTTAGAGATCGTCGTCACCCAGGGGCAACGGCTCCATGGAGATTCCGCCCGGAGGCGCGATCAGGCGACCACTTGCATCGATCTTCATTCCGAAGCCCAACGCCAGCCCACCAAGGATCTCCTTGATTTCGTTCAACGACTTGCGCCCGAAGTTCTTGGTGCGAAGCATTTCGGCTTCGGTCTTTTGAACCAGGTCGCCAATCGTCTGAATATTTGCGTTCTTCAAGCAATTGTAAGATCGAACGCTCAATTCTAGCTCTTCGACAGAGCGATTGAGCACTTCATTCATTTGACCGACTGCGCGCTCGACCGGCTCTTCGACAGACTCAGGAGTCTCTTCGAAGTTGACGAAAATCGTCATATGGTCTTTCAACAGCTTGGCCGCCATACCGATAGAATCGGCGGGGGAAACCGCACCGTTGCTCCATACTTCGAGGGTCAGCTTATCGTAGTCAGTCATTTGACCGAGGCGAGCAGCCTCAACGTTGTAATTGACCTTGCGTACCGGTGAATGCACAGAGTCGATCGGGATGTAGCCCAGGGGCAGATCCTCATCGAAGTTGCGATCCGCGCTCATGTAGCCGCGGCCCATCTTGAGACGCATCTCGATGGTCAACTTACCGCCTTCGCTGACGGTAGCAATGTGCATATTCCGGTCAAGCACTTCAACGTCGCTATCGGTTTCGATCGCGCCGCTCAGCACTTCGCCAGAATCGTCAGATGTCAGGCGTACGGTTTTGATACCTTCGCCGGCCATCTTAAATGGAATCTGCTTCAAATTCAGGATGATGTCCGTGGCATCCTCAACCACTCCAGGGATGGGCGAAAATTCGTGTGCCACTCCCTCGATCCGAACGGCCGTGATCGCGGCACCTTCGATTGAGCTGAGCAATGCACGACGCAGAGCATTCCCAATCGTTGTACCGAATCCACGCTCAAACGGCTGTGCCGTGAACATGCCGTACCGTTCGCTCAATGTTTCCGTATTGGCAACCAGACGCTTTGGCTTTTGAAAACCTCGAAACATGCGCCTCCTTATTTATGAAGATGAATTCTGAGTTGCGCCAATTACTTCGAGTACAACTCGACGATCAACTGCTCATTGAGTTGAATCTGCACCAGGTCTTCGCGCTTCGGAGCCTGGATGACACGCGCTTTGAAATTCTCGCGGTCTACGTCGAGCCAATTGGGAGAGGGATAGTGCGCCGTAGCGTCGCGGGAAGCAATGATCGTCGTAACCTTGCGGCTCTTTTCGACCACCTCGACCACGTCGCCAGGCTTTGCCTGAAATGAGGGGATGTTGGTGCGGCGAGCATTGACGCTCACGTGACCATGGCGGACCAACTGACGCGCCTGAGCACGGCTGGTCGCAAAACCGGCGCGAAATACGACGCTATCAAGGCGCGATTCCAACATGCTGAGCATGTTGTCGCCCGTGACGCCCTTCATGCCGACAGCTTTCTCGAACAGGTTGCGGAACTGGCCTTCGAGTACGCCGTAGTAACGACGCGCCTTCTGCTTCTCACGCAACTGCAGGCCGTAGCCTTGAATCTTCTTTGCCCGAGCCTGGCCATGCTGGCCAGGAATGAAGTTACGCTTTTCAATTGCGCACTTCGGGGTGTAACAACGTTCGCCCTTGAGGAAGAGCTTCATGCCCTCACGTCGACAAAGTCGACATACGGGGCCAGTATAACGAGCCATTGAGTCTTGGTTTCTCCTACTTACCTGGGTTCTACAATCAAGAACAGGTGCAGTTTACGCCGTAGTGGCTTCATCCTGCTTGTTCCATACAGCTTAAACTTTAATCTTACACGCGGCGGCGCTTCGGCGGGCGGCAACCGTTGTGCGGAATCGGGGTGGTATCCCGGATCGAACGCACTTCGATACCAACACTGCCAAGGGCGCGGACTGCCGACTCGCGACCAGCACCGGGGCCGGAAACACGGACGTCCACCATCCGAACTCCCGCGTTGTCTTTCGCCTTATTGGCAGCCGTCAGGCTGGCCTGTTGGGCGGCAAACGGGGTACCCTTGCGCGAACCACGGAAGCCGAGCGAACCGGAGGAACTCCAGCTCAGCACGTTGCCCACGGGATCCGTGATGGTGATGATGGTGTTGTTGAAAGAAGCTTGAACATGCACGAGGCCGACCGGGATGCTCTTGCGTTCCTTCTTCTTGAATGATTTCTTCTTATTGCTTTTCGCTTGCGCCTTGGCCATGATGATTCCTTTTCAGATCCAGCTAGTGGAGCTTACTTGCCGACCTTTTTCTTGCTCGCCACGGTGCCCTTGCGCGGACCCTTACGAGTGCGGGCGTTGGTGTGGGTGCGCTGGCCGCGGACCGGCAGGCCGCGACGATGCCGCAAACCACGGTAGCTGCCCATTTCCATCAAACGCTTGATGTTCATCGAGGTTTCCTTGCGGAGGTCGCCTTCGATGGAACCCTCGTTCTCGAGCAGAATACGGATCTTGTTGATCTCTTCTTCGCTCAACGCGGAGATCTTCTTGTTAGCATCGATCTCGCAGCGGTGCAGGATTGAAAGTGCCCGAGTGTTGCCAATGCCATAAATATATGTGAGCCCGATGCATGCCCTTTTACGGGCCGGGAGGTCTACGCCTACGATACGCGCCATAACTGTTTCGCTCTCCTAATCTTTCTCTCGGAACTCACTAACCCTGACGCTGCTTGTGTTTCGGGTTGGGGCAGATCACTCGAACCACGCCCTCGCGGTTGATGACCTTGCACTTGTCGCAAATTTTCTTCACTGACGGACGAACCTTCATACCGTTTTCCTTCGCCTTTCGCTTGCCGCCGACCGTTAGGCCAGTAGCTTCACTATCCTGCCCCGCGACTTGTCGTGCGGGGACAATTCCACCAAAACTCGATCATTGGGTCGGAGACGGACAAAGTTGATCTTCGCCGCGCTTGCCGGATGCCCGATAACCTGGGCCCGACTCACCAACTCCAACTTCACTGCCCCTTGCGGCAGCAGTTCCAAAACTTTCGCCTCTACGGCGGTACCAGGATCGACAGCCTCTTCAGCCATCGCCTAAGGCCTTGTCAATACCCACGGACCATTTGCCGTGATAGCCACCACATGCTCAAAGTGCGCCGAGGGCTTCCCATCGGTTGCCACTGCCGTCCACTTATCACTCAGTACGTTGGTCTCAGGTTGGCCCAGGTTAACCATAGGTTCGATGGCGATGACCATGCCTTCCTTCAACATCGGGTTTTCCTGCTGCCGGTCCACATAGTTCGGTACTTGCGGTTCCTCGTGCAACTTCGTCCCGATGCCGTGACCCACAAACTCGCGGACCACTGTAAAACCATTTCGGAGCACATGCTCCTCAACGCTGCGGCTGATGTCAAACAACCGGTTGCCCGGCCATGCCTGCTGGATTGCCAACTCCAGCGCTTCCTTCGTTACGTTCAACAGTTTCTGCGTTGCGGCAGGGATTTCACCCACTGCGACCGTTACTGCCGAGTCACCAAAGTAGCCATCAAACTGCAAACCCGTATCCAGCGAGACAATGTCACCTTTGCGCAACTGGCGCTTGGATGACGGCATCCCGTGAACCACGACCTCATTCACCGAGGTACACAGCGAATACGGAAACTTGGTTCCCGCCGCCTCCGAGTAATAACCCTTGAATGCCGGCTTAGCGCCTGCATCGCGGATCATCCGGTCAGCGACTAATTCCAAGTCCATCGTCGTGACGCCTTCCTTCACCATCTGGGAAAGCTCACTCAAAATCTGATAGACCAGCAAACCAGACTTGCGCATCTTTTCCATCTCGGACATGCTCTTACGGATAATCGCCATTAGCTAGCAGTCCAGTCTTGCGCAATTGCCAAGTTGTTCACGTTGACAGAATCCAGTTCACAATCTCGTTCGACAAATCTTCCGGCTTTCGGTTGCTACCGTCCACCTCAAAAAACTTTACCCGTTCGGAGAAGAACTTCAACACCGGCATGGTCTGCGCGTCGTAGCCGACCAGACGCTGTCGAATGACTGACTCCTTGTCATCCTCACGAATAATCAACCGGGCTCCTTCTATATTGCACCTTCCAGGCACAATTGGAGGTTTCAGGCTGACGTTGTAAAGGGTTCCACACTGCGGGCAGATGCGTCGGCCCGTTAACCGGGCTGTAATTACATCATAATCCACTTTCAAGTGGATTACCAACAGGCGAAAGCCGCGCACCTCAGCCATGCCCACCAAAATTCGGGCCTGGTCGATGGTTCGCGGAAACCCATCCAACAAAACTCCAACCGAACAATCCGGTCGAAGCAACCGATCTTCAACCAGTCGGATCACTAAATGATCCGGAACCAGGTTGCCAGCCTTGATCACTTCTCTGACTTCCAACCCCAACCCATCTCCCATTTGAATATGCTCGCGAAGCATATCGCCGGTCGATACATGAGGAAGACCAAGCCGCTCAATCAGAAGTTTGGCTTGCGTGCCTTTTCCCGAACCCGGCGGCCCAAAGAGGACAATCGCTGTGGGCGCCGTCGGGACTTGTGCCTCGCCCAAGCCTTAGACGCTGCTCCGGCGGCCCCGGATGCGGCCCGCTTTCGGAGTAAAGCCCTCGTAGTGACGTATGATCAACTGCGCCTCCACCTGATTCACCGTATCCATCGCGACGCCGACAACAATCAGCAGCGACGTTCCACCGAAGTAGAACGACACGCCCAAGCCATCGAGCAGCCAACGCGGAAACGACGAATCGATCCAGTTACCAACCAGTGGCAGGCGCTGCAGCTTGATACCGGAGATCATGACCTCAGGCAACAAACTCAGCAAGGCCAGATACAAGCCGCCAACGACCGTGATCCGGGTAAGGATTCGGTTCATATAATCAGCTGTATTCTTGCCCGGACGGATACCAGGGATGAAACCACCGAACTTGCGCATGTTGTCCGCAGCTTCGTTCGGATTAAAAATGATCGAGACGTAGAAAAAGCAAAAGAAAACGATCAGCGCGGTGTAAAGAATAAAGTACAGCGGCTGGGTATGGCCAATCGACTCAAGAATGCCCGACATCCACCGGTTGTTCTTGATCCATTCGACCTGTAAAAAGCTTTGGGGAAAGGTAAGCAGACTCTGGGCAAAGATCACAGGGATCACACCGCCAGCATTTACCTTAAGTGGCAGGTGGGTCTGTTGTCCGCCCATCACACGCCGACCGACGACGCGCTTTGCATACTGCACTGGGATGCGGCGTTCGCCGCGCTCGACCAATACAATGAGTGCAATGACGCAAATCATCAAAGCCAGGATGATCAGCATTTGGAGAGGATTCCATTGCCGGGTCACAAATACATTGTTGTAGACCTCTTCCATCGCTCGGGGTAAACCGATGACGATGCCCGTGAAGATGATCAGGGACATGCCGTTGCCGATGCCTCGCTCAGTGATCTGTTCGCCCAGCCACATGATGAATGCAGTGCCGGTTGTCAGGCTGATCATGGTCATCAGAACAAAGCCGATGCCCGGGTTGAGAACGAAGCCACCGCCTGAGGTGCCAGCAGCCTGCAACGCCGTTGCGATGCCAAAGGACTGTACCAGGGCCAAGATGACAGTGATGTAACGTGTCCACTGGGTGATCTTACGGCGACCCATCTCGCCTTCCTTGGAGAGCTTCTCAAGCGTCGGAACCACCACAGTCAACAGCTGCAAGATAATTGACGAGGTGATGTAAGGCATGATGCCCAAGGCAAAAATAGTCAGACGGCGGAACATACCGCCGCTGAACAAATCGAAGAAGCCAAAGATGCCGCCCGCATTTTGCTTGAAGTACTCTTCAAGCCGATTCGCGTCGATCCCCGGTGTCGGGATGTGACCGCCGAGGCGGTATACGGCCAACATGGCGAGCGTGAACAGGATCCGATTTCTGAGATCGGGGATCCGGAACACGTTGGCGAAGGCTTCGAAGAACTTCATGAGTTTCTGTGTCGATCCTTAGTGGAACTACTTCTGCTTTGCGGCTTTGCGCAAAAGTGCGGCATCGCGCTTCGGGTTCTTGATCGGAGCAGGAACGAACGGAGGAATCAGTTCGACGCTACCACCGGCAGCTTCGATCTTTGCCTTGGCTGCCTCGCTGCACTGGTGAGCGATGACCTTGATCGCCCGAGTGATCTCGCCTGTACCAAGCACCTTGAAGCCCTTTTCCAGCTTCTTCAACACACCGGCAGCTTTCAAGCTGTCGGGGCTGAACTCCGAACCTTCCATCTTCTCGAGACGGCTCAGGTTGAGGACTACGTATTCTTCGCGGAACGGATTGGTGAAGCCACGCTTCGGCATACGACGATGTAGCGGCATCTGGCCGCCTTCAAAGCCGCGCATCTTCGAATAGCCACTGATGGACTTAGCGCCCTTGGCACCACGTCCCGAAAACTTGCCGCGCCGAGAGCCCATGCCCTGTCCAATGCGCTGTTTTTTTTGCTTTTGCCCGGCAGGCGGGTGGAGGTTGCTTAAGTTCATCGCTCTTCTCTTGTTCTCCGACTACTATTCGACGATCGCCAGCAGGTGCGGGACCTTCAACACCATGCCACGGAAAGCGGCAGTGTCGGGTCGCACTACGATGCGGTTCATCTTCTTCAATTGCAGGCTCAACAAAATGGCCTTCTGGTTTTTAGGGCAGCAGATCGGACTGCCGATCCGTTTGATTTTGATTGTTTTTTCGGCCATTTGAATCTACTCCTTGCCTACAGTGCCTACAGTTTATCGATGGCTAGGCCACGCATTTCAGCGATGGTTGCCTTCTCACGAAGCTGCTCAAGCGCATTCACGGTGGCCTTGACGGCGTTGTGCGGATTACGCGAACCCAAATTTTTGGTGAGAATGTTCGGAATGCCTACGCTTTCGATCACGGCGCGAACCGGACCGCCAGCGATGACGCCAGTACCTTCAGGTGCTGGCTTCAACAAAACCGAACCTGCCCCGAACCGGCCCTGCACCTGATGCAGAATCGTCGTCGGTAGAGTATTGATTTGGCGCAAATTCTTCTTGGCCGCCTCGATACCTTTTTTGATAGCAGAAGGGACTTCCTTGGCTTTGCCCGTACCATAACCTACAATCCGCTTTTCGGCGTCGCCCACTACCACCAACGCGGCGAAACTCATGTTTTTACCGCCCTTGACGACCTTGGTGACGCGGTTGATCGAGACGACTTGTTCCTTGAGGTTCAAGCCAGCCGATTCTACCTTTTTAACTCGGTGTGTTGCCATGCGTGTTTCCTTAACGGCCTAACCTAAAACTCAAGTCCACCTTCGCGTGCGGCATCGGCCAGGGCCTTGACCCGACCGTGATACAAAAACCCGCCGCGATCAAATACGACCATGTTGATTCCTGCTGCCTTGGCCCGCTCAGCAACCAATTTGCCCACAGACTTGGCGGCATCAATGTTGCCACCGCTCGTGACCGTGGCACTCTTCTCAGCGCTCGATGCGGCGGCCAGTGTTCGACCGCTCCGGTCATCGATTACCTGCGCGTAGATGTGGTTGATACTGCGGAACACAGCAAGACGTGGACGCTCAGCTGAGCCTCTGACACGTTTGCGGATTCTGGTGTGGATCCGGCGCCGTACTTCGTCGCGATTTACGTTTGATTTCATCTCATATCCTCGCTTACTTGCCCTTACCGCCAGCGCCGCTCTTACCGACCTTCTTGCGCAACACCTCGCCCGTGTAGCGGACGCCCTTGTTCTTGTACGGGTCTGGGGGACGAAGCGCGCGCATAATTGCGGCAACCTGGCCCACCAGTTGGCGGTCATGGCTCTTGAGTACAATGTGTGTCTGCTTCTCGACCGTCATATCGACGCCCTTGGGTAACAGGTACTCGATCGAATGGCTATAACCCAAAGTGAACAACGCGATACCGTTTTTGACATCACACCGGTAACCGATGCCGACAATATCCAGTTCGCGTGTCCAGCCGGTGGAAACACCAGTGATCGCATTTGCCGCGAGAGCCCGTGTCAAACCATGCAGCCCGGCGAGCTTGTCGTTTTCACGACTCACCTGCACGACACCGTTCTGATTCTCCACTGTGATGCCCTTTGGAATCGGAACCAGGAGTTTACCCTTCGGTCCTTCTACCTGCAGCTCCGCACCGATCAGGAGTTTGACTCCGTTCGGGAGAGCGATTGGCTTTTTACCTACACGTGACATAAAATCTCAACTCTTCTTTATTAGTAGATCTGGCACATTACTTCGCCGCCGACGTTGGCCTTGCGTGCAGACTTGCCGGTCATTACGCCCTGCGGAGTCGTGAGAATGTTGATTCCCAATCCGCCCAACACTTTCGGGACTTCTTTGCTTCCGACGTAGACCCTGCATCCGGGGCGCGAGACGCGCTTCAGGTGCGAGATCACGCTGTCGTTGGCAGCAGTGTACTTCAGATAAATCTTGATCGTCTTTTTGACGCCTTCTTCGGCCAATTTGAAGTTGAGGATGTAGCCCTCGTCCTTCAGAATACGGGCGATCTCCAGCTTCACTTTGGAAGACGGAACGTCAACTTTCGAGTGGCGCGACTTCAGGGCATTACGCACCCGGGTCAGCATATCGGCGATGGGGTCGGTGGTCATCCTATTTCTCTCTCTTCCTGATCGCTCGCGTCTACCAGCTCGACTTCGTTACGCCGGGGATCTCGCCAGCCAAGGCAAGGTTCCGGAAACAGATTCTGCACAAGTTGAACTTTCTCAGATAAGCCCGAGGACGGCCACAGCGTCCGCAACGATTGCGGTGCTGGCACTCGAACTTTGGCTTTTTATTATCCTTGGCGATTTTTGCGGTAGTTGCCATCGTGTCTCTCTGTTTCTTCCTCTAGTGCCGGCCTATTGGCGGAACGGCATTCCCATGTACTTCAGCAAAGCCAACGCTTCCGCGTCGTTCGTTGCCGTAGTTGTGATGCAAATGTTCATACCCCTCGCCTTGTCGACTTTGTTGTAGTCGATTTCGGCGAAGATCAACTGGTCTTTGATACCCAGCGTGTAGTTGCCGCGTCCATCGAAGGACTTCGGATTTAACCCTCTAAAGTCGCGAACGCGAGGCAGAGCAATGCTCGTCAGGCGATCGAAAAACTCGTACATCGCGTTCCCGCGGAGTGTCACCATACAGCCGATCGCCATGCCCTCGCGCAGCTTGAACGCTGCGATCGACTTCTTGGCTTTAGTGACTACAGGCTTCTGACCGCTGATCATCGTCAATTCCTGAATCGCGACATCCATCAGCTTGGCGTTGCCGGTGGCTTCGCCCAGACCGCAGTTGATTGAGATCTTGTCGATCTTCGGTATCGCCATTGTGTTGGTGTAGCCGAACTCCTGCTGGAGTGCCGGAACAACCTTCTTTGCGTATGTTTCTTTTAGTCGCGCTCTCATTGATTGCTTATGACCTCATTTTAACTTTGGGAGGGACCTGGCAAATTCCAAGCTGCATTGCTACAGCTGCGGAACTACTTGGAATCCAGCACCTCGCCGGTTTTCCGCGCGATGCGCGTGCGGCGGGTTTTTCCACCCACCGTCTCCACTTTAGTGCCAATTCGGGTCGGAATCCCGCCGCTGGTCAAGATCATCACGTTGGACACGTGGATGCTCGCTTCGCGTTCTTGAAAACCACCCTTAATACCTTTTGCCGGGTTTGCCTTCGTCGCCCGCTTGATCATGCCGATGCCTTCGACCAGCACCCGCCCGACTAACCGGTCAACTTCCAGGATCTTTCCGGTCTTGCCCTTATCTTTGCCCGCGATGACCTTGACCATGTCATCTTTCTTCAGGCGGATCTTATTCGGAATGCCAGCCTTTTCGGCCCCGTTCATCTTACTTAGAGACGGCATGGACTATACCACCTCCGGCGCGAGAGAAACGATCTTCATGAAACGACGGTCGCGCAGCTCACGGGCAACCGGACCAAACACTCGCGTGCCGACTGGCTCGCCAAGTTCATTGACGAGTACAGCCGCGTTGGTGTCAAAGCGGATATAGGTGCCATCTTTACGACGGGCTTCCTTGCGCATCCGAACCACCACAGCGCGAACTACCTTTCCCTTTTTCACGTTTGAATCGGGGGCAGCTTCCTTGACGGCAGCGGTGATAATATCGCCGAGACCGGCCTTGACACCTTTGTCGCCGCCACGTGGCAGAATGCACTGGAGCTTGCGGGCGCCACTGTTGTCCGCCACTTCCAGCATTGTTCTCATCCCTATCATTGCGTTATCTCCCGAGCCTTCTTCATCTCTTCAGGTCCAGTTACTTGTTTTTCTTTTTGGCGGCTGCAGTGCGCGCCAGTCTTTCCGGAGAAGGCGCATCCACGATGGCGATACGAACAGCCACGCGCAGAATTTCCTTGAGCTCCCAGCGTTTCAGCTTGCTCAGCGGGCGGCTTTCGATGATGCGAACCTGATCGCCCATCTTGGCCCTGCCTTCTTCGTCGTGCGCGTAAAACTTGCTACGACGGGTCAAAATTCGCTTGTAGAGTGGATGCGGAACCTTCCGCGTCACTTCTACCACAATTGTCTTGGCCATCTTGGTCGAGACAACTTCGCCAACCTTCTCTTGCTTGTTAGGCTGCTTAACGACTTCGTCGGCCATGGCTACTTGCCTTCCTTCTGGGCGGCAAGCTCTTTTTCACGCGTGATCGTCATGATCCTCGCGCGATCCTTCTTGAGCTCCCGCAATTTCTTGATGCCTTCCATCTGGCCCATTGACAGTTGGAAGCGAAGGCGAAACATCGCCTCGTCGCCATCGGTCAAGTGCTTTTTGATTTCGGCCGCATCGAGGCCACGAATTTTTTCGGCATTCATATTTATCGTCCTCGCTTCGCCCTAGAGCGCCGTCCGTTGCACAAGCTTCGTCTTCATCGGCAACTTCATAGCTGCCAATCGGAACGCCTCTTGAGCTGTTTCGAGCGGCACGCCTTCCATCTCGAACAAAATCTTGCCCGGTCGGATGACGCACACCCAACCATCTGGGGCGCCCTTACCAGAGCCCATTCGAACTTCGGCAGGCTTTTTCGTTACCGGCTTGTCTGGAAAAATACGAATCCAAACCTTGCCACCGCGTTTGATGTGTCGGGTCATCGCGATACGGGCGGCCTCCAGCTGACGGTTCGTAATATAACCGCAAGCCATAGCCTTCAAACCGAATTCACCGAAATCGACATTCGAACCGCGATAAGCCATTCCGCGCATGCGACCGCGCTGCTGTTTGCGGAACTTGACTTTCTTTGGCATCAACATAAGGTCGTTATCCTCTTCTCAAAAACTTGGCTAGTGGGGAGTTGTCGCGCCTATTCGGCGGACTTCTCACCCTCAGTGGCTTCAACCACGGCATCAGCGATCGGTTTGGCGGCAACTACAGGTTCCGCCACAACAGCTTCGACGGCAGCAGCTTCAACCGGTGCAGCTTCCTGCTTCCAGGTCGGAGTCGGCGGAGCCATCGGCGGCAGGATCGGACCGCCACTCTTGATGCTGTTTGGCACCTCGGGAGCGGTAACCACAACACCTGAATCAGCAGTTGGCGGCATCACGGCATCATTAGTACGAGCCCGGCCATCAACACTGCGTCCATCGCCGCTACTACGAGTATCACCAGCTGCGCCACCACCAGGATTACCGGCGCCCGCATATCCACCCGGCCGAGCGCCTTCCGTGCGGGGACGGTCATCCCGACGCGGAGCACGATCACCTCGATCCCGATTGTCACGCTTGGCGCGTGGCTGTGGGTCATTGTCGTTGCGCAACATCACGCGACGCTGGCCTTCGCCAATGTCGCCCTTGTATATCCAGCACTTGACGCCGATCACACCATAAGTCGTGTGAGCCTCAGCGAAACCATAATCAATATCGGCGCGCAGGGTGTGCAGCGGCAGCTGGCCGTGCAAATACCATTCAGTGCGGGCGATTTCAGCGCCGTTCAAACGGCCACTGACGCGAACCTTGATACCTTTGCACCCGAAACGCTGGGCGCTATCGACGGCTTTACGCATGGCGCGGCGGAATGCTACGCGCTTTTCCAGCTGTAGGGCAATCGACTCACTCACCAGCTGAGCGTCGAGCTCGGGCTTGTGTACTTCCTGAATGTCAATAAAGACTTCGCGACTGGTCTTTTTGGCCAGGTCTTGCTTCAACTTTTCGATCTCGGCGCCCTTGCGACCGATAATGATACCGGGACGAGAGGTGCGGATCGTAATGCGGAGCTTGTTACCCGGCCGGTCAACCTCGATCGAACTCACGCCAGCGCTCTTCAGGCGGCTACGCAGTGAATCCTTTAGCTCGAGATCCTCGAACAAAAGTTTTGCGTAGTCCTGCTTGGCGAACCAGCGGCTCTTCCAGGTTTTTGTGACCCCGAGACGGAATCCAAAGGGATGTACTTTCTGACCCATTCGCTATGTTCCTTATGATCCAGCTTCAGCTTCGACTACGACACCGTCAGAGACCTTCACAACGATATGTGCAATCCTCTTTTGGTAGCGATAAGCGCGGCCCATCGGGGCGGGGCGGATGCGCTTCATCCGGGGGCCTTCATTGACGAAGGCTTCGCTCACAACTAAATTGTCGACATCAATGTCGTTCTGCTTGTTCTCGGCGTTGGCGATAGCGCTGCGCAACAACTTCTCGACGACTGGCGCCATACGCTTGTTCGTCATCTTGAGGATGTTGATGGCCTCGCCGGCCTTGAGTCCACGGATCAAATCGATGACCAAGCGGCACTTTTGCGGGCTAGTGCGCACGTATCGGGCTTCTGCTTTAGCTGTCATGATTGCAGGTTCCTATTTTTTACCCTTCTCGTTAGACTTAGCCACATGGCCCTTGAAGGTACGGGTAGGTGCAAACTCGCCCAGTTTGTGTCCAACCATGTTTTCCGTAACATACACAGGGATAAATTTCTTGCCTTGGTGAACGGCTAGCGTGTGACCGATGAATAGCGGCATGATTGTCGAACGGCGAGACCAGGTCTTTACAACCTTCTTCTCGTCGCGATCATTCATGGCAACAAGCTTGTCGACCAAATGACTGTCGGCGAACGGTCCTTTTTTGAGTGAACGGCCCATATTTTTCTTCTACCTGCCCTAGCTCTTCTGTTTCCGCTTGACGATCATGTTGTCGGTGCGCTTGTTGTTGCGGGTCTTGAATCCGCGCGTCGGTTGGCCCCATGGCGTAACGGGATGGCGTCCACCCGAGGTGCGGCCCTCGCCACCACCATGAGGATGGTCGACCGGGTTCATGGTAACGCCGCGGTTATGCGGACGCTTACCAACCCAGCGGCTGCGGCCTGCCTTGCCGAGTGTTTGATTTTCGTGATCAAGATTGCCAACCTGGCCAACTGTTGCGTAACAGTCAATCAGGACACGGCGAACTTCGCCGCTCGGCATCTTGAGTTGAGCGTATTCGGTTTCTTTGGAAACAATCTGAGCTTGTGCGCCGGCACTGCGAGCCATCTGCGCACCCTTGCCCGGTCGAAGCTCAATATTGTGGACGATCGTGCCGGCAGGGATGTTCTTCAAAGGAAGAGCATTGCCTACCAGGATGTCGGCCTGCGGACCGCTCGAAATTGTGGATCCAACCTTGAGACCCACCGGGGCCACAATGTAACGTTTTTCGCCGTCGACGTAATGCAACAGAGCGATGCGGGCGGAGCGATTTGGATCGTACTCGATGGTAGCGACCTTGGCCGGGATGCCAGCCTTGTCGCGCTTGAAGTCGATCTCACGATAAGTTGTCTTGTTTCCACCACCGCGGAAACGCATTGTGGTGCGTCCGGTTGAATTACGACCGCCGGATTTCGCCTTACCCTTGGTGAGGCTCTTTTCAGGGGTCTGCCGCGTAATGTCCTCACGCGTAACAACCGTGCGGAAGCGACTGGTGGGAGTAAAGGGTCGGTAGGATTTAATCGGCATTAGACGACCTCGGAATATTCAGGGACCTTCTGGTCCTTCTTGAGTTTCACGTAGGCCTTCTTCCAGTCCGAGCCATAACCAGAGAACTTGCCGCGACGACGGATCTTGCCCTCATTGATTACAGTACGAACCTCTTCGACCTTAACTTTGAAAATCTTCTCTACAGCTTGCTTGATTTGCGTTTTGGTCGCTTCAGGCTTGACCTCGAAGCACAGGGTGCGCTCCGTGTCCTTCTTGATGACGCCTTTTTCGGTGACGATGGGGCGGGAGATTACTTCAAACAGTGTCACTTGCTTAACGCCTCCGAAAGTTTCTCAGCGGCAGCCTTGCTCAGCAGAATATTCTTGTACTTCAGCAAGTCGTAAGTTGTAACTTCCTTCGAAGATACTAACTTGACGCCTTCGAGATTGCGCGAACCAAGAACCAGGTTCTTGTTTTCTGCGTTCTCAACCAGGAGGACGGTCTTAGCTGCATTCAACATGGTCAGCTTTGCCGCAAAGCCTTTGGTCTTAGGGTCTGCCAAGCTGAACGCATCTACGATCCGGAGTTCGCCGTCGCGCAGCTTTGCGGACAGTGCAGAACGCAGCGCGCCCTGGATCATTTTTTTGTTCAGCCGGTAGCTATAGTCGCGGGGCTGAGGGCCGTGGGTCGTACCGCCGTGGCGCCAAAGAGGCGAGCGGATGCTACCCATACGGGCACGGCCAGTGCCTTTTTGCTTCCAAAGTTTCTTGCCGCTACCAGCCACTTCGTGGCGGGTCTTGGTAGAAGCTGTACCGGCGCGCTCGCCGGCCATAAAATGGCGTACCGACTCATAGAGCAGGTGCTCGTTGATGTCAGCGGCGAAAACTTCGGCTGACAACTCAACGGAACCGACTTTTTGATTTTCGAGATTGATAACGTCTACGGTAGGCATCTGAGTTAACTCCCCGCCTTCACGCGACGAATCATGACGTAAGAGCCGTTTGCCCCAGGCAGCGCACCCTTGACCATGATCACGTTCTCTTCGGCGTCTACTTCTACGATTTCGAGGTTGCGGACAGTTACGGTGTCGGTACCCATGTGGCCGCCCATCTTCATGCCTGGAAAGACGCGAGACGGGAAGCTGGAAGCTCCGATCGAACCTGGCGCGCGATGGAACATTGAACCGTGTCCACCCGGGCCGCCCTTGAAGCCGTGGCGCTTGACTACACCCTGGAACCCACGGCCTTTGGAGATACCGATAACATCGATCATCTCGTTTGCCTTGAACTCTTCGGCTGTGATCTTGTCGCCAGCCTTGTAGTCTCCACTGCCATTACGCAGCTTGAACTCGCGGCTGTACCTCACGCCATCCGCGCCAGCCTTCTTAAGGTGGCCAGTGGCGGGCTTATTGATCCTCGCTGGCTTGACGTACTCCATCAGCCCGAGCTGAATGGCGTCATAACCGTCGGTGGCAGGCGTCTTGCGCTGCGTGACGACACACGGACCAGCCTTCACCAACGTGACAGGTACTACCTGTCCGTCGGCGCGGAAGATCTGCGTCATGCCGATTTTTTTACCTAAAATTCCTGGGCTCATTGCCAACCTCTCCAGGGCCTAACTACGGATTCCTAAAACTTCTTGCTTCCTGAGAAGCGTTTTACTTCTTGCCGAAGGCTTTAATTTCGACATCCACACCGGCCGGCAGGTCGAGCTTCATCAGCGCGTCTACCGTGTCCTGCGTGGGCTCGAGAATGTCGAGCAAACGCTTGTGCGTGCGGATTTCAAACTGCTCCCGCGACTTCTTGTCCACGTGCGGCGACCGATTTACTGTGTAGCGATTCCGCACTGTGGGGAGCGGGATCGGTCCGGCGATGACAGCGCCAGTACGGCGCGCTGTATCGACAATCTCCGACGTCGACTGGTCGAGGACGCGGTGATCGTAGGCCTTTAAGCGGATGCGGATGCGTTCTTTATTCATGCTTGGCGATCCCTACTCAACAATCTCGGACACGGTACCCGCGCCCACTGTACGACCGCCCTCGCGGATCGCGAAACGCAAGCCCTTGTCCATGGCCACTGGCGTAATCAGCTCGATTGTCATCTGGACGTTGTCGCCCGGCATGACCATCTCAGTG
>JBBRBI010000033.1:0-56024 GCA_038206015.1 Bryobacterales bacterium | reverse complement strand
TTGAAAAATTGGCTCTGGCGCAAACCCGCGCAAGCGCAACCGCTGCTCTCCCCCCTTCACATTCTCCAGCCACGCCGACGCCCGCGCCCCAATCCATCGATACTTATTCCCGTAAACGCCTTCCACTTCATGCCAGCCATGCCCGAGATGCTTCTCGTGCCCAGCAAGCGAAAAGTCCACAATGTCGTTGCGATCGCCTGGATACAACTCGCGCTTATCCTGAGACGGTAGTAAGTTATAGACGCCCTCATTCAACGGAGCCTCATAACTACAAGCCACACACTGCAATGCATCACTGGCCACGCGCACTAAGTCCGCCGCACAATCGGGACAACGAAACAGCGTCCCAAACGAAAGCTCCTCCTTAGCCGCAGGCGCTTCCCCCGCCTTCTTACAGATCGCCGCCAGTGTCCCACCCATCAAACGCGCAGAGCGCCACTCGCTCTTTTCACGATTGAACAATCCAACAAACTTCTTCACCCAACGTTCCGCCCAGCCCCGCTCGGGTACAAACAGGCGATAGCGCTGCTCGGCAAAGTGCTTGGTGATCAGTTGATGCCAGTCACTCAGATACATCCGGTGATTCTGCTTGATCCCAAACGACTCTTCCTGGTGCGCTCCAATCACATCCTTGACCAAAAAACCCAACAACCCCCAGTCCGACAGCGTCCGCTCCCATGGCTTCATCGTGTCGTAATAAGGACAACGGTACAAGCGCGCTGTCAACAATCGCCGCATCGGCTCTTCCGCGAAAACGAAAATCCCACCCGGCTGCAATACCCGCTTCACTTCCAGAAATACGCTTTCGATATCCATGAACTGTGACAGCATCTGAAACGCCACAACCATTCGAATCGAGCCATCTTTGAATGGCAGGTGCAACGCATCGCCAGCCACCAGCACTGGCGATTTCGTCAGCTTCCACTTGTCTCGCAATGCGATGCCATAACGCAGCGAGTCCTCAGAGATATCCAGTGCAAAGCCATCCGCACCATACTGATTCGCCAGCATGTAACTCGAATGCCCCGCGTTGGATCCGATCTCCAGAAACGGCGACATGGGCCCAATAAAACCGCGCAATTCATCCAGAATCGCCGCCCGCCGCTGGTTCTCCTCCGCATATACCAGAGCTGCTCGCTCCGGCTCACCCAAGCTGGCAAAGTTATGAAATTCAACCTCGGCGCGCTTGACCGACATCGATTGAGCCGCGTCTTCGTGCGGGCCCGGCATGACTATTTTATTTTCGATTTCCGTCCACCCATTCGCCCGCCTTCATCACCCGCATCGGATTGCCCAGCAGCATTGGATTCTCAAGCGGATTCCCCGCCACTAAAAACAAGTCTGCCGGCGCGCCATATTCCAGCCGCCCACCCATCGTGCTCGGCGTAACGTACGCCCCGGTCGCGTTGGTCTTGATGTGGTTCTCGGGAATTTTCAGATCCTTGGCCGCGCCAGCGGCGACGACCTTGCCATTTTCCACAATGATCAACGAATCAGGAATCGGAGCTCGTCCCGTCCCATCAATCAATGTGCCGCCCAAAATGACTTTGGCACGCGGTGTCGTGGACTCTGAATTTTTCAAGCCACAAGAAACTATTAGCCAGGGCACCAGGAGCAGAATCGGGCCTAGAGCGAGGGGTCGGGTCAAACGCATTTAACTCTCTAGTATCTCAAAGGGCAGGCCCCGGATGTCATCCAGGAGAAAATCTGGTTCAAATCGCGCTAGTTCCTCACGCGACATCGGGCCAGTTGTCACACTCACGATTCGAATGCCGTTGTCTCTGGCGGCCTGTATGTCGTTCCGGTGATCCCCCACCAAATAGATCGGCGCATCGGCGTGGCAAAGCCTCCGCTTCCGGGCGGCCGCAATCGCCAGCGCGGCCAGTTCTGAACGAGTCTTCCCCATCTCGGCAAAGGCCCCAAATTGAAAAAATCTATGCAATCCCGCCTGCCGCATCTTGTGCCACCCAATGCGGGAAAGGTTACCGGTAACCAGCCCGCAGGCGATCCCGCGCCGCCCTAGCTTTGCCAAAAATGGCCGCATCCCGGGGCAAACACTATGCCGCAGAGGAGGACAAATTCGTGGATAATGCTGCTGCGCCAAACCGACAATCGCGGGCATCCACCCGCCGATGCGCTTTTCAGCCACACCCGCCTGAATCAGCATCAACCGCACGATATCCCGGTCCAGCATCCCTGCCACGGGCACACCCTCGGTCGTACAAAGCCGCCCCGTAACCTGCGTCGCCGCATGCTCCAGCGCCATCCGATGCTGCGGCCCGGCCTTGCGCAAAACGGTGCCATCAATGTCGAAAAGAAATAACGGATTCAATGCTCGCCCCCTCCCGATAGTAAAATAAAAAGTACTAATGCAGGTTTTGCAAGCTGGGGTCGACAAATACATTCTTCTGGAACTGGAAGCAGAGGCGCTGGGCGGGATCGCCAGTCAAGCCGGCTTCAATCTTCACCTCGAAGAAACCAAACGCGCCTGGATCGTCGATCTCACGGCGCAGGAGCGTCAGGCACCGCTGCTCCTGTTCGATGCTGCGGACCCCGGCAACCTTGGCTGGTTCTCTCGCTGCCAGTTCTATGTCGACGGCGCCAGCGGCAACGTCCTCCAAACTCCCATCGCCATCGCCAACATTCGCGACCGTCGCGGCAACCCGTCTCCCAACGGCCTGCGCATGCACATTGCAAAAGAACTCAATGCTAACTTCAAGCTCCCCGGCCGCGTCGCAATCAATGAACAGATGATCTACCAGGTCTTCTACAATCTCCTGCA
Organism: Bryobacterales bacterium; assembly: GCA_038206015.1. GTDB lineage: Bacteria > Acidobacteriota > Terriglobia > Bryobacterales > Bryobacteraceae > Bryobacter. The sequence continues at coordinate 53,242 of JBBRBI010000033.1, read as the reverse complement.
CGCCCTCCAGAATGTTGGCGTCGGCCTCTGCGGCGGCCCCAGCGTCAGCCCTCTCGCCGGGCGTGGCGAAAACGTCGCACTGCGATCCTAGCCCCATGCGCCTCGCGGTTTGCCTGTTTGCCGCCCTCGGTCTCGGCGCTCAAGACGCCAAAGAAATCCTCAAGCGCGCCCTCGATCATGACGAGCGCAACCTCGCCATTCTCGACACCTACATGTACGAGCGCAAAACAATCGTGCGCTTCCTCGACAAGAACGGTCGCATCGAAGACACCAAGGAATCCATCGATGAAGTCTTCCATGTCGACGGCTCAGAGGTGGAGCGCCATCTGGTCAAGAACGGTAAAACGCTCAGTAGCAATGACGAAGCCGCAGAGCAACGGCGCGTGGATCGCGAAGTCGCCCGGATCAAGGCCGAAAGCCCCAAGGACCGTGCCAAGCGTCGCAGAGAGACGGACAAAGACAAGCGCGAGGAGATCGATGCCCGTCGCGAAATCCTCGAAGCTTATGACGTCAAACTCCTCGCTGCAGAAAAAATCAACGGCCGTCTCTGCTGGGGCCTCGACGGAACGCCCCGCCCCGACTTCCGGGGCAAGGGCCGACGCGCCGACCAGATCAAGAAGCTAAAGGGCAAGGCCTGGATCGATCAAGCCACTTATGAACTGGTCAAACTGGAACTCAACTCCCTCGACACGATCTCCTTCGGTTGGTTCCTCTTCCGTCTCTCTGCCGGTGCCCAGATTCGCATCGATCAGGCTCTGGTCAATAACGAAGTCTGGCTCCCACAAAATGTCGGCATCCGCGCAGACGCCAGAATTCTTGGCAAGCTCAAACGCGTCGACATTGCCATCTCTTACACTAAGTTCCGTAAGTTCAGTTCAGACTCAAAACTCATCGTCGGAGAATCCCGTTGAAGTCCCTCTTCCTCTTGCTCTTCGCATCGTCGCTCTTCGCGCAGACCGCACTCAAAGTCGTCTGGACAGAACAGGACCCCTTCCTCCCTCGCAGCGGTGAGCGCTTCAAGTACCGCGTCCGGCTCTCTTCGGCTGCCAGTGGGGTCGCCTTGCGCCCCATCACCGGCGCAGCAGAAATCCCCTTCTCGCCCCTCGGCAATAACCTCTGGGAAGTCGAATTGACGGCGCCACAATTTGTCGCCCGCGACGTCTACAGCAGGACCACCGGCCAGATCGCACTCACTCAGAACGGCGCCACGACTATCGGCTCCAATGTCATCATCAAGGGTCGTAACGACGACATGCCGCCTATACGGATCGTCAAACTCGCCTCCGACCTCCAACGCGGCGACTATGTGGTCAACGTCCTCTGGCCCAGCTTTTTCACCAACATCCTAAACGCCCAGGGCCAATTCAGTCCCCAACCCGAAGCCCTGATGAAGCGCATTTACCAGTCCCTCGGCGACGACTACGATTTCGTCAACATCATCGTCTCCACCCAGATGATGGTCGAGAATCGCTACCACGGCACAATCAAAAACGGCACCACGGGCATCGGCCAAGGGATCATTAACGCCGCAGCCAACTATGGCAGCGCCGGTCGGCTCATCGGTTTCACGATGATGCCCAATCCCCACTTCATTGATGGTGCCGACCTCGGCGTCAGTCACGAATTCGGCCACCAATGGGTCCAGTTCGTCAAAGGCGGACCCTTTACCTATGGCCAACCACACTGGCTCTTATCCACGATGGCAACCGGAATCATGGGCTGGAGCGACCCTGTCAACTCCCAGGGCCTCTCCTTCGCCTGCCAGTTCAACCCCAATGAAGTGGGCGGATACACCGTCGTCCCCATTCAAACGACCCAGGTCTTCAATGATTTCGACCTTTACCTGATGGGCCTGATCGCGCCAGCTGAGGTCAAGCCTCAGGTCATCATCACCAGTGCGCAAAAGATCGCAGCAGGACAGACAGGCAGTTGCGGCGGCGTCGGCACGCTTGCACCTGGCCAGTTCACGATTGCTACCGTTCAAGACCTCAGCCAGGCTGCCGGCGGTCCGCGCGTTCCGTCTTCGGCTACCTCGCAAAAAAACTTTCGCGCGCTCAATGTCGTGATCTCACGCGATGGCCTGCTCAGCCCCGATGATCTTGCTTACTACGAATTCATGGCTCGCCGAATCGAAGAAAAGGGACTGGTGCCGACAAGCATTGGCTTCAGCACCAACTACAGCCAGCCCTTCGGTGTTGCCACCGGCGGCCGCGCTCAGATCACAGCCAATCTAACAGCCACTCCAATGCCCGAAATCTTCTATGGCGGCGTTGCCAACGCCGGTAGCTTCGACAAGGCCGCTCTCGGCCCAACTACGGTTGCCAGTCTCTTCGGCACAAATTTGGCAACAACCACGGCGGGGGCAGCAACAGTGCCGCTCCCAACATCGCTCGGTGGCATCCGGGTCATCGTCGATGGCAGAGCCGCGCCGCTCTTCTACGTCAGCCCAGGGCAAGTCAACTTCCAGATTCCCGATCGCTTGCCCACCACGCCCCACGTCCCCGCCGACACCGGCTATGTCACCAGCGTCCGTGTTGAGCGAGATGGCCTAACTTCCAATGCCAGCTACATCGGTCTGCGTGCCACCACCCCCGGCATCATGACTTACGGCGCAGGCCAGGCCGTTGCCACCAACGCTTCCAATCAGATCATCGGCCCGGACAATCCCGCCAAAACAGGTGAGGTCATCACGATGTACTTTGTCGGCGTAAGCAACCTGAGCGAAACGGTCGCGGCAGGCACCGCCGCGCCGCTCGACCGCCTCGTCCGGGTCTTGGGCGTTTCTTCAGTCCTCGTAAATGGCCTCGCCATATCGCCCCAATTCATTGGCCTCACCCCCGGCAGTGTTGGCCTCCTGCAGGTCAACTTCGCCATCCCGAACCTCCCGAGCGGCGAGTACACCATTTACCTCAACCTCTCCGGTGTCCGCTCGAATGAAGTCAAACTCCAGGTCGCACGCTAGAATTTAGCCGTCAACCCCACACGCGTGAGCCTCGGACTCCTGCGATTTGACAGAACTGGATTTGCGGAATGACATTGTTATTACTATGCGGGCCGTACACCTGAACATTCGACAGATCGGGAACTCGCAGGGAGTCGTCATCCCCAAGCCTGTTCTTGCGCAGCTGGGTATGGACGCAAAGGCGGGCGTGGAAATGACGATCGAGGACGGTGCGCTGGTGCTGCGGAGGCCTAAAGGTGCTGTACGCGCAGGTTGGGCCGAGTCTGCCAGACGGATCGCGGAAGCTGGCGAAGACAAGCTTGTCTTGGGAGAATTTGGCAACGAGGAGGATGCGGAGTTAGTTTGGTGACGCGCGGCGAGATTTGGTTGGTGAATCCTGATCCCACAGTCGGTAGCGAAATCAGGAAGACCCGTCCGTGTGTTCTGGTATCCCCGGTCGAAATGCAAGACCATCTGCGCACTGTTCTCGTGGCCCCCATGACAACGGCGGGGCGTGGCGCGCAGTTTCGGATCGATGTCAATCATGAAGGCCGAAAAGGGTTGGTTTTGCTCGATCAGCTTCGTGCAGTGGACAAGTCCAGGCTGGTGAAGAAACTGGGGGCGGTCACAGCAAAAACGCTCACTGCCACCTTGAGGACGCTGCAAGAAGTATTCGTTGAATGACGACGCGTTCCAGGCAATTAGAGGAAAGAAGGGTCGCGGTAGGGACAATCATCGCTGACGGCCCCCCGCACAGATCCGTGCGGGCACAGCATAAACGGCGACGCCACGAGCGTCCCCGCAGTTCATTGAATTATCCGTGAGTATCGGTGCGAATCCGTGGCTACTTTAGCCCAGGCGGGTCCGGCCCAGGCGGGACGGCCTGACCCCGACGATGCGCATTTTCCATAACTTCTCACCCTTCAGTCCCACTCCTCACAATCATGCAATCAACATAGACCGGTTAGGGCCAAACCACTGCCACTGGCCTGGCGAGCGCTCCGCCAGCCTGTCCCACTTACTGTCACTTCCCGGACTTCCCACACGGCCCCTTCCAGTTCATCAGCGGCGCAATCGGCGGAGTGGCGTAGCGAGGCTGAATAGCATTTACACAAGCCTGCAGTCCGCCAAAAGCAGGCCTTCGATTAAGCTGCCCGATCTGCGGGTTCATAATGCAGTTGCATAAGCTGATGCTCGTGCAGTGCTTCTTGCGCGTATGTCCGACCATGATCGTCAATAAACTCGATCTCGTACGCGCCCGGGCCAAGACATTCAACCACCGTGCCGACCTGTCCACGATTCAGGCCCCGGCCAGGTACGGCCTCGGTGAGTGCGACAACGGAAGCAGTTCCATATCTGGCATTATTCTACCTCCAAGATCACGAAACAAGTAGTCAAACGCGGCGCTTCCTCGCCTTTCAGAATGATCCACGCTCCGCACCAGCGCCGTTCGATCGTTCCTGTCGAGTTTCAAGTCCACTGTGTACCGGTTTCCAAACTCGTCACTTGTCCCGCAGACTGCGCCCAGCCGCAAGGCGGCGTTCAGGAGTTCCTGGCGTAAGAATTCCGCGTCCTCCCTGCCCAGTCCCAGCGCAGAACGAAATACTCGGGCCTTGTGCTTGCCACGCGGATGTTCGGGGTCGAGACAGTAGCCGCGCAGTTTTGCGATATCAACAACGGCGCTCTCCCCGCCGGGCAACCTCACTTACTTCAGCCCCTCCCAATTCTTCAGCAACGTAATCATCGCGAATCTGGCGGACAGAAGAACAGAAGGGGACCCCACTTCCTCACTTCCTGTCCCCACAACTTCCCCCACTTCCCGCACTTCCCGCACTCAATGGTGCAGTTCAGTCCCTCCCACTTCCCTTCCCTGGACTTCGCCGAAGCGGGCGAGGATGCGGTCGAGGTCGTTGAGCTTGTCGGGGTCGCCCATGTCGTGTTGGAGGTCACCGACGCGGCCCGAGCCAGCGATGGCTTCGTCGAGGACGGAGCGGCCGGCCATTTCTTCGACGTCCTGGCGGAAATAGCCGATGGTGAGCTTTTTGGGGACGGAGACTTCGCCCTCGTCGGGGGTTTTCTCGCCCACGACCATGCGGAAGAGGGTGGTTTTGCCAGCGCCGTTGGGGCCGATGAGACCGACTTTTTCGCTGGCGTTGAGCTGGAAGTTTGTGTCGACGAAGATGAGCTGCTTGCCGTACTGCTTTTGGATGTTGGAGAAAGAAATCAGCGGAAACTCCAGTTTAGCTGGGCGGGGGGATTGGGTTTGCTTCTTGTGCGCATTGATCAAGGGCGGATTCCGGCGTCTTTGGCTATTTTGAGGAGTTGCTCGATGCTCATTTCAGCGAAGGGGTTGGTGTTGGGGTCGAATTTGGGTTTGGTTTGTTCGTTGGTCAATTTGGCCTGATTGGCTTTGGTTTTTGCTTTTTCTTTTGCCTCCTGGAGCATTTCCTTCGCCTTATCCTTAACTTCCTTCGTTTGATAGAGAAGGAACTGGGCGAGGTAGTTGGGATTGGTGCGCCCGAGGTCGGTTTTGCGGATGTCGGCGACGGGGAGCGACTTGGGGATTTGGACGTCTTTGCCCATGACGCAGTGCTCGGCGTAGACCTCGTAGGCGGCAAAGCGGTCGCGTTGGAGGCGGCGGAGCTCGTTGAGGGCCTGGGTGGCGCGCCGCGCCTGGGTGACGGCTAATTTGATAACGCGCTCCATTTGGGAGAAGCGTTTGGAGTCGTCGGGGTCTTCGAGCCAGCGGTTCTCTGTGGACAGCTCGAGACGTTGGGCGCGCTTGGCCTGGAAGAGGCTCCAGGCGTAAAGCTGGAAGGTCTCTTCTTCGATTGAAGAGTCGGGTTGGCAATCTTTGCGGAGCTTGTGGGCGAGGGTGCGGTAGGCTTCTTCGAGGTCGGGCTGGGCGGCGAAGAGGGTCTCCTGGCTGGCGTTGAGGCGGTGGGTGAGGCCGTTTGCCGCGACTTTGGCGCGGCCTTCGGCGGTGTTGGGGCCGGTGGAGAATTGCGCGTTGGCGCGGTTGGCATCGATCTGCGGTTGCGTGGACATGGGCGGGGGGTTCCTTGGTTGTAGAAATGAGCACGGCCCGGGGGGGGGGGTGAGCCTCGGGCCGTGGACGGTGCGCGCGGGGCGCATCCGGGATCAGGATAGCAGTGGGCAAGAAGGGCGGCAGCGGTGGGGAGGCGCTATGTCGTTGATTCTTTGGGAACTTTTAGTTTGAAAAAACCTGTGACGCGGTCGGCACCCTTATCAACTGCCCGAGAGGGTGACCTACGATCAGCAGCTCTAACGGCTTGGTCTCAAGTTCCTTAGGCATCAACCTCGCATGAGCCGCTGAGAAAGGTTTTGAGGAGAGCCGGATGCGGGAAATCTGCACGTTCGGTTTGACGAGCGGAGCGAAGTCGATACGATCCTCTTATATAATTCACTGCAGCGAGCGCCCGCCGGGCTCGAAAAAGGGGTCACTATCCAAGCCGTCAGCACCATTCTCGCGATAGCTCTATTCGCCACCAGCACCCTGGCCCAATCCAGCGCCGGAGGCGGCACCATCCAGGGCACCGTCAAGGATAGCCAGACTGCCGCCATTGGGGGCGCGAAGGTCACCATCCGTCACATTGACACCGGTCGCGTCACCCACGTCACGGCCAACGATCAGGGCTACTTCTCGACGCCCCCCTTGAGCATCGGCAACTACAAAGTCCGCGTCGAGGCCGCCGGCATGAAAGCCTGGGAAGCCAATCTCCAGATCGAAACCGGCAAGATTTCCGATATCGAACCCATTCTCCAGATCGGCCAAGTCACCGAGACGATCGTCGTCTCCAGCACGATCCCCCTTGTCCAAACCACAGACCCCACCGATGGTTCCACCCTCGACAGCCAGCGCATCAAAGAACTCCCCATCAATGGCCGCGATCTCAACACTCTCCTCGGGAGCGTCGCGCCCGGCGTCGAACCCATCATCGACGTCAACGGTGGCATCCGCGTCGGGGGCCTCATGGGTTACTCAACGAACTATGTTCAGGACGGCGCATCGTCCAACAACCGCGAATTCGGTGGCTCCATGAATATCCAGGGCCTCGAATCGATCGGCGAAGTCCGGGTCGAAACCAGCACGTCTTCAGCCAAATACTCCGCCCCCACCTCCGTCATCGTCACCACCAAAGGAGGCACCAATAAGATCCGCGGCAGCCTCTACGAAACGATGCGGAACAACGCCTTCGGTGTTGCCCGCGCCCGTCAGGATGTCTTTTACGATGGCAGGCCCTATAAGGTCCCGAAGCTCATCCGCAACGAGTTCGGCGGCTCCATCGGCGGCCCCGTTTTCTTGCCCACATTCGGTCTCAATGGCAAGCAGTTCTACAACGGCCGCAACCGCACCTTCTTCTTTGTTTCGCGCGAAGGCACAGAGCTGGTCCAGGGCCTCACTCGCGAGTTTGCCGTCCCCACCGCCGCCTTCCGCGCCGGTGATTTCAGCGGTCTTCGTGACAATCTCGGTCGCTACCTCCAACTCTACGACCCGCAGACCACCCGTACACTTACTCTTGACAGCGGCCGCGTTGTCACCACCCGCGACCCCTTCCAGAACAATCAAATTCCCATCCAGCGCATCAGCCCACTCGCCCAGCGCATCTACGCGATCACCCCTCTCCCTACTGACATCGCCAATCCCCTCGTCACCAGCAATTACAAAGCCGCTGTCCCCACCAACGGTAACCCAAATCTGAGCGACAATCCCACCACCATACGCCTGGACCATCGCTTCAGCGAAAACGACAACGCCTTCCTGAAGGTCAACGGCGGCCAGCGCTACGCCAGCTTCATCGGCACTGCCGGCGGCATCGGTGCCCCCACCGCCAACAAGGAAGCCAACATGACCTACCTTCCGATGCAGGCTGTCGCTGCCTCGATCAGCTGGACCCACATCTTCTCCTCAAGATTCTTCGTTGAAACCCTCCTTAGCCGCACCTGGCAAAGCACCAAGACCGTAACCGGCATCGAGCAGAAAGACTGGTCCAAGGACCTCGGCCTCCCCAACCCCCGGGGCGAAATCGGCTTCCCCAATATCACCAGTCTTCAAACCATGACTTATACGGAAGGTGACAACCGCCGCGCCCTCCGCAGTGGCGTCTCTAACATCGAACAGAACTATACCTTCATCAAACGGACACATAACATCCAGTTCGGCGCTCGTTATCGTCACGAAAAAGAAAGCTTGCTGCCAGACCAGGGAGCCATCTCCGGTTCAGCCGCCTTCAACAGCCTCGCCACCGCACTGGAAAGTGCAACCACCGGCTCCGCCACCGCCCCCGCCGTCACCACCCTAACCGGCAATGACGCCGCAAATTTTTTCCTCGGCCATGCTGCTGCTTATACTGTCGGCCTGAAGCGTAGTTACATGAACATACTCGACCGCAGCGCCGGATTTTACATTCAGGACAACTATCGGGTCAACAGCCGCCTCACCCTCACGCCCGGCCTCCGCTGGGACCTCAACCCCGCCCTCATCGAGACGGGCGGCCTTCTCAATACCTTCGATATCCCCAGCCATTCGCTGATGTTTCCCGAGCCCATTGATTATTACTACAAGATCGGAGCCACCACCCCTCAGATTGTGAAAGCCTTTGAAGCCGTCGACGTCAAGTTCACCGACGCAGCCACTCTGAAGCGCCCCAAGGACATCTTTCCTTCAAATTTTTTCGACATCGGCCCCAGGGCCGGCTTCGCCTATCGCATGGGCGATGGCAGGAGAGAAACAATCATCCGTGGCGGCTATGGCCTCTATATTTCAGCGCTCCCCATGCGGACACTGCTCGCCCAGTTCTCTGGACTTGCACCCTTCCGCGCCAATGCGACTTACAATCCAAATTCCGCCGCGCAAAGTCCGGACGGCATTTCCAATTATCTTCTGCGTAACGTCAACCCGATCATTGCCGGCAGTAATAGCTCAGACGCAGTCGATATCAATAACCCGAACACTATCGCGCGCGGTGTAAGCGTTCTCGGCCTCGCCTCCGAGCTACCCAGCATGCGCATCCACGAATGGAACCTTGCCATCGAGAAGCAGCTGAGTTCAAACACGGTCATCCGCCTTCGCTACAACGGCAAACATGGGGTCCACGCCGATCAGCTCAGCGAGATCAACCCTACCCAGACCGATTACGTCTGGTACAAAAGCACCGGCAACGTTCTCCCGGCTGGCGCCTACTCCAATGTCCGTCGCCGTCCCTATGATCAAGTCGCCTACACCAGCGTTCGCCTGCTCCAGAAGACCGGCTACATCAATACCTCCAGCTTCACGGTCGAGGCCGAACGCCGCTTCTCTAAGGGCCTTGGCTTCCAGGCCTTCTACACCATCACCAACGCCTTCCGACTGGGCGGAAATTCATTCCGCGACGACGTCGCAACCACTTACGAAGGCTATCTCCCAGACTCTGTCCCCAAGGACTTTGCTACTCTCAATCGCTTTCTTTATTACGATCGCGACACCAGCGTCCCCAAGCACCGTGTCCGCTGGAATTGGAATTACGATATCCCCATCGGTAAGCGCCACCGCCTCGGCGGCAACGTCGGCAGCGCAATCAATAACTTCATCGGCGGCTGGAAACTCTCCGGCTCCGGCACTATGCTCAGTCAATACTATGCCCTGCCCACCGGCAATTGGGGCGAAGTTAGCGACTACCAATCGTACGGCAAAAAGCACAAAATCACTGACTGTCGCGGTACCCCCGCTACGGCCACCCAACGCAGTAGCGAACGCTGCTTTGAAGGGTATCTCTGGTACAACGGCTACATCTCCGAGCGCTACATCGACAGCAAAAACGCCGCTGGCCTGCGCAATGGTGTCTACGGTCTGCCTGCGGATTACAAGCCACTGCAAAAGCCGATCAATCCCTGGCCGGTCGGCGGCACCGCGAGCAGCCCCGGCAATGCCGACTTCGATACGAATGTCGTCTACCTGCCCCTCAACAACGGCTCCACCGTCCGCGTCACTGCCGACACCGGCCTCCACCCCTTTCGCAATCAATACAAAGTCGGCCCTTCCAACTGGCTCATGGATGCGTCGCTGCTCAAGTTTTTCTCGATTACCGAAAGCATCCGCCTGCGCTTCAATGCCGACCTCTTCAACGTTCTCAATCGCCAGGGCCTCGTGAATCCCGATGGTGCCGGTATCGCCAGCCTGCAAAATTCCTACGGCGGCTCAGGCTTCCGCCCCCGCCAGTTACAATTGACGTTGCGCCTCGAATGGTAAAAACAAGCTACATCGCAGCAACTCAGGACTTCCTTGAGCAGCGCCAACTACGCCGACATGCCGGCGTCTGGCAGCTCTGGGCCCTGGGCGTCGGCGCAGTCATCTCGGGCGACTTCTTTGGGTGGAACTTCGGCCTCGCCTCAGGCGGCTTCGGCGGCATGCTCATCGCCCTGCTCATCGTCACGGCGATGTACTTTGGCCTCTGCTTCTCCATCGCCGAGATGGCCGCCGCCCTCCCGCACACCGGCGGGGCCTATTCGTTCGCGCGCACTGCCATGGGCCCGTGGGGTGGTTATATCACCGGTCTCGCCGAGAACATGGAGTACATCCTCACCCCCGCCGTGATCGTCGTCGGCATCGGCGGCTACCTCGGTGCGATCTTTGAAACACCCAAATCGGCAGAACCTCTCTGGTGGCTCGCCTGCTACACCCTCTTCGTCCTGCTCAACATCCACGGCGTGGAACTTTCGTTTCGCTTCTCACTCATCATCACCATCGCCGCCCTGGTCGCCCTCTGTATCTATTGGGTGTCGGTCGCACCGCGCTTTGACGTCTCCCGCTGGGCCGCCCCGCTTTTCCCCAACGGCGCGCAGGGCTTCTGGAACTGCCTGCCCTTTGCCCTCTGGTTCTACCTCGCCATTGAACAGCTCCCCCTGGCTGCCGAGGAAAGTCACGATCCAGTTCGCGATATCCCGCGCGGCCTCATCTGGGGTCTGTCCACCTTGGTCTTCTGCGCCTTCGTCACACTCACGCTCGGCGCAGGCACGCCCCCTGGCGCCGCTGCCGTCGGCAAGTCCAACGAGCCTCTTTTCCTGGGCTTCCAGGCCGCCTACGGAAACTCGACCAGCACCAAACTTCTGGCAGCCCTCGCCTGCGTTGGCCTCATCGCCAGCTTCCACACGATCCTGTTTGCCTACGGCCGCCAGATCTATTCACTCTCACGCGCAGGCTACTTCCCCACGTGGCTCTCCAAGACCCACCCCACCCGCCAAACTCCGCACCGCGCCCTCATTGCCGGTGCCGTCCTCGGCTTCTCTGCCGCGCTCGCGATACAGTTTTCGCCGCACGATAGCCCCGTCGGGGCGATACTGCTCAACATGGCCGTCTTCGGCGCAGTCCTCGCCTATGTCTCGCAGATGGCGAGCTACTTACTCCTCCGCCGCCGCTTCCCTGCCCTTGATCGTCCCTACCGCAGCCCGCTTGGACTTGGCGGCGCAATCGTCGCCGGCGCAATCGCCCTGGCGACGCTGATCACTCTCTTCGCCAACCCCGAGTACGTCAAAGGCGTCTACGGTGCGGTCGTCTGGTTTCTGGTAGGAATCATCTGGTTCGCCTTCCACGCTCGCCACAACCTCATCCTATCCCCGGAAGAAGAATTCGCTCAACACGCTAAGGAGGCCAGTCGCCCCGTATGACGAACCAGTTCCCAGTTCTTGAACAAGCGGTCCGGGCAGGCAGCGTCGACACTGTCATCGCTGCCTTCACAGACCACTACGGCCGCTTGATGGGCAAGCGTTTTGACGCAGACTTCTTCCTCGAATCCGTCGCCGCAGGCGGCACCCACGCCTGCAACTATCTCCTCACCGTCGACATGGAGATGGAGCCAACCCCAGGCTACAAGTTTGCCAATTGGGAACTCGGCTACGGCGACTTCCACCTTGTGCCGGATTTCAAGACCATCCGGATCTTGTCATGGCAGGAGAAGACCGCCTTTGTCCACTGCGACGTCGCCAACGTCAGCATCGCACCCCGCTCGATGCTGCAGAAGCAATTGCAAAACGCAGGTGAACTCGGGTTCACAGCCCTCGGGGCCTCAGAGCTCGAATACTACGCTTACCGCGAGTCCTACAAAAAGGCCGCAAAAAAAGGCTACGCCAAACTTGAACCGATGGGCTGGTATCTCGAGGATTACAACCTTCTCCAAGGCACTCGTCAGGAATTCTACACCCGCGAAGTTCGACGCCACTTGAAGGCGACCGGCTTTGCCGTCGAGAGCTCCAAGGGCGAGTGGGGCCTGGGCCAACACGAGGTCAACGTCAAATATTCCGACGTGCTCTCGATGGCCGACAATCACGCCCTGCTCAAGCAATGCATGAAGGAGATCGCCGACCAGACCGGGGTGAGCGTCACCTTCATGGCCAAGCCGCACCACGGCCAGGCAGGCTCCAGTTGCCACATCCACCTCAGCCTGAGCAAGGACAGCAGCAACGCCTTCGCCTCGCCGGACAACAACGAGGGTACGGAGGAATTCCGCTGGTTCCTCGGCGGATGGATGGCGCACGCCGCAGAAATGATGGTCTTCTATGCCCCCACCATCAACTCGTACAAACGCTTCGAAGACCTCTCCTGGGCCCCAACCCGCATTGCCTGGAGCCGCGACAACCGTACCGCCGGGTTTCGCGTCGTCGGCTCGGGACAGAGCCTCCGCATCGAGTGCCGCATTCCCGGCGCTGACGCAAACCCCTATCTCGCCTTTGCCGCCTCGCTCGCCTCTGGCCTGGACGGAATCAGAAACAAGATCGAGCCGCCGCCCGTTTTTGAGGGCGACGTTTATGCCGCGCGGACGCTGCCGCGCGTTCCCTACACCCTCGAACACGCAGTGGACCTATTTGAAGCAAGCAGTTTCGCCAAAACTCAGTTCGGCCCGGAAGTAGTCGAACACTACACTCACTTCTTCCGCAACGAACAAAAAGCCTTTGAGCGCGTCGTAACCGATTGGGAACGCCGCCGCTACTTCGAACGAATCTAAACGGAGACCTTCATGCGACTAAAAGACAAAGTAGCCCTCATCACTGGTGCCGGTGGTGGCATCGGCAGAGAAACCGCACTCCTGTTTGCGGAGCAAGGTGCAAGCATCGTTGCAGTCGACTATAACGTTGGCCCAAATGAAGAAGTTGTCGCACTCATCAATGCCTCTGGCGGCCAAGCCATCGCGGTCAAAGCCGACGTTTCTAAAGCAGCCGATTGCGCTGCCATGGTGCAGGCAGCTGAGGATACTTACGGCAAACTGAACGTGATGTTCAACAACGCCGGCATCTCTCACGCCGATGACGATGACGCGATCGCAACCTCTGAAGAAGTCTGGGACCTCACCTTCGCCATCAATGTCAAAGGAGTCTTCCTGGGCTGCAAATACGGTGTGCCCGCACTGCGCCGTGCCGGTGGCGGCTCCATCATCAACACCGCCTCTTTCGTCGCCCTGCTTGGCGCAGCAACTCCACAACTCGCCTACACCGCCAGCAAGGGCGCGGTGCTCTCCATGTCCCGTGAACTGTCCGCGATCCACGCCCGTGAAGGCATTCGCGTAAACGCTCTCTGCCCTGGGCCGCTCTATACCGAGCTACTCATGAAGTACCTCAACACCGAAGAAAAACGCCAGCGCCGCCTGGTTCACATCCCGATGGGCCGCTTTGGTCAAGCCAAGGAAATCGCCTACGCCGCGCTCTATCTGGCAAGCGATGAATCCAGCTTTGTCACCGGTACCGAGTTCCTCGTCGACGGCGGAATCACCGCCGCCTACACAACGCCGCTATGAGCATCCAGCAGACAATCTCCCCCATCGACGGCAGCGTATACGCCGAGCGCACTCTTGCGACAGTCGGGCAAATCGACCAGCTCCTGACTAAAGCAGCCGCTGCCCAAAAAGCGTGGGCCCAGACCGCACTCGTCGAGCGTCAGGCCATCCTGACGCGCTTCATCGACGCAATGAATGCAAATGCCGACGCTATCGGGGAAGAGATCACCTGGCAGATGGGCCGCCCCATTCGCTATACACCGAGCGAGATCCGCCGCGGCTTCACAGACCGCGCCCGCTTCATGATCGAGGCCGCGCCCAGCGCGCTAGCCGATATCGTCGTCGCGCCAATCAGCGGTTTCAATCGCTTTATCCGCAAAGCTCCTGTTGGCATCGTCCTCACCATCGCGCCCTGGAATTATCCCTACCTTGCAGCCGTAAACAGCATCGTCCCGGCCATACTCGCCGGCAATGCCGTCATCCTCAAACACTCCTCGCAAACACCGCTTTGTGCTGATCGTATCGCCGCAGGCTTTGAAGCGGCAGGGCTCCCTAACGGCGTCTTCAACGTGCTCCACGCCAGCCACGCCGATGTCGAATCGATGATCGGCTCTGGACGCATCGGCTTCGTCTCCTTCACTGGCTCGGTCGAGGGAGGGCGCAAGATTCAGGCTGCCGCGAACGGTGTCTTTATCGGCATGAATCTGGAACTTGGCGGCAAAGATCCCGCCTACGTGCGCGCAGACGCCAACCTTGCCGACGCAATCGAAAACCTCGTCGATGGCGCAATGTTCAACTCTGGGCAATGCTGCTGTGGCATTGAGCGCATCTATGTCCACCGCTCAGTTTACGCGCAATTTGTAAGTGGCGCAGTAGAACTTACTCGTACTTACAAACTGGATAACCCACTCGATCCCGCTACGACCCTGGGCCCAATGGTCAAGACCAGCGCTGCGGAGTTTGTCCGCGCCCAGATCAACGAAGCAATCGCACAAGGCGCAAGCTCGCACATCGACCCGCGCGAGTTCCCGTCCAACGCCGTCGGCACGCCATACCTGGCCCCACAGATCCTCACCAACGTAAATCATCAGATGCGCGTAATGAGGGAAGAGACCTTTGGCCCGGTCGTCGGTATCATGCCGGTCGACTCGGATGAAGACGCCATCCGCCTGATGAACGACAGCCCCTACGGTCTCACCGCTGGTATCTGGACCACCGACGAAGCAGCCGCCCTCGCCATCGGTGACAAGCTCGAAACCGGCACCTGTTACATGAACCGTTGCGACTACCTCGACCCCGCGTTGGCCTGGACAGGCGTGAAGAATACCGGCCGTGGCTGCTCACTGAGCGTACTTGGGTTTGACGCCCTGACGCGACCTAAGTCCTACCACCTGAAGGCCGCCGTATGAGGTTGGGCCTGCTCCAGTGTGACCACACGCTGCCAACGCTGCGCGGTATCGCTGGCGACACCGATGAGCTGTTCTCGCGCTGGCTGCCCGCCGACTGGCGAGTCTACGATCTACAAAAGAGCGAGGCCCCGCAAGACCTCGACGAATGCGACGCCTATGTGTCTACCGGCTCCAAGGCCAGCGTCTATGACGATGAGCCCTGGATCATTCAATTCGCCGAACTGACGCGCAGAATTCACGCCAGCCGCAAGCCCTTCCTCGGCGTCTGTTTCGGCCATCAGATGATGGGTCATGCGCTTGGCGGGCGTGTCGCCAAAAGCCCCAACGGCTGGGGAATCGGCGTGCACAAATTCACGATCCAGCAGACGGAAGCCTGGATGCAACCGCCAGAAAATGAGATCAAAGTCCTCATGAGTTGCCAGGATCAAGTGCTCGAGCTGCCTCCGGGCGCTGAGGTCCTCGGTGGCAACGAGCACTGCCCGGTGGGCCTCTTCCGCGTCGGCAACATGCTCGGCATCCAGGGCCACCCGGAGTTCGCCCCCGCCTATGCCGAAGCCTTGCTGAAGCTGCGTCGCGAGCGCATCGGAGCAGTGCGGGTGGACGCCGCCCTCGCCACACTGCATCACCCAACCGACGGCATCCTGCTCGCTCAATGGGCAACAAACTTCTTTGCACGATCAGCGGCGTAATATGAGAGGGTGATCCAAGCCCTCACCATCCTCCTCACTCTGGCGCAAATTCCTGAAGTCAGCGGCCCGCAGACTGACTTCGTCCGGATGCGTTACATCGATGTCGTTAGTGGCACCGGGGTCACCGCGCAGCCCACCCAAAAGTTCACCGTCCACCACACGGGCTGGCTTACAGACGGCAAGAAATTCGATTCATCCGTTGACCGCAAGGAGCCGCTGAGCTTTATTCAGGGACGCCGCCAGGTCATCGCCGGTTGGGATGCCGGCTTTGAAGGTATGAAGGTTGGAGGTAAGCGCCGCCTTTTCATCCCCTATCAACTGGCTTACGGGGAGAAGGGGCGTGGAGCCATCCCGCCCAAGGCCGAACTGATCTTCGATGTCGAACTCCTCGCCGTCGAAGACGTCACCCCGCAACCCGCCGCCCAAGACTTCCTCAACTCGATCGACGACCTGACGGCCCGCCTGCACGCCAAAGCCGACCCCAAGCTACTCGCCCGCGCCGCCAGCCTCATCGCGCTCTACACCTGGGCCGCCAAAGAGATCCCGACGAGCGACCGCTTCGCCAAGTACGCCACCGAGGCAAGCCCCGTCGCCTTCGATGAAAGCCTGGCGGCGCTGAGGGCGCAACTCACCCCGATGCGAACCACCGCACTTGATCGCGAGATCAGGATCGCCGACAGGCCCGCCACCGTTCGCGGCTACTACATCACCCTAGTTACCCAGCTCGCCTCGATATCACAATGACGCGTCACTGCCTCTTACTCCTTGACGTCGAGCCAGACCTTCGGAAGCCCACCCGAGACAGCGGTTGGGGTGGCAATGAAATCGCGCTCGATCACCTCAAGACCCTCCGCCAAAAGTTGGAACAGCGCTCGGGCCGCCCCGTCCACTTTAACTGGTTCTTCCGTCTCGACCCGCAGATCCAAACGGTCTGGGGCCGAGCCGATCAGGTCACTCAATCCCTCCCCGTCCTCCTCGACCAAGTTGAAGAATGGGGCGACCACTGCGGCCTGCACTGCCATCTCACGCGATGGGACGCGACGCACCAGCGCTGGTTTAACGACTTCACCGACAAGGCCTGGGAGGCTCACTGCGTCCGCTCCAGCTTCGCGGCCTTTGAGCAGACCTTCGGCTTCCCGCCAGCCACTTTCCGCATGGGCGAACGCTGGATGTCGGACACGATTCCTTCTTTACTGCGCGGGCTCGGCATCAGGTACGATCTCTCGATTGAGAGCGGCACCCCAGGCGGACCTGTCTTCGACGATCCCTACGCGACGGCCCCTCTCCCCGACTTCACAAGCTGCTCCACCGACTCCTGGGACGCCGACGGCAACCCCAGCCTCACCATGATCCCCACAACCGCCTCCAGCCCCCACTGGATCCGCATCTATCGCTTCCCATACTTGCGGCACCAACGCGTATCGCTCAACCTGGTCCTCCATCCGTCCATCGTCATCCAATCCCTCCAGGCCGAGGTCCGGCGCGACACCCGCTCGCCGCTGGTGATCGTGCTGCGCGCCGCTGACCTGGCCCAGCCTTGGGCCCTAGCAAACTTCCTGCGTGTAGCCGAAATACTGCCCTCGCTACCGAACTGCCAATGGGACTTGATCGAGACGGCCATGCAGCACTTCCACCAATGACCCCGCGTGTCAGCGTCAGTTTCGTCACCTACAACTCGGAACACTGCCTGGATGCATTTTTCCATTCCCTGGACGCGCAAACAGACATCGCCTGGGAAGCTTACGCCATAGACAATGCCAGTTCCGACGCCAGCGCCGACGCCGTCGAAGACTGGGGACGTGCAGCCTTCACGCGCAACCTAACCAACGTCGGCTACGGCAAGGCCCAGAACCAAAAGCTTGGCGACTTGGCAGGCGAATTTGTTCTGATTGCCAATCCCGACTTGTCGTTTGGTCCAGCCTTCCTTTCATCGCTGGTAGCGGCGCTCGAAGCAGATCCCCAGGCTGGCATCGTCGGGCCGTCCCTCATCGAACGCGGCCGTGCCCTCCCGCCAAAGCTCCGCTACCTCGGCGAAGAATTGCTCCCCTTATCCGAGCCCATCCACGGCCCCGGCTTTGCCTGGGTCCATGGATCTTGTTTCCTCATCCGGCGCGTCGCGCTACTCAGCCTTGGAGGTTTCGATCCCGACTACTTCCTATACGCCGAAGAAGTCGACCTCTGCCTACGGGCCCGCCGTGCCGGCTGGCGGATTGCCCATGCTCCCGCTGCTCAGGCCCTCCATCGCGGCCAACACAGCCAGTTGGACGACATTACCGACATTAGAAAGCAGCGTGAATTCGCAGGCACGATGATCTTCTGGCGCAAGCACTTTGGCGTGGAGATCTTACGCTCGATGATGAGTTTTGAATATGCCGCGCTGCGCCTGCGGCTGATACTGGGAATCTTCCCGGGATCGCGCCGCGAGGAGTTTCAAGCCCGCCTGGATTCCTGCTCCGTTTGGATCGCCCAACATGGGTGGGTGATCCCCTGGCGGATCCTAGGTTACAAGCTGATTAGCGCCTTAACCACTGGTTGAAGAACGCAATCGTCTGTGCCCAGGCGTCTGTTGCCGCCGTTGCGTTGTAGGCCGCGCCGGTATCGTTATGGAAGGCGTGACCAGCTCCCTGATAGATGCGCAAAGCATAGGTCTTGTTCTGCTGGCTGAGCAGGTTCGCGGTCGTCTGCATCGTGCGCGTCAAGTTGCGATCTGTCTCGGCGTAGATGCAAAGAACTGGCGTCTGGATCTTCGGCACATCGGCATCGGCCACCACAGGCGAGCCATAGAACGGCACGGCTGCTGCGATCTCCGGGACATTCGCAATCAGGTCCCAAGTATTGCCGCCTCCAGCGCAGAAGCCAACCACACCGATGCGGTTATGAATCGTGGTGGCCTCCTGCTTCTTCAGAAAGTCGAGCGAGGCAATCAGATCTGCGCGTCGATCTACCTGATTCGTTCTGCCATAAGCTGCCGCCTGCGACGTGGCATCTGGAAACTGCTCCGTCCCGCCCTGTCTGCTCAACAAATCAACAGCCAGTGCCACAAAACCCGCCTTGGCCGCCCGGCGTGCCACATCGCGATGATGCTCCAGCAAGCCTCGATTCTCATGAATAACAATCACGCCGGGCTGTTGCGCTGTCAACGCCCGCTTCGGCGTCACCAGATACCCATAGAGAGCACCCGCCTCGCCGCTGTAAGTGACATTGCGGGCCATGATGTCAGGGTCGCTCTCGGGCACTAGCGTCCCGGGCGGCACTGGTGTCGCCTGCGCGTTCATCTCTTCATAGCCGCCCAAGGCCATCATCGCTGCGGCCAGGCTGCCTGTTACTTTTACAACGCGCTCAATCAGTTCGCGTCGCCCAAATGCCCCGTCCACATAAAGATGGACCAACTCACCAACTGGACTTTGATCTTCGTACATGATCGGAATTATAGCCAATAACCCATACTTGAAATATGACCCGAATCGACGACATGAGCTTCGACCTTCTTCTCCGTGACGCACACACTTTCCCGGCCTGGCTCGACACTGTAGTTGACCCAGCACTTCTCCACCAGATCTACGATATGGCTAAGTGGGGCCCTACTTCGATGAACTGCTGCCCCCTCCGCATAACGTTTATCACTAGTCCTGAAGCCAAGGCCAAACTCAAGCCCTGCCTGATGCCGGGCAACGTCGAGAAGACCATGCAAGCCCCCGTCACGGCCCTGTTCGCCTACGATCGCGAATTCTATGAGCACATGTCGCGCCTCTGGCCGCACTCGGATGCCAAGGCCATGTTCATCGGTAAGGAAGCGATGATCGAAGACGCCGCCTTCCGCAACTCGACGCTGCAAGCCGCCTACTTCATGCTCGCCGCCCGCGGCCTGGGCCTCGACTGCGGCCCGATGTCCGGCTTTAACAAGGACGCCGCCGACGAAGCCTTCCACGCTGGCACCAAGTGGCGCTCCAATTTCCTGTGCAACCTCGGCTATGGCGACAAGGCCAAGCTCCATCCGCGCTTGCCGCGCCTGGACTTCGACGAAGCCGCCCGCATTGTCTAGTGCCATGATCCTGCCTGCGCTGATGATGTCGATCGGCTGGGCCTTGCGCGGCTCCATCGGCGGCGGGCCGCTGGGCGCAATGATTCCCGGCGCATTGTGGGCGATGGCCATCGCCCACAATCGCCGCTGGTCAGTCTCACAGGCCAGCCTCTTTGCAGGCCTGTGTGCGTTGGGAATCGGCCTCGGCGGACAGGAGACCTATGGCCAAACGATCGGCCTGCTGCGTGAACCTTCAACCCGCCTGTGGGGCCTCGCAGGCCTGTCGCTCAAGGGCGCAATTTGGGGCATGCTGGGCGGGGCAGTCATCAGCCTTGCCTGGCTTTTGCCCAAGCGCGCGCTGACGCCCGCGCTGATGCTCATCGTAGGCTGCCAGTTGGGGTGGCAACTCATCAACCAGCCCAAGCTTCTCTACTTCTCGCACCCCTTTCTGAAGCCGCGGGAAGAGATCTGGGCCGGGCTGTTGCTGTCGGCCATGGGCCTGCTCGCTTTCCTGCGTTCTCCGATCACGAACCGACTTGCCCTGGCCGGCGCGCTGGGCGGCGCAATCGGTTTCGGCGCGGGCAGCCTCTTCAACCTGGTTCCCATCGCCAACTTCCCCGGTTGGAAGTGCATGGAGTTTGCATTCGGCCTGATCCTCGGCGCAGCCCTCTCACTCGCTGTCCCCAAAGACGCTCCCAAAGAATCGTCAAGCCCCGCGCCCATCTACGCCTATCCGATCCTGGCCGCCTTCACGATAGCCGGGGATTTCTACCTGCCTTTGCGCTTCGCCTACACCGCAGTCGTAGCGCTCCTGCTCTTCCCGCTGGCACGCTTCCCACAACTGGGCTGGCCGCTCGCCTTCAGCGTCACTCTCGCCGCTGCTTGCCTTGGTCTCTACAAGGTCCATCCCGCCTGGGCCGTCGCCCTGGCGATCGTGCCGCCCGCTATGTTGCCTAGGCTCTCGATGCTACAAGCGATGCTTACGCTACTGGCCAGTTGTTGTCTGATCTACGCCCTTGAGTACTTCCCCGTGACCCGTTAAAAACTGCCGCGCGTTCACAATCCGAGCATGCGGCCAATCCACAGGAAAGTGCTTCAGGTTGCCCGTCACAACAAAGCCCGCGTGCGATGCCAGCGCGCACTCCAGCACGCGATTGTCGTCCTCGTCGCTCGCCGCGCACACCCGCACCTGCGGCGAGAAGAGCAACGCCTTCGCCGCCAATTCGAGCAGCATCGGTTCGATCCGATCCCGCAGCTTCGCAAACTTAGCCCGACCCAGGACATCGCGATATTCGGTCCATAAATCGAGACTGGTCGCGATCTCAAATCGCCCCGCGAGGCCAGATTTCAAGACAAGCATTTCGATTCCGTCCGGACTCCAGCACGCGGATATTAGTATGTTGGTATCGAGGACAACGCGCATCGCTCCCTCAAAGCTACCCCATGAAAGACGATCTCGGTAACCGGATCAAGCAGTATTACGAGGACGCCTTGCGCATCCAGTTACCACGACGCACGCACCTCGTCCTGCGCATCGACGGGCGCAGCTTCCACCAGTTCACCCGCGATCTTGAGCGGCCCTATTGCCGGCCCCTCGCCGATGCGCTCGATACTGCCGCCCTCGCCCTTTGTCGAGAGATGACCGGCTGTCGTTTTGCCTATGGTCAGAGCGATGAGTACTCGTTTCTGCTGACTGATTTCGACAAAGAGAAGAGCCCGATGTGGTTCGATGGCAACCTGCAGAAGATTGTCTCGGTCTCGGCCAGCCTCTTTACTGCGGCCTTCGCCCGCGCTTACCCTTCTGAGACGCTTGCCACGTTCGATTGCCGCGCCATGGTGATACCGCAGGCCACCGAAGTCGAAAAGTACTTCATCTGGCGCCAACTCGATGCGTCTGCCAACAGCCTCAACATGCTCGCCTCTGCCAATTACTCGCACGCCGAACTGCTCGGTAAGAGCGAAGCGGAGAAGCACGAACTGCTCCACGCCAAGGGTTTCAACTGGGCCAGGCAGTCGGCGGATTTCAAGCGTGGCCGCGCCGTCCAGCGCTCGGAAACCGGCCAGTGGGAGGTCAATCTTGAAATCCCGATCTTTCAGCGCGACAAGACATTTTTCGCCAAACTGCTAAACTTTTGGTTCGAGTAAGTTCTATCGTGTCGTCTTCGTTCCGATTCTTTATCCTCGCCAGTTCCAGCGCGGGAAATTCCGCGTACATCACAGATGGCTCGACCCATCTGTTGATCGATTGCGGTCTTTCGCGACGGGAGAGCTTTGCTCGCCTGGAATCGATCGGTGTCGATCCCAACTGCCTTGACGCGATCCTCATTACACACGAACATTGTGATCATGTATCGGGCCTGGGTGCCATCGCCAAGAAGCTAAGGAAGCCGGTTTATCTAACGCAGGCCACCGCCGATTCCTTGGAAGCCGGAGCCGAGAAAGAGTTCTTCCACCCCTTTCAGGCCGGGGCCTCCATCGATATCGGCAGCTTCAGGGTACAGAGCTTCAGCCTGCCCCACGATGCCGTGGACCCAGTCGGATTTGTCTTCAGCTCGCAGGGCCGCAAGGTTGGCATCTGTACAGACCTCGGCTACATGCCAGACTCGATTCGCTTCCACCTTCAGGACTGTGACTTGCTGCTGCTGGAATCCAATCACGACCTCGAAATGCTAAAAGTTGGGCCCTACCCCTGGAGCCTCAAACAGCGGGTCATGTCACGCCGGGGGCACATCTCAAACGATGTCGTGG
The DNA here is from genome assembly GCA_038206015.1 of Bryobacterales bacterium. GTDB lineage: Bacteria > Acidobacteriota > Terriglobia > Bryobacterales > Bryobacteraceae > Bryobacter. The sequence continues at coordinate 30,671 of JBBRBI010000033.1, read as the reverse complement.
GCCAATTTATCCTCGACGATCTGACAGCACGAACGCGCCGTCTTGTCCTTGGCCATTTAAGCGAACAGAACAACATGCCTGTACTGGCCCACATGGTTGCCTCACAGGCAATCGACCGTCGTGGCCTGGTCGACATTGAACTCAGCGTCGCCATTCCACGTCTCGCCACAGCTTGCTTTGAGCTCTAAATAACATCTATGATCGAACGATATACTCGCCCGGATATGGGCGCCATCTGGTCGGAACAGAACAAATACCAATCCTGGCTTTCCGTTGAACTTGCAGCCAGTGAGACCCTGGCCGAACTCGGCCTTGTCCCCACAGAGGCAGCCGTCGCCCTGCGCACGCACGCAGGCTTTGAGACCGCCCGCATCGGCGAAATTGAACGCGAGGTCAAGCATGACGTCATCGCTTTCACCACTGCCGTCGCTGAGCGCATGAAGGAACGTGGTCAGGCGGAACACTCACGCTGGTTCCACTATGGCCTCACCTCAAACGATGTCGTCGATACGGCGCAGGCATTGCAAATCCAACAGGCCAGCGCGTTGATCGCAACCGGCTTGCAACAGGCGATGGAAGCCTTGAAGAAGCGCGCATACGAGCACCAGCACACGATCCAGATTGGTCGCACCCACGGCGTCCATGCCGAGCCGATCACCTTTGGCCTGAAGCTAGCCAATTTCTACGATGAACTGCGTCGTAATGCCCAGCGCTTTGAGCGCGCCGCAGAAGAGATCCGCGTCGGTAAAACCTCCGGTGCCGTTGGTGCCTTTGCCCACCTCACCCCGCAGAGCGAAGAAATGATTTGCGCCCGCCTCGGCCTGCGCGCCGCGCCCGTATCGAGCCAGGTGCTGTCGCGTGATCTGCATGCCAACTACATCAGCGTGCTCGCGCTGATTTGCGCCACGCTCGAGAAGATCGCACTCGAAGTGCGGCACCTCCAACGCACCGAAGTGCGCGAGGCAGAAGAGCCTTTTGCGCCGGGGCAAAAGGGCAGCAGTGCGATGCCACACAAAAAGAATCCCATCGTCTGCGAGCAGATCTGCGGCCTGGCGCGCGTCGTGCGCGGCAATCTAAATGCCGCCTTTGAAAACATCGCACTCTGGCATGAGCGGGACATTTCGCATAGCTCTGTTGAGCGAGTCATCCTGCCAGACTCGACGATTCTTACCGACTACCTGCTGGCCAAGACAGCCTGGCTGGTAAACGGCCTGCGCGTCAATGAAGACCGCATGTTGGCTAACTTCAATGCAACGCTCGGCATCGTGTTCAGTGGGCAATTGCTGCTCGACCTTGCCGAAGCCGGGATGCTGCGCGAGACGGCCTACAAGCTAGCGCAAGGTCACGCGATGGCTTGCTGGGAAGCTGGCACAGACTTCCGTGATGCTGTACGCGCGGACACAGAGGTGGCCAAGTACCTCAGCTCCAAACAACTCGACGAAACCTTCTCGGCGCAACGGCAATTGCAGAATGTCGGCAAGGTCTTTGAGCGCGTCTTCGCAGGCTAACGCTTGAACTTGGTGTAAGCCCAACTGGCGGCCATCAGCTGGAGTCCCAGCACGATGAAGCTGAGGATGCGTGCCAGGCCGCTGAGGCTGTTCAGGTCATAGAGGAACAGCTTCAAGACCCCCAGGCCAAAGAGCCCAAGGCCGCCCAACCGCAGCCAACGTTGCTCCCTGAGGAAGCCCAGCCCCAACATGCCTGCGCCCGCTACGCCCCAACCGATCGAACTCCATTCGCGTTCAAACTGCGCACCAATCAACAGGGCGCTCAGCATTGTCGCGCCAAGCTGACTTAGGCGCGCGATGCGTGGATAGGCCGACTCTTGATTGCCAATCGCACCATGCAGGAGAATCAAGGGAAGCCCGGCAGCTACGCGCGCCGGGATCGTGCCCCAAAGCAATCTTGCGCGCTCCAGATCGACGATCACAAAGCGCGCCGCCGTCAACCAAAGCAAGCCCAAACCCTGTGATCGCATTTGCAGTAACGGTGCAGCCAACAACAAGCTTGCCAGCGCCAACTGGCCTGGCACGCGCCACGGGTCCGGTGCCTGATCCCAGATCAATATTGAGAGCAATCCTGCCGTCGCCGTCAGACCCGCCACCCGCCATGTCCCCAATTGTGCGATCCACCAATGGATGCCAGCAAGCAGGAGCCCCGCCGGGATTGCGATCGAGGATGACAACGTGAAGATTGCGAAATAGACTAACGCGGCGTAGGCACTGGCCAGCGCCTGGAAGGTGAAGTCTTTTGGCGCGTATTGAGCGGCAGCCAAGCCAGCAGTTCCGAAAACGACCGCACGCCATTCGCGCGGCACGATGGCATCCACCATCCAGCTCCAGAAGGCGCTCGCCGCGATCCCAAAGGCAAAACCCACCGCATTGGCCCCGCCGAGCAGGATTCGATTTCCCAGGAAGACAGCAAAGCCAGCGGCAGCCAGCGGCACCCAAGCTTTCAAATCGGCCCAACCCACTCGCGTGCCATAGGACGCCGATGCATCAATCAGCACGAGCTTGACGGCGAATAGAACCAACACCCCTGTGCCCATCCAGCGCAATACGCGTTGGGGCGAACGCAAACCCGCCAGGAACAGAAATTCGCCTTCGAGTAACAAGGCAAAGGTCTCAGCCAGGCCATCGAAGCGATTGAAGATCGCACCCGTTAGCGCGAGACTCATCAGGACCAGCGACGCCGTCGGCCCACTGCCTATAAGTTCGTCCTGAAGAGAGTCATCCTCCGGACGCCCGCGCAAAATCCACCAGCGAAGCAGCGAGCTTAGCGCAAACGCTGCGGTTGCCCAGGTGAGATACCAGCCATAGTGCCAATCGGGTTGTCGTTCAGCCAGGATTGATGCCGCGACAAAGCCAATCGCGTTCAAGTGCAGCCCAAAAGGCACGCCCCGGGCACGCCTCAATGCAAGACAGTCATAGGCCTCAAACGCCACCCAAAGTAGCCATAGGATCGGGTCGCCAAAGCCGAGGATCACGCCAGCATGCCCGGGCAAATAGGCATGAGCCGAGTAAGTCAAAACTAAGTCGCCCAATACAAGCCAGCGCCATCCCTGTATCCAACTCACAAAAAGCGCGCCTACCGCCAAGAGCCCCATCGCAGGCAGGACAATTGGCTGATCCCGGTACAGCAGGAATGACACATAGGCTAGAAACAAAGTGAAGCCAGTGACTCGCTCGTCACGATACCGCAGTGAATGCAAGACCATCAGCAAGGCCACACCCAGCAGGACGAATAACGCGATTACCGGCGACTCGATAACGCGCGTCGTCTCGATGGAGTGTGCGGCAAAACCGGTGAAGTAAAGCCCAGCCCACCCGACGCCAATCAAACCCCAGGCCCAGCGCCGAAACTCCGCCCAGCGGCCTTCCACTACGATTCCACCAGTCAAGAACGCTGCACTCAAGAAAATGGCCATCAGGGTGCGCCCCAAGGGGCCGAGCAAGCCAAACGAGTATGTCGGCAAGAGCGCCAAGCCGATCACCAGCACAAGCGCGCCGATTTTGAGCAGCCAGTTCTCGCCCAGGCTCGCCTCCCAAGAAGTTGTGGGCTCGACCAGCGGTGCCGCTGCCGGAATTTCGAAGGCCGGTGTCGCTTCTGGATCCGCAATCGGTTCAGTCTGAGGGGTGGCCGTCCATTGCAACGGTGTGACCATTTCGTGAAATAGTACTGGATCGGGTGCTGATGAAACGGGAGCAGTCACCGACGGCTGATCGTGTTCTAGCTGCCACACCCGACGTGTCAATTGCGCAACTTGCTGTTCAAGATGTGCCAATCGATCAGAATGGACTGTGGGTTCCAGAAGGGCTTTCGACTTTCTGGAGGCCCACCAGAGGGCCCAGACGCACACAAGGATCAGGAAAGCCGCCAGCACAAATTCCACGACTTGGATTTTTCACCATCTGAGCTAACTGCCATCCAAACAGGCCCATTACTATAAGTACTAGTACTTACTGGGCAATATTTCAAACCTTCTTACCACAAAGTTACTGCTGGTAAATAGATCAAGTATCTCTATACTGAAGCTAGAGCATCCGCTTCAAATAAGAAATCGTTCATCAATGTCCCACACTCTTCAACTCGCCCCGAAGACATCCCTCGGCATGGCTCGTGTTTTGCTTGCCGATGACAATCCAACAGCCAGATTGACCCTCCAGACGATCCTCGAAGCAGGAGGCTACAACGTCGATTCGGCAGCTAGTGCGGCCGAGGCAATGTATAAGCTCGATTCTGAGGAATATTCACTCGTTCTCAGCGGTCGCGATATGGAGGCCAAAGACGCCGGTCTGCGTGTGATCCAACATGCCAAGAGCATGGATTACCGCCCAGCCACTGCTGTTTTCGATACGGAATCCGATGCCGTCGCTGGTTCTAATTCAGAGAAACGACCGATGCTGGTTAGTCCGGAAGACATTCCGGGCCTGCTTGGGCAGGTGGCCGATCTGATCAGTGTCCGCGTCACCCGTCAAGTCCGCCGCGACATGCGTATGGCTGGCTAGATCCCTCGATCAGGGCCGCTGCACAGCAATTGCCTCGATTGCAAAACTTGCTTCATTCGACCCGACGCCTTCAACCACGCTGATTGGCCCCAATTGGCCTTCCAAGCTCCTGCTAACCGCATAGGCGCGGTGGACCAACATCTTCGCATTATTAGCTTCGAGCAGCCGCGCCAGCCGATCCTCTGCATTTCGAATACTCTGCGATTCGCCGCCAAAGCCAATGATCGTCCCCGTTAACACCAGCCGCTCTGCATCCCCCGTCGTTCTCCGAGCCACGCCTTCACAACGTGCGAGCCCACTTCCCGTCGCCCGTTGTGCCTGAACCAGTGTGCGTACAGCCGCTGGAAAGCGATTGGCAATTGCACGATCCAGGTTCCCTGCACCGTCCAACGCACTTACCAGGCAAGTAACTGCCAGCAAGTCGCCCTTCAACGCTGCCAAGGATTCCTCAAGCAGTGGCAGTACGGCATTGATATCACCGGACTCACCCAGCGGACGAGTCACCTGTTTGGCATCGAGCCAATCCACTCCATTGATATTGACTGGCTTGCGCTCCTCTGCGATTCCTTCCAACATCACTTGTGATCCCTCCAGCGGCAGCGCGCCGACCTGCACGATGGTTAGGGCCGGCAAAGGCAGTTTCCAATCGGTAAACTGCTCACTGACAATCGCACTCACCCGCCTTGCATCGCCGCGCCCGGCGACAAAGGCCCTGACTTTCACCAGAGTCGCCCCGCGCGCCTGCTTGCGAATCGATGCCAGAGCGTCCTTAGTTTGCTGGCTCAACAATCCTTTCGCACTGAGCGGGCTGGCGAAAAATGACAGACGGGATGATTCCACTTTCACCGCTGCTGGGGGGTCTGGCAAGACCTCATGCACCTGAGTTAGAGGCTCAACGTCCTTCCTGGCCCTTTTCTTTTGGGCTGCGGAGGCTTGCCAAAACAAGCCACCCAGCAACACAACACAGAGGGCTTTAGCTGCGAATGCCAAGCTTGAGCTCCTGGCGGGCGTACCGAATACTGCGTTCCATGTGCTCCTTTTGCTGGTAGTTGAGTGCCGCCTGATAGGCGGGTGGCGTCGGTTGCCCGCTCACGTCTTCCTGCACAACCGGTTTCTCATAAGGTCGTCCCCGCTTGGCGAGGGAGAGAAAGCGGGCAAACTCCTGCGCCCTCGCCTTGGGGTAATAGCGTGCCCACCAAGCATCGTCATATATCGGCAGAATCGCCGGTGGACGACCTGTAATGGGCTTGATGTAAATGTGAACGCCGGGATTTAGTAATTGCCGCGCCCGCGCAATGATCGCCTTGAAATCCACGGTGCCCTCACCGAGCGGAACCCACTGCACTGCGATGCCATCCGGATGATTATAGACTACCGAATCGCGCAAATGAAAGGTCAACACATGAGGTGCCAAGGTCTCTAGAGTCAGCATCGGGTCCTCAATTGTAAATACCGGATTGCCCGTATCGAGATAGGTACCGACAAAATCCTTGCCCGCCATCTCGATGATTGCCTTGTGCTCCCATGCCTGAAAATCCTTATGCACTTCGATCGCAATTTTGACGCCCGCGTCCAGCACTTCGTTACGAACGGTCTTCAACACCTTGACCCCCAACTCCATATTGGCTTCGATGTCCGGCAGTGGCAGCTCGCTGCGAAAGCCTGCAAACAGGCTGCGCACGATCGGCGACCCGCAGGCTTTGGCCCGCGCGATGTTCTTACGCAGTGTCGCGACGACGCTGTCGAATTGCGCAGGCGTTTTGGGAAGAATCCCGCTGCCACCCGTCTCGATGTGCAGCCCAAGCTCTTTCGACCAGCCTTTAATTTCCGCCCAATGGGCAGGGTCGTTGGTGGCCGGATCGAGTGAATCCTGCAAGAACAGCGCGTCCAGCTTCCAGGCCATGGCCTGATCAAAGTGCTGGCGATCCGTCATTTTCAGACCGCGCAGGCAGTAGGTGTTGTAACCGATCGGGATGCTCGTAGGCATGGCAGCCTGGGCGACCGCAGCGGCACCAAGCGTTCCCAGAAAATCACGACGTTTCATGAGTTAGTTCTCCTGCGCAAGCGTGCTGCGCGACTTAGAGTAAGCGAAGTAAATTACCAGGCCGATGATCAGCCAGATGATGAAGGTAACCCACGTCTGCAACGGCAGGCCCAGCATCAGCACCAGACAAAAGAATATTGAAAGGCCAGGCACCCAGGGGACAAAGGGTACGCGGAAGCCCCGCTTCAACTCTGGCTGCCGTTTGCGCAGAATGATCACGCCCGCTGAGACACTGGCAAACGCCGCCAGCGTGCCAATATTCGCCAGCTCGGCGAAGGTCGCGATATCCCACAGCCCGGCCGGTATCCCCACAACCAAACCCGCAATCCAGGTGCTGACGTCCGGCGTCTTGTACTTTGGATGCACTCGACTGAACACTCCAGGTAACAGTTTATCGCGCGACATCGCAAACCAGATTCGGGTCTGCCCGTACTGCCCAACCAGCAACGAGCTCCACATGCCCACAAGCGCGCCCAGACTTACGAAAATCCGTAGCTTGTTGTATCCGATATCCTTGAGAGCCTTCGCCACCGGCTCATCGTTGCCCAGGCTTGTATAAGGCACGATCCCCGTCAACACCAGCGCCACCGCGCCATAGAGCACGGTGCAGGCCAGCAAGGTCAGGATGATCCCAATCGGCATGTCGCGTTTCGGATTTTTACACTCTTCGGCTGCGGTGGAAACAGCGTCGAAACCGATGTAGGCGAAGAAGACGATTGCCGCCCCCGAGATCACCCCGCTGGGACCATTCGGAACAAACGGAACCCAATGCTCTGGCTTAATCGCGCTGGCGGCTCCAATGACAAAGGCGAGGATTGCAGCCACTTTCACAACCACCATGATCGAGGTCGCCTTCGCGCTCTCTTTCACACCCTTGATCAACAACCAAGTCAGCAGCATCATGATCAGCAGCGCCGGTAAATTGAAGTATGCGCCAGTCAACTCACCGCCGCGAAACGCCGGCCCGGACCACTCCGGCGGCAGCCGGTACCCAAACATGTTTTCAAGAATGTCGTTGAAATACCCAGAAAAGCCCACCGCCACACTCATGTTGGACACAGCGTATTCAAGGATCAAGTCCCAGCCCAGAATCCAGGCAAAGATCTCGCCCAGTGTCGCGTATGCGTAGGTGTAGGTGCTGCCCGAAATCGGAATCATCGATGCCAGCTCGGCATAACAGATCGCCGCAAAGCCGCACACAATTGCTACAAGCAGAAAGCTGAGCACCACTGCTGGCCCTGCCCCAGGCCTGCCGACCGTCGTCAGCGCATCGGTACCATATCGCAATAAATCCAGAACCGGCGCATGCAGAATGCTCGGGTACTTCATCGTCACACCGGCCGCTGCCGTGCCTGGCAAGGTGAAAATGCCCGAACCGATCACGGCCCCAATTCCCAGCGCCACCAAGCTCCACAGCCCTAGCGTCTTCGCAAGCTTGTGCTCTGTATTCTCGCTGTCGCGAATCAGGTGGTCAATCGACTTGCGCCGCAGCAACTGGTTCATCGCTGTAGTTTAATGCACGATGAGCGTCATCGGGCGCACAAACGCAAAAAGGGCCAGTGGCGTGGAGGCGCCGCTGGCCCAGCTTGCATCCATTACAGGCTCGGAGGGGAGGCCCGCACTGAATGCATGTTCGAGTTCGCTAAAGGGATTAGCGCTTCCGCGTACCCTTAACGATTTTCTTGACCTTCCGCTTGAGGGACCCTCGGTCCACTCCTTTGGCTCGTCCAGTTTCGGCCGGGGCGGCCTTGCGCGCTGCGCGCTTCAGTTTCTTGCGTTCGTCTGTGTCGGTTACGTGCTTCGTGTTCATCTGTGCGTAATTTCCAAAATTCAAGTTTACCGCACTTTCCTTGCCTACTGCTTTTCGCATAGACTCTTGGAAGGTATTTTCTTGCGAAAACTAGTTTGGATCCTTGTCGCGCTCCTCCCGCTGTTCAGCCAAAAGCGCCCTGAACTCAATGACGGCGAAATGCACGGCGACGCGCCCTACCTGCTCGAAGACGGCTGGCAGCCGCTGCTCAATGGCACCGACCTCAGCGGCTGGCACGGCGATTCACAAGCCAAAAATGATTGGCTCACCACGACAGGCGTTATGTGGGATCGCCTTCTCGGCCCCACGCGGCTGCGGGCTGTCCCCGGCCCCACGGCTGGCGGCAGTATGCTCAACGGTCCCCAGGGCCGCACTGTAAATATCGTCAGCGATACCAAGCAAGGCGACGTTGAGCTGTATCTCGAGTTCATGGTTGCCAAAGGTTCCAACTCTGGTGTCTATCTCCAGGGCCTCTACGAAGTGCAGGTCTTTGATAGCTGGGGTGCCGACAAACCAGTCACGTCGTCAGATTGCGGCGGCATCTACCATCGCTGGATCCATGAAAAGGGTGTCGGCGGCTCTGCGCCCAGCACCAACATGGCGCGTCGCCCCGGTGAATGGCAGTCGTTCTACATCCTGTTCCGCGCACCGCGTTTTGATGCGAGCGGTCGTAAAACTGAAAATGCAAAGTTCATCCAGGTGATCCATAACGGCATTACCGTGCAGCGAAATGTCGAAGTCGATGGCCCCACCAGGTCCGGGATGAATCATCCAGAAGCCGCACAGAATCCTCTCATGCTCCAGGGCGACCATGGCCCGGTCGCTTACAAGAACATCTACATTCGACCGCTGCGGCCAGTCATCGAACGATAAGGAAAATCAATGCTTAGCAATCCCACCAGACGCAACCTCCTGCGCGGCGCCGCCGCGATGAGCGCGCTTTCGTACTCGCGCATCTATGGTGCCAACGACAAGCTCCGGCTTGGCATGATCGGCTCGGGCGAGCGCGGCCGCGGCGACATGAGCAAGTTCCAGAAGAACTCCAGCGTCGACGTTGTCGCGGTTTGCGATGTGTATGCCGAGTCGATCGACAAGGCGAAGCAACTGGCCCCCAACGCCAAGAGCTTCAGCGATCATCGCAAGCTGCTTGAGATGAAAGATCTCGATATGGTGCTGATCGCAACTCCCGATCACTGGCATGCCGAGTGCGCCATCGATGCCCTCAACGCCGGCAAAGATGTCTACGTTGAAAAGCCGCTGACCCTGACCCTCGAAGAGGGGCCACGCGTTGTAAAGGCCGCCCGCATCAACAACCGCATCTGCCAGGTGGGCATGCAGCAACGCTCCGGCAAGCATTACCTGCAGGCCAAGGCCGAATATTTTGACACCAAGAAGCTGGGCAAGATCACGCTCGCCCGCACCTGGTGGCATGGCAATACCTATCATCTGCGCCGCGCACCTGCGTCGCTGCAGACGCTGCCCTCCAATCTCGACTGGGCGCACTATTTAGGTCCGCTCAAGTGGCGCGACTACGATCCTCAGCAGTATTACAACTGGCGCGCCTATCTGGATTTTGGCGGCGGACAAGTTACTGATTTATTCACGCACTGGATCGACGTTGTGCATATGTTCACCGGACAGGACATTCCGTTTGCGGCGTCGGCGGCGGGCGGAGTCTATAACTACAAGGACGGCCGCACGGCCCCCGACACGATCAATGTGTTGCTCGAATATCCGGGTGATATGACGGCGACCTTTGAGGCAACACTTGCGCCGGGTGTCACCGGAGCTGCAATTGAGATGTGCGGCACGGAGGGCCGTCTGTACATTGATCGCAGCCAGTTCACATTCACGCCAGCGGGCCGCGGGGCGGTACCGATCAACGTCAAGGGGACAACTGACCTGGACGTCGATCACATCACCAACTTCATCGATTGCGCACGCAGCCGGAAGTTGCCGAACGGCGACGTACTGATCGGCCATCGCTCGGCCCAGGCTTCGCACCTGGGCAACATCGCCTATATGCAGAAACGAAGGATCAACTTCGACACGGTGCGAGAACAGATTCAACCGCTGTAGCTCGCACCATAGTCTCGATATCGATGAAACTAGCATTTCAGTCGTATCGATCTAACGACATTGCTCGGCTCAAAACGGACCTGCTTTACTTCAAGGCAGGCCGATCAATGAAAGCGAGCAAGCCCTCGGAACACTCCCACGAGAGGCTAGCGGGACTGAACTAACTTGGCTTTTTCAAGAAGCACGAAAATAACCCCGTCCTGCCATCCAGCCATCGATTTAACTTGTCTTGAACTTCCGCCACCGAGAGATCCAATTCAGCGTGATGAGCAAGTTCATTCCGGATTTGTCTGATTTCCTTTAACCAGCCCCTTATCGCCAGTGGATCGTATTGCCTTTCACCTAAAAAGCTTCTCGCCTCCTCGCACCCTAACCAGTTTTCGATTTCTACCAAATCCAATCGTTTCTGTGCTGTCGTAAGTGTTTCGCTCCCGTGTGAGCGGATGTGACTTCCGTATCCCAGGTTCTTAATCATCGCCTTCAAGGTGCGCTCAAATGCAATTGCCGGTTCAAGCAATCTTCTGGAGTAAAGTGAGGCGTTCGGCGAGAGCTGGCGATTCAGCTTGAGACAATACACTATCAGGCCACGAGCTTCGCTCGGAAGTCTATTCCATAAGTCATCTCCGAGTCGGTCGATTGCCTCAGCTTCAATTGCATCGTCGTGCACGCTTTCGGGCGGAGTCATCTTAGGAGATGATCCAGGCATAAATGGCTGATTTGCCCTAAACAGTGCAAGGTCCTCGACCGCTTGCTGTGTCCATTTGTGTGAATTAACCAATTGTCCGTCAAGGCCGCTAATGTCGGGGTCGGTATCCCTAAACTGCACGAAAACGGGCCTAAATAACTCTCTTTCCTCTTTGGACACAATCCGAATCATGTATTCGTGGAATTCGCACTCGTTCGACAGGTAGTAATCATCAAGTGCTTTGTCAGCGATGAGGAGATAGCGATAGACGCGAGAGCCTAGCTTATCAATATACCTGGAAACTTGATCTTTGTCTTCGGGGAGCAGTCTCTTGAACTTTTCCCGCACTATCTTGGCGAGAATGACTTGATCGAGCGACCCATCGGACTCAGGCTGCCTATCATTCGAGAAAAAGCTGGCGATCCAATCCAGGCCAGAGATGCATTGTTGCTTTTCATTTGCAATATCAAAGCCGTAAAAGAGTAATCTGATCTCAGAATCAACTTTGTCTTGCGCCAACTTTTCAGTTTCTTCAGAGAACAGTGCGCCAAACTGAGAGTTCCAGCAGATCGCCTCCGCGCTTAGCCCAGGGACCCCTTTCTCCATCAGTAATGCGGTTGCGGGCGTCGGCTCCGCACTAGATATCCAAGACGAAAGCAACTCTTCGGGCCGATCAGACTCGACTGCTTACCTCCACTGAACTGAGTCAGGACACTCGAGCCGTTCGAGCCCTTCGCAAACATACTCAATTTGCTTGCGCAAGTATTTACGCTGCAATTCGAGAGGATCATTTGCGAGCTGTTGTAGACCGAACATCTCCAGAGGCTAGCATGCCGTTACGAAGTCGAGGCGAAGCAAAGCCGACCGCCCAATCGCCACTAACTAAGATTCTTTTCTGACAATTGATGAACAGCACGGAAGTATGCGACCACCGCCACTCCGCCATCGAGGTTACGCTGGCTGGAGGCCCAACCGCTGCGCAGAGGACTTACTTTCGACTGAGATTCTGAAATCATGCGACCATTCGCCGAGTGGGATGCCGACTTGTTCTGATTGGTCGCTCGCGGAGATGGACAAGCTTGCGCTTGGGATGCTCTCGCGATACCTTGAGAACATGACGGTGGAACTCCAACCCGAGACTGGGCGATTGGCGCAAGAAGAAATCAAGCTCGGCCATGCGCGGTCAATGGATGATCTGGTGCTGCTGGCCGTAAAGACGCTCCAAGATCGGCGCACGCCTGGCCAATCATGTGAAACTCCGACTCCTCGAAAGCCAAGACAGAACCTAGCCGATTTTCTCCTGGACTTGCCCTTCGCTGGTTCCGACTTGGATCTCGAGCGTCACTCCGACAACCCGCAGTCCGTTGAGCTGTGAGCGGATTCCAACCCACCTAGGCAGGCCGCTCTACTCGATCTTCTTCGCCTCCGCGCTGCCATAATACAGCGCATTAAAAAACAGCTTAAAGGTCCCATGCGGCTGCGCTCTAAAGATCACTTCCGGCCCGTAGATAAACAGCTTCCCTTCCCCGACCTTCGCTTCCGCCACCGCCACCCCGCCATCCAGATAATGTTGCCCCCAGGCCCAACCACTCCTCAGCGGCTTCCCGTCGGCGAACCACGCCACCGGCTTCACGTTCTGCAATCCCGCGTCCGGCTTCAACCGAAACACCGGGCTATCCTCGAAGAAAATATCGGCCTTCTTATCCATGCCGTAAGCCAGCGGATTCGTGTTATCGATGGCGACCTCCAGAATGCTGCCCGGCACATAGAACTTCTCATTCGGCAGCTTGCGCTCGGTCCCGTTGGCGAGCTTTTCGACTAGCTGATCACCCACCGGCAAGCCCAGCATCTGCGCCAGCGCGGTCGACGTTCCGATGGTCAGGACGGTCCCGCCGCTCTCCAGAAATTTCTTCAATTGCGGAACCGTCTTCTCGCGCGTCACGCGACCCCGGCGAGCCTGCCAATCGGCGGTCATCATCGTCGTATCACCGCCGACCATGCCGCCTCCGCCATTGCCAAAGCGCGCCCGTTCACTGATCGCACCAGTAACAAATACCAGCACATCAAACTTGGATCGCAAATCTCCCTGGTCCAGACTCGGCGGATACACGATCTCAAACGGAAACTGATACTGCTCAAACAACCAACGCGTCCAACCGGCGGACATGCTCCCACCGACGTTGTCCCAAAGACCGATTCGGATTGGCTTCAACTTCAGCGCGTCGCCAGCGGGTTTCACAGCAGCCGCGACAAAGGTCACGTTCGTCTCGCGAGCCACACTGGCCAGCGTCTGCGCCGTCTTAGCCTTGCTAGGAACATAGATCGTGCCCTGCTCGAAATCCACGCCCCCCGCCTTCTGGGCATCCTTCAACCAATAAACATCCTCGCCCGCCGCCAGCAGCTTATTGACCGCCTTAAAGCTGTCATTCACTTTGTGACTCAGCAAATACCCCGCTGCGCCGCTGCCGCTCACCTTGCCCTCCGGCATTTTCGCGAAGCCCTCGATCTTCTCAAATGGCCCGCTGAAATCTTCAAGAATGCGATCAAACTTCACGCCCATTTGATAAGCCAGGGTCCAGCCAGCGCTGTCGTAAGGCGCAATGGGCGGTCCACCTGGATAACGAAAGTCATTCGGGTAATTCTGCGGCTCAAACATGTCGAGTAAGTGCGGGCGGAAAGCCTGCGCCGCTTTGTAAACAATCGAACCCTTCTTGTAAGTCTTCCCAGCAACCGTAAAATCCGCCGTCGCACGATGAGTTACAATCCCCATCCACTGCAGCGTTTGCGCAAAGGTCACGGCGGTGTTGAAGTCTGCCTGATCCGCAGGCAAGATATAGCCGCGCGCGTCGCGCAGTTCCGGCTTGACCAGTTCCTGATAGTACTTTGTCGGGGCAATGCCACCAGGCGCTCCACTCGCCGGGTCCAGCTCCGGTCCGCGACCAGCAACGCCCATACTCTCTTTCGCGATCTTCTCGGTCAGCGCCTCGATCCGCGCCGGAGTCATTGTCCAGTTATCGCGCTTGCCACGTTCGATCGAATTCGTGCCCATTTTCCAGATGTTGAAGAGCAGGTCGTCCTTATGCCGTGAAGCATAATCGAGTACCGCCCGATTCGCTGTGACCGAATACTCAATCGACTGCCGGAAGTGCCACTTCTCCTGCGGTGCAATGGGATAAGGGGTCGTCTTATTTTGTAACTGCCGCGACGGCACAAACGGAATGTCGATAGGCGTCGGGTTACCCGCGCTTTCCGTCAACAGGCCAATCATGTTGTGATAGTAGGCCGTCGTCCGCAACCCGCCGTTGTACCAGACCGAGAAGCTAGACCCCTCACGCGTCGTGAAGCCCGGCTTGCCTTCTACAGTAAAGCGCGAATGCATCGCCGCGCCCACCTGATCGACGCCAATCATCATCAGCGGATCGTAGAAATAGCTGGCAGGATCGCGGAAAGGCGGGCAAAACAAAGTCGTCCCAGCCGGCCCCTGCTGGTGGTGGTTATAGAGAATCTGCGGAATCCACTCTAGATACAATTGCCGATTAATGTTCTGCGTCTCTGCCTGGGTGCTCATGAAGAAGTCGCGATTATTATCGTGGCCGACATACTTCTGATAAAGCCTCTCAGATACATAGCGCCGCTTGGTCGGATCGCTGTTGCGCATGTAATTAGAACTCACTAACTCCATGCCGTCCGGGTTGGCGTGTACAAACAGGATAACTACATCGCGCAGCATCCGCAGCGTCTCCGGATCGGTGCGCGAATTCATCTGGTAAATCATTTCGGTCAATTGTGCTGCGCCCAGCACCTCGGTGGCATGCAGACCGCCGTCGATCCAGACCACCGCCTTCCCCTCCAGAGACATCGCCCGTGCCGCTTCTTCGTTGACACCTTCAGCGGTCGCCATCCGATGCGAAATCTCCTTCAACCGGGAGAGATTCCTGATGTTCTCTGGCGACGAGACAATCGACATCCACTGCGTCCGCCCCTCCGCCGTCTTGCCGATATCGACAAGCTTCATGCGGTCGGACTCTTTGGCCAACTTCTGCACGTACTTCTCGAATTGCGTGTAGGTCGCCAGCATATAGTCGTCGCCGACGTTGAAACCAAACTCCTCTTTAGGCGTCGTGATCTTTCGTTGAGCTGACAGCGGCAGGCTCATGCTCAAGGCAAGTAGGGCCACGAGGGCGGTGAAACGGATTCGCAACATATTCATCAGATTGTCGCAAATTCAGGACTGGGGCGGGCCAACAGCACTTCTCACTCGACACACACGGGCGCGACGTGCCACTGCATGCCGCACCTATTTTCGACCAAACCGTATACAACTTCAACGCGTTGACACGCGATTGACACGAGAGACTATCGCCTCGGTCATGATTTTCGCCTCGCCCAGGCTCCCACCGTCACGGGCACGCATGCTCAATGTACAACTCGGTAACTCCATCATTCGTAATTTACCGGCAGCGCGGAGGGAGTTGCTTGAGAGTCAGCTTAAAGCACCAGCCGCCGAGCCCAGATATTGCGATAGCGCACCGGCACATCGTGGTCCTGCAACGCCAGCGGCAACTCCGCCGCATGCATCTCATAAGTCGCCACCTTGCGATGCGTCATCCGCCCAATCACTTCTTTGCGATGCTGCACGATGATCCCGTTCAGGATCACAGTCACAAAGGCTGGCTTGGCCAGATCGAGACCATTCCAGCGCGGCGCCTCCCAGACGATATCGTAGACATTCCACTCGCCCGGCTTGCGTACTGCATTCACCAGCGGCGGATACTGCCCATACACCGCCCCGGCCTGGCCATCCGCGTAAGTCGGATTATTGTAACTATCCAATACCTGTATCTCGTAGTTACTCATCATTAACACTCCGGAATTAGCTCGCCATTGCGAATCCCCCGAGATCTCCGTCGGCGAGGACCATTCAATATGCAACTGCACGTCCCCAAAGCTTTGCTTCGTCATGGCGTCCCCCGCCCCGGGGTTCACTTCCATATACCCGTTCTCCAGCTTCCACTGCTTAGCGGGTTTGTCGCGCTTGCCCCGAAAACTCCAATGCGCCATATCCTTGCCGTCAAACAGCACGATTGCGTCAGAGGGCGGCGATCCCGCGACACTTGCTGGTGTGACAACAACTGGATTGGGCCTGTCAATGTCGTGAACCTTCCAGCGCTGCAATGGCAGTACGGGCGTGTCCCGGTATCCAGTCGGTTGATTAAATCTCGATGGATCCTTGGCCTGCTGTGCCATCGCAGCCGTGCCCATGGCAGCAGTGCCTACAAGAATCGAATTGAATAAGGTGCGTCGCTTCATCTCGCAACCAGACTATCAAAGCCTGCGCCAATTAGCAGGCGATCTAAACAGTCGCCAATTCACTCCACACCTGCACTTGGTCCCGCCCAGCCCGCTTTGCCGAATACAGGGCTTCATCCGCCTTCTGGAAGATCCCCTGGGAATCCATCGAGTCTTGCCACTCACATACGCCGCAGGAGAAACTGATCCGTTGCAAACTTCCGTCCGGTGCCACAAAGTCCTTGGCCCGTACCAACTCGCAGATTCGCGAAAGCATTGCCGATGCCTCGACTTCTCCACCTTGAATCGAGATCACAAACTCATCCCCTCCCCAACGCCCCACCCAGTCCGTCCGTCTCACACTCACCCGCAACAGATCCCCCATCTGCCGCAGTACCTCGTCGCCAAACTCGTGCCCAAACCGATCGTTCAAGCCCTTGAAGCTATCCAGGTCGAGAATCGCAAAGCTCAGCGCGTGCTGTTGAATCCGGCCCAGTTCAATCGAATCCCGCAATCGATTTTCCGACGCTCGGCGGTTGTAAATCCCAGTCAAATGGTCAATAGCCCCGTTTTGATTCGCACTTTCCCGCAAGTCCTCGATGGATCGCGTCATGTAGTTCAGATTCGACATCAGGCTGCCCACTTCGTCCTTGAAGTGCGCCGGAAAATCGGGCAACTCCCGATCCTTCAAAAACTGGTTCAACGCCCGGGACATTTGCAGTATCGGTCCCAATACCGTCGACAAGACCCAGTAAGCCAGCACTGCCGCCGCCGCCGCCGCTAATCCACTGATCAAAATGGCCTGTTCCAGCGATTCACCACGCAACGGCGAGAAGCCAATGAAGTACACCTCCATGACGGCAACTGGTGCCAGGACACTCAAAACGACTGAAAAAACGACTTTGCTTCGAAACGAATCTGCAAACGGCAGCCGGTTCAGAAGTTCGTGAAATTTATTTGGCGTGGGCATGAATCTACATTTCTCCCGCTTCACTTGAATCCATCGGCGGATTTAATACCGTCTTTATATTGCGGGGTCTTTTCGATGACGAAATACGCATGCCACCCTAGGTGCCACCGCAATTGGAGCTAAAATCGTGAACGTGAAACACTGCTTGGTTTTCTCGCTGGCCTTTGCCTCGGCTCTCCTCGGCCAGGATCCATACAAAGGTCCCGTCCCCGAGAAGGCCGACCTCCCCTACATCCGCCACGCCAATAAGCTTGTCCCCACCGACACCGGCGAGGCCAAGGATGAGAGCGCCAAGAACGACACCATCTACACCCTGGCCGGCGGCGCTTCCACCGCCCGCACTCCCCTCACCGAGCCCAGCTTCATCGTCAAAGTCGACAAGCTCAATGTCCAGCAAATGCAGCTCTACAGAATGGAACTGAAAGGTGGTCGCCGCGTCCTCACTCTCCCCAAGAGCCCCAAGAAAAATAGTCCCCGCTCCCTTCGCCTCTCGCTCGACCCCCTCTCTAGCGGCCTCTATAAACTCGAAGTCCAGGAGCCGCTCGACGCCGGCGAATATTGCCTCTCACCGTCGGGCACCAACTCTGTTTTTTGTTTCGCCGTCTACTAGACTGAACTCATTGCTAGACTGGTGGGTTCTATGTTTCAAGGTCTAGAACACACCGCCATTGCATCTCCGAACCCGAAGCGCCTCGCTGATTGGTATGTGGAACATCTCGAGTTCCACATCAATTTCGAGTACGCCGGCAACTACTTCGTCAAAGCCTCAAACGGCAGCATGCTGGAGATCATCCCCAGCGATGGCCCCGCCGGCCCAAATGAAATGAAGACGCCCGGCATCCGCCACCTCGCCATTGCCAGCGATGACTTTGATGCCGCCTACGCACACCTGCAGGCACTCAAGGTCAACTTCACCGGTGAGCCCTTCAGCAACCAGGGCAATCGCTTAGTCTTCTTCAAAGACGCAGACGGCAATCTCTGCCACCTGATCCAGCGCGACAAGCCGCTCCCGTAAGTTCACCGCCCTAAGTTTACCGATTGAAACGTCAGATTTTCAAGGCCTTCGAATATCCCGAGTTCCGTATTATGTGGCTCGGTGCCTGCACCTCGTCCATTGGGACCTGGATGCAGAATCTGGCACAAAGCTGGTTGGTCTACGATCTCACAAAGTCTGCCTGGTATCTCGGTCTGGATGTCTTCCTCGGCCAGATTCCGATCTTTCTGTTCAGCATTCTCGGCGGCGTAGTTGCCGATCGCAAAGACCGCCGCAAGGTGCTGGTCGTCTCCCAAATCGTGCAGATGCTTTGCGCAATCACCTTGGCAACGCTCGCCTGGTTCGGTGTCGTCCAGGTCTGGCACGTCCTCGCTTTATCCTTCACCGTCGGCACCGCTCAGGCCTTCGGCGGGCCCGCCTATCAGGCTCTCGTGCCCTCCCTGGTCAAGAAGGAAGACCTGCAAAACGCGATAGCGCTGAATTCAATGCAGTTCAATGTCGCCCGCATCATCGGCCCCACCATTGGCGGCGTGACGCTCGCCAAGTTCGGTGCAGTCTGGTGTTTCGGCATCAACGCACTCAGCTTCCTGGCCGTCA
This sequence comes from Bryobacterales bacterium, assembly GCA_038206015.1. Classification (GTDB taxonomy): domain Bacteria; phylum Acidobacteriota; class Terriglobia; order Bryobacterales; family Bryobacteraceae; genus Bryobacter. The sequence goes on along the minus strand of JBBRBI010000033.1, from coordinate 11,695 downwards.
TTTTTACGCTCATGCGCGTCAAGCCCCGCCCCCCCGCAATGACGCACAAAGAGCCGGTGATCGAGAGCATGAAAGTTGGCCTGCGCTTCGTGCGCGACAACTCCGCAATGCGCGGCCTGATTGTGTTGGCCTTCCTGATGACACTGCTAGGCATCCCGCTGCTCACCTTCTTGCCAGTTGTCGCCGAACGAGTCTTCCACCTCGGCAAAGAAGCCTATTCAGAGATGCTCGTCATCTCCGGCATCGGCAGCGTGCTGGGCGGATTCTTCGTCGCTGGCACCGGTAACATTCAGAACAAAGGGCTACTATCGCTAGCCTCCCTCGGAGCGCTTGGAGCACTGATCCTGGGCTTCGGCCTCTCCACCAATTTCTACCTCAGCCTGGTGATGCTCTTCTTCGCCGGTGCAGCCCTGATCGCCTGCTTCGGCCTGGTCTCCAGCCTCGTACAACACCTCGTTGAGGATTCGATGCGAGGCCGCGTGATGAGCGTGTACAACGTCGCCTTCCGCGGCGGCATGCCCTTCGGCGCGTTTGCTGCGGGCAAGGCAATCGAGAGCTTCGGCGCGCCACAAGTGCTGGCGGTCAACGGTGCCCTGCTGATTGTCCTAAGCATCGTCTTCTTCTTCACGCAACGCAAAGTCGTCCGACTCTAACAATCAGGCGAAGGGCGTCAATGACGGCCCGCCGGCGTATAGAATTCGTATTGGATTCGCCACTTCTCCTCCTGCCCCGGGTTCGGCCTTCAGATCAATGTACGGCTGTGGGCAGATAGTCTCGCGGATGGACCAGAAAACGATCCGCGAAGTCGGCCGGTCGGACGTGTAGCGTACACCGATTCCCGCTTTCCGGTTTTCGATACGAATGTCGTAATCCCTGGGCGTGTTCCCAAAGCCGCCCAGTTCCGTGCGCACCCTCTGGCCGTCCTGCAGTTCCTTCGGATAGCTAAGTTCTTTGCCTCGCACTACTGCGAGCCCTTGTAAATCAATCTGCTCGTGAACCGCAAATGGAAATCGGACGCGATAGTTTGGCCGTACCGGCTGCTGGTCCAGCACAAAGAAATTATGATTGTAGACCCGGGTGACAATCGCCTTACTGCCGGTGTTGCGAAGGCTATGCTCCAACACCATCTCCGGCTTACCGGGCACCAGCCGAACGGTTTTCCGGTACAGGTAAGCGTATCCGTTAGAGTTGGAGATCTCCTGGGTAAACTCCATAAAACCGGCACCACGATTGATCGTCCACTTCCCGTTGTCTACGATTTCAAAGGGACGGAAATATTCGAAGGACTTTTCTTCCTGCCTGCGCAGGATACCAACCCCAATCTTCACAAAACTGTCCCCCACCTTGGCATCCTCATATCCCACCGCCGTGAACTCTTCCACCAGACCCATAATGGCGTCATGACTTTTCGGGTCATAGTTGGGGAACCACTTGCCAAAGTAGTCGTGTCCCTTGAATACAAGGCTGGAAATCGCACCGCCCCAGTCAAAGCGCGTGCCGCAGTAATAGCCATTCTGCGCATCCGGCAGCAGCACCTTCGCCACCAGAAGACCATTTGTAATTTGCGCTTCGGGGTAATCGGTCGCCGCAGTAAATGCCGGTGTCATCAACAGGATTAGCAATAACGTCGCTCGCATTCTCATCGGATTGTGTTTGCTCCCGGCTCATCGTTTTTTCAAAAGGCGGGCCACCAGCATAAGTTAATTCTGCCGTCGATGGAGACTTGGGATCCCACCGCAAAAGAGAGAAGAAGAACAGCGCCCGGCACTTATTCGATCAGAGTTCAAAAGAAAGATCATATCGAAGCAGCGGCAAGTCGGTCTGACGACCATTGCGGAGGCGCGCTTGGCAACGACCTTGGTGAGTATCGAATCGCAAAGCTGCCGCCCGGGACCTATGTGCGGCGGTAACTGTGTTAGTGAAGACCCTGCCAATCTCACAGTTCAAGGACGAGTCACAGTCAAAACTTTTTCCAATCTCTCCACCAACGAAGTTTTCACCTTCAGGGCGTGATCTGGGTGCTGCCCGCGACGTCGAGATCGAGACCGGTGATGGCCGAAGCGGCATCAATGGTGTCATGGACAAAGTTGCCGTTCAATGCATAAGCTTTGGCGCAAATGGAGTGTTCTCTGACAATCGCGAGGTTGTGTGGCAAAGTAATGACTCATGATGGCCAACCGGTGCCGGAGGCTACTTGGTTCATACTGCGGCGTGGGGCATCCCAGTGCGGGATTGGATATCCTGATTGCCATGCATCGCTTCATTGCTTTTTGTGGCCTGACGGCCGCGCTTTTGACAGCTCAGCCGCAGGCTCAGCCTATCGTTTCCCCAGTTGTAAATGCGGACCGGACCGCGACCTTTCGATTGCGCTCCCCGAATGCGCTCAAGGTGGATGTCGCTATTGAAGGCAATAAAGCTTTCGCCTTGACTAAAGATGAGAAGGGGATCTGGTCTGGCACCAGCGAAGCCCTGCCGCCAGATATGTACGGCTACACGTTTCGCGTCGATGGCGTAAGCACCATCGATGCCATCAATGGCGATATGAAGACGAATGCGCTGAATCCTTCGAATATGTTTCTGATCCCGGGGGAAAAGCCGGAGCCATGGGAGATCACCGATATCCCGCATGGCACGGTGCACCATCACTTTTTCGCCTCAAAGGTGGCTGCCGAGAATCGCGATTTCTATGTGTATACGCCGCCGGGTTATGACGCCGGGAAGCGCTATCCGCTGCTCGTGTTGCTGCATGGCTATAGCGATCTGGCGGATGGATGGACGACAGTAGGCAAGGCAAATCTGATCTTTGACCGCCTGATCGCCGGGGGCAAGAAGCCGTTTGTGGTGGTGATGCCGCTGGGATACGGATTCTCTGTTAAGGATTTGAAGGCGGGCACGGTGCGGGCGGCCGGGAACTTTGTGAAGAATACCGAGGGGTTTGAGAAGAGCCTGATGGAGGAGGTTTTGCCCATTGCAGAGAAGGCCTACAAGGTAAGCGAAAAGGCGAACGAGCGGGCGATTGCCGGGCTATCGATGGGCGGTGCCGAGACGCTGTATGTTGGTTTGCGGCACATGGATCGCTTTGCGTGGATTGGAGCGATGAGCAGCGCGCCGATGCTGTTTGGCAGGGCTGAGGATGCCTTTCCGACTTTGAGTGAGAAGGACAATGCGCGGATCAAGCTGCTGTGGATCGCCTGCGGGAAGAGCGATGGGCTGGTGGCGGCGAATCGCACGTTCGTCGAATGGTTGAATACGAAGAAGATCACAAACAAGTATGTCGAGACGGAGGGCGCGCATACGTGGCTGGTGTGGCGTCGCTACTTGACTGACTTCATGTCGCAGGTGCAGTTTTAGGTGGTCGGCAGTCAGCTTTCTGTGATGTAAGTTGCCGAAGCTCTTATATTTGAGTCGACTTCCGAGGGAGATGGAGGCTGACCCGGTGGGTTATGGCAGAAGCCGGATGGTTAGTGCGGCGAGTTACAAGACGGGGAGTGGAACTGCGGAACTGGTGCTCGTCCCACCACCACCAGTCAAAATGCAGCCAGCGCTGGCATTCGGGAAGAAACCGGCCCCCATGCCTCCGCAACCCGTTCCAAATATCCTGGCGCAAGTCGACCTTTGTAGCTGGACGCTAAGGTTGCCGAACGGCACTACAGGGGGCATCACAAAGTTCAGTTGATAAGTCACGACGATTCCAGGTGTGAGACCAAGCCATAGGAGCTTCGATGCCTGACAGGGGGAATAATCAGCCGGACAACTATTGGCGACCACTGTTCCATTTAATAGAAGCGCAAACTGATCCACGAGGTTTGGCTGGTGGGGCTGAGGGACGACGGCTAGCGGCGAGAATGGAGCGGCTTGGCCGGTTGGAACGATTGGCTGAGTGGCTGGCAGCCCCGTGAGATAGGCGACCAGAAACTCACCAGGAAGAGCCGGATTCTTTTGGGTTACGAGAGAAAAATCCGCTGCGTGCTGAAAAGCAGCCAAGTTTCTGTCGATCAAAAAAAATCACCAGGCGATTGTAAGCTTGAGGTCTGTGTGGTGAGCTGAATTGCGTTCTGACCGAAACCGAAATTCCAGCGAGAGTGAACGGTAAGGGGTTTGTCGTGGCATAAACCACCCCCTGAACTTGCAATCCTGTGCAAAATGCCGCGCGGATCGACCCCTTTGGAGGCAGGCCTCTCAGATAGCTTGCTGCCGACGTTATCACGATGTTCTGCATCGACTGGGCAGAGGATACACAACCATCCGCAACCGCAAACCATAATCTTGGGAGTAACATATGGCTACACCTCACCGTAATTCGCCTTGAGCGCTGAGCGTAGCATGGATGATGACTTCCCGCGAAGATGGCACGGAACGTGGGATCAAGCTGACCGGTAACGCAGATGGTGGTGATGGCGGGGCCACAGCGGTATTGACAATCGCGGTCCAGCGTGAGCGGTCGAGGGGGACGGAGGTGAACGTCCCCCTCGGGCCCCTCGGGGTCATGTCGCAGGTGCAGTTTTAGGTGGTCGGCCGTTAGCTTTTGATTCGTTCTAAAGCCGCGGCAGTGCGCTGACTGGAGCAGTAGCTCGTGTAGAAGGCGTGACCTGCGTGGCCGAGGTCGTTGAGTTTGCCACCGTCGATCAACTCGTCTAACCGGGCACTGTATTGAGCGACGTCGAAGTGACTCACCATGGCGATTGCGCCCGAGTCCCGCCAGACGGCTTCTGTTGCGGCACCGTCGTTGGTGAGGACCGGCTTGGCGAGGGCGACTGCTGCCATGAGCGTGCCTCGGCGTGAGGTGACGCCATCAGGGTAGGGTTGAATCATCAGGTCGCAGGCCGCGATGTGGGCGGCGATTTCGTCGCTGGGGAGCGCGCCCGTTGCGGTGAGATGTTCGGTGAGCTGGGGGTAATCTTTGAGAAATGGATCGAGGAATTCCTGGCTGCCGGAGCCGATCAGTAGCATGCGCCTGCCGGCGGTGAGGAGCGCGGGGATGAGTTGGCGGATGAGGCCCGAGACGGGTTCGCGGTAGGTGCCGAAGTGGCCGAGGAGTAAGGTGTTGTCTGCTCGGATGGAGGCGGCGCGAGTGGCATCGTAGGTTTCAGCGACGTTGCTGGGCACAGGCAGAGTCTCAATTGGGGTGCCGGGGCGGGCGAGGGGGGCGACTTCTGTTCGCCAGGCGTCGGTGGAAAGAAAGATACGATCAGCGGCTTGAGCCAGCCAGCCGAGCATCCAGCGGGTGGCGTGGTGGAGGATTCGGTCGCGCCATCCAGCACCCGGACCGGCGTGGACCAGCGTTTCGTGGATCATGACGGTTGTCCGCGCCGGGCTGCGCCACTTGAGCCAAAGACAGAACCACATCGGGAGGCCGCGAAAGCGACTGTGAGCACGGGGGCCGAAGGCCTGAGGGACATACTGCACGAGGATTTCGTAGGGTTCAGGAATGCTGGCTAGCTCGCGTTCCAGAGCGAGCAGGGCAAAGGGTGTGAAGTGACTGGCGAGGCGGTGGACGGAAACAGCATTGAGGACGGGGGAAAGGCCGCCTGTGACTTCAGGACCGGTAAATATCTGTACACGGCTGCCCAATTCGGTCAGGCGCTTGACGATAACGAAGGTGTAATCGGCAATCCCACCTTCGTCAGGCGGATAGGACCCTGTGAGGACAACCCAATGCATTGGAACTAAGTGTATCGGAAAGATAACTCTCAAAATTTATTTAAGGGTGAAGGCCATGCGTACCTAGAACCAAAGTCATAGGTAGAACGGCCTAAGGCGGCATCCTGTCAAGCTGTTTATTTGCTTGCACTTAAGGGCGGGCCCTAAGATTATTTGGGGATAGTTTGAGATGTATTCCGCCGCTTGAAAAAGTGCCTTTAGTACTAGTGGGCCATTGATGCTTCTAAGGGTTGACCCCTAAGATGCCAATACGTATGAAAAGCAGATTGCTTATTTTGGGCACAACATTGGCCTACGCTGTGGTTGCGTTTGCTCAGTTTGCGCCTCGGGAGCCCCGCTATCAACTTCAGGTTGGCGATGTGTTTGAGGTGCAGTTTCGACTGACACCGGAGTTTAACCAAAGCCTTACTGTGCACCCGGACGGATTTGTGCAGCTCAAAGGGGCGGAGGATCTGAAATTGAGCGGCTTGTCTGTAAGCGAGGCGCGCGAGGCGATGGCAAAGGCATACACCAAGGTGTTGGTCGAGCCGGAGATCACGATCGTGCTGAAAGAGTTTGAGAAGCCGTGGTTTGTGGTGAATGGGGAAGTGAGCAAGCCGGGGCGTTTTGATCTGAAGGGCAACGTGTCGCTGACGGACGCGCTGGCGATTGCGGGCGGATTCACTAAGGATGCCAAACGGGGAGAGGTGTTGTTGGTGCATCGGCTGAAGGCGGATCAATACGAGACTCGGCGGGTGCGGACCAAAGAGATTTTGGAGCGCGGGCATTTTGAAGAGGATTTAACCTTGCGCAGTGGCGATGCGATCTACGTGTCGCGGTCTCCGTTTGTGCTCGTCGAGCGGATTCTAAGTGCGACGCAGTTGGGCTTTTTGTTGAGTTCCGGCGTCCTGTGGCGCTAAGAGGTAAAGCATGACTCCCCAATCCACAAATCAACCAAGCGACAGGCAAGTGCTGCGTCCGCAAGTGAACAAGGCTCCGCAGCGCCGGGCATCGGACTATGCCGAGATGCGCGTCTCGGGTACGGCGGAGTTGGGGGCGGTCATTGCGTTGGTGTTGCGCCAGAAGTGGCCGATGCTGATCATGTTTTTGCTGGTGTTTGGCAGTGCAGTAGCGTACACGATCTTCAAGCCACCGGTTTATGAAGCAGAGATGCGGATTCGGCTGTCGGGCCAGGGGGAAGCGACGACTGCGAATCTGGATGTTGCGGCGGGGGAAGTCGAGATTCTCAAATCGCATAGTTTACTAGAAGAGTTGGCCCGCAAGACGGGCAAAGGGGCGAAGGCGGTAGAGGAATTCGACGATGCGATCAAGGCGTCGCCGCTGACGGGAACGAACCTGATTCAGGTGAAGTATCGGAACGGGGATGCGGTGGAGTCGGCAAGGGTTTTGAACACGCTGGGCGAGTTGTATGTGGCCAAGCAAAAGCAGTTGAGCCAGCGTCCACCAACGGCGGCGCTGTATGCCGGGAAGTTAAAGCAGGTGGAGAGCGAATGGGCGGCGGCGCAGGAAGCGCTTGAATCATTGCGCCAAGAAGCGAGCACGCCGATGCTGGCGGAGCAGCGCCAATCGACGGTGCGACGGGGCAGCGATCTGGACAGCGGGATCGAAGAGGTCCGCAGCCAGATATCTGAGAATCGCGACCGGTTGGCGGCGATTCAGACGCAACTGGCCGCACAGCCTGCGGCGGTTGAAAGCGGTCGGCGGACGGCAGCCAGTTCGGGGCTGGTGGATGGATTGAAGACACAACTGATGCAACTGGAGACGCAGCGCAGCGAGATGCTGACGAAGTACGACCCGAGTTATCGCGGCGTGAAGCAGACCGAGAAGCAAATTGCGACCGTGCGGGAGGCTCTAGATCGGGAGCAGAATTTTCGAGTTATCGAGAGAAGTGAGAGTTTGAATCCACTGCATCAGAGCCTGGCGGCGGAGAAGCTGAGGTTGGAGGCGAATCTGGCGGGACTGCGGGCCCGGGATGCGGCGCTGAGTGCGGCGGCGGGTCGGGTGAAGGGCAAGAGCGAACAGTTGGAAGGCTTTGCAGTGCGGCTTGAGGATCTGTCGCGGAAGGCGAAGCTGGCCGAGGACACCTACATGCTTTTTCTGAAGAAAGAACAGGAAGCGCAGGCGGCTGATCTGGCAGGCGGCATTGGTGGGATGCGGGCCTCAATTTTGGAGGCGGCAGCCATCCCGATGTCTCCGACGCGGAACCACCGCAGCTTTGTGCTGGCACTGGGTTTTCTTGCGGCGTGTTTCTTTGCGGCAGCGATCAGCATCGTGATTGAATATGCGAGATTTGCGGCGCCACATGCAATTGCGGCGGCGAGGATTGTGCAATCGGCACCAATTCGAGTGCCGCTGGCGGGGCCGGGTGACGCGGCGGCGTTTTATCGCAAGCGGTTGGAGAGCCCGATGGTGGCTACACGAAGCTTGACGGTGAGGGCCGAAGTACAGCCGGAAGTAATTGAAAGCGAGGGACGATCTTGAAACATCGAATGGGCCTTTTGACGCTGTTGCTGCTATCGAGCTGCTGCTATGTCCTGGCGTTTGGGCTGCGCTTTGAATTTGCGCTGACCGGGGGTGACTGGGCGGCGATTGCGGTGACGCTGCCGGTGCTTTGGATGTTCCGGCTGATTGGCTTTGTTGGGTTTGATATCAATCGAAGACCAGCTGCGTCGGGTAGTTTTGCCGATTTTGGACCAGTGGTGGCGGCGATTGTCCTGCCGAGCGTGGTGTTTGGCGTTGTTGTGGTGACGCTACTGGGCCAATTGGGGATTTCGCGCGCGGTTGTGATGATCGACTCTGTCCTGACACTTTTGACGGGACTGACCTATTTCAGTCTGCATCGCATCGTTGGACGCTTTCATGGGGATCGCGATCTGGCCAGGGAACGGGCAATCGTGGTGCTGGGCGAGGAGACGATGGAATCGCTGAAGGCGGTGTTTGACGACCCGCGCTTTCTGGCAATCGGATTTGTTTCGACCAAAACGATGCCGAACTCGAGTCTGATATTTGGCGTGCCGTATCTGGGTTTGGCTGGGAATGCAATCGAGATCGCCAAACGACAGCGAGTGAACATGATTGTGATCGCCTATCCGTCGCTGGAGGAGCGAGAACTGTTGCGACTGACTCGCAATACAGTGGAGGCGGGGTTGGAGTATGTGCTGCTGCGCAGTGGCCGACGCAATAAGTATTTGAGCGCGCCGCTGCTGGATGAAGTGGGTATCGAGGTGCTGCTGCAACGCGAGGAAGTGGGCATCCACTATGACCAGTTGCGGCACTTTGTTGAAGGGCGTCCGGTGCTGGTAACGGGGGCTGGGGGATCAATTGGCGGCGAGTTGAGTAGGCAGTTGGCGGCGTTGAATCCGAGCCGATTGTACTTACTGGACCACTCGGAGAACAGCCTCTTTTTCATCCTGCGCGAGGTCAAGGAAAAGTACCCGCTGGTGAGTGTGGTTCCGCTGTTGGTTGACATAACAGACCAGCGGTCGCTGCAGGAAGAATTTGAATTCGCACAGCCGGAACTGGTCTTTCACGCCGCAGCGCATAAGCATGTCGGCATGATGGAGGCGCGGCCGCAGGCGGCATTGCGCAATAACCTGCTGGGCACAACGAATGTCGCAATGGCGGCGGCGGCGGTGGGTGTGGATCGGATGATTAATATCTCAACCGATAAGGCAGTTCGGCCGATGTCTTATATGGGGCTGAGCAAGCGCCTGGCAGAAATGGTGATATCGGAACTGAACGAACGGCATGGGACGCACTATGTAACGGTGCGATTTGGCAATGTGGCCGGATCGAACGGCAGCGTTGTGCAGTTGTTCGATCAGCAATTGCGACGCAACGGGCCGTTGACGGTAACTGACAAGAATGCGACGCGCTTCTTTATGTCGATACCGGAAGCGGTGAGGCTGGTGTTGCAGGCGGGTGCATTTGCTGAAACCGGCGGCATTTACATGCTGGATATGGGCACACCCGTCAACATTAACGACCTGGCGCAGACGATGATTCGCCTGAGCGGGCAGCGGCCGGGTAAAGACATCGAAGTGAAGTTTACAGGCCTGACGGTTGCCGAGAAGATGAACGAGGAACTGAATGACGAGGGCGAAACACCGATGCCGACGGCGCATCCGCGCATCCTTGGGATTCAGCCGACAGCACCCTCAATGAAGGCAGAGCTGGTCGAACAGTTGCCGCGCTGGCGGGTTCTGTTGGCCGAGGGCAAGCATAAAGAAGTGTTCGAGGAGTTGCCAGAATACTGGCCAACGACCACACAGATTGCGGTTCCGATAGGAGATCATCGATGAGCGTTTCAACAGTGACTACAGAGAGACTTGCAGCGCTGCGTAGCGTGCCCTTCTTTCGTCCGTCGATCGGCGAGGCGGAGAAAGCGGCTGTCCTTGAAGTGATGGATGGGGGCTGGCTGACGACGGGCAAAAAGACGAAGCAGTTTGAGGAAGAATTTGCGGCGAGCGTTGGGGCTAAGTATGCCGTCGCATTGAACTCCTGCACAGCTGCACTGCACCTGGCACTGGAGGCGATTGGCTTGGAACAGGGGGATCAGGTGCTGGTTCCGAATATGACATTTGCGGCAACCGCCGAGGTTGTGCGTTATTTTGGCGCGACGCCGGTATTGGTGGATTGCGAAGCCGAGACAATGTGCATCGACCCGAAGCAGGCCCAGGCGGCGGCTGGACGAGCGAAGCAGGCCGGAAGGTTGAAGGCGATTCTGCCGATGCATTATGGCGGACAGATGGCCGATATGGACGCGATGCACGCCTTGGGCAAGGAGTTTGGCATCGCAGTAATTGAGGACGCGGCGCATACCTTGCCAGCGTATCGGCGCGATGAGATGGGCGCGTGGAAGGCTGTGGGAGTGGGGTCGAGCGCGGCCTGCTTTTCGTTCTATGCCAATAAGTGCATCACGACGGGCGAGGGCGGCATGGCGACGACCAACGATGAAGAGCTGGCGGACAGGATGCGGATGATGAGTCTGCATGGGTTGTCGCGTTCGGCCTGGAATCGTTTTGAGAGCAAGGGCAGTTGGTATTACGAAATTGTTGCGCCTGGCTTCAAGTACAACCTGACGGACATGGCAGGGGCGCTGGGTGTGGCGCAGTTGGGACGGAGTGAGGAGTTCTGGCAGGCCCGGAGGCGCATTGCGTCGCTGTATCGCGAGCAGTTGAGCGAGACAGAAGGCGTAGAGCTGCCGATAGAGCGCGATGATCGGCAGAGCTCTTGGCATCTGTTCTCGATGAGGTTGAATCTGGATCGGCTGAGCATAGATCGAGCGGCGTTTATCGACGAGATGAAGGCGGCGGGAGTTACTTGCTCGGTGCACTGGATGCCGCTGCACTTACACCCTTACTACAAACAGACTTACTCGTTTGCGGCCGATGACTATCCGGTATCCAATGCACTGTGGCCGCGACTGGTATCGCTGCCGATCTTCCCGTCGATGACGGATGAAGAGGTTGAGTATGTCACCCAAGCCGTGAAGCGAATTTGTGCGGAGAACCGGGCTTAGACACGATGTGGCTAAAGCGCGCCTTTGACGTTGCGATGAGTGGCCTGGCGCTGCTCGTGCTAGCGCCGCTGTTCGCGCTGATCGCGATTGCGATCAAAGTATCGAGCCCAGGTGCTGTGTTTTACGTGGCACCGAGGGCGGGTTGTGGGAATCAGCTCTTTGGCCAGTTGAAGTTTCGCACCATGCACATGCACGCCGATAAGGCTGGGGCGTTTACGGCGAAGAACGACTCGCGCATCTTTGCGGTGGGCAAGGTGCTGCGGATGTTGAAGCTGGACGAATTGCCGCAACTCTGGAACGTCTTTTGTGGCGAGATGTCGATTGTCGGGCCGCGACCTGAAGATTGGGAGACGGTTCGGAGTTGCTACACGGCCGAGCAGATGCGGGTGCTGGATGCCCGACCGGGATTGACGGGACTGCCGCAGGTACGGTTTTTCCCGGATCTGTCGATTATCGATACAGCTGGAATGGATTCGCAACTGCACTATAAGTCGGTGATACTGCCGATGCGGC
>JBBRBI010000032.1:0-57817 GCA_038206015.1 Bryobacterales bacterium | reverse complement strand
AAGCTAACACGTCACCGACTGCTCATCCGCTTACTGCCCATTCCGAGCGAGGCGCGGAAGAGAGCAACACAAACCAGATACAGGCAGCCACGATTCACCGTGTGCTAGGTGCCGCTGTCGACGAGCTGCTCGACGAGCGCCAGCGCCGCGTCATCCTCGCGTTCTACCGCGACGGCCGCACCGTTGTCGAGATCGCCGCAGAGCTTTGCTGTCCGCTCTCGACGGTCAAACTGGTCCGACAATAAGCCTACATCCAGCTGGGCAGGAAGCTTGATCGGCACGGCATTTCCACCTCGGATCTGATCCGGCAATAAGCAAGTGCACTGATGATGCCTGTGCCTGAGACCATGACGCCTGCCGAGCAAGCCGCCGTAGTGGCGACGTTCCTCGACCTTCCCGATTTCTGCCGGAAGACCATCACTATCCGCAACAAGCTCGGCATGGACGTGCCGCTCGACCATTCGCCAGCCCAGCTCAAGCTCAATGCGGCGATTCAGAAGCAAGCTAAGAAGGGATTGCCGATCCGAATCCGCGCACTGAAGGCTGGCCAGGTCCACATGTCCATGGTTTGCTGTACGCAGATCTGGCCCCTGGTTGCTTTCCTCCTGGCCAATAGGCCAAGGTCTACGCGCATGTCCACGAAGCAACCCGCAACCTGTACAGCTACATCGATCAGTTCGAGAAGAGCTATCAGCCTATTGCAAGACTCTCGAAGCTCGCCACGATCAAGGGCGGGCGGATCAATCAATTTATACTGGGCTAGGCTAAATGCCTCAATCGAAGAGGGGGAAGGGCGCCGCATTCGCGCTGAGGCAACACAGTCTCGCCGCTTACATCTCCAATCGCCCGCGATAGTTCATCTCTTTGCGGGAATAGATCGCCATTCGATTGGGCATACCCGTTCCCGGGACATATAGCTCAAACACGATTTCTTTGGCGTCGGTGGCATTGCCTTTGGGAAAGATCATTCGCGTATAGCCGTCCGTTGGCGATGGGGGGAAATACCCGGACATCTTCACTTTCTGTTTGCCGATCTTCATGATGCTCTGGTTTTCCATCATCGCCATCCCAGTTGCTTCAAGTGTGGCGTTTGCCGGAATGGCTACGGCTAGTACGATGTACTTGCCTCGATCGCGCTCCAGGAATTCGCGGAACTCTTCCCAAGCCGGATCCGCGACGACATCCACCCCGGCAACCTTGCGGATTCGCCGACGACGCATCTCGATCTCGGCCAGTTGCATCGGCACAGAGGTCGCAAGAAAAGTACTGAGGCCATCCCTTGAGCCCGTGCTGGCAACGGCTTCCGCGGGTTGCGCCCAGGGAGAGCTGTTGAAGAAATCGATCAGTTGTTCCTCATTCCAATCCTTCACTTCGGTTGATTCCCAATAAGGGGCGGCGGTTAAGACGGCCAGTAACGCGATCCACTTCGGCATATCGCTATCCTAGCGGGAATGAGACACACCCTGTATCGTGGGCGTCGGGCGTACCAGTGGGAGAACGATGAGCTGCGCGTTACTGTGCTGGCCGAAGGTGGTCACATCGCCGAATTGCTGCATAAGGCGAGTGGCATAAATCCCCTTTGGACGCCTCCCTGGCAAAGCATTGAGCCGTCGACCTATTCGTCGTTGAAGCACCCTGAATACGGCACCGGAGCGGAGGCCAAGCTGCTTGCTGGAATCATGGGCCACAACTGGTGTGTCGATCATTTTGGGCCGCCGTCGCCGGAGGAAGTGGCGGCAGGATACACCGTACACGGCGAGGCATCCATCGTCCCCTATGATGAAAGTCTCTGTGCACATCTGCCCCTCTCTCAACTGAAGCTGAGTCGCCAACTGCGCCTTGAGGGCAACCGGGTGCACATCAGTGAAACTGTCGAGAACTTACTCCCCTTCGACCGCCAGATTGCCTGGCAAGAGCATGTTACTTTGGGGCCGCCCTTTGTCGCGAGGGGCATCACTAAGTTGGAGGCACCGATTCTGCGCAGTGCCCGGCTGAATGAAGAAGAATTCGAGTTCGCCGACCGGACCTATCCCAGTGCCTCCAAGAGCTCGGACTTTCACGCTCACCTGCTGAGCAAGGGCGAAGTGACAGTATCCAACCAGGAACTCGGATTATCGATCGGATACAAGTGGAACCTGCAGGACTTTCCCTGGCTGGGTATCTGGGAAGAAAATTGCGAGCGAAGCTTTGCGCCCTGGAATGGCGTGACGATGACGTGGGGCATTGAATTCGGCGCAAGCCCGTATCCCGAGCTTCGCTTCCGTCGGGCCACTCGAGGGATGATGTGGGCGGCACCGACAAGTGTTTGGCTGCCCGCTTTCGCGAAACGCCGTATCGAATATGAGGTGAGCCTATGGTAAGTGTCGATCAGGCGGTGAGCGTCATTGCTTCCGGGCAAAGAGTGTTTATCCATCAGGCCTGCGCAGAGCCCAAGCCATTGGTTGAGGCGATGACGCGTCGAGCCGATCAGCTGCGTGACGTGGAGGTCGTACACTTACTCACCTTGGGCAAGCTGGATTATGTGCAGCCTCAGTACGCGGCCAGTTTTCGTCACAATGCGTTGTTTGTTGCGGGCAACACAAGGGAGGCCGTGCAGTCTGGCCGGGCGGATTTCACGCCGGTCTTTTTGGGAGAGATCGAATCGCTATTTCTGGATGGCACACTGCCACTCGATGTCGCACTCCTGCAATGCACGCAGCCCGATGGCGATGGGCGCGTAAGCTTGGGGCCAAGCGTGGACATTACGATCAGCGCGGCCCGCATGGCCCGCCACGTCATCGCGATTGTGAATCCCCAAATGCCAAGGGTCCTTGGCGATTCATTTCTTCACGTCGATGAGATCGATGTGATTGTGGAAGGCGACTTTGCGCTGGCGGAGAGCCATGCGCGTCCCAATACGCCAGAGCACCTTGGCATTGCCCGGCACGTGGCGGCGCTGATTCCCGATGGGGCAACTTTACAGTTGGGCATCGGTTCGATCCCGGATGCAATTGCTGCCTTGCTTGGCAACCACAGGCATCTCGGCCTGCATAGCGAAATGGTGTCGGACTCGATCATTCCGCTGATCGAGAGTGGGGCGATCGACAACAGCCGGAAAAAGATTTATCCGAATCGGGCGGTGGCTGGCTTCGCTATAGGGTCGCGCAAGTTGATGGATTTCCTGCATAACAACCCGATGTTTGAATTCCACCAGACGCGGCATACAAACGACCCATTTGCGATCTCGCAAAACCCGAAGGTGTGCGCAGTGAATGCTGCGCTCGAAGTGGATCTGATGGGGCAGGTGTGTGCGGATTGTATTGGCCCGCTGCAACACTCTGGCATCGGCGGCCAGCTCGATTTCATTCGCGGCGCGTCTCGCAGCGAAGGGGGGATGCCGTTCATTTGCCTGCCATCGACAGCCAAGGGCGGAACCGTCTCGCGCATTGTCCGGCAACTGAAGCCAGGGGCTCCGGTTGTGACGACGCGCGGCGATGTTCACTGGGTCGTGACTGAATTTGGCGCTGTCAATTTGCGCGGGAAAAATGTACGACAGCGGGCGGAGCTGCTGATCTCGATTGCGCACCCGAAGTTTCAGGCGGAGCTGGAGCGGGGCTTGAGTTAGGGAGAATTGAAGAGGACAAACGATGACCCGAAAGTATTCACTGGTTATGGAAAGCGGACCTACGGGGTGGAGTGGATGCGTTCCTGAACTTCCCTCCATCCTCGTGACAGGTCGATCAGAAGCATAGTTGACAGAACGAGCAGCGGAATCGATCCAGATCTATTGGGATGCCCTCAAGGCAGAGCGTTCCCCTACATCGAAACTGTGCGAGATTGAAGTCGAGTTGTTAGCCTGATTTTGCGGGATATGAAGTCGCTGGTGAGCTGACCTCAATTCGAGAGATCAGTCGAGGAGAAAGATTCTCGTTGAGGAGTAGCTTTATGCGCTGAGAAGTTCAAGCTTGGGTTCCCGATCCGCTGCGAAAGCAAGGCAGGCGCGAATGTCGGACTCTTGCAGCGACGGAAAATCTTGAAGGATTTGCTCGGTGCTCATTCCCGAGGCCAAGTATTCCAGAACATCGCAGACCGTGATGCGCAGGCCTCGAATGCATGGCTTGCCGCTGCGCTTTCCAGGCGCGATGGTGATGATGCCGGAGTAGTCCATGATTTCAAGTTACGCGAAAGCGAAGACATGCGCAATAAATCAATGCAAAGCAGGTGGAAACGCAGGATTTGAGCTTTGAGTATCCGCAGTGCACTAGAGTTGCCCCAGCAACTCCAGATCGACATTGCCGCCACTCACAACCAAGCCAACGCGTGCGATGCCTGCCGGGATCTTTCCTGCCAGCGCCGCAGCGACGCACACGCCGCCACTGGGTTCGATGACGATCTTCAGCCTCGTCATTGCAAAGCGCATTGCCTCCAGGATCTCTTCCTCGCTGACCAGGAGAATGTCTTCGACAAGTTCCTGAACGATTGGGAAGGTGATGTCCCCTGGCTTTGGTGTGCGCAGCCCATCGGCGATCGTAGCGCTGCCATCCACTTCGATGGGCCTGCCCGCCTTCATGCTCAACGCATAGTCATTGGCCAGTTCGGGCTCGACACCAAACACGCGAATCTTCGGATTGATCTGCTTTGCGATCAGTGCACAGCCGCTGAGCATACCGCCACCGCCCAGGCAAACGAGCAGGGCGTCGAGATTCGGAATCTCGTCCATGAGCTCAAGAGCGAGGGTGCCCTGACCAGCGATGGTCCAAGGGTGATCATAAGGCGGGATCAGCGTCGCGCCGGTCTCATCCGCTATACGCCGCACGATGGGTTCGCGACTCTCCTTCATCCGGTCATAGGTAACGATGCGCGCACCCATATCGCGGGTGTTGCCGATCTTGATTTTGGGAGCATCCTCTGGCATGACGATGGTGGCAGCGATGCCCGCAGCGCGACTGGCATAAGCCACCGCTTGCGCATGATTGCCGCTGGATTGGGCTACGACGCCACGTCCTCGATCTGCCTGGGAGATCTGGGCGATGAAGTTGGAGGCACCGCGTATCTTGAAGCTGCCCGTGCGTTGAAAGTTTTCGCATTTCAGAAAGCAATCCAGGCCAGTTCTCTCCTTGAGTCCGCGAGATGTGAGCACGGGCGTGCGGTGAACAAGACCTTCGATACGGGCCGCTGCAGCACGTATGTCGTCGCCGTTCACTAGTAGCCCACGCTCTTGTCAACGAGATTGAACAACGGCTGGCCCGCAGCAAAGCGGGCATAGTTGTTGAGGAAGATGCCCATAGAATCCTCGAGCCAACTGCGGGAGTGATCCGCAGTGTGAGCACTGACAAGGATGTTATCCATCCCGTAGAAAACGTGGCCATCGGGCAGCGGCTCAATTTCAAAGACGTCCAGCGCTGCTCCGCGAATGCGCCTCTCTGTCAACGTAGCGATGAGAGCCTTTTCGTCGATCGCATTGCCGCGCCCGAGATTAATGATTACTGAATCCGGCTTCATGGCGCGCAATTCGGTATCGCCGACAATCCCCTGAGTGTCGGGAGTATTGGGCATTGCCAGCAACAGATAATCGCTCACTGCCATCAATTCTAGCTTGCGGTCCATGCCCCAGATTTCATCGGCGGACTCGTCGCCAGCCGATTTATCCGGTCGTCGCCGCAGCGCAATCACCTTCATGCCAAAGGCCTTTGCGCGGCGGGCAGAAGCCTTGCCGATATCGCCGTAGCCCATCACTCCGAGGGTCTTGCCCTCCAGCATATCGATGTCGAAGATATCCCATTTGCCTGCCTGCTGGCTCGTCATCATGCGCCGGAGATCCTTGGCAAAGTAGAGCATTGCGGCGATGCAATATTCGCCCAGAGACTGGCTGTAAGCACCCTTGGCATTGGTGACGGGGATTTCTGAAGCGCGCAGTCGGGTTGCCATCAGGTGATCGACTCCAGCCGAGAGCGCATGCAGCCACTGCAATTTTGTTGCAGTGTCGATCGCTGCTTTGACGACGACGGTCGACACGCCGACGCCCGTCAGAATGACATCTGCCAGAGGAGCCAGCTCGGCGGCACGGGTCGCGTCTTTTGTGATTTCATAGGTCACGTTCGACCCGAGTTGAGGCAGCATGCTCAGGTAACGGCCACCGGGATCGGCGAGTACGAGGAGGTTGATCGGAGACATAGTTTAAACCGCTAGGATAACGTGGCGCGCTAAGCTTAGGTTGTGGCGGAAGTTTGCAGTTGCGGTACCCAGCTAGTCGAAGGCGCGAGTTTTTGTCATCGTTGTGGTGCCCCCACGTTTACGATGCCCCCCGATGAGGATGAAATTCCTGTCGAAGCTGAGCAAATTCTTGAAGCAGCCGAACAACACGAAACTCCCACAGAGATCAGCTTCAGTAATGGTCCTGCGGTAAGGGTCGGATTTATTGTCGCTGCGCTTTCGATGGCCATTCTAGTGCCGCTAGCGAACTTCGGCGGCCTGACTCTGATGGGCATCATTCTCCCCACTCTCTTTGCCGGTGGATTATCGGTGTGGTTCTATCAGCGGCGGACGGGTATTCCGTTGACGGTAGTGGCTGGTGCCAGATTGGGCTGGATCACAGGCGTGTTCATTTTCGCTCTGTTCCTGGTGCTGTTTACGGTGAGCATCATCCCTGCTCTTGAATCCGGGGAGCTTCAGAAAATCCAGGAAGCTGCGTTGAAGGGTAATTTCTCTGAGTCAGACATGGGCAAGCTCAAAGAGATCTTCGAGAATCCGGTGATGCTGGCCGTCTCAATTCTGATGTTTATGGGCATCTACTTCGTCGGCGCTACGACGCTCAGCAGCCTCGGCGGCATGCTTGGTGCGAAGCTGCTGCGCCGCGACCCAAGTCTTTAACGCCAACCCGCCCATCAATACCCAGACCGCCCAAAGCGTTTCGCGCTCAAGCGTGAAGTACGCAAGCACTGAAATCACGGCATAACCGATCAATCCAATCGTCATCTTCGTAGTGTTCATTGCATGTTGTACGAGAAGGCAAATTGCAATCGCACAACCTCGCCTTTGAATTCCGGCGGTAGTGGTGGAAAGGGGTTCGATGCGCTGATGCCTGCAACGGCTGCACGGTCCAGGGCCTCAGTTCCGGATGGACCGGCAATTACCAGCTTTGGCACCCGCCCGTCGCGGCTGATCGAGAACTGAATCATCGTCTTGCCTCGCCTGCCATATCGTGCGCTTTCGGGGACTACCGTAAGCCAGTTTCGCCTGACGATGGCCAGGACGCGCCTCAGGTAAGGCCGAAAATCCACGCCCTCCGGATCGCTCAGCAACTCGAGGCTTGACCCGATCTTGTTCTGAGGCTGCGACGGGTTCATCGGAGACGGCAGGTCTGTCACAACTTGCCCGCTTGCGCCCTGGGAGGCACTTGCGCTGGCGCGGGCGAGGTCTTCAAAGGTCTCGCGCTGCATCTGAGCTATGCGGCCGTCTGGTGCCCCCTTCTTGGCTCCCGTAGTCTGGCCAACATTCTCAAAGGGGTTCTTCTTTGGCTGCTCGAGCGGCATGATTTGCGGTGTTTGGATTTGCGGCGCACCGATTTGTGCCAACTGCCGGGTATCTGGAGCCGTGGCCTGCAACTGCGGGGGGGCCTCAATTTGTCTGGGCGTCTCTGCCTTTTGCGCTGGAGATGGAGGCGGGATGTAGGTTTTCGGCGCACGCTTCTTCGACGTCGCGCTCAGATCGTCAACATTCAATTCCGTCTTGATGGGGGCTTTGTTGGGCTCTTTCTGCGTTAGTTCAAAACGTGGTGCCACCAGCGGCGTCACCCTTCGTGGGGGTTGTTGGATTTCTTGCGGCTTCGAGAAATTGCCATCCAGCAGGTTGCGCGGGGTAACCATCAACAGACCAAAAAACGCGAGGTGAAAGATTATCGAAAGAACGGCTGCCAGTTTTGGGTTCGGACGAAATGCGCCATCATCCCAATCCCGAATCAGGTTGAGATCTTCAATCGGCTGATCAGTTGGCTCAGAGGGTAGGATAGCCGGCATCTTTCAAAGTTTTTCGCACGACTTGGGCGTGCAACTCGATTTTATCAACTACTGCGAGTGCAACCCTCAGTGCCTCTAACGACGTCTCGCCATCCACCTTCGGTTTCTGCCGAGTGCGAACGCTGTCAAGGAATGCCTCGAGTTCCAACTGCAGCGGTTCGCTCTTGGCAACGGCGAAGGGCTTAATCCTGACTTGTTTTTGGGGGCCGACTTCGATTCCGAATAATTCCTGCTTCGAATAATCCATGCTCAAATACGCTCCGGGCTGAAACACGCGCAGCTTGCGCACCTTTTCTGTAGACGCGCGGCTGGCAGTTAAATTTGCAATGATGCCGCCCGGAAGCTCCATCCTCACATTGGCGATATCCACTTTGTCGCTAAAAATATGTATGCCTGCGGCTTCAATTCCGACCGGCGCTTTGCCCGTCAGCGCGAGCAGGATATCGATGTCGTGAATCATCAGGTCAAGAACAACGTCGACATCAAGGCTGCGTGGCGTAAAGACGCTGAGGCGATGGATTTCAAAGAAGAGCGGCAGTGTGATTGCCTTTTCCAGCGCCACGACAGCCGGATTGAATCGTTCCAGATGGCCCACCTGAAGGATTCGCGAGTGTGCCTTTGCTGATTCTATGAGGCGTCGCCCGTCCTCCAGATCGAGCGCAATCGGTTTCTCCATAAGCAGATCGACCCCGTTATGCAGCAACTGACATCCGACGCTGGCGTGCGCAGCGGTCGGCACCGCGACGACGCAAGCCTGCACATTCTGCGCCACATCGTCGAGGCTCGTAAATGCAGTGACACCAAATTCTGCCGCTGCGGCTGCTGCGCTGGCGGGATTATTGTCGTAGACACCGACTAGCTGAGCCCCTTCAATTTCTTTCAATACGCGGATGTGGTTACGCCCAAATGCACCCGCACCGACGACGGCGATTCTTACAACTTCTGTCTGGCTGTCCAAGCTACCAGTATTTCATCTGCGTTATGATTTCCATTCGGAGAGAGTGCAATGAAATTTCTTTTACGCAGCACAGCTGCCCTTCTAATTCTGTTAGGCGTTTACCTGACGACGTCGACAGCCCAGCCCCCGCCCAAGCGCAAAAAGATCCTTGCGATCGGCGAAACGCAGGGTTTTCATCACGATGCAACTTCGACAGGCCTTGCCATGGTCTACGACATTGGGAAGCAGACCGGCCTTTGGGATACCTACATCCAAACGAGCGCTGAGTTCATCACTAAGAAAAAAATGACCGGCAACAAACGCAATCTCGACTTTTTTGATGCGGTTGTCTTCTACACGACAGGCGAGCTGAAAATGGATGAGGAGCAGAAGGCCGCTTTGATGAGTTTCATCAAAGAAGATGGCAAGGGCTTTATTGGCATCCACAGCGCGCTCGATACTTTTTACCAGTGGCCTGAATATGGCGAGATGATCGGTGGCTACTTCGATAGCCATCCATGGAACACCTTTGATGCTCCCATCATCATGGAAGATCGTCAGCATCCTGCCACGGCCCACTTTCCTCAGGCTTTTACGATCTATGACGAGATCTACCAGGCTAAAGCGTTCTCCCGTGCAAACGTGCGGGTGCTGGCCCGGTTGGACGAAACGAAGCTTGATCTGAAGGCGAAGAACGTCAAACGGACTGATGGCGATTTTGCCGTTGCATGGGTCAGAGACTACGGCAAGGGACGCGTGTTCTACTCGACCCTCGGACATCATGACCAGGCGCTGAACCGCCCGGATGTTCGCCAGATGTACACCGAGGCGATCAAGTGGTGCCTGAAGCTCACTGAAGGTGATGCGACGCCTCGTCCGCGTCCCGCAAAGTAATAAGCGCCCAAAGTGGACTTTTCGCCTCTTCTCCTGAGCCTGGAAGTTGCCGCTGTCGCAACCCTGTTCTCGCTGGTCATCGCGCTGGTGTGTGCCTGGGCCTTGAGTGCCCTACAGTTTCGAGGCAAGGAACTTCTTGACGCTGCGGTGACGTTGCCGCTGGTGCTGCCGCCAACCGTGCTCGGTTACTACCTGCTGATTGTCCTCGGGCGCGAGAGCTGGCTGGGAAGCTTGTGGGAGCGGCTAACCGGCTCGCCACTCGTGTTTACACCAAAGGCTGCCGTGATTGCCGCAATCATTCATTCTGCGCCGCTGCTAACCAAGTACCTCCGGGCCGCGATCGAAAGCGTAGATCCGATTTACATAAAGGCGGCGCGCAGCCTCGGTATTGCTGATTGGAATATCTATTGGCGAGTTGTGTTGCCGTTGTGCCGCCGGGCGATTGCGGCTTCAGCAGTGCTGGCATTTGCTCGCTCGCTAGGTGAGTTTGGGATGACGATCATGATCGCGGGCAACATCCCCGGCAAGACACAGACGATGTCGGTGGCGATCTACGAAGCTGTGGAATCGGGTGACGCTGCACTGGCTCGTACACTGGTTCTGATCGTGTCGGCCATCGGTTTCTTTGTGGTCTGGATCGCAAACCGAACGAACCCATCACTCTCCCTGAGATCCTAGAAACATGCTTGAAGTCCGTCTGCAAAAACGCTTCGCGCAAGCACAGGAGTCTGTGGGCTTCAAGCTCGATGTGCAGTTCACTGCCGGGCCGGGAGTCACCGGTCTTTTTGGCCCGAGCGGCGCGGGCAAGTCGCTGACGCTCGACCTGATCGGCGGTTTCGCGCAACCGGACGCTGGCCGTGTACTTCTCAATGACGAGATTCTGCTGGACGTCGCTACTAGTGTCTTTCTGACACCCCAGCAGCGGCGCTGCGGCTATCTGTTTCAACAGTTGGCTCTTTTCCCTCACATGACCCTGCGCGAGAACCTTAGCTTTGCTGCAACGTCGCGACCCAAGCTTGAGCGTCATCGTAAAGTGAGCCAATTGCTCGAGTCCTTCCACCTGACCGAGATTGCAGGTCGAAAGCCGAATGAGGTGTCGGGCGGGCAGCGCCAACGCTGTGCGATCGCGCGTGCGCTCGTAGTTGAGCCCTCAGTTCTATTGCTCGATGAGCCCTCGGTTGGCCTCGACTCGTTGCTGCGCTTTGAGCTCTATGAAATTTTGGCAAGGGTCCGTGATGAGTTCGCCGTGCCAACACTGTTGGTGACACACGATCTGGATGAGGCCTTCGCACTGGCCGATCAAATGGTTGTCCTGATCGAGGGACGCATCGCGCAGACCGGCACGCCGCGAGAGATTCTGTCGCAGCCCGCTTCATCCGATGTCGCAAATCTGCTTGGCCTGTTCAATTTGTTGCCCGCCGAGATCAAGTTTCTGGACCCCGGCAACAATCGCAGCAAGCTGCGCTGGCATGACATTGAGCTCGAAGGCCCCTACTATCCTGGGAGGCTGCTGGGCGATCGCGTTACCGTTTGTGTCCGACGCGACGAAATTGCCGTAACGCCAAAGATGGGTAAGGCGGACAAGGGCGCGCTGGTTCTCATGCTCGAGGGTAGTTCGGAGACCTCGCGCAATGCGCTTTTACATTTCTCAGGGGGATTGCTCGTCGAGTTGCCGCTGGACGAATTTGCCGAGAACCGCCATCATCGCGAGTGGCAGTTGAGCTTCCCGGTGTCGACGCTGCGAATTCTGTGATTCGACATTGCATCACCGAAGGACTTCTCGCAAACGTGCCGGACGCCGACCTGCTCCAACTCCGCGCCAAGCATTTGCCGATTGCTGAACTACTGCGCCGCGCCATTGAAATCCGCAAGCTTTTCCGTGGCACCTTGATGATCAACGACCGCGTCGACGTTTGCCTTGCCGCAGGGGCCGATGGCATTCACCTACCGTCACAGCGGATTGCGCCGCAACTCATCAAGCAAAGATTCGGCGAGCGATTGGTGGTCGGTGTCTCCTGCCACTCGCTCGACCAGCTGCGCCGCGCCGAACAGGAAGGCGCGGATTACAGCTACTTCAGCCCGATCTTCGCCAGCCCATCTAAGCCGGGTTATGGTCCTGTGCTTGGTCTCGACGGACTCGAGGTGGCCGCCCGCGCAGTGCGCATCCCGGTGATCGCTCTCGGTGGTGTCAATGCACAGAACGAGCAGTTGTGCGTTGACGCGGGGGCCGCCGGCGTGGCCAGCATTTCCCGTTATTTGGGGTACGCATAGCCTTTGCGATAGTCGCGCGCCAACCACTTGTTGGCCGCCGCATCGTGAAGCACAACTTCCTTTTGTCCGTCCCAGTCGAGGCTTCTTCCATGGCGCCATGAGGCGATGGCGAGAAGGCTCATCGAGGTTGCGTGGTGTCCTTTCTCGATGTCGCAAGCTGGCAGGCGCTTATCGCGAATTGCATCGAGAAAGTCGCTCCACAATTCTTTGATGTTCTGGCCGTCGGGCGCATTCAATTGCGGATCGACATGTATGGTTGGCTTCCTGGCGTCGGATGGAAAGAAACTCCAACCGTCCCGCCAGCCCATGTGGAATGTGCCTTCGGTGCCATAGAAGTAGCAGCCAATGGCTGCCTTCTCGGCGTTGTTGTTGGCATAGAGCCGATGTTCCCAGGTTGCGCGGAAGCTCTCAAACTCAAAAGTTGCAATCAATGTATCGGGCGCATCCGTTGTGTCTTGTCGTATAAAACGCCCGCCAGTGGCAAACACCTTCTTAGGGAACTTTTCTTCAGTCCACCAGAGCATCTGATCGAACCAGTGAATGCCCCAGTCGCCAATCGTGCCATTGGCAAAATCCATGAACTGCCGGAAGCCCTTCGGATGAATTGCCTTGTTGTAGGGCCGCAGAGGGGCGGGGCCACACCATGTATCCCAATCGAGGCCCTTGGGTATCTCAGTGTCGGGAGTCTTCACGCCCGCTCCACCGGCGCTTGCTACAAAGGAGCGCACCATGCCGATCTTACCCACTTTGCCGCTCTTGAGAAACTCCATTCCCGATATGCAGTGGGGCGACATGCGGCGGTGGGTGCCCACCTGCACCATGCGACTGGTATCGCGTGCAACCCGCACCATTGCACTCCCTTCCTTGAGCGTATGGCTGATTGGTTTTTCGACGTACACATGCGCACCCGATTTCATCGCCGCGATGGCGGCAAGAGCGTGCCAGTGATCGGGAGTTGCAACGATGCAGATTTCTGGCTTCTCTTTGGCGAGCATTTCCCGATAGTCTTTGTAGCGCTTGGGCGTGTCGGAACTCAGCTTGCGCACTTCCGCCTAAGTTGCATCGAGAGCAGTATCATCCACATCGGCGATTGCGACAACTTTCGACGAACCCGCCTCCACTGCACACCGCAAGATATTGTTGCCCCACCAACCCGCGCCGATGATCGCAGTGCGGTACTTGCTCTGTGCCTGGGCCCAAAGTGGCGTGGACATGAAAATTGCGGTTCTTCTAGTCATTGAGTTATGTATACTGTGAAAGCTCCCCCGGCACAAGTTGAAAATTTCGTCGATGCCGCAATCCAATATCAGCCTCTTTAACACGCTCGCGCACGAATTGCGCCAGCCTCTCAGCACGATCGAATCGATTGCCTTCTACCTGGAACTGGC
Source organism: Bryobacterales bacterium (assembly GCA_038206015.1). Lineage (GTDB taxonomy): Bacteria > Acidobacteriota > Terriglobia > Bryobacterales > Bryobacteraceae > Bryobacter. The sequence continues at coordinate 44,333 of JBBRBI010000032.1, read as the reverse complement.
TTTGCCCAATGCGGACCCCCGCGTCGTTGAGCAACTCACGCGCCTACGCCATCTGGTGGCGCAAAGCGGATGGATCTTAAACGACGCACTGGCTCTCGCGCCGTCTGCGCCAACTCGGCCCCAGGCAGTCGATCTAGATGAACTCATCAGTGAATTTGTGCTGGATCATTTGCAGGCAGAACCTGGGCAAGATTGCTTCGAGCTGGAACTGGGCGCCGTACCTGTATGGATGGATGTTCAGCAGGGGCGTCAGCTCGTCGGTGGGATCTGCCGATTCTTTGCAGGGGCCGTGAAGCCCGGTGGGCGAGTGATGATCGCTAGCGGGGTGCTGCCAAACGGTCGTGTGCTGCTGAGCGTGCAGGCAGAAGGTCAAAGCGGCGATGACGCAAAGTCGCGTGCTGGCGCTTGCCTTACCCTGGATGCCATCGAGCATTTGGCGGCTGAGAATGCCGTCTTAGCCTCTATTCGCCTGTCCGATCCAAGCCGTCTGGAGCTATCTCTTGAGATTCCAGCCGCGCCTCTAGCGCACGGATGGCCGCCTGCATTTCTGGCAGACGAGTTGCAAGAGCAAGCTGTTCCAAGTAGTCTCTGAGCGGTCGCGCCGGAGTTCCCCAGACAGGTTGTCCGGCCCTTACGATCTTCGACGTCAAGACTCCACAACCCGAACCAAGGATCGCCCCACTCTCAATGCGGGCCTTGTCACCGATGCCCACCTGACCGCCAATCACTGCTCTGTCTCCGACGCTCACTCCCCCGGACAGTCCCGTCTGCGCGGCGATCACCACATCGTCACCGATATGGCAGTTGTGTGCGATGTGAACAAGATTATCGATCTTCACGCCGTTACCGATAGTGGTGACTCCAAGTGCCGCTCGATCAATGCAGGTATTGGCTCCGACTTCAACGTCATTGCCAAGACGCACGTGTCCCACTTGCGGGAATTTCTGATATCTGCCCTCGATCATCACAAAGCCAAACCCATCTGCGCCGATCACGCACCCTGAATGCAGGATGGCCCGATCGCCAATCACCACATCATCGTAAAGGGTGACACGAGGGTGCAGGATACTGCTCTTGCCAATCTTGACGCCTCTACCGATCACACACCCGGCGTGAACCTGTGTGCCGTCTCCGATGATTGTTCCGGCCCGGATCGAGGCATGGGGACCGACGAAAACGTTGGCACCCAGGACGACACCGGCTTCAATCTCTGCACTCGGATGTACGCCAGCCTCTGCCGCCTGGGGGAGATACAAAAGTTGCAAGGCACGCGCAAACATCATCCGGGGCTCTGGAGCCCGGATCACACATCTACCACCAGCCGGAAAATCCATGCCTACGACCAGGCAGCCAGCCGCTGACCCGTCAGCGAATTTCCAGAATTTAGGGGCCGCGACAAAGGACAATTCATTCCCTCCGGCACGCTCCAACTCCGCTGCTGCATCGAGCACGATCTCTCCGTCGCCTTCAAAAGTGACACCCAGTCGCTCAGCCAATTCACGAACACGCATAATCTATTTATGCCCATAGATCCGGGTGCGTGTGTGGCAGACACAGCCCGAGTACATCCCGACGCCCGAATCGCAGCCGGTTGCAAGATCGGAGAATTCTGCATTGTCGAGCAAGATGTCAGCCTCGGGCCCAACTGCATTCTCGAGCCATACGTCTACATCAAGCGCTGGACAAGCCTCGGCGAAGGCAATGAAATCAGTGCTGCCACTGTATTGGGGACCGATCCGCTCGATAAGAATTTCAATGGCGAGCGCAGCTACCTCAAGATCGGAAATCACAACAAGATTCGCGAGCACTTCACAATTTCGCGGGCCACCAAGCCCGAAGCCTCGACCGTCATCGGCGACCACAATTTCGTCATGACATCTGGACATATTGCGCACGACTGCATTTTGGGCAGCCAAATTGTTGTCGCCAGTTGTGCACTCCTGGCTGGGTATGTCGAAGTAGAGGATCAGGCGTTTATCTCCGGTGGCGTCGTCGTGCATCAATATTCTAAGATCGGTCGGCTGGCGATGGTGGGCGGCAACACGCGTGTAAACTCCGATCTCCCGCCCTACTTCCTCTACTCTGAATTCGACGTAGCGGCGCGGGGCGTAAATCTGGTCGGCCTGCGCCGGGCGGGTTTCAGTGCGGCAGAAATCGAAATTGCCAAGGCTTGCTATCGTCTGTTGTATCGGTCTGGACTCAAGAAAGTAGATGCATGCCTGAAGCTGGATTCGATTGCCCACCCAATTGCCGAACACATCTCTCGATTTGTGCGGGCCAGTCGTCGTGGCATCGCACGCGAATCGTGAGACTGTTTCTCATCCTCCTGGCCGCCTCCTTGTCAGCGCAGGAAATGACGATCAGTCAGGCTGTCGAGCGGGCAGGCGAGCAGTATCCCGCCATCCGGGTCAACGATGAACAGCTCCGCTCCGCCGCTGCTGGCATTCAGTTGGCCCGCTTAACCTATTGGCCCAAGGTTGACGCTATCGCCCAGGTAAATCGGGCAACGCGGAACAACATTTACGGAATGTTGCTGCCGCAACAGGTGCTCGCTCCAATCTCTGGTCCTCCCAACCCGAACAATACAGGCACTAACGTCTGGGGCTCAGCGGTTGGCTTTCTGGTTTCATGGGAACCCTTCGATTTTGGCCTGAGGCAGGCAACGGTGGGCGTCAACGAAGTTGCTTTGCGCCGCGCTCAAGCTGCATTACGGCGCACTCGCTTTGAAGTTGCTGCGCTCACGGCTCACGCCTTTCTAACGGTAGTGGTTTCAACGGAGACGCTGGCCGTAGCCGAAGCGGGCAAGGCCCGTCTGACGAGCATCACTCCTTTGGTGAAAAGTCTGGTTGATAGTGGGCTGCGGCCTGGGATCGACGCATCGCACCTGTTGGCTGAAACAGCGGCCGCTGAGGGCCAATTAATCCAGGCGCGAGCTGCTGTGCAATTGTCGATCGCCGCTCTGGCGAACCTCATCAACTTGCCTGAGGCTCAGGTGCGCGCTGCAAAGATGCGCTTCCTTGATACGCCATTGCAGGCTGCTGATAGTGTCGATCTCAAGACCCATCCAGCCGCAATCGAGCAGGGTTTTGGGCAAGAGGAATCTGCGGCCCGTCTTAAAATCCTTGAGAAAACTTACTACCCCAAATTCAACGCGCAAGCTACCACTTACGCCCGTGGCGCCGGCAACCCGGCAACCAGCCTGGGCCCCAACATCTACAACTGGGGCGTCGGCTTCAGCGTCACGTATTCGCTAACGGACCTTCCCGGCCTGCGCATCAAGAAGGAGATTGAATCCTCACAGGGCCGCGCCGAACAAGCCCGCTATGAGCGTCTGCTGCGCGATCTTGAAGGCCAGCGGAGCAAGTCTCGCATCGAAGTGGAGACGGCCACTCGCTTTGCGGCCAACACTCCAATTCAGGTTCAGGCTGCACGTGCTGTTCATGAGCAGGTGATGGCCCGCTACAAGGCAGGTTTGATCCCCATGCTGGAAGTTGCTGACGCTCAACGCGCGCTGACAGTCGCTGAAATTGATGACAGTCTGGCCCGGCTCAGCATTTGGCGCGCCCAGCTTGCACTTGCTGTCGCCCAGGGTGACCTGACAGATTTCCTCGCTCGGGCAGAAAAGAACTAGCCCGATGCGCCTTGTACTCTTCGCCCTGCGCCGCCCCACGACAATTCTCGTTGCGGTGATCGCGATCCTGATCGCTGCATACCTGGCCGCGCGCCGTATGCCGGTTGATATCTTTCCCGATCTAGGCGAGCCAACTATCTGCATTGCGCAACCCTTTGGGGGCCTCGATCCGGCGCAGATGGATGGTTTTGCGACCTACTATTACGAGTACCATCTGCTCTATGTTTCGGGCGTCAAGCAGATTGAATCCAAGAGCATTCAGGGCGCCGCGCTGATCAAGGTGTCTTTCTACCCAGGTACAAACATGAGTTCAGCGATGAGCGAAGTAGTCGGCTATGCCAATCGCGCCCGTGCCTTTATGCCGCCTGGTGCGGTGCCGCCCTTCATCACACGCTTTGATGCAGGCAGCGTCGCTATCGGGCAACTCGTGTTCTCCAGCCAGACACGCTTACCTTCCGAGATGCAGGACTTCGCCATCAACCGTGTGCGCCCCCTGTTTGCCACCTTGCCCGGTGTATCCGCTCCTCCGCCCTTTGGAGGCGCACAGCGCACGATCCTCATCCGACTGGATCCAGAGAAGCTTCGCCAATATCGCATTGCGCCGGAAGAGGCTATCCGGGCGCTTGCCAGCTCGAATGTCGTTGCGCCGTCGGGCGTCGTGCGCACGGGCGATCTCACCCGAATTGCCTCCACCAATGCCACCATCGGCGGCGACTTGAGCGAGCTCGCTAATGCTCCGGTCCGCATGGGGAGTGGCACGCCGATCTACTTCCGCGACATCGGCACGGTCGAGAATGGCAGCGATATACTTACGGCTTACGCTCACGTCAATGGCAAGCGCACGGTTTACATCCCGATCACCAAGCGCCCGGACGCCGGGTCGCTCGCCGTCATGCAGCGGGTCCGCGAGGCGCTGCCCAGCTTTCAGAAGGCTGTCCCCGATGATGTACAGGTCTCAGTCGAATTCGATCAGACTCCAGCCGTAGCCTCGGCCCTGCAAAACCTGATCAACGAAAGTCTGTTGGGTGCCACGCTAACTGGGCTGATGGTGCTCTTGTTCCTGAGAGACTGGCGCTCGGCGGTCATCGTGCTTGCGACGATCCCAGTCTCCTTGCTGACGGCTGTCATCTCGCTTTGGGCTTTTGGCCAGACGATTAACATCATGACGCTTGCCGGTCTTGCGCTTGCCGTCGGCGTTCTGGTCGACGAAGCAACGGTTGAGATTGAAAACATCCATACCGAACGAAGCACTGGGGCGGGAATTGTCGATGCGATTCAAACAGCCTGCCAGCGCACCGCCATTGCGCGGCTGCTGAGCATGGTCTCGGTATTGGCGGTGTTTGTTCCGGCTTTCTTTATGACCGGTGTTGGGCGACAACTCTTTGTGCCTCTGGCCCTTGCCGTTGGCTTCTCGATGATCGCGTCTTACCTGCTCTCGACCACTCTGGTCCCGGTTCTCGCAGCGCGCCTGCTGCACCCGGTAAAGCACCGTCCAGCGCCGCGCTACCGGGCGGTCTACCGCAGCATGGTGGAGAGCATCGTGAGCTTGCGATGGATTGTCGCCCCGGCTTACCTCGCCATTTGTGCTCTGCTGCTGTGGCAGGTGCCAGCGCGCCTCGGGCTGGAGATTTTCCCGGCCACGAATTCTGACATGCTGCGGATGCGCGTATTCGCGCCTACGGGCACGCGGGTGGAACGGACCGAGCTAATCGCACTTCAGGCGCTCGATCTCATTAAAGAGACGGTGGGCCGTGACAAAGTGGCAATCACCACCAGCTTTGTTGGCGTCCACGCCTCCAGCTATCCAGTGAATCTCATTCATCTCTTTACAACCGGCCCCCACGAGGCAGTGCTTACGGTTGCTATCAAGCCCGGGACACACCTCGATCAGGCCAAAGCCCGCGAGGCGATCCGAGCCCGCCTGGGGCGCGATTTGCCGATGCTGAGAATTCTATTTGAAGGCGGCGACATTGTGAGTCAGGTGATGTCGTTTGGCGCTCCAACGCCAGTCACCGTAAGTGTCGTAGGCCCCAGCCTTGCTGCTGATTATCAGTTCGCCCAAAAGATCGCGATCGAATTGAAGAAGCTGAGCTTCCTGCGCGACCTGCAGATTCAGCAGCCCAACGACTATCCCACGCTTGAGATGCAAATCAATCGTGACCGAGCCGGCCAGTACGGGCTTACTACTGCTGATGTCACGCGCAGCCTGGTTGCTGCGACCAGTTCCAGCCGCTTCATCGAGCCCAACTATTGGCGGGATCCTGCCAGTGGAAATGCTTTCCAGGTGCAGGTGGAGATTCCTCAGAGCAAAGTTAAATCAGGCGACGATCTGGCGTCCATGTCACTGGCTAAACCCGGCAACACCCAGCCCCTGGCCGGCGATGTCATCACCATGAAGAATGGCAAGACGATGGGGGTTGTCGAACGGCTCAATGGGCAGAAGCGCATTAGCCTGGCGGCCAATCTTCATGAAATGACCATTGGCCGCGCACTCCCCTTTGTCGAAGAAGCAGTGCGACGCGCAGGTGAACCTCCGCGCGGAATGAGTGTACAAGTCGGTGGGCAAGCCCAGCCTCTCAAAGAAACGCTGGATGGCTTGCAAACCGGACTGCTCCTCGCCGCAGGAAGCATCTTCCTGTTGCTGGCAGCCGCCTTCCAGAGCTTCCGCCTCGCACTCGTCGTCTTGTTGATGGCACCGGCGATCCTTTGCGGCGCGCTGCTGGCGCTCTATTTCACAGGCGGCACAATCAACATTCAGAGTTATCTCGGTGCGATCATGGCGCTGGGGATCGCCATCGCCAATGCGATCCTTTATTTGAGTTTTGCCGAGGCGCAAGGTAGTATCGCTGATGCTGGCGCCCTGCGATTGCGGGCCATTCTGATGACGGCTGCGGCGATGCTGGCCAGTATCATGCCGATGGCTCTCGGCTGGGGAGAAGGGGGCGATCAGACTGCCCCGCTCGGCCGCGCAGTGGCGGGGGGCTTGATCGCCGCGACCATCGCTACACTCTTCGTCCTGCCGTCAATTTACGCGATTATTCGCAAAGATATTCCGAAGGAGGCCAAGCCATGAGGTGGTTCATCGCGGCATTCGCCGCAGTTGGGCTTTGGGCCCAAAGTCTGGAAACTGCCCAAGTTATATCGAAGCCCGTTGATCGCTTTGTAACGCTCACGGCCGAGATGCAGCCGTACCAATCCACGGTAGTGATGGCGAGGGTGACAGGATACATCGAGCGCCTCGATGTTGATCGTGGCAGCGTTGTTCGTAAAGGCCAGCCGATCGCCTTGCTTACTGCCCCTGAGCTCCACGCCCAGATCGCGGAGGCGCAGGCTAAAGCCGCCGCCGTGCGGGCGCAGGGCGGGGAAGCGCGGGCGCGCCGCACCGCAGCGATCAGCACCGCCAGCCGCCTTAAGGCCGCCAGCGCGACCGCAGGCGCCATCTCTGCCAATGAACTCGTTCAGGCAGATGAAGCAGTTGCTGCCGCCACCGCCGCCATGGAATCCAACGGACTGGCCGAAATCGCGGCACAGGCCCAGGTAAGAGCATTGCAGGAGCTAGCAGCGTACCTCACTGTCACTGCTCCATTCGATGGTGTAGTCACAGAACGCCTGCTCCACCCAGGCAGTCTTGCTGGCCCCGGTTCTGGCCCAATCGTGCGCGTCGATCAGGTGAGTCGCCTTCGTGTTGTTGTCGCGGTCCCTGAGACAAATGTTTCCAGTGTTCATGCTGGCCAGCGCGTCTCCTTCACAGTTACCGGGTATCCGGGTGAGACCTTTCAAGGAACAGTTCGCCGAATTTCGCACATGCTCGACCCGAAAACCCGGACGATGCCGGTCGAGCTGGATGTGACAAATTCTGGCACAAAGTTGGCACCTGGAATGTACACAGAAGTGCGCTGGCCCGCCAAGAGTGGGCAGCAGACACTGTTGGTGCCAGCAACCGCCGTCACTTCCAATACTGAGCGCAGTTTTGTGATTCGGGTTGAAAATGGCGTCGCGAAGTATGTGAATGTCCGCAAGGGCGGAGCGCAAGGTGAACTGGTGGAAGTCACGGGAGCCTTGGGCGCTGGCGATATTGTGATCAAGCGCGCCACCGACGAAATCCGCGAAGGAACCCGCATCCCGGCAAAGTAACGAAATTGGGTCTGCTCCGTCCATCAATGTTAGGATCGGAGAGAAATGACTTGTAATTGGCTTTGTTTTGTTGGGTGTGTTTTGGGGGCAGGTGCAGGCTTGGTGGCCCAACCCGTCATACAAGTGCCTGCAGCGCAGGAAGCTCTTTTGAAACAGAGAGTTATAGGCTTTTGGCAGCCGTTTGTCGACGGAAAATTTCGCCTCAGTGATCGCTATGTTTCAGATGGCGCCAAGGATGAGTTTTATTCGTGGCCCAAGCGGCGGATCAAGGGTTTTGTGATCGACAAAATCTTTTACGCCGATGCCGGAAAAGCTGCCAAAGTAGTGACGCTTGTCGACGTGAACATGGCGATGATGGGCGTCGGCGCGATGGAAATCAAGCAGCCTGTTGAAACTTGGTGGCACCTGGAAGAGGGGGAGTGGTTCTGGTTCCAACCGAAGAATGCAACTCGCGAAACTCCCTTTGGCGTCATGGAGTCAAACCCGGCCAGTGGCGAGGTGCCACTTTTGCCGACAGGGCAGATGATAAAGGCCCCAGACATCGCGACACTTTGGAATATGGTGAAGCCGGACCGGACCGAACTGCATTTCACCGCTGGAGAGGCGAAAACCGAGACAATTCTGATCAAGAGCGCGCTGCCGGGTGTGGCTCAGCTTACTTCAGATACGCCCGCCGGGGCGACAGAATTCACCTTTGAACTGACGCCAAAAATGATCCCGCGACAGGGAACGGCCAGCCTGGTTGTGACCTACAAGCCCGCTACCAAGCCAGCCGCCGATGTCGAGCCAATGGTCAAGATCTTCCGCGTCGGTGTTGCCCAAACGGGTAAAGTCTACGACATCAAGATCCTCATCGACTCGAAGAAATAGCTGCTACTCGACGCCTAACTTTTGCGCGATCTTCTCGAGCAATTGCCGGTCGCCAATCGTGAAAGCATTGACGGTCGTCTTGTACGCATCCTTCAGCCGAACAGCTACGATGCCACCAAAGGTAAATACAAACTCCTCGTTCGGCTTAAGAGCACGCAGAGGAACCGGGATGGATGCGACCTTAGCGCCGGGGCCATAGTCGACCATCGTTTCCCTGGGCAGCATATTGACCGCTCCTGCATCTTCTTTGAGCAAAGCCAATTGATCCACCTGAGGGACGCCGTGTGCATCGGGAATCACCTGGCCGGTCTTGTCGTAGAGCAACGCAATGTCGTAAAGCATCGTGCGCTTGTTCGTCGTGCGGGCAGCTGGGTCGAACCAGCCCTTGACCGGCTTGTTAGGGTCCCAGGCAGGAGCCTCTTCACCGGTGGCCTTTTTATATTCATCCCTTGTTTGGAAATACGGGAAAACATACAGGTCGTTGATCGGAAACATTCCGTTTTGAATCATCTTGAACCTCAAGATTTGTAGCTAATGGGCGGACGGAGACAAACTCCGCCACCGACACTATGTTGGTCCCTATCCAAGGGCTGCTCGATCTCTCCTTTCACAAGTTGTTGAAATCAAGGGAAATTTTCCTATTGAAAACCTGTGAACGCCTCATCGAGGCATCCATCGCACGGGGTTGAGTTATCCTTGACGCCATGCGATTGCTTCCCTTGGCCCTCATTCTCTGCGCATCCCTCTGCTTGCCAGCCGTGGATACCGACACAAAGCTCCTCCGCGCCCCCACCGTCAGCGCGACGCACATTGCTTTCGCGTACGGCAGCAACATCTGGATCGTCGAGCGCGCTGGCGGGGCAGCCAGGAGGCTCAGCAGTTTCCAGGGGCAAAGCTCCAATCCGCATCTCTCTCCAGATGGCAAATGGGTCGCTTTTAGCGCAGACTATGCTGGCAACGTCGACGTGTACGTCGTATCGGCGAGTGGTGGCGAACCGAAGCGGCTCACCTGGCATCCCGGTCCTGATGTCGCCCAGGGCTGGAGTCCTGACGGCAAGAATGTTCTGTTTACTTCAACCCGTGCAAGCTGGGCCCCCAACGCTGCGCCGAAATTTTGGACCGTACCGGCTGAGGGTGGTCTGGAAGTGGCGCTCGCCTTACCGCGTGCCTATCAAGGCAAGTACTCGCCGGATGCTTCGCGAATCGCCTACCGGATGAACAATTCCTGGGATGAGGAACGTCGGAACTACCGCGGCGGGCAAAATCGCCCCATCTGGATTGCAGACCTCAAAAGCTTCGACCTCACGATGCCGCCTTGGACGGATTCAAAAGATGTCGATCCTTGCTGGGTAGGGGACGTCGTATATTTCATCTCTGATCGCGATGGTGTCTCCAACGTCTGGTGCTACGACACGAAATCGAAGAAGCTTTTTCAGGCAACTAAGTTTACCGACTTTGACGTCAAGACCCTCGATTCCGGCTCAGGCGTCGTCGTCTTTGAACAGGCGGGCGTGATTCACGAACTGGACGCGAAGACTGATAAATCGCGCGTGATCAACATTACGGCGAAGGGCGACTTCCCCTGGATGATGCCGCGCTGGGAAGACGTCACCAGCAAGATGACGACGCTTGTGCTCTCCCCGACGGGCAAGCGAATCGCGGTTGAGGCGCGCGGCGAGATCTTCACCATCCCTGCCGAAAAGGGCGATGTCCGCAATCTAACGCATTCTAGCGGCTCGGCCGAGCGTGACCCTGCGTGGTCGCCGGATGGTAAATTCATCTCCTACTTCAGTGATAAGTCCGGGGATTACAAAGTGGTTCTGGAGGCGCAGGACGGGCTCTCTCCGGCCCGCGAAATCACTCTCCCCAATCCGGTTCACTACTACACGGCATCCTGGTCGCCAGACTCCAAAAAGCTTCTGTTCAGCGATACCAATCTAAAAGTATGGGTGCTGGATATCGCAACTGGCCAGGCCAAGGTGGTGGGCAACGACCCTTGGATGGTGCCCACGCGAACCCTAAACCCGGTGTGGAGCCCTGATTCGAAATGGGTCGCCTATGCGAGTCGACTGCGGTCTTTGTATCACGCGATTTTCGTGGCCAACGTTGAGACTGGCGAGGCTAAGCAGATTACCGATGGCCTGGCAGACTCGGTGTCCCCGGCTTGGGATGCCAGTGGCAAGTACCTCTGGTTTTTGGCGTCCACTGACTTTGGCTTGAAGTCCCAATGGCTGGATATGACCTCCTACGACCACGATGAAAATTTCGGCCTGTACGTGGCCATTCTCAAGAAAGGTGAGCCCAGTCCGCTGTTGCCAGAGAGCGATGAAGACGCGGGCGTCGGTAGCGCGCGTTCTGCTGCTACGCCCGGCGAGGCACCGGCTGTCCGCACGGCGCGCGCCGCCGTAACGGTCGATATCGATTTCGATGGTATTGACAGGCGGATGATCGCGGTTCCAGCCGTGCCTGAAAGGCAATATTCGGCCCTTCGATCTGGCTCAGATGGCACCGTCTACTTCCTCGAAGCTTCTGCGCGTGCTACCCGGGCCCCGGGGCTGGGCGGTGCCAACCTGATGCGATTCCGCCTGAGCGATCGGAAGTTGATTCCCTTCGTAACGGGTGTCATCAATTACGATGTCAGCGCCGACGGCCACAAGTTGGTCTACCGTACAGGTGGCCCGCCTGTCCCAGGAGAACCCCCAACCCCTCCCTCTCTTTTTCTTGTCGACGCAGACAAGCTGCCCCCAATGATCGGACAAGGCAAGTTGAACATCGCGCTACGCATGTATCTGGATCCGAAGGAAGAATTCAAACAAATCTTCTACGAGGGGTGGCGCAATCAACGCGACTACCTCTACGTCAAGAACATGCAGGGCAGTGACTGGCCGCGCATGAAAGAAAACTACAGCCAGTTTCTGCCCCATGTCATGCACCGGGCCGACCTGAATTATCTGCTCGATACCATGGGTGCCGAAATCGCAATCGGCCACTCCTATGTTCGCGGTGGCGATCTGCCGAATGTGCCCAGCTCCCGTGGTGGCCTGCTTGGAGCGGATTTCTTGATCGAGAATGGACGCTACAAGATCGCCCGCATCTATGACAACGAGAGCTGGAACCCCGATCTGCGCGCCCCGCTCGCTGCTCCCGGCGTCCTCGTGGAGGTGGGCGATTACATTCTGGCCGTCAATGGCCAGGAACTGCGCGCTCCTGATTCCATTGATCGGTTCCTGGATGGCACAGCCAATCGGCAGACTTCCCTCACGGTTAACAATCGTCCCGTGATGGAGGGCGCACGCCAAATCACAGTCGTACCTGTAACCACTGAGCAGGGCCTGCGCACACGCGCCTGGGTGGAATCCAATCGCCGCCTGGTGGATCGTTTGTCTGGCGGTAAACTCGCTTACGTCTATGTGCCCAACACAGGGCAACCTGGCTACACCAGCTTCAATCGCTACTACTTTGCCCAGCAGGATAAACAGGGCGCGATCATAGACGAACGCTTCAATGGTGGCGGTTCAGCGGCTGACTACATCATTGATGTCTTGCAGCGTGATTTCGATGGGTACTTCAATAACGTTGCGGGCGATCGTTATCCGTTCACCAGCCCTTCGGCTGGTATCTGGGGGCCAAAGGTAATGATCATCAATGAGATGGCCGGGTCTGGTGGCGACTTGATGCCGTGGATGTTCCGCTATCGAAAAATTGGTCCGTTAGTCGGGAAGAGAACCTGGGGAGGCCTGGTGCATACTGCCGACACGCCAACCTTTGTCGACGGCGGGTCGATGATCGCACCCCGTGGCGGATTCTTCACGCGCGATGGCAAGTGGGCGGTTGAAAATGAGGGGACTCCGCCCGATATCGATGTCGAGAACTGGCCCAAAGATGTTATCGCCGGCCATGATCCGCAGTTGGAGCGTGCAGTCGCCGAGGGGCTTCGCCTGTTGAAGGAAAAGCCCTTAAATCGAATGAGTACAGAGCCTGCTTCGCCAACCTGGGGCGAGCGCAAAGCGCCTCGAAAGTAAATTTAGGGCGCAACAGCCTTGCGATGAATCTCTTGCAGGCTCCACACTCTGGCCGGTGTCGTCTGCTTGGCTTCGATGGCCTCAGCTGCCGCCTTGGCCGCCGACATCGTCGTAATGCACGGCACGCGATACTGAATGGCCGCTCTTCGGATCGCCTTCTCGTCGCCAAAGCTGACACTGCCCATCGTCGTGTAAATGGCCAACTGCAAAGCGCCGGTCTTCATCAGATCGACCGCGTTCGGCCTGCCCTCGTTAACCTTATAGACGACTTTGCACGGAACACCCGCCGCCTTCAGCGCGTTTGCAGTCCCGCGAGTGGCAACAAATTGAAAGCCAAATTCCTTCAGCTTTACTGCGATCGCCACGGCATCCGGTTTGTGCCGCTCGTTGACACTAATGAACACCGTACCGGAAGCCGGCAGCGGAATGCCAGCGCTCAGTTGCGCTTTGCCAAAGGCCTCGCCAAAGGTTTCGCCAACGCCCATCACTTCGCCTGTCGAGCGCATCTCCGGTCCCAGCACCGGATCGACACCCTGGAACTTATGGAAGGGCAGTACCGGGCTCTTGACGAAATACTTGGTGACACTCAGCACGCCGCTGGTGCGGCCACCCGTCAGGTACGCCAGTTCCTTCAGTGTCTTCCCCAGCATCAGACCCACTGCCACCTTCGGCAGCGGAATCCCGGTCGCCTTGCTCACATAGGGCACCGTGCGCGAAGCACGCGGATTGACTTCGATCACATAGACCTTGCCATCCTTAATCGCGTACTGCACGTTCATCAGGCCAACGACGCTCAGGGCGCGTGCCAGCTTGACGGTGTATTCTTCAATCGTCTTCAATTCCGCCGCAGTCAGGCTAGTCGGCGGAAGCACACAGCTTGAGTCGCCAGAATGAATTCCAGCTTCTTCGATGTGTTCCATGATGCCCGCGATCAGCACATCCTTGCTGTCACTGAGGCAATCGACGTCGACTTCAACTGCATCCTCAAGGAAGCGGTCTACCAGCACCGGGCGCTCTTGCGAGAAGTGTACGGCCTCCTGCATATAACGCCGCACCATCTCTTCGTCATAGGCAATCACCATCGCGCGGCCGCCCAGGACAAAACTGGGTCGAACCAGCACCGGATAACCGACCTTGCGCGCTGCTGCACAGGCCTCTTCCACGTTAGTCGCCGTCCCATGGTCGGGCGACGGAATTTCCAGATCGTCCAGCAACTTGGCAAAGAGCTTGCGGTCTTCAGCCAGGTCGATGCTCTCCGGTTGTGTGCCGATGATGGGTACGCCATGGCGCTTCAGACTCAAGGCCAAATTCAGCGGTGTCTGCCCGCCAAACTGTACGATCGCGCCATCCGGCTTTTCCGTATCGAATACGTTCAAGACCTCTTCAAGCGTCAGCGGCTCAAAGTACAAACGGTCAGAGGTGTCGTAATCGGTGGACACGGTCTCGGGGTTGCAGTTGACCATGATGCTCTCGTGATCAAACTCACCAAGGGCATAAGCTGCATGGCAACAGCAGTAATCAAACTCGATACCCTGACCAATTCGATTGGGCCCAGAGCCAAGAATCATGACCTTCTTGCGCGTGGTCGGCGCGGCCTCGCATTCACTCTCATAGCTCGAATACATGTAGGGCGTGAAGCTCTCAAACTCAGCAGCGCAGGTGTCGACGCGATTGAATACTGCTTTTACTCCAAGCCCCTTGCGATGTGCGCGGACCTCATCGGTAGTTGCACCCGTGGCCCGCGCCAGTTGGGCGTCAGACATCCCATTCCTTTTGACTTGCCTCAAAGTGGTTGCATCCAGCGAGGCAAGAGAGCGGCCCTTCATGCTCTGCTCTTCGTCAACCATATCCTTCACATGGGTCAGGAACCAGGGGTCGATTGCCGTCAGCTCATGAACCTGCTCGATTCCCCAGCCTTGCTCAAAGGCATAGCGGATATAGTTCAAACGATCCGGAGTGGGAGTAATCAATCGCTGTCGAATCAGGCCCGGCTCATACACTTCAGACTTCTCGCTCTTGCCCGTCTCCAGCGAACGCATTGCTTTACCCAGACTTTGCCGGAAGGTGCGTCCGATGGACATCACTTCGCCAACGCTCTTCATCTGAGTCCCCAGCGTCGGAGACGCACCAGGGAACTTCTCAAATTGCCAGCGAGGGATCTTCACTACGACATAGTCGATCGTGGGTTCAAAGCAGGCAGGCGTCACTCGCGTAATGTCGTTCTTAAGTTCATCCAGGCGATAGCCAACGGCCAGCATGGCAGCGATCTTCGCGATCGGAAATCCAGTAGCCTTTGAAGCCAAAGCGGAACTGCGGCTGACCCGCGGATTCATCTCGATGATGATCATTCGGCCGTTCTCTGGATTGATCGCAAACTGGACATTGGAGCCGCCCGTGTCCACGCCAATCTCGCGCAGACAAGCCAGCGAGGCGTCGCGCATCATCTGGTATTCACGATCGGTAAGTGTCTGAGCCGGGGCCACCGTGATCGAGTCACCGGTATGCACGCCCATCGGGTCAAAATTCTCGATTGAGCAGACGATGATCGCGTTGTCGGCCATGTCGCGGATCACCTCCATCTCATACTCTTTCCAGCCCAGCATGCTCTCTTCGGCCAATACCTCGTGCACAGGCGAGAGATCCAGTCCACGTTCCAGAATCTCTTCCAGTTCCTCGGTGTTGTAAGCGATACCGCCGCCGGTGCCGCCAAGCGTAAAACTAGGCCGCAGAATCACCGGATATCCGATGCGTTGGGCAAAAGCCAGTCCATCCGGGATGTTGGTGATCAACTGCGATTCCGGCATGTCCATGCCGATTTTCTTCATCGCATCTTTGAAGAGCAGGCGGTCTTCCGCCTTCTTGATGCTCTCAACCTTGGCACCAATCAGTTCGACGCCATATTGCTCAAGGACGCCCGCCTCGGCGAGCGCGATGGACAGATTGAGGCCGGTCTGTCCACCTACCGTGGACAGCAGCGCATCGGGCCGTTCCTTCTTGATTACTTCCGTCGCGAATTCCACTGTGAGCGGCTCGACATAAGTGGAATCGGCAAGGTCGGGGTCGGTCATGATCGTCGCCGGATTGGAGTTGATCAAAATGACTTCAAAGCCATCCGCACGCAGTGCCTTACATGCCTGTGTGCCCGAATAATCAAACTCGCAAGCCTGACCAATAACAATCGGGCCAGAGCCCACGATCAAAATCTTATGCAGGTCGGTTCTACGCGGCATTGCTTATTTGCCTCCCTTCCACTCGCTCATCATGCGAGTGAAGTCGTCAAATAGGTATTGCGAATCGTGCGGTCCAGGGGCCGCCTCCGGGTGGTACTGCACGCAAAACAGCGGGTGGCTCTTGTGGCGGAAGCCTTCGAGCGTATTGTCGTTCAAGTTGATGTGTGTGAGCTCGATTTCGTTCTGGTTGAGTGAATCGGGGTCGACGCTAAATCCATGATTCTGGGCCGTGATCTCGACCTTGTTCGTCCGCTGGTTCAAGACCGGATGATTGCCGCCACGATGGCCGAACTTGAGCTTGAACGTCTTGCCGCCCAAAGCCAGGCCCAATACCTGATGCCCGAGGCAAATTCCGAAGATTGGCTTCTTGCCGATCAGCTTGCGCACCTGCGTTGCTTGATAATCGAGTGGTTCCGGATCGCCCGGGCCGTTGGACAAAAATACGCCATCCGGCTTGAGAGCCAAGACGTCCTCGGCGCTTGTGCCAGCTGGCACAACCGTCAATTCACATCCCGAATGCACCAGGCGCCGCAAAATATTCCGTTTGATTCCAAAGTCATAGGCCACGACTTTGAAGGCCGATGCGGCCGCTGGTAACAGGATTTCCGATTGCGATACGCCGGTTACCGCCTCGGTCCAGCCGTAGGCCTTCGCTGTCGAGACTTTCGTCACCAAGTCTTGACCGGCCATCGATGGCACAGCCTTGGCGCGCTCAATCAGGAGCTTCGGGTCGAGTGTGGTGGACGAGATAACTCCCCGCAGCACGCCGCCCATTCGCAGCTTCCGTACCAGCGCCCGGGTGTCGATCCCGGTTACGCCGGGGATACCGTATTTTTGAAGGAAGTTGCCCGCATCCGAATCGCTGCGCCAGTTGCTGGCCACAGGCGAATACTCCCGAACGATCAATCCCTCAAAATAAGGCCTTCCAGCCTCATTATCGGCTTCGTTTGTGCCATAGTTTCCGATCTGCGGATTCGTCAAAACGACGATCTGCCCTGCGTAGGAGGGATCGGTGAAAATCTCTTGATATCCGGTGAGCGAGGTATTGAAAACCACTTCACCCGCTTTATCTACGGGCGCACCAAAGGCGGTGCCCTCGAAGACTGTACCGTCTTCCAGGGCGAGCAAGGCAGTGTTCAACCTTGTGTTCTCCTTGTTGGGGGGATTTTCACCAATCTACCATGTGAAGCCCTCCCAGTGCGCGCCGCAGTCCCAAATTGGCAACTTTCTGTGCCAGTTTGAATCAGGAATGCTGCAGATATTTAGAGGCAGGCAGGAAGCGCCCATTGCTCACTCCGTCCAGGGCGTCCATTGAATTTCCAGGGTTGTACTGCGCCGCCTCCGCCTTGTACACCTCAAGGACGTTTTGCGTTGCCGAGAACGGGTCGATTGCTCCGCGCGCCTGATTGAGGCTATTGGCCAGCACGGAGGCGTCAACCATCTGCCCATTTGGCAGGCGTATGTATTGATCTCGTTGCTGCGTTCCGAAGGTCGTAAATGGCGATTCGACGAGTGTGCCTCCCATCAATGCGGCAAGCTGCATGCCGCTCTCGCGATCAACGGTACCAACGGCCCGCGTTAGGTTTTCGGGCCGCCCATTGGACAAATTATTCCACTGAATTTGGACAGGGCTCAACGTATAAGCGCTGTTGCGCGAAAGGCTATCGCGAAGAAGACTGGCGTAGGGCCCAGCGTTGGCGTTGAGCCAATTCTGCTTCATCGGGTCCAGCGGCGGCGGCTCGGCGGTGGCATCTTTTGGACTCACCGGCAAATTTCTGGCACTCGTCGGCTTCAGCACTGGCGTGCGCGCCTCAGCCGGGGCAAGCCGTGCGTTCAGGATTTCGCCGAAGTTGCTCCCTCTGGCCCCCGTTTGGCGCGTCGTCCGGCCCACCGTAGGTTCAATTCGATTCATTCTCAAGCTTGAAAGTCGTGAGGAACTCGTTTCCATACAATCGACATTGCACGTCTCATGCCAAACCCGCTGCTAAACTCAAGATCAGCCCTATGTCTGCGTCCGCATCCATTACACTTCAGGCAATCACCCAGATCGTGCATTTTGACTCTCTGGCCCTGGAAGCTGGTGCAGTTTTGGGCCCAATCGAGGTTGCCTACCAAAGCTACGGCAGCCTGAACGAAGATCGCACCAACGCTATCCTCGTCTGCCACGCTTTCACCGGCGATTCCCACGCCGCCGGTGTGTGTGAGGAAGACGGCCAGACCGGCTGGTGGGACGACATGATCGGCCCCGGCAAGGCCTTCGATACCGATCGCTACTTTGTCATCTGCTCCAATGTGCTGGGCGGCTGCCGTGGCACCACCGGCCCGGCGAGTATTGATCCAAACACCGGCCAGCCCTACGGCATGCATTTCCCGATGATCACGATCGGGGACATGGTGCGGCTGCAAAAGAAACTTGTCGAGAGCCTGGGGATCACCAAACTACTCGCGGTAACTGGCGGCAGCATGGGCGGCATGCAAGCCCTCGAATGGACAGTCGCTTTCCCCGACAGTGTCGCCTCCTGCCTTGCCATCGCCACCACCGCGCGCCACGGTGCCCAACAAATCGCGTTCAACGAAGTCGGACGTCAGGCGATCATGGCCGACCCCGAATTTTTCGACGGCGACTATTACGCCCGCAACAGCAAGCCCGCTCGCGGTCTCAGCGTAGCCCGCATGGTCGGGCACATCACCTATATGAGTGATGACTCGATGCGCACAAAGTTCGGCCGTCGCCTTCGCGGCAAGGATAGCTTCGATTTCGATTTCTCCGCCGAGTTCGAAGTCGAGTCCTATCTGCGTTATCGCGGCAGTCGCTTTGTGGATCGCTTCGACGCCAACTCCTATCTCTACATCACCAAGGCGATGGACTATTACGACCTCGCCTCGAACCACGCCACGCTAGCGGCGGCGCTGGAGCAGACCAAAGCCCGCTTTCTGGTAATCAGCTTTACGTCCGACTGGCTCTATCCCAGCTATCAGTCGCTCGAGATCGTCAGTGCACTACGCGCCCGCAATAAAGACGTCGCCTACGTCAAGCTGGAATCCAACTACGGCCATGATGCATTTCTCGTCGAAGTGAAAGAACAATCCATCCTCGTCGCTGGTTTCCTCGAAACGACACTGCGCATGGAGCGGCGTGAGCGGCGCGCCATTTCTTCTGACGAAAACCTCTTTGCCAGAAAGGATTTTGCGGTCATCGCCAATTGGGTTGCGCCCAATTCCCGCGTGCTCGATCTGGGTTGCGGCGATGGCACCTTGATCGCCTGGCTTGGCGAGAATAAGGATTGTGTTGCCCGTGGTGTCGAAATCGACCCCGAACTGGTCCATCGGGCCATTGCGCGCGGTGCCTCCGCCTATCAGGGCGACATCGAGAGCGGCCTCAAAGATTACGCCACCGGCGCTTTCGATTACGTCATCCTGTCGCAGACGCTACAGCAGGCGCGCCAGCCGCTGGAGTTGCTCAATGAGATCCTGCGGGTCGGGAAGCACGTGATTGTCGGCTTTCCGAATTTCAGCCACTGGAGCGTGCGCTGGGCCCACTTGGTGAGTGGACGCGCGCCGCAAAATGAACTATTCCCTTTCGAGTGGTATGAATCCCCCAACATTCATTTCCTGACCGTCAAAGACTTCGAGATGCTTTGTAATAAGCAGGGCTGGACCGTCGAGAAAAAGGTCTTCCTTGCAGGCAACTCTGAGGTGACTACTTTCCCCAATCTGACGGCCGAGGTCGCGGTCTATTTGCTGCGGAGATGAAATCACAACCGTCGATAGGAACATCTCGATGAAACACCAACACCTGATCGCACTCTTCTTGGCCGCCATGCCCGCCCTGGCTCACGATCTCTATTTGATGCCGGAGACATTTCTCGCGCGAGCCGGAAGTCTGCTGCGCTTTGCATTCGAAAATGGCGACGAGTTCCCGCAGGGCGGCTCGGCGGTCAAGCCAGAGCGCTTACGAAACACCCGTCTGCAGTCCAAAGCCGGAAGCGCCGATTTCGAGAAGATCACGCAAGAGGCCAAACGCACTGTGGCCGCCGTGCGCGTCCCCGGCGAGGGCTTCGCGATCTTGACGACCAACACGATTCCTAACTTCATTGAACTTGACCCGGCCAAGTTCAAGTCCTACCTCGAGCACGAAAATCTCAACGAGGCGGTTGCCTGGCGCGAGGCGCATGGCGAATCCACCAAGCCGGGCCGCGAGCGCTACAGCAAATATGTCAAGTCGCTGGTGTTGTCCGGCAAGCCCGACGCCTTCTACAAAGAACAAACAGGGCTGACGATTGAGATCGTGCTGGAAGCGGATCCCTACTCGCTCAGCCCTGGCAAAACGCTCCCCGCTCTGGTTCTTTTTCGAGGCAAGCCCGCCGCCAATATCGCGGTTGAATCGGCATGGCTTGAGGGCGGCAAGGCCAAGATGCAAGTGATCGGCAGGACGGACAAAGACGGTCGCATCCGCATTCCGGTAGTGGCCGTCGGCCCGCATCGCCTGCACGCGATCGTGATGGAACGCTGCGCCGAACCGAAGGTGGCCGATTGGGAAAGCTTCTGGGCCAGCTTCACTTTCGAGATCCCTGCCAAGCCATAGTCGCCGCCTACAGGTCTTGCTATACTCGCGCAATCCAACCATGCGCGCATCCGTCATTTTCCTGCTCGCGCTCTCCGTCAGCGCCCAAGTCTCAACCAAGCTTTTCGACAACTTGAATTACCGCTTCATCGGCCCAGCGCTGATGGGCGGTCGCGTCACCGACGTGGAGTCAATCCCCGGCTCGCCGCACATCGCTTATGTCGCCACCGGCGGCGGGGGCCTCTGGAAGACGGTCAACGCGGGCGTGAGTTGGACGCCAATCTTTGAGCGCCAAAACACGTTTTCGATCGGCGACATCGCGCTGGACCCGCGCAACCCCGACACCATCTGGGTGGGCACGGGCGAAGCCAACCCGCGCAACAGCGTCAGCTTTGGCGACGGCGTCTATAAATCCACCGACGGCGGCAAGACCTGGACGCACATGGGCTTGGCCGGCACAGAGCGCATCTCCCGCATCCACGTGCATCCACTCAACTCAAACATCGTCTACGTCGGCGCGCTAGGCCACGCCTTCGGCCCCCATCCCGACCGCGGCGTCTTTGTCACCACCGACGGCGGCAAGACCTGGAACAAGACTCTCTACATCGACCCCTCGCACGGCGTCGCCGACATGGAGATCGACCCCAAGAACCCCAACATCCTCTACGCCGCCATGTGGCGCTTTGAGCGCAAGCCCTGGACCTTTACATCGGGTAGCGAGCAAGGAGGAGTCTTCCGCTCCGTCGACGCCGGTCAGACCTGGAAAAAGCTAGAGAAGGGCCTGCCCAAGCTGATTGGGCGCATCGGCGTCAAGGTCGCCCCTAGCAACCCCAACATGGTCTATGTCATCGCTGAATCGAAAGAAGGGTCCCTGTTCAAATCGACGGATGGCGGCGACAACTTCGTCAAAGTTACGGACAACTCCGATATCGTCATGCGGGGCTTCTACTTCACCGACATCCGTGTCGACCCGATAAACGAGAACCGCCTCTACGCCCTGGCTTACACGGTGCAGTTATCGACGGACGGCGGAGTAACTTGGAAAGATACCGCGCCCGACTTACATCCCGACATGCACGCCCTCTGGATCGACCCCACCAACCCCAAGCATCTCTGGGTGGGCAACGACGGCGGCGTGGCCTCATCCGCCGACAGCGGCGCAAGCTGGCGCTATCACAACAACATTCCGCTGGGTCAGTATTACCAGATCCACGCCGACAACCGGCTGCCTTACTATTGGCTCACCGGCGGGCAGCAGGACAACTCCACCTGGACCGGCCCCAGCCGCAACCGCGAGGGCAAGGGCATCGCCAACGCCGATTGGCGCTTCATCAGCGGCGGCGACGGCTTCTATGCGTTGAGCGACCCGGATAATCCGGACATCTTCCTGTCTGAGTCACAAGGCGGCCGCATCCTCCGCACCGATCTGCGCACCGGCCAGCAGGAATCGATCGGTCCGTCGCCGCGTGCTGCGCTGGAGGCCGACGCAAAGTATCGCTTCAACTGGAACACTCCCATCGTCGCCTCGCCCCACGGCAAGAGCACTTACTATTACGCTGGCAACGTAGTCTTTCAGACATCCAACTTCGGTAAGAGCTGGGAACCGATTTCGCCCGACTTGTCGACGAACGACAAGGCCAAGTACGCCCCTGCCGGTGGGCCGGTGTTTCAGGAAGCCACCACCGCCGAGAACAATGGCACGGTGATCAACTTATCGGAGTCGCCCGTCAAGCAAGGCGTCATCTGGGCCGGCACCGACGATGGCAACGTCAATGTCACCATGAACGGCGGCGGGGCTTGGACCAATGTCGCTTCCAGGCTTCCCGGTCTCGCACCAGCCGCGGTGGTATCACACGTAGAAGCCAGCCGCGTCAACGCGCTCACTGCCTACGTGGCCGCAGAGCGCCATATGTTTGACGATTTCAAGCCTTATATCTTCAAGACGGTGGATGGCGGGCAATCCTTCACCAACATCGCCGGAGACCTGCCGCCCACCGCCTATGTGCAGGTGGTCAAGGAAGACCCCAAGAACCCGAACCTGCTGTACGTCGGCACGGAGCTTGGCCTGTTTATATCGTTTGAAGGCGGCAATCGTTGGCAGCCGCTGTTGATGAAGAACATGCCGCGCGTCGCCGTGCATGACTTGCTGATTCACCCGCGCGATAACGATCTCATCGTCGCCACGCACGGCCGTGGCCTCGCCATCTTTGACGATGCCACGGCCTTGCAGCAAATCACCCCCGCCATCGCCGCCAAGCCCGCGCACCTCTTCGCGCCGCAAGTGGCGCTGCGCGTGAACCGCGCCAATTCCTACCAGTACATGGGCGACCAGCACTTCTACGGCACCAATCCGCCGCCCGGCGCCATTCTTACCTACTACCTCAAGGAGAAGCCCGCCAAGGATAAGCCGCTGAAGTTGGAGGTCTTCGATGCAAAGGGCTCTAAGGTCTCGACGCTGGAGCGAGCCACCTCCGAGCCCGGCCTCAATCGCATCGCCTGGAACCTGCGCTACGACGCCCCCAAGCCGCGCAAGGTGACTGTCGACCCGGAGGCTGGTCCCGGTGGCGGCGCGCCAGGCGCGGTGACGGCTTTGCCGGGTCGTTACACAGTGAAGCTGTTCCTCGGTGTGGATATACAGTCCGAGCAAAGTGTCGAAGTAAAGCTCGACCCTACCCTCAGCATCCCCGCCGCAGACCTGCAATCGCAATTCGATCAGTCGCAACGAGTGCGCCGGATGATCGCGGGCGTCGCCGATGCGCTGCGCGCGCTCGATCAAGTGAAGCTGCAGTTGGATGCCAGCGAAAAGGCCGCTCCCGCCTCAGCAAAGCCGCGACTACAGACGATGGGCAAAGAACTGGCCGCCGCAATTGGCCGCTTCGACGCGGGCGGCGTGCGCTACAGGACGATTGTCGCGCCCAAACTTTCTGAGGAGCTTGGGCCGTTATTTTCACAAATCGCCAATGGCCATGCCTCAGCCCCCTCCAGCAGCCAAATTACCGCCGTCGCTGAGCTAGAGGTGATCTACCGCCGGGAAATCGCCGCCCACAACGACTTTGTAATCAAAACGTTACCTGTTTGGAATGAAGAATTGCGCAAGCTTAATCTGCTTGGCCTTACACCCGTAGCCAGCAGCGAAACTCTGCCCTAGGGCACTGCCCCGAACTTACACTGACATTGCAAATCGATCAATTGTGAGTTAACCTCAGATAAAATTGCTTCGGTGGTCTTAGGGGCCGTGTCGTCACTCTCAGAATCCTTCCGGGCACACTTTAAACTCCCATAGGGAAAAGGGGAATCGGATGTCAATCTCGTTCCGCAGCGCTGTTACCGCAGCTCTCTTGTTTGCTCTCTCGTCCTTGCTGCCCGCTCAGGTCCTAAACGGACGCATTGACCTCGTGGTCAAGGATTCATCTGGTGCCGGAATCGTTGGTGCGAAGGTCACCATCAAAGATATTCGCAAAAAGTCCGTTATCGGTAACGCCGTAATGACCGACCCCACTGGTAGCGCAGTCATCGCTTCTGTGCCCCCAAGTGAATATGAAATCACCGTTGAAGCGGCGGGCTTCCGCAAGGGTGTCGTTTCTGCCCTCGAAATCGCCGCATCGCAAACCGTCAGGCAGTCAGTTGTCTTAGAAATTGGTGCAGTTACCGAATCGATCACCGTTGAGGCCAATGGCGTGAGTGTTAACGTTTCCGACGCGACGCTGGGCCGCACGGTCAACCTCCGAAGTATCGACACTCTTCCCCAGTTGGGCCGCTCGCCCCTTTCCCTAGTTGCTTTCGTCCCCGGCGCATCCGTCGATCCCGGCGACCCCACCTTCACTCGCATTAATGGTGCGCGTCAGGGTTCCAATAACTCCCGTCTCGATGGAATCGACGTAAATGATGCAGTCGTGCCGCGCTTGGGCCTGAGCATGACAGCCGTCAATACCGATTCGCTCGAAGAAGTCCGCATCATCACCAACGGTGGTAAAGCCGAGTACGGTCGCAACGCAGGCGGCCAGGTTGAAATGGTCACCCGTTCTGGCGGCAACTCGTTTCACGGCAACGCTTTCGATTTCCTTCGCAACACCTCACTCAATGCCAATCCGTTCTTCAACAACGCCAGCGGCACCAAGCGCCCGGTCTTTATTCAGAACATTTTCGGCGGCCAGGCTGGCGGCCGAATCATCAAGGACAAGTTCTTTTTCTTCGGCAACTTCCAGGGCCGCAAGACGATTCAGGGCACTGTCCGCCAACGTACGGTATTGACCGCCGAAGCCAAGCAGGGAATCTATCGGAACACCGGCGTCAACTTCAATATCGGTGCCAACGACCCCGCTGGAATCGGCCTCGACCCCAAGATGAAGGCGCTGTTTGCCTCGCTCCCTAACCCCAACAACAACGACGTCGGCGATGGCTTCAACACCGGCGGTTTCCGCTTCAATGTTTCCACTCCTTCACTCGAATACCAGGGTACTGGTAAGTTGGACTACTCATTAAAGCCAAACCATCGCTTGTTCTTCCGCTACAGCCGCCAGTTCAATGAGTCGATCGACGCGCTTAACAACGCTGAACAGCGTTACCCAGGCTTGCCCAATGGTGCACAGGGTGGCGCTCGTTGGGGCTGGGGTGCCGGTTCCGATTGGACACTTTCCCCCACTCTCATCAATGAATTCCGCGTTGGGCGACAGAGCGCCTCGGTTGACTTTATCCGTCCTTACCGCGATAGCGGCATCGCGGTCCTCTCCAACCTCTACAGCGACGTCACCAACAATGCGCTTGGACAGGGTCGCAACTCCCCTGTCATCGACTTGACCGATAACATGACGATCCTCCGCGGCAAGCACACCTTCAAGGCTGGTTTCACCTTCCGCCGCATTCTCCAGTATGGGTACAACTATGGTGGCATCTATCCTGACGTTAATCTGAGCCGTACTTCAGCCGGAAATGCTCCCGCCGCTAGCTACGGTCCGCAGGGCTTGAGCTCCGCGAATCGTCAGATCTTTGAAAGTCTCTTCAACGACGTTCTCGGTCGCGTTGGCCAGGTTCAGCAAACCTATTACAGTGACCTCGTCACCTTCCAGGCTGCCGGTACACCCCGCATCCGCAATACAGTCTTCAAAGACTACGGTCTCTTCTTCCAGGACGATTTCAAGATTCGCTCCAACCTGACCATCAATGTCGGGCTGCGTTGGGAATACTTCGGAAATCCGAAGGAGCTGAATGGCTTCCAGGGGACCGTTGATCGTGTGGCTGATCTCAATACCGTCACCAACATCAACAACCTGTTGATCAAGAAGTCCGACTCCTGGTATAACGACGACAAGAATAACTTCGCCCCGCGCCTAGGTTTTGCCTATGACATTTTCAAGAATGGCAAGACGGTACTCCGCGGCAATTATGGTGTCTTCTACGACCGCATCATTGGTGCCACCGCCAGCGCAGTCGATGGCAATACTCCTGGTTTCGCGCAGGGCATCACTACCTTCCCGAATGGTGCGGGAGGCACAGTTCGTACGGTTAACAATCTGACTGCAGCAGATCTGCCGGCCGCTCCGGCCGCTCCAGTTGTAAATCTCCCTCTGACCCGCAATCAGACAGTTACGGTGTTCAATCCAAAGCTCCGCACGGGCTACGCCCAGCAGGTCAACTTCGGCATTTCGCGTGAAATTCGCCGTGGCACTGTCCTCGACGTCGGCTACGTTCGGACTATGGGTACCAAGCTCTTTGTGTTCCAGGATGTGAACCAACCTCGCATCTACGGGGATTTCCTGAGCTCCTTTAAGGAACTTCAGGCCTTCTCCGCCAACGGCACACCGGTCGGAGCGAATAACACTCTGGCGCGTATCTTCGGTGGTGCACAACAAGCGGTCTCCGCTCTCGGTGCAACCAACTTCGCCCAGGGTTTGGCTGGGACTGTGGCGGACAATCTGGATCGCACGGCTAGTAACTATAACCGCTTCGCCGCCGCTGGCGTCAGCGACAACTACATCCGCAATTACCCGCAGTTCAATCAGGTGCAGTTCGGTACCAACCTCGGTTCGTCCAGCTACAACTCGATGCAGATCACTCTGTCTCATCGCACGCGCAACCTGACGGCGATCCTCAACTACACCCTCTCGCGCTCGATTGACAACTCCTCGGTGGACGGCAATGGTTTCACCAACCCTGTCGACAACTGGAACTTCGTCAACAACCGTGGCCGCTCGGATACAGATCGTCCCAACGCCCTCAACTTCTCGGCTAACTACACTCTGCCCTTCGGCAGAGGGCAGCGTTACCTCAGCAGCGCCAACGGCTTCACCAACCGCCTTGTCGGTGGCTGGTCCGTCGGTGGTCTCGTGCTCGCCCAGTCCGGCACTGTCTTCTCGGTCACAAGCGGCCGCCGCACTACAGGCTCGGCGCTCAACACCTATGCCAACTACAGCGGCGCGCGCACGATCGGAAATGTCGTTAAGGACGGTCGTGGCGTGCAGTTCTTCTCACCGGAAGAGGTTGCTCGCTTCACCTTCCCCGGTGCGGGTGAGATCGGCAACAGCGGTCGCAATTCCTTCCGCGGCCCAAGATTCATCAATATTGACGTTTCGGCCGTGAAGGCGATTCCGATCACCGAGCGCTTCCGTATGCAGTTCCGCGCCGAGGCCTACAATCTGGCTAACCACGCGAACTTCACCGCGATTGGTTCCAACTTGCTGACGCCGACCACTCTCGGTCGCTCTTCGGCAGTCTCCAATACATCGTCTGGAACCGGCGCGCGCGTCATGCAAATGGCGTTGCGCTTCGAGTTCTAAGCTCCTCCAACCAACCACCTCAGCCCGGCGGCGCTACACTTTAGTCCGCCGGGTTTTCTATTGCTCGCTCGCCTGCTACGCTTTCCGCCCGATGGCTCTTCGTTTAGACTTCTGATATGAATCGCCGAAGCTTTCTCGCTTTCCCCGCAGCATTTGCCGCTGCTACCCCCAACACCCGCCTCCAGATCGGCGTGACCGACTGGAATCTCGCCCTCGCCGGGAATCCTGACGCCATCGATCTCGCTGCCCGCCTCGGCTTTGCTGGCGTTGAGGTCTCCCTGGGGCGCAAGCCGATTGACGGCAAACTCCCCCTCGACAACGACGCTCTCCACGCCACCTATCTTGCCCGTTCACGTTCCCTCAAATTGAAGCTGATCTCGACTTGCCTTGATATCCTCCACATCAACGGTCTCAAGAGCGATCCCTTGGGCCAGCAATGGCTCCTTAGCGCGATCGAGATCAATCGGAAGTTGCAGATCCGCAATATGCTCCTCCCCTTCTTTGGCGACCGCGCCCTGCAAACGCGCGCTGAGATGGATTATGTCGCCGATCTCCTGCGCGACTTCGGTCCCACTGCGGAACGCGCCGGGGTCATCCTCGGCATCGAGAACACAAACTCCGCCGAGGAAAACGCCAGAATTCTGGATCGGGCGGCCTCCCCCGCCGTAAAGGTCTTCTACGATGTCGGCAATTCTCACTCAAGAGGCTACGACATCTACCAGGAAATCCCCTGGCTGGGCGCTTCCCGGATCTGCCAGTTCCATTTCAAGGACAGCTCCAATTATCTGGGCCAAGGCAAGATCGATTTTTCGAGACTTCTCACCGCCGTCGCTGCCAGCGGCTTCACCGGCTACGCGGACTTTGAGACACCCTCGCCGTCAAAAGACATCCCCGCCGACATGGCCCGCAATCTCGCCTTTCTACGTTCGTTGCTGGCTTAGAGTATACACCTCTCCGTGGTGTATATCGGGCCTTGGCGCTACTGTTTTTCATATTTCTAGCGCCATTGCACGCGTTGTTAGCAGCAATGCGTGCCGAGCCGAAATTGAAGAAAAAACTTAACTAATGCAACGGTTTGCGTTGACAATCGTCTAACGCCGATCTACCCTTCATATAGTCACCACGGTTTCAACCGTATGACAACGAATCGCGAGTGTATAGAGGGCCCAGGTATGACCTTTCAAGTTGGCGAAAAAGTTGTTTATCCAAATCATGGCGTCGGTACCATTGAGAACATCAGCGTCCGTTCTTTTGGAATCCAGAGCGAACGTTTTTACTTGCTCCGGCTTGCTTACAGCGCTATGACCGTGATGGTACCCTTCTCTCACGCCGAAGAAGTCGGCCTGCGCAAGGTTACCCGGAATACGGAAGTCGCTAAGGTTCTCAACTTCCTTGCCTCTGGAACCCCTCGCTGGAACCCGGATTGGAAGCACCGCTTCAAGGAAAACACCGAGAAGATGGGCAAAGGCTCCCTCTCTGAGATTGCAGAGGTCTTTAAGACGTTGCTCTTGATCCAGAGCGACAAGCCGCTCAGTTTCCGCGAGAAGAAGATGCTTGAGCGCAGCCGCCAGATGCTGCTATCTGAAGTCGCCATCTCCCGTTCACTCATCGAGAAAGAAGCCATTGAAATGCTTCATCGCTCGTTACTGAAATCAAAGCTCCGTTTTCCCGAGCCCATCTAGAAAAAATACCTTCGTCACCAAGTGTGTGCGATTCCGCAAAGAGCGCCGGTTCTCCCCCGGCGCTCTTCGTTTTTCCGGGCTTGTCCTCTAAGGGAAACCCGTAGTCCCGCCGATAGACCCTCAGACGGCAGTGTCTGTTATGGTGTGCATCTATTGCGGCAAAAAACTAACGATGGTGAAGAAACTCACCTCCGAAGACTTTTGCTCAGTCGCGCATCGACAGGCTTACCATGGCGAGCAGGAGAAGCTCGCGGTTGCGCGGCTTGTCGATCAACAGCTTCGCATGAGTCCGGGCTCGCGGTCGTCAGCATCACTTCGCGCGATTTCGCCCCCCTCAGCTCATCCAGGTGAATACCTGGCTCAGAAGATTTCCCCGCGCGACAGTCATACCGCGCTTTGGGTCCCGGATCAACAACTGGCGATCGCATTGCTGCCAATCGAGCCAGATTCGTCCGCCACAATCGCTCCAGTACACGGTGCCCCAGTACACGGCCCATCCAGCCCCATCAGTGTCGATGGCGGGCTTCGCGCACTCGATGCTTCTTCCCCCGCGCTCACCGAAGTTGCGGCTGTGTTCCGGCCTTACAGCCCCCGGGTGGACAGCTTTGCCCCCAATTTGATTCCCGTTTCCGCCCGTCTACTGGCCTTTGATCGCCCGTCGATTCCTCAGAGTAATTCCCAGATCCTGGTAGACGCAGCGGCCTCGCCCATTGAAGCTGTCTTCAATGAACCGGATCAATCATCGATTGTTCTAGACACAATCCCTGCCCCCAAGGCTCCTGTTCCCAATGCGGTCCTGCAAGCCTATGGTGCTAAAAGATTTGCTTTTTCGCGCCTGCCTGATGCCAAGACGCAGCAGGATTTCAGTCCCGCCCCGCCACCGCCGCCGGCTGTCGACGCACCATCTTTCGAGCAGACGAAGATTCAAAGCGACAGTTATCCGCCCGCGTCCGAGCAATTCGACTTTCCCAATCCTTCGCAGTTGCATCCTGTTTCCAAGGTCGCCCTTTCTACCAATTTTACGGTCGGCGCAGAATCAGTAGCATTCGATCTTCGGCCCAATTCCTTGCCCGATCATCCCGCCAATGGATTGCAATCCGGGCCGGCTCTGTCGTCTGGCCCAAGGCTCTGTCTTGGCCTCGCCACGGTTGCTCCGCAACCAGAATTGATCGCTGGCGGCACAATCCCACGCTACCTGGCGCGTCCCAAGGTACGCATACCCCGCCCTCCCAATTCAGCTGCATTGTCAGCAATCGCGGTTCGCCCGGCCACAGCCGTGGTCCCAGGCAACAGTGGCGCAGCCGCATACTTGCTCACTCGCACTGCCGCCAAGTGCCAGTCCTTCGAGAGCGAGGCACCCTTCCCGACATCATTCATGCGCGTGGTCCCCTCATCCGGCGTCTCCGACCGGATCGCGCCCATGAGTCAGAAAGCCCGTGTCGTCGGCATACGTCGCTCAAGCCTTGAAGTTCAACCGACTGGCTTTCGCCCGTCGCAGATGCTTCCAGTGCCGCTCAAGGCCCTTTCTGCCTTGAGCCAACCGCAATTGCGAGACGCGGTCGCAGTGGAGCGGCTTGCAATATTTCGGCCACAGCTCAAACTCAAAATCATTCCGGCTCGCGATCATGGATCCGCGCTGGCGGGCCTCAGCGAACTCGCTGGCGGCAAATTTATACTGTCCTGGGACACCCTGAAGCGCCGCTGGGCAGAAGCACCCAATGACCTGCGATGGATCGCAGTCGCGGTTCCGATGGTGATCTGTCTCATTTGGTTTGCCAACAGCCCCGGCCTTAAGGACAACACCAAGCAGACCGTCTCTGATAAGGTCTCTTCGATCGCTCCGAATTTCACCGGCCTGCTCAATACTTCGATCAACTCTGAATCCTTCAGCGGTCTCCGTGACGGAATCCGGCGCCGCGCTGCTGTCGAACTCAGCGATGATTTCCGACAGGGACTCGGCGAATGGGGTGGAAAAGGCGATTGGGCCAAGGGCTGGAACTACGATCCCGCTGGCTTCATCCGGCCTCGCCAGCTCGCCCTTTACACTCCGTCTATTCCGCTCGAAAATTACCGCTTTGAATTCCTCGGTGCAATTGAGAAAAAAGCCCTATCGTGGGTCTTCCGGGCCGCCGATCTAAAGAATTATTATGCCTCTCGGCTGGAGATCACCAGAGGCGGGCCGCTTCCAACGGTGGAACTTGTCCGCTTTGCCGTGATTGATGGCCGTCCGGGGCCGCGTAAGTCCATTCCGCTACCCTTTCAGGGCCGCATGGATACGATTTATCGCGTCGCCGTAGAAGTGCACGGTACAGATTTTGTAACTACGGTCCAGGGTCAGGTCGTGGATGTCTTTTCCGATGACCGCTTGGCACGCGGCGGTGTGGGCTTCTACACCGAAGCGGGAGAAGACGCCCGCCTGCGTTGGGTCGAAGTCTCGCACCAGTACGATTTTTTGGGAAGGCTTTGCGCTTTCCTCGTCCCATAAAACATTTCGAATTCTAATGTGAGGTCAGAGCAATGACATTCCGTCGCAAGGAAAATTCAGGAGCCAAACCTGTCGGAGACTTCTCCGGTGGACGCCACAGCGAGGGCCAGTCTGCGCTCGCTCGGGCCGTCACCCTACATCTTGACGGCAAGCGCAAAGAGGCGCTTAAAGAGATTCACGATGCCCTCGACGCCGGTCAGCAGGACGCGGAGCTTTACTCGGCTCGCGGTCACCTCCATTTCGAACTCGAACAGTTCGAGGAGGCAGCCCGCAGCTACCAAAAGCTGCTCGACCTGAACTCCAAGCATCCGTCTGCCCACTTCAACCTCGCTGTTTGTTGTGAAAAGCTGGGCCGCTGGTCTGAGGCTGCTGATAATTTCCAGCGGGCTGTCGAGATGCCCAGTGCCACTTCACAAACCCGCCTCGGGCTCGGCGTTGCATACCTTCATACGGATCGCGCTCCTCAGGCTCTTGATCTCTTCGAACAGGTGCTGAAGGCCGACTCGGAAAACGAGACGGCCCTCTTTGGCAAAGCGGTCTCGCTGCAATTGCTCAACCGACTCGAAGATGCCCTCGCTCTATACAACCAAATGCTCGAGCGCAACCCCGCCAGCGAGGAAGCACTCGTCAACCTGATCACGATTGGTATCGCGCTCAAGGACGTCAACATCATCCGTGCACACTCTGAGAAGTTGCTGGAAATCCGCCCCTTCTCCCAGCCTGCGCTCGAAGGCCTGGCTACCTGTGCCTTCACCACCGCCGATTACGAAGCAGCCGCAAAGTTCTGCCAGAAACTTGTCGAGTACACGCCCGATCATTTCGAGCGCTGGTTCAACCTGGGCGTCGCCTACCAGAAGCTTCAGCGTATGGAACAGGCGCTACAGGCCTATCAGGAGGCCACTCGCATCCGTCCCGACAGCGAGCAGGCCGTCGTCAACCTCGGCATCGTTCGTCAGCAGTTGGGCGACCTCAAAGGCGCCCGCGAATCCTACGAGCTCGTACTGAAAAAGAACCCAACGCTCACCGAGGTCCGCTACAATCTCGCCGTCCTCCTCGAATCCACCGGCTCACGCGAAGACGCCGAGCAGATTCTTGAGGGCCTGCTCAAGGACAACGGCGAGTCTGAAGAAATCTGGTTCCGCCTCGGCTTCCTCCGCCTTGAGCGGGGTGAATTGCAGGGTGCAGTTACAGCCTACGAGACCTGCCTGGAAAAACGTCCCAAGTGGCCCGAAGCCCAGCTCAATCTTGGCCTGGCCTACTGGCGCCTTGGCGACCGTGATGCCGCCTCGCTCGCCTTCTCCAACGTCCTCCAGGTCGAGCCCAATTCGATGGATGCCATGCGCGGTCTTGCTGCTTTGGCCGTCGAGAAGGGAGATCAAAAACAGGCGCTCGAGTTGCAGGCAAGACTGATCGATCTCGGCGAACGTTCTCCCGAGTTGTTCTATAACACCGGCTTGCTGCTTCAGAAGAACGGCCAGGTGGAAGACGCCATCCGTCTCTACAAAGAAGCGCTCGCAGAGCGCCCCGGCTTTGCCGAAGCGTTGCTCAACCTGGGTCACGCCCTCAAAACTCAGGGCCAACAGGACGAAGCACGGATCTACTGGCGCAAGGCCCTCGAAGCCCGTCCAGAGCTGGCCAAGGGCTACTTCGAAGCCTAACTACTCATTCGCTCTTGAGGCCGCCTTGTCCAGGGCGGCTTCAAGCGTTTCCTGACTCATAGCCGTTGAGATAAACAGCTCCTGTCGCGCCCCGTCGCTGAGCGCGATCGCCTTAAATCCATTCAGCGTCGGCACTGTGATTCTCACGCTCACCTTGCCTTTGGCATCCCGCACTTTCGCGATTCTCCCCGGCACCACACTCCGAATCTCGTCATTCTCCTCAAGCAAACGGCCCAGCATTCGCCTCACTCCATCCACAATCGAGTGCTCGATTTTCAACCGGTCATTCTTGGTGCGCAGCCTCATCGTCGTCGTCTCATGCTACCCATAAGATTACGCGACTCCTCAAAAATGCACAAAATCAATCTCGTCTCCAAGCTCGCCCAATTTGCAGAACACTGGTCCCCCCGGATTGTTGCCGAGCTCAACGGCCAACACGTCAAGCTCGTCAAGTTTGCCGGTGAATTCGTCTGGCACCAACATGAATGTGAAGACGAACTCTTCCTCGTTCTTGAAGGCAGCTTTGTCATGGAATACCGTGAGCACGGCGAGCAACATTCGATTGAACTCAACCCTGGCGAGTTTCTGGTCGTACCGCGCGGCACAGAACATCGCCCCGTCGCCGCCGCTGAAGTCAGCGTGTTGTTATTTGAACCCTGCGCGACCAAGAATACGGGCGATCTCGCCGCTAGTCCATTGACCGTCGACGCTCCCGCCTGGCTCTAGTTGGCAGACCCGACCGACTGCCCCTGTAGCCACTCCACCATCTCCCGCTTGTAGCTTTCTGCCACCTCGGGCGATGCCTCCCAGAAGCGCACGCTATGCCCCACGCCAGCCATCGTACGCATGGTGCAGGCCGCGCCCACTTCTGTCATCCGCCGACACATCTCCGTCGACTGGGCGATCGGCACCAACTTATCGGAATCCCCATGAATCAACAGAAACGGTGGCATCCCCGCCTTCACAAGGCCAATCGGCGAGAGCTGTTCCAGCCGCGCCAGGATCAGCTTTGCAAAGAAAGTACCGTGCAACTGTCGGCGGATCCCTTCTGGAATCATCGTCGAAGTTGTCGCCAAACTAACCAGGTCTGTCGGCGTATACAAAGCAACCACGCCGCGCACTGAGGTCCCCTCGGCTCCCCCAAGTGCCGCCATCGCAGCCAGATGCCCGCCAGCAGACTCACCCACCAGAAAAATCCTCTCTGGGTCCAGCCGGTATTCTGTCGCATGGCTCTTCACAAAGCGGATCGCCGCTTCGACATCGTTCACGGCCACTCCAAACTGTAATGGGTCCGTCGCCAGCCGATAGCTAATCGAGAACCAGGCAAACCCGGCGTCAGCCAGCGGCTGCAACAGTGGAGCAACCGTCCGTCGGCGCTCGCCGCCAACCCAGCCGCCACCGTGCACTACGATTGCCACCGGTGCCAGCCCCCCGCCTGCGGGAAGGGAAGCATCCAACTGCAGACTGACTCCTCCAGGCTGGGAATACTCAACATCTTGCAGCGAAACCACACCGGGGCGCTCAGGAACAGACTGTGAAAAATTCATAGGCAACAGGCAGCCAGCCATCAGGATGAGCAAAATTACCGGCATCTTCCAATTTAGACGACTCAGACGTCACTTCGATTACGACAAATTTAATTAGCTTGGCCCCAAAATACAGTGTTCCTCGCTTCTCCCCAGTAGATGGCACTCCAACTTGCCATCCACCGGCCCAAGGAGCCGCCTCTCATGAAACTTTACTTGTATTCACTTCTATTGCTCGCAGGAACCTCTGTCCAGGCAAGCACCTTCGTTGACCAGACCTTCAACAATGCCGATTGGACCGCGTCGATTCTCACCAACACCAACAACGCGCCGGGCAACACCTATGCCGCATACCAGTACGGTCCTAACGGGAATGGCGGCTTCTTCCGTTACCTGGAGCACACAACCACTAAGGACGGCAGTGGCCTCTACAATACGATCCGAATCTTAAATCTCAATAACACCCCCCTCTTCTCAATCGATCCTGGGCTCTCCCCGATCCAGTCGATCGATTTCAGTTTCGACTTGATCTACTACCCAAATCTTTTGAACAACTTCAATGGAATGGGCTACTCAGTTGCTCTCTTCCAGGCTGGCGCTACCTATCTGTCTCCATACGTCCTTTCGGACACACCCACCTGGAACACGCATTCGCTCTCCGGCCTGACGCAGGCAAGTTTTTGCAAGGCCACAAATGCTAACGCCTTGGACTGCACTCCCACTGGCAATCCCAACTTTAGCGGCGGCGGGACGATCCAATTGGGCTACGCCATCACCAACGGATTGCCCCACGCCGCTATTTACGGCACGCAGAAATCCGGCCTCGATAATTTCAATGTCACGGTCAACAGCGCCGTCCCAGAGCCCGGTTCACTCGGCCTTGCCACACTTGGCCTGGCTTTGACCGGTTGGGGCAGCTGGCACCGCCGGAAGTCTCGCTAAACGGAAGTCATTACGCCGCCTACTTCAGACGCTTCCTGAAAAACAAATCCACGCCAAAGAGCCCATTTTCGTCGCGCACAGCCACCACGCTCCAGGCCTTCGAAATATCCCAATCCAGCCGTACAATTTGCTGCTGTGTCCGGTTCAGATTCGTAATGTAAGTCAATGTAACATCGCGGCTTACCTGTTGCTCCAGAGACAAGCGCGCTTGAGGTACATTGTCGAGCCCCGTCAATTGGGGGTCGATTCGTACCCGTGAAATTCCAAAGAATCGCTGCACGCGTCCCGTGATCCCAGCCGAGACGGCCGCTCCCAATACAAGGCTTGAATCGTTCCCGAGTAATCCTCCCTGACCTTGTCCAGCCATCGTCTGAGCCAGCGATCCCGTCGACCCGGGATTCCGCCCAACCGTCAGCAGCGCCAGAATCTCACTCGGCTGCAAGGGCGGATCACTCCTGTAACTCATGTTCAGCTTGCTCGCCGGTCCTGAGAAATTCAAGGCGATCGTCACGCCGCGCAGGCGCGTCTCTAGATCGAGTTGGATAATGGGCTCGATTCGCAGTGGATTGCGGAACTGCACTTCTGCCCGGACGATGTCATAGCGCGACCCGAAGAAGTTGATCTCGCCTTGCGTCACCGCAAGTTCTCCCAGCAGGATCGGTCTCCCCGGTGTACCCCGTAACCGCAATGAAACTTCGCCTCTGATGTCTTTTGTAAGTGAAGTCGAAAACTCCGCGTTCGGTGCCGAGTCGACCTTTAAGTCGAATTGCAGGTTGCGCAGGAACTCGTTCTGGATCTCAGCGCTTGTGTCGCTCGAAACACTGGCCCCCGCCATTAATGTCGCTGCGTCGACCTGTCCCACGCTGCTTCGCAGGATGGTCAGGTTACCGGCGAGGATGCTCTTAGCCGGCGTCCCCGTCCACGCCACTAATCCATTTGCGGTAGTGGAAATGCCCTCCGGGTAACGGATCCGTACCTGCGTTGCCTGCGCTTGAAGGCGATAGCTCAGAGTTCGGCCAAAACCCACAAACCCGTCCAGTCTCAAGTCCCCGCCGCCCGTCTGCGCTCTTAGGTCGTCGATCGTTGCCCGGCTCTTATCAAAGAGAATCGTTCCAGTGACTTTATCCAGTCCCGTAATCACGTCCCTTAGGTAAAACGATGCATTGCTGAACGAGAGCTTTCCATTGATTTGCGGATCGCTGTAAGTCCCTTGAATGCTCGTCTCTAGCGCCGCCACGCCTTTGGAAATCATCCCAGGCTGCAGAGTTGAAAGAATGGCCAGATTGATAGTCCCCTTTACCTGACCGGCCAGTGCCCCCGTTGCCGCTGTGTAAGATAGCGACGTCGTTATGCTGGTGTTCTTGGCTACCAGCTTTACGTCTCGGGTGCCCACAAAGCCGCGCCGAAACTCTACTACGATTGGCCCGTCATTTTTGAGTACGACTTCAGAAACCTGTGGCATTGTCTCTTTGACATAATCCTTATTCGGAGCCAATTGCATTTGCGGAATCGTTAGGCGCCCATCCCAACCTGTCGGATCCAGCAACGGCCCCTTGAAGTACAGGCTCGCCTCTGCGCCGCCCTCGTAAGGCAGCGGGCTCGGCAGCACCTCCCTGCTAAACAGTTGCGCAATGGTGGGAAAATCCAGCCGCGGAAGTTGCAGCCGCAGTTCCGTGTCCAGCTTAGTCCCCAGTTCGATCGTAGCGTCGCCCTTGACTGGGAGATTCCCAATCATACCCGCCGCCGTCAGCGCGGCCTTCCTTCCCGTAGTCCTGGATGTAAATTCCAACTGACCCACAGAGCGGCCAAAGTGGCTGATGTTTGCCAGCGCTAGCTTACCGTCAATCTTGGTTGGCAGGATGCCTTCTGGCGACCAGCCAAACGCTATCTGCGAGTCCGTTGTCACCGTTGCATCCAGGTCAGATTGCTGCTCCCGATATTTGGGAATCGAGGCCAAATTCACTCCCTCCCCTTTGACCTTCACGTCGCCTGTCCCCAGCTTCCAGTCGCTTCCCCCGGCTTTCAAATTGAGTTCGCCCCTGATTGCCGACTTGCCAATTCGTGCCGCCCATTCGCTGAGGTGGACTTCTTTGCGCGACGCTTTGCCTTTGGCTGAGACCTGTTCAAAGCGCAGCCCGTAGGCCTGCACCGCCGCAGAGCTCAAGGTCCCTTCAATCGTCGGCTCCTCATAGGTCCCGCCTATCGCGAGGCTTGCCTGTGCCGAACCTGTAGCCTGATCCGTCAAACCCTTCAGATCGGAGACTCGCAACTCAAGGCTTCCATTCAACAGGCTCTCGGGTTCCATCTTGCCTTCGTCAAGAACCGCATTCAGGTTACCAGTCGCATGAATCGCTCCCTGATCGAATTCAAGTCCTTCCAACTTCACTAGTTCCGGCGCATAAGATACGCGGCTTTTCAGGTTGCTAACATCAACTCCACTCGCAACCAGGTTAGTCGCAGCCACGCTTCCTAGAAATGAGACGTGCTTCAAGTTGCCCCGCACTGTCCCCACAACCTCAAGACTCCCGGCGCGCAGATCCACCGGCAGTTTTTCGTCCTTCCTCCCAGCCAGCCGCAGCACCGACATCAATTCTGGAAAGTCTGTCGACCGAAGCTCAATCGCGATGCCGCTCGTCAGTTCACCAGAAAAATTCACTCGTGTGTGCGGTAGGCCAATAAAGCTTTTGCCCGCAATTAACTGATTTCCTCGCTCGAAGTAATGCAGCGCCAAAAGTCCGCTGACTGGGTTCGGCCCAGGTGTTGCGGCAATAGCCAGATCGGCCCGAACTTCAATCGGGTTCTTGCCGCCAGTCGCCTCAATCGGGCCAGCGATCTTTCCACTCCACGGAATACCGCGAACATGCATCTGCTTCAGTACGTGATCGATGTTCAGGTCCGCCAGATGGCCGTCAAAGCTCCATCCCTCCTGCTGATCCCAACTGAAGTTTCCGCCAATATTCCCTCCAAAGCCCTCCGCTCGAATCGCCGTTAAGGTCAATCTTCCGGGCAGAAAATCTACATGGGAACGTGCCGTCAACGGCCCCATTCGAGTGGACTCATCGCGATAATACAAGTCCTTCGCCTGTGCGTCGCCGTGCATCTCCAGCCCACGATCCTGCTCGTATAGCAGTTTGCCGGTATAGAAAATCGTTCCAATCGGATCGATCGGGCCCTTAATAAACGCATGGACCTCACGAACACCTATAGTGCCGTCGATGTCGAGCGCCACTTGCAGTGGACGCTCCTTCCCATCCAGATTTCTAATTTCCCCTCTTGCCGTTAGATCGGTTCCCTTTGCCGTTTGAAAGCTGGCCTTCTCGATCAAAATCTTCTCTTTGTTCATCGCGAACTCGATTTTCGAACGGCCTTCGATCACTCCTGCTTTCACCTGCTCGTATCTCAGATTCTCAGCCTCTACTTTGCCCCGATAACCACGCGACGCCGCAAGGTAATCCATCCTCGCCACAAAGTCCTTCGCGCTCAGAGAGAACTGAGAGCGTCTCTCGTCCCAGGAAAACTCGCCCTTCTCAACTTCCAGTCGCCCCAACCGCAAGTCCACAAGATTCTCTAGGCCGTTAATCGGCG
The DNA here is from genome assembly GCA_038206015.1 of Bryobacterales bacterium. Lineage (GTDB taxonomy): Bacteria > Acidobacteriota > Terriglobia > Bryobacterales > Bryobacteraceae > Bryobacter. Next base: position 5,231 of record JBBRBI010000032.1, on the reverse strand, counting down.
TACCCTTCACGACCAATGGCCCCGGTAAGTTGGTCGTGCCGTCCGCGTAAGTAATCATGCTGATGCGAGGACTCTTGAGCGTCAGCCCACGCAGGTCCACCTTGCCCTGCCTGAAGCTGCTCAATTTCGCATCCAGCGAGACCTCGCGCGCTGTGAACAATGGCACCTCTCCTGCCGCCTCTTTGCCATGCAGTACCACGCCTTCAGCAACCGCACGACCCTGCCATACATTGATGTGCAGCTTGCCTACTTCCAGCTTCGCCCCGATTGCTTTTTCGATCTCCGCCTGCGCTCGCTCCACCACGTAGCGATTTATTGTTCCAGACTCTACTACCCACACCAGCGCAGCGATCCCTACGAGTAATAGGCACCCCAGGCCAATCAGCAGCTTCTTCCTGCGACTCACTTGCTGCTCTCCGCAAACACGGCATCCATCCACCGCACCCGGGTCGCCGTCTCGGTCTGGTTTAGCCAGCGGTCCAGTAGCGTGTCGATCCGCTGTTGCGTCAGGACTTCGATAATCGAGGGCCGCGCCGCTTGATAGCTTTGCTTTTCCTTCCCTGGCGTCTCCTTCACAAAGTCAGCGTCGTAAGACTCGTGGATTTCTTCCTCGGGAATTTGCACGGCCGGGCGAAAGCGAAAGTCGATGAACGATAGGATCGCCAACTGTTGCCGGAGAGCTTCCCTGAAATCGGAATTGCTGATCGAATACTTGGCGAGCCCGTTGACGAACTCAGTGCCCGCGTTTCCAAAGCGCTCCTTCACTACCGAGTTGTACATCTCATCAACTTCCGGTTCGCTCGGTGGCGGGTAGTTGTTGCTCTGCATCTCGATGCGGATTAATGCTTGTTCGATCAGCTTCTGCGCCGCCGCCCGCTTATCTTTGGCTTGAGTCGTTAGCGGAACGCCATTGAGGAACGCAGCAGTGCGCAAATGCAACATCACTTCTTGCTCGGTGATGATCTGGTCTCCCACCGTAACTGCCAGGCGGTCCACGGTCTCTGCCTGAACTAGAATCGCGATAACTGCCAGCCAGAGTCTCATCAGAACGCCTGCCCTAAAGATATGTGAAATTGGAATCGATTGAGCCGCAGCAACGATTCCCTCCCTCTCCCATACAACAAATCGTCCCGAGTGCCTTCAAAGCCCTTGAAGTTGGGAGAGTTTGGTACAAATGCTAGATCCACTCTCACCGGTCCAATTGGGGTTCGATACCGGATTCCAAAGCCAAAAGCATGCACCATGTAGTTGAAGTCCGTCAATCCATTCTGGTGCCATCGGAAGCTGACAGTTTTCAACTCGCTGTACACGTTGCCCGCATCATGGAAAAATACCCCGCCAAGGTTGTCTCCAATCAACGGAAAGCGTAACTCAAGGCTATTCACCAATAAGGCTTTCCCTCCCAGCGGGAATCCAGTTTTCAAGTCTCGTGGCCCCGCCTGGTTCTCTGGAAATGCTCGATGCGAATACGCGCCACCAGCATAGAAGCGCTCTGGAATTGGTACATCGGGGCCGCTCGTGTACGGCGCGAGAATGCCAAAATTGGTACTGCGGGCAAAGATAATTTCTTTCGTAATGTGATGGTAGGTCGAGTTTCTTGTCAGTAATCGCAGAAAGTTTGAGGTGGAACCCAACGCCTGACTTGCGAAGCCAAAGTCAGCAGTCGTGTATCGGCCCCTTTTGGCATCGGCTGGGTCGTCGCGCCGATCCTGAATGAACGTAGTCGATAAGCCGCCAACCCGCACCGGCTGCGCCAGCAACGGAATCAGTCCCGGATCCACTTTGATCGAGTCTGGATCGACGACGACCTTGCGAAACGTGTAGCGATATTGCAGAAACTCTGACTTGCTCAGCCGCTGCGCTAATTGCAGCCCAGTTTCAAGACGTTTGGCATTGTAAGTTCGAACATTGCGAGCATCGTCATAAAGCCCTGTAGCAGTTAGGCTGAGGTGATCGCTGCCGCGAAACTGAGGTATGGTGTAATTCACGAGTACGCGCCGCTGGATACTCGATAGACGGGTCTGAGCGCCAATCGTGTGCCCCATCCCCAGGAAGTTCGATCGGTTCACGCCGAAGCTGACTCTGGGTGCAAAGCCAGTCGCGCCACCGGGCGAATCAAAGCTCTGTACTGACCCCCCTCCAATTCGAGCGATCTCCGCACCAAATCCGCCATTGAAGCCCCACCGTGACGCTTCTTCCAGATTAAACAACACAGTCTTTGAGATTTCGTTGCCGTCCGGGTTCTGCAACGCCGTGTCCACCTTTGCAAATATTCCCAAATCATAGAGTCGGCGCTGCGAAGCGAATATTTCGTTGTTACTGAGCGGTTCGCCCTGCTTGATTCGGATGCGCGGGTTGACCAATCGATCGTTGGTCTTAGACAATCCAGTAACTACTACGTCACGAACAAAGTGTTGAGTTCCGGCCTGGATTCGATAGATCAGGCGGATGCTATCGGCTTCCTCACCCCGCTCGACGATCGTGTCCAATGACGCATCTGAGTAGCCCGCGCCGTATAAAAGGCTGAGGATTCGTTCGCGGTCACCGTTGATTGTCGGCAGCGAGTACGGCTGGCCAACGGTCGAGGCGACGTAAGGGGCAATTTCCCCGCGGTCCTCATCCGCGATGCCTTCGATTTGCAGGGATTTGATCTTAGTCTGCGGGCCTTCCCGGACATCGACGGCGATGCCCACTTCATAGGTCTTTCCCTTTTGCTTTCGGTTCGCCGAGCTGCTTACTTTCACGCCGAGAAATCCGTTGGAGCGGTAAAGTTCTTCAATCGCCGCGCGATCGCTTGCCAGGATCTCGTCGCTGTATCGTCCTTGGCGGTAACGGATGACTGTAGCCGCCTTGATTGCCATTCGCTCCAAGAGCGTAGCGGTGTCAAAATAGTGGTTTCCCGTCAGTGTCAGTGCCGACACTTTATAGCGCGGCCCGAGATCGACAGCGTAGTCAATTAAGGCATCCTTCTTCGGATCAAGCTCGCTTACTGCCTTCTCCTCCTGCTCCACCTCATAATCCACCTGAGCGTCGAAGTATCCTTTGCCCCGAAGATAAGCAGAGACTTTGCGATTGCCTTCGATTAGCAAATCTTTATCCACGCTCTGCTCCTCGTAAATCGGTATCAGCCGCCGCAGATTGGCCTGGGATATCTTCACGCCAGTTGCGCGCAGCTGCACTTTGGGTCCAGCGTCAATCCTAAGGCTTGGAATCGCAATCTTTTGCTGAGGTTTGAATTCGAGCCGCTCCAGGGTAACTTTCGCTATCAGAAAATTGTTCTTGCGATAGGTCTTCAGCATGTTGCGAATGCCGCCTTGGACCCTTTGCTCGCTGACGTGTTGCCAGCCCCCCAGTCCGCGCAGGCGCAACCACTTGGTCGGCTGGATCAGGGTTTCGTAGCTCAGCTTTAAGTCGCCTTTCAGGATCGGGGTGCTGAATCGGGCGCGTGGTCCAGATTCGACAAAGAAGCGGATGTTCGCCTGATGATGAAGGGAATCGCGGTCGATTTCATAACGTACCTTGGCATCGTAGAAACCAGCAAGTCGAAGCTCGGTTTGAATGACGTCCGACGACTGGTTCAGTGCGCTCTCCTCGAACAACCTGCCGAGTGAGAGCTTGGCCGCAGTGATCAGTGCGCCCTTGGGGCTGGCACCTGGTGGATTGAGCACATCCACATTGCCAATAAACGAATTCACCTCGGTCAGAAAAGTCAGTACAACTCCTTCACCCTCGGACTTAACATCTGCCGATAGATTTCCGTAGCGCCCAGTTCGAAAGAGCGCTCCCATGGCGACCCGCACCTTCGCCGCAGAGTAAACATCGCCAGGTTTAAGGGGTATGCTTTCCCTCAGCTCTAGGTCCGGTATGGGCTGCACCGCTGGCGAAAATCGGATCGCAGAGATCCTGCGCCCCTCGTAGGACTGTGCACTTGCCACAGTCGTCAAGAGGACGAAACAGGACACCAGGCCCCACACTTTCCACTGCCTAAGCAATGCCACCTTTGTCGATCTTAGCAACCTCAATAGAATGTGATTGTTAACATAGGCTAAGTGTTGCCTCTAGATCGCTATTCGAGGCAGTTTCGATTCGCCCCCATCGGCGTTGCAGGCCAGTCGAAGCTCGCTTCATCCTTCGTCGCGATTGTTGGCTGCGGTGCCCTGGGAACCTTCCATGCCGCGGCGCTGGCCCGCTCGGGCGTTGGCCGATTACGCTTGATTGATCGCGATACAGTTGAGTGGTCCAATCTGCAACGCCAATGGCTCTTCGACGAAGCCGATGCGCGCGAGCAGAATCCCAAGGCCACTGCCGCCGCCAAACAACTGTTGGCGATCAATAGCTCTATAGTTGTCGAAGCCCTCGCAGTGGACCTCAATGCAGCCAATATCGAAGATCTTTTGGAGGGTGTCGACCTCATCCTGGACGCCACTGATAATTTTGAGACTCGTTTCCTCATCAATGACTTTGCCGTCGAACGCGGCCTACCTTGGATCTATGGCGCAGCGGTTGGGTCCTATGGCCTTGCTTTCCCGGTCCTGCCTGGGCACGGTCCCTGCTTGCGATGTGTCTATCCTGAGCCTCCCTCGGGTGCCCAGCCCACCTGTGAGACGGCTGGCGTCCTGAATACCATCACCAGCCTGACCGCCGCATGGCAGACTGCTCTGGCAACCAAGCTGCTGGTCTCTGGCGCGGCTGCGCTGCCTCTGCGTCTGGCGACTTTTGATACCTGGAATTTTGAGGCCCGGCAGATCAAAATTTCCATCGACCCTAAATGCGTCTGCTGCGGCCAGCGGCGCTTTGACCATCTCGACGGCCGCGTTCGGGCCCCCATAAGTCTTTGCGGCCGCAACGCCGTGCAGATCCATGAACGGCACGCCGCTTTGGACCTTGCTGCGCTGGAGCAGCAGCTTTCGGGCCTGGGTACCGTGCGCCGAAATGACTTCGCTTTGCGCTTCTCACCCAGCGAACACTACGAGCTGACGATCTTCCCGGATGGGCGCGCAATAATCAAAGGTACTCAGGACATCGGCATTGCGCGTAGCCTCTATGCCCGCTTCCTCGGTAGATAGTAGTACTGGCGACCCATCCGTGCTTCAGGCAACACTGAGTACCGAAATAAGAGTCCGCCTGATTCTTAATCGATTCGCCAAACTCTAAACTCAAGCTAGTCTCATGCTCAGCAAGCCAGCCGTTAACAAAGCACAGTACACAGAAACCGAAGCTGCCCAACAGCT
>JBBRBI010000031.1:0-57939 GCA_038206015.1 Bryobacterales bacterium | reverse complement strand
TAAAGACAACTACACGCAAGCCAAGCTCCAGGTGATTCTCGTAAACTTTGCAACTGCCGATGCAAATCCGAGCGAGAAGAAAAAGCTGACCGAAGCCGAGGCAGAAGCCAAAGCCAAGGACTTGGTGAAGCAACTCAAGGCGGGCGCGGATTTCAAGAAACTCGTGGCTGAGAATTCTGACGACGTCGCATCTAAAGCGAAGGGTGGTGATTTTGGAACAATTCGCCGGAGCGACCAGATTCCGGATGAGCTGAAGATGGCCATCTTTGCGCTCAAGCAAGGTCAATTCAGCGAGCCCATCAAGCAGCCCAATGGCTTCTATATCTTTAAAGTGATTGAGTACGCTGCGCAGCCGCTCGATGAAGTGAAGAGCGTGCTGAGCAGCCAACTAAGGGACCAGAAATTTCAGGAATGGCTCAAAGTAACGCAGGACACAGCGGACGTAAAGGTAGAAGACCCAGCCTTCTTCGGCAAGACACCGGCAGCACCAGCGCCGCCACCATCACTGGCCGCGCCCAAAGCCCCAGTACCGCCAGCCAAAAAACCCTAACGATTTCATTTGCGCACCACTTGCGCGCCTATCGGAATCAGCTGGGTTTTGGCCCGGGGCCTGGGGATGAAGTGTTCGCGGCGAGCTTCCTGGCTCGCCGCGAAATTGTTTTTGCCCTGGAACTGTTGGACGATGCGCCAGCCCTGGTCGAAATCTTCGCTCATGAGATCTATCATTTCGTGTGGCGAAGGCTGGGCAACGTCGAGCGGGCATCGTGGGCAGAACTCATGGCGAACGAGTCAAAGCCAAAGCATGCGGGCCTGTCATCACGATTGCGATTTGAAGCCTTTGCCGCTCGCGGTACAGATCGCCAATGGAAAGATTATCTGTGCGAAGCCTTCTGTGACACTGCAGCTTCGATGACCGGCGGAGCGGCGAAAATTTCGCAGCACCGAAAGCTGTGGTTCGAACGTCTCAAGAAGAGACGAAAGCTTCTGGTATAAAATCAGAACTACTCTTGGTTTTGGAGCTTGATTATTTTGTTCTCCCCTAAATGGAAGATTGCGGTTACAGCACTGGCTTTGGCATGTCTTTCGATGTCGTGCTCGTCATCTGTAAAAGCAGATGCGGCAAGCCCCAACGTGCGGCCCACAAAAGACCGTAAAACCGCTCCTGCCTTCAAACTCAAGGATGCGGATGGCAAGATCGTCCAGCTCAGCGATTACAAGGGCAAAATGGTTCTCCTGAACTTCTGGGCAACCTGGTGCGGGCCCTGCAAGGTCGAGATTCCCTGGTTTATCGAATTCGAGCAGAAGTACAAGGACAAGGGTCTCGCCGTAATTGGCGTTGCGATGGACGAGGAAGGCTGGGCGGTCATCAAGCCTTATATCATCGACAAAAAGGTGAATTATCGGGTGCTGGCCGGCGACGATCCAACCGCGCAAATTTACGGTGGCGTCGATTCCTTGCCTACAACTTTCCTGATTGATCGCGAAGGCAAAATCGCGGGAGTGCATGTCGGCCTGGTATCAAAGAGCGAATATGAAAAAGACATTATGGCTTTGCTCGGCATCGCTACTCCTGCTAAGTAGTCTCCCAGGGCAGACGATCAATCCACTCAGTGTGGCGCCGCCACAGAAGTTGGTGATTCAGCGTGGGCAGAGTGCCACGCTCAAATTGCAGGCCAAGATCGATCCCGGTTACCACGTCAACTCAAACAAGCCCCACGAGGACTATCTGATCCCTATGCGGCTGACCTTGATAGCCGATCCGCTGGTCGTCGAGAGCGTAAAATATCCGGTCGGCCACGATGAGAAATACACATTTTCCGAGAAGCCGCTAAACGTTGTGACCGGTAATTTCGAGGTCCTGCTGACCATCAAGGCCCCTCAGAACATCGAGCCCCAAATGCACGTGTTGCTGGGCAAGCTGCGCTATCAGGCTTGCAGCGACAAGGCTTGCCTCGCGCCGAAAACGGTTGAAGTACACATCACTGCTGATGTTCGCTGATGCGCCGGCTGGCGATCCGTCCCGGCGGGATCGGCGATTCGATTCTTGGCTTTCCAGCCATCCACCACCTCGCCTTAGACGGTGATCTGGAAGTATGGGCGCGGGGAGAAGTCTTATCGCTACTGCCTTTCAAGACCTGTAGCATCGAGTCCAGTGGCATCGGTTTGCTAGGCGTTGCAACGCCCTCACCGCGCTTACTGGACCGCTTATCCCGCTTCGATGAAATCGTAACCTGGTACGGCAGCGCACGCGAAGAATTTCGCCAGGCCCTCGATCGCATTCATCCACGCGTTCGTTACTTAGCCGCGCTGCCTACCGGAAACGAGCAGCATGCGTCTGACTTCTTCGCTCAGCAAGTGGGGGCGGCAACGCCAGCCTTGTCACAAATCGAAGTGCCATCCACGCAGCATCGGATGGTGGTGATTCACCCCTTCAGCGGCAGTGCTCAAAAGAACTGGAGCCTGGACCGCTACGAATCACTGGCCCAATCTCTGCGTCTCCTCGAAAAGGAAGTTTGCTTCTGCGCCGCGCCGCATCAAAACTTTCCAGGCGCTCGAGTGATTTCAGACCTCGCCGAATTGGGCAGTTTTATCAAGGGTGCTTCGCTCTACATCGGCAATGACTCTGGCATCACCCACTTGGCGGCTGCCTGTGGCGCAAATGTCCTGGCGCTTTTCGGGGCCAGCGACGCTCAGGTCTGGGCACCGCGCGGCGCGCGGGTGCAGTTACTCGATACAGGTGCGCTTGATTCTTTGAACACAGATCGCGTACTGGCCGAAGTCTTAGCGCAGCCCGGCTTCCTGTAGGATCATTTGGGCAACTGAACAGGGGTTTTCTCGCTTAACTTAACCAACTCCCGGTATGTCACCTGCACCCACGTGCCAGGCGATTCGATCTCCCCTAGAGCCTCACGAACAAGTGCCCCATTCCTGTCGAAAATCCACAACCTTGGGATCGAGATGCTGTCAGCCTGAAGAAACCTCTTCAAAAAATCAGTCTTGAATAAGAGCACAGGAACTCGACTCTCCGATTCTTTGATGAATCTTGCAGCGTCTTCTGGATCGCTATCGATATTTAGCGATAGAACCTGAATCGAAGAATCCTTCTCTGACAGGACAGCGAGTTGCTCGACAAGCCGCATCTCCGCCCTACACGGCCCACACCAAGATGCCCAAACAGCGATCAGTGAAATCTTATCCCGTAGATCCTGATTGCCCCAAGCTTTCCCCAGGAGATCTTGAACTTCAAACGGTGGGAGATGGGAACCTCTGGTGGCTCCGCCAATCCCTCCTCCAGTCACAACAATCTTTCCTTCCCGACGCATCCGCTCGAATTCGCGCGACTCCACGTGCACAAACTTGATCCGTTGCGCCGGACTTTCCGTTCGCTTCGGCTCAACCTCGATGGATTGAGCGGGCAGCATCCGTGATGTCGCCACACCCAAGATCAACACGAGCCGCAGACTTGACTGTATTCGTCCCATAACCGTTTCCCTCATTTTGGATTTCGTCAATCATGCAATCAGGAGATTTCCTCGCAGACCTTGCGTACGGCCTGAGTGTTGCGTCCCATGCTTCGACAGTACACATTTTCCGGGTCGGCGACCACCCATATTTTAGGGAAAAAGGAGCAGAGTCTACTTTGTCTCGTGAGCCGCGTTAGCGCAGCCCGGCCTCCTGCAGGATCAAACCTAACTCCCGCGTATCACCCGCAACCTGGAAGGTCGCATCGCATTCGATCGTCAGTATCCCCTGCGCCATGCCCGTCTTCACCCCCGGCGCAGAGACGATATAGAGTCCGGGCTTGTCGAAAGTCTTTGCAACCACAACCACTCCGTTCCATTCCAGGCGCACCGTGCGGGCCTTGGCAGAATCAGGTATATAAACGGTAGCCGACACCTCGTTGCTGTCTTTGAACGGTTGCAGAATGAGGCGTGCCTGCTTGGCAATCCAGCGATACTTGCCGTCTTCCAATTGGTAAGCGCCGCTCAAAATATGACGCGGTGCCTCGGGCGCTCCCATCGTCAGATATGCAAGTGTAGGCTTACTCTCGATGACTCGCTCCAGACGAATGCGATCCACCGGCGTTGTCTTAAGATCAAAGGGCAGCAGTCCAGCGGCGACCGTCGAGTAGCCACTGCGCGAGTCCAAACCAATCAGGCGAAAAGGCAGCGTAGGCTGAACAGCCCCACTGGCAACAACTACAAGCTGGCCGCCACCTACTGTAAATGGCACCGGATAACCGACCTCGCTCGACAGCACCATGTCCCCCGGACGGATCGCTTCCCCCTGCGTCATCGGCAGGGCTCCAAGGTTTCCCGCATAGAACCGCAACCCCTCCGCCCCATTCACCCAGACGCGATGGGCGCGGATCTCTGCCGCATGGGCCGAGACGAAATCCTGATAGCCCGCCCAATGTTGATAGTTCGAAAACGCAAGGCCCAGACCCAGCAGCAGGCTGGCTACTAAGCCTCCATACAGCCACCTCGGACGGTCCTCAAGCTTGTTAACGGTGAGAAAAACAATAGGCGCCGCCATTGGCAGCAGATACCTGGCCGAACCCGCGAAAAACAGTAAAAGCGAACCCAGAAAGAACACCTGCGGCCACCAGCCATACTTGCGCGTCTCCTGCGTCAACAAGCCAATCGCGGCTGCGACCCCAACCAGGTACAGTGGGTGGAATTCAACAACCGCCCACAACAGCGCTGCCAGCATCCAGCAGCTTCGGAAGGCCAGGATCGGCAACACGGGAAAGACCATCCAGCCGAGATGTCCAGTCAACGCTTCGGCATTGCGAATCTTGGCCGCAAACTGCTGCAGCCCATATTCCTTGAAGTAGCCTGCCGTCACTTGCAGGGGCGGCGCTTTGCCACCACTCGCCTCTATGACCTGGTAGATGCAGATGACAAGCAGTGGCGTCAGCGCCAGCAAGTACGCGCTCCACCAGACGGGGCGCTTGCGCGAGATCAGAAACCACAAAATCGGGATGACGACGACGCTCTGGTAAGCCGCCATGCCAGCCAAGGCTAATGGAATGGCGGAACACAACAGCCAGCCTCCGCTATGGCGTTCCAGTGCTTCGTAAAACAGTGCGATGCCCAACATCCAGAAGGCCAGAAACGGGATATCGCTCTCAAAAGAGTTGCCATTCACGACAAAGGCCGGGACAGCGCAGAACATCGCCGCAGCAAGCAGTGGATGGGCTGTGAATCGACGCGCGAGCAGATAGGCCCCCAGGGCCGCCAACAGCGAAAAGATCGCGTAGGCGGCGTGGAAGGGCACCTCTTTTACGTCCCCGACTAAGGCTAGCAACCCGGCTAAAATCCAGGCGTTGAGCGGCGGGTGGGGATGCCCACGCATGTCCACCATACGACCCTGAAAAATATATCGGGCGTGGTGTGGGTGCGCCGGGTCTGTCTGCGCATACTGCGCACCTTCCAGGTAGAAGATGTCATCTCCCTGAATCGGCTGCGTCAGGAATGGCGCACGCAGTGCGACGACAAGCCCAAACAGAATCAGGAGATCGCGCAGCACTTTAGAACCGTAGCACCTTAGGCGCCGATGTAGTTCTTATAGTCGGCGGCAGTCATCAGACCAGGAATTTCCGCCAGGTCCTTCAGCTTCACTCGAACTAGCCAGGCCTCCCCGTGCGGATCAGCATTCAGCTTCTCGGGAGATGTGGCGAGCGTCTCATTGATGGCAAGAATCTCACCGCTTACAGGGGAGTAAATGTCGCTCACTGCTTTTACACTCTCGACGCTGCCGAAGGTGGAATGCTGGGCGATCTCAGTGCCGATCTTCGGCAGATCGACGTATACGATGTCGCCAAGCTCACTTTGCGCATGGTGCGTGATGCCGATGGTTCCGGTGTCGCCTTCGACCAGCACCCATTCGTGTTCTTTGGTGTAACGGTAGTTTTCGGGATACATGATTTATTTCGCTCTCTTGTAGAAGGGGGTGGGGACGATCACGGCTTCAACAGCAGCACCGCGAACCAGGACATTGATCTTTTGGCCGGGATTGGCCTGGGCGATCGGCAGGTAACAAAGGCCAATGTTCTTGCCCAGTGTCGGCGCAGGTCCGCCGCTGGTGACCCAGCCGACCTTTGCCCCATCGATCTCAACTTCATAACCATCGCGACCGATGCCGCGGCCCCGCATCTCAAAGCCGACTAGCTTGCGCGTCAGGCCAGCCGCCTTTTGCTCCTCGAGCGCAGCCTTGCCGATGAAGCCAGCCTTATCCAGTTTCACCATCCAGGCGAGATCAGCCTCGAGCGGTGAAATCGTTGCATCGATTTCATGACCATACAAGGCCATCTTGGCTTCCAGGCGCAGCGTATTTCGCGCGCCCAGGCCGCAAGGTGCGATTCCAAATTCTTCGCCAGCAATAAAGATCGCTTCCCAGGCAGCGGGGGCAGAATCCGGGCTGACGTAGATCTCAAAACCATCCTCACCCGTGTAGCCGGTCCGCGCAATCCGTGCCGGGATGCCCGCAAATTCGCCATCTACAAACCAGTAGTATCGGATCGGCGCCAGTTCTGTAGTGGTCAGCTTCTGGCACACTTCAAGCGCCCGAGGGCCTTGAACCGCGATTTGGGCGTAGCGTGCTCCTGCATTCTCAACGGTGGCCTGAAAGTGATTTGCGCCTACGATGTGCTCGAAATCCTTATCCTGGTTGGAGGCGTTGACGCAAATGAAGTACTCATCCTCAGCTACTTTGTGAACAAGAATATCGTCAACAAAACCGCCGTGCTCATACAGCAGGCCACTGTACTGGATCTGCCCGATCTTCAGCTTCGCTGCATCGTTGGTGCCAACCCAATTCACCAGTTCGAGAGCCTGAGGACCCCGCACAACCAGCTCTCCCATGTGGCTGACATCGAACACGCCAACGCCCGTGCGGACGGCCTTGTGCTCGTCAAGAATTCCTTTATATTGCACAGGCATATCCCAGCCGCCAAAATCAACCATCTTGGCCCCGAGCTTGCGATGCACGACATTGAGCGGAGTTTCCAGTAAAGCCACGTTCATTTTTTCCTAGAGTCCTATTCTAGTAAATTTGAGGGGTGCCCCCATCTCCGATTTTCGATCCTCCCTATTACGCGGTTATTTTCACCAGCTTGCGGACGGCTGGCGATGACGGCTATACGGCGATGGCGGAGGAGATGGAACAACTCGGTAGCGCCCAGCCCGGCTTCCTCGGCATCGATTCAGCGCGCAGCAATCTCGGGATAACGGTGTCGTATTGGAAAAGCCTTCGAGACATTCAGGCATGGAAGGCAAATCTCGACCACCTCGAAGCACAACGAAAGGGTCATGAGCGATGGTATTCAAGCTACACGGTGCGGGTGGCCAAGGTCGAGTACAACTACGCCACCGGGATCTAGTCGGAGTCAAGCGCGCAGGGCAGGGCAGGGTTCGTTCTCCACTTGCTATCTTCGGCAGAAGAATGCCAGTGTTGCCTGTTTAAGAATCATCAAGGACAATAGATGCACTCATTTGAAAAACGACTAATGTTCGCGGGTCTTTTCGCGGCCGGACTCTTCGGTCAGCAATCGACTGCCGCAGGCAATGCCTCAATCTCCGCTCCAGACGCCGTACGCCACGGCTAACTGAAATCTTCAAGTACCTGCACCAGCACCCCGAAATCGCCTTCACCGAAGTACTCACGGCCGCTATCGTCGCCAAGAACCTGAAATCTCTCGGATTTGCGGTCACCGAAAGAATCGCCAAAACGGGTGTCGTCGGTGTTTTGCGCAACGGCGCTGGCCCGGTTGTGTGGTTCTGCGCCGACATGGACTCAAATTCAGTGCGCGAAGCAACGGGCCTCCCCTGTGCCGCGACATCCAAACAGCGCCTCGCCGACGGGGTTGAGCTCGACGTCATGCACGCCTGCGGCCATGATGCCCATGTCACCGCTTCCGGATGGCGGGTACCGATCAACTCGACATCACCTTCACCGGAATCGGCGGCCACGGTTCCACCCCACAAATGACCATCGACCCCGTCCTGATGGCCGCGTAGGCGGTTCTAAGCTATCAAACTATCGTCAGCCGCTCTCTGGACTCATAGGCTTCCACCGCGCCCTCGGACGGACCAATCGTCACCGGACGCGACAACAACGTCAAACGGCATTCCCTCAACGTCTCTCCTCAAACTCAACCTCCGTTGGTTCACTCCCGAGGTCTGAGAGCAAATGCTGACGCGCATCAACGAAATTAACCGGGGCATTGCGATCGCCACCGGTGTCGCAGACGATAAATTACCGACTCACGATATGAACAGCTCGGCCAGTCCGCTTGTTAACAACAAGGGTCTCGATGCCCGCGTCAATCCGTCGCTCGAGGCGCTGCTCGGAAAGAGCAAAGTAGTCGATCAATTTCCGTCCGTCATGGGCTCGGAGGACTTCCATGAGGTCTTTCCTTTGATCGGCAAAGTGCCCTTTGCGTTCATACTGGTTGGCGTCGTTCCCCCGCCACTGTTTGCCAAGGCGCGCACAGATGGACCTATGGCCCCCTATTCGAACCACAACCCCCACTTCTTTGGCGATCTCTCGGCCATCCCGATGAACGCGAAAGTGGACACCGTCGCCGCACTCAGTGTATTGGCCAAGCAGAAATAACAAGATCGCCCACCATGTCGCCCTCATGCCACATCGGCACCAGGCGATGACGGCCACACCGATCTAGTCACAGCCAAGGGCAAAGCGCAGGGCCGCACAGAGTTCCTGCGTCCGCTCAGACGAAAGAGCGCCGATACGCTTGCCTAACCGGTCCTTGGGCACCGTTAAGATCTGGTGAAGGTTAACGGTGCATGGGCTGTTCATTCCGTCCATCTCATCGAGAAATACTTCTGAAGCCACCGAACGCACAGTCGATGTAACGGGTGCGGCGCTAACGGTATTCAAGAGATCGAGCGACGACTGGCGCGTAAGCACCACCACCGGCCTCGCTTTGTCCGGATGTGGGAAAGGGCAAAGGTAAATATCACCCCGCCTCATTCGCCTACTTCTCCAGCCCAGCTTGCAATTTCAACTAAAGCTAGATCATCCTTGCGGCTTGCGGGAATGCGCTGGTAGGCCAAGCGCTCTTCTTCTTCAAGATCCAGGATGCGCATCCGCTTCAAATGGTCGCGCAGCGCATCCCGAATTAACGCCGAGCGATTGATGTGATGTTTTTTGGCCGCAAGATCTGCCTCTTTCAGCAATTCAGGCTCGAGTACGACTTGAACTGTTTGCATTGACCCACAGTATCATACACATGATACTGTGGGTCGATGTCGCTATTGTTGCGTCAACTACTTCTTTGTGGGAGTCGACGGAGCGGCAGTCGGAGCCATCTTGTCTGTCGGCTTCTTGGCGGGCTTCGGTTCCTTCGCAGCCCGGTGGCCAGCCTTTGTGGCGTCGGCTTCGGTCATGAATTTGCCATGCTTCGTTTTGCCATAGAACTCGCCGTCCTTATGGTAGACGCCGGAATTGGTGTTGACCCAAACGAGTCCTTGCGCTTTAGCGTCGGCGATTTGAGTAGGTGTCTGAGCAGGCGCAGCGACGTGCGCAGGCTTCTTTTCTGTCGTAGTGGCGGCGGGTGCCTTGGCCGCCGTCTGAAAGGCAAAGCTGGCGGTGCTGAGCAGCAGTGCGCCAAATAGGATCGTCATTGTTTTACGCATCGTGGTTGTAGATTATCATCGAAATCCAATTTCGCCTGTACCCGCGGGAGGCTAAAAAGACGCGCTTCCGCAGGGGCTACAAACTAAAGGTCCAGGCTCCGCCACATGTACCAGCACGCCACACTGCGGTACGGCCGCCAATTCTCTGCGATAGCGCTGTAATCCTCATGCTTAGCTGCCGCATCGAGCCCGTAAACCCGTTGCATGCCATTGCGGACGCCGAGATCGAGCACCGGAAACACGTCTGGCCGCTTGAGCGCAAACATCAGAAACATCTGCACTGTCCACACGCCGATACCCTTGACTTGTGTGAGCTCGGCGATAATCTCTTCGTCACTCAGTTTCTTGTGGCGCCCGAAGTTAAGATCGCCAGCGGCGGTCTTCTCGGCAAGGTCGCGAATGTAACGCGCCTTTTGGCCCGATAGGCCTGCCGCCCGCATTTGCTCATCGCCGAGAACAAGTATCGATTCGGGCTTGAGCGTGCGTACCCCGCAACAATCCAGAAAGCGTCTGAAAATCGTAGCGGCAGCCTTCCCGCTAAGCTGTTGATAGACGATGGCGCGAGTAAGGGCATGAAAGGTCGGCGGGTGGTAGTCGATTGCATATGGCCCGACCCTCAAAATCAAGGCCTTCAGAATCGGATCCTTACGGCGTAAATGACGGAGAGCTTCTTCCATATGAATGATCATGATATGTTGTCGCGACGCAAGATTGTCAGTGCCTTGGCTGGCGCACCGCTTCTAATGGCCCAGGACCCCGTGATACGCGTGGATGTGCAATTGGTCAACGTCACGTTTTCGGTCCGCAACAAGCAGGGTGCTCTCATTGGCAACCTCACCAAGGAGGACTTCACAATCTTGGAAGACGGAAAGCCGCAAGCCATCAGCCGCTTCCATCGCGATACCGATTTGCCTCTGACGATCGGCCTGTTGATCGACATTTCGGGCTCTATGTATAACGTCATCGAGACCGGTCGGCGCGCGGCTGGCGAGTTCTTTCACAAAGTCTTGCGTGAAAAAGATCTGGCCTTTGTAATCACCTTTGGCTCCGAACTGGAATTGATGCAGGATTTGACCGCGTCAAAACGAGCACTAGAGAAAAGCCTCTCAGAGGTGCGCGGCCAGCGGCCCATGCGCGTGATGACCCAGGGGCCCATTCCGACCACATCGCGCGGCACTCGCCTATTCGACGCCGTCTACCTGGCAGCAGACGAGAAGCTGAAAAATGAGACAGGCAGAAAGCTCATTGTTCTGCTGACCGACGGGGATGATCAGGGCAGCGTCTACAAACCGGCTGAGGCCCTCAAGCAGGCTCATCTGTCCGACGCAGTAATCTACAGCTTCTTCTATTACGAGCCAATGTACGGCAGCAACGAGGGCGCGCTGAAGCGCTTGTCGGGTGACACCGGCGGGCGTGTCTTCGACGTCGCCCGCCGCGGCGGACTGGGGCAGGCCTTTGACCAACTACAGGAAGAAATGCGCAGTCAATATACGATTGCCTATACCCCCGCCAGTGGAAAAATGGATGGCGCGTTTCGCAAAGTCGAAATCAAGCCCAAGGACAGCAGTCTGAAAGTCCAGGCTCGCCGCGGATACTATCCGGCAGGGGCGTAGGCAGTGCGAGCGGCAAAGTATCGATCCAGCTGCTCATCAAGAGGCGGCAATGGAGCCACGCCGATCCGTACCAGGCGGGCATTCTCAAGCGCCGAATACTTGGGGCGCCTAGCTGCCGTTCGGTATTCGCGTTCGTTGGTCGGCTTAAGTTCTGGCGACAGGCCCGCTTTGGCGAAGAGCATGGCCGCATAGTCAAACCACGAGATTGCCTGACCACCGCCCACATGAAAGATCCCCACTTCGCCGCGCTCGGCCAGATCGGCCGTAACGCGCGCCAACTCCGGCGCATAAGTTGGCGAAGCAACATGATCCTGAACCACGCGAATCGGCTGGTTTTTCGGCGCGACACGCAACATCGATTCGACAAAATTCCCACCGGCTGTGCGTCGCCCCGCCGGCCCAAATACACCGCTCGTGCGCAGGACTAATGCCGAATCACAGTAGGCCTGCGCGTAAAGCTCTCCAGCTAGCTTTGAGACGCCATAAGCACTCAGCGGACGCACGGCGTCCTCTTCGCGATAGGGCCGGCCAGCCATGCCGTCGAATACATAATCCGTTGAAAAATGCACGAGTCGGGCATCCAGTTGACGGCAAGCCACCGCCAGATTTCGCACCGCAAGTCCGTTGACTGCGTAGGCTACCTGGGGCTCAGTTTCAGCAACATCCACCTTGTTGTACGCAGCGGCGTTGAGCACGATGTCGGCTTCAATCAAGGCAAGTTGCGCCTCAACCTGCGCCGCATCTGAGATATCGACGTCGCGCCGACTAAAACTACTCACCTCATGGCCTCGCTCACGGAAGACGTGTACGAGTTCGATCCCGAGCTGACCTTCTGATCCGAAAACAGCAACTTTCACGGTAATTTTCTTTCAGGGAATGGGCGTTCCGAACGATAAACAATATTGAAGGATATCAGGCGAGGGATTTGCCGTCTTTTCCGGCGATGTAACATGATTGACACAATTGATCGCAATTTCTCGTATACTACTTAGAAGGAACGGGATCTTGTCATCCCAATGCGCCTCTGGCTGGCAAATGCCGTCAAGTTGCAAATCCTGAAGACACCGTCCGTCTGCGCTGATATTTTCTAACTGCTTATCGGAGGTCAAATGGATCAAGGACTAAAACGAGGACTCATCCAACAGAGTCTCTACCGGACACGCCGCGCGAATCGAGCCGGGTGGATCTTGTTCACCACACTAGTCGGTTCTCTAGTTGTCAGCCTTCTCGTCGGAGTGATGAACCTCAGCTAGACTACACTCTTCCTCCCGTTGAACTCCACACTGATTTCCAGTAGCGGGTGCTCAAGACTTCCCGGAGTTGCAGGCCTGCAATTCAGCACCGGGCCCGTGGGCCCGCAATCCACTGCTTCGCCCGCGCTAAGGCATTCGACATACACTCCAACCGGGATGGCTTCGGCAGCTTCAAAAACAGCAACATTACCGTCCTGCTCGCGCAATAAGACGGGGATCGACTTGCCGTTATCGTTGAACACATGCAAGGTTCTCTGTTTCGCCATCCGGAAGGTCACAACCCACTTATCGGACGTCCACAAGAATCCACACAGAAGAATCTTTGCTTAAAATCCACAGCCAAGCTGCCCTATCTCAAAGTGAAAAGGAGCCAGAGGGCGATGCCAACTACTCCGGGAAGAAATAACTCAGCCCAGTGTCGCCAACCCCACTGGCGCCACGAGAGATGATAAGGGTCGTCAATTGACACGGCTGGCCGAATCGCCTCTAAATCAGCTTCGGCGGCAGACTTCCCCAACGAGCGCTTCAGATAATCGGGGTGCAATCGACTATGCAGTGCACTCGGTTCTCCGTTCAGAATCTTGCGAATTTCCTCGCGTCCACCACGGTCCGCAATGAGAATCGTGGCGCTGTTCATTCCCTTGGTCGAAGTTGCAAGCTTCTTGCGCAACGCTGCAGGCATATCCTCCGCCGCACGAAACACTTGCGTAGTTTCACCCATCGCGATGTAAACGGTGGTTCGCTTGATTGTCGTCATCAATCTATCTCCCTAGTCCCCAGAACCAACCAGACCCAAGGGACGCATATTATCCCCTGCCTGATCGAGAATCACTTGGATGAAGCCGAGCGCAGCACGGCTCAACGCCTTGTCCTTGCGATAAATCAATCCCAGTCGACGAATCATCTGCTCCGGGCCCAGGGCGATCGTCGCCAGCTTCCCAGACGCCACCTCTTCACGGCAGTGGGATCCGGCCAGAAAGCTGATACCCAGGCCCGCCATCACAAAGCGCTTGATCATTTCAGTTGAATCCAATTCCATCGACACCTGTAACTGAGTTTCGACAGCTTCAAGCCAGGAGTTTAGCTTTGTGCGCGTCGTGCCAGTTTTTGGTAGCAGCAATTGGAACGGTACGACATCGGCAGGGAAAATCTGGCGCTTCTCCGCCAGCGGATGCCCGAGTGGCACCAGCAGCCGAATCTCATCGGAGTGAATCTTGACCACCTGGCACTTCTTGGCGTCTACCGGCAGTTGCGTGATCCCGAAGTCGGCAAGATTGTCCTGCACCGCCTGCAGGACGCGCGATCCATAGCTCCGATCCACGTGCAGCTGGACATTGGGGAATTGCTTCTTGTACTCGCTGAATACATCGGGCAGCACATAGATGCAGGTCGCCTCGTTGGCGGCAATAATCAGCTCTCCGCGTGGCACGCGCTCAAGCTCTTGAATCGACTCCTGCGCGCGTCGGCGCAGGTCAAGAATTTGTTCGGCGTATTCTCCGAAAATCCTGCCTGCAGGTGTCAACGCGATCCGGGTGCCCAGCCGCTCAAAGAGATTTGCGTTCAGTTCCTGCTCAAGCTGACGCACTTGGGCGCTGATTGCTGGTTGGGTCCGAAAACAGGTTTGTGCCGCCTTTGAAAAACTCTTGAGCCGGACGATCTCCAGAAACGTGTGCAGTTGATCGAGATCCATGATTTTCCGGTTCGTGGCGCGTGGAATGCTTGCGGCAGTAGCTCCTAGAAGTATAGCATTTGAAGTATGCATTGCATTCGACTGGCTGTCATCCTTGGCCTTACTCTCCCGCTGCTGGCCCAGGACAAGAAACTCATAGAGTACGGGCGCTATCTGGTGGAAGAAGTTAGCAAGTGCCAGGAATGTCATACCCCAAAGCTTGAGAATGGCGAATTAGACCAGACCAAGCCTCTCGAGGGGTCCACCCTCAATTTCGGACCCCTCAAACCCAACGAGAAATGGCACAAGAATGCCCCTGGGCTGACTACGGATGGCAAGCTTTGGGACAAGTGGAAAGAAGATGGAATGCGCAACTACCTCATCACTGGCCTCAACCCGAAGGGTGGCAAAGCGGACGTGCCGATGCCAACCTACAAGCTGAAGCCAGCCGATGCCGACGCAATCATCGCCTACCTGAAGTCTCTGAAGAAGTAGTTGCTGTCCTTGGTGCGCTCGACCCCCATCGCCGCCCTTCTCCTCTTTTCTTCGCTCTCAATTTGGGCTGGCGATCAAAGCAACGTAGCTCTCGTCATCAATGAGAACTCGGCGCTTTCGCGGCGTCTCGGATCCTTCTACGCCAACTGGCACCATCTCGACCCCAGTCAGGTCTGCCGGGTTGCAACCAGCGAGCAAGAGGAAATCTCGCGTGCCGACTACCAGCGCCTGATCGCCACACCTCTCGGCCAATGCCTCAAACGCACAAATCGCATCGAGAAGACTTACTACATCGTGCTTACCCAGGGCATCCCGATCCGGATTTCGGGCGGAGCAGCGCGCGACGTACGCAATTTTGAGGGTGCCAGTGTCGATAGCGAACTGGCCTTTCTCTACATAACTCTGCATGGCGGGATTGTGCCACTTGCCGGCCCACTCGATAATCCTTACTTCCGAAAAAAAGAGCAGCCCTTTTCTCACCCCGCCTTCCCGATCTACCTGGTAACCCGCCTTGCCGGATACTCTTTTGAGGATGCCCGGCGCGCTGTTGAACGCTGTCGCGGAGCCCGCAATATAGGCAAGGTCGTAATCGATCTCAAGGCCGATAACGATGAGCAGGGCAATGACTGGTTGCGCGACGCCGCAATCCTGCTGCCGGAGCAGCGCGTGATCCTCGAGACAACGATCGCCGTTGTCGATTGGGCTAAGAACGTAATCGGCTACGGTAGCTGGGGCTCCAACGACCGCCAGCGGCAAAGTCGCAAGAGCGGGATGGAGTGGCTGCCAGGAGCCATAGCCGCTGAGTTCGTCTCAACCAACGCCCGCACCTTTAAAATGCCGCCGCTCACCTGGACCCTCGGCAAATGGACCGATAAGGCTTCCTACTTCGCCGGTAGCCCGCAATCGATGATTCTTGACTACATCTGGGAAGGCGCAAGCGGCATCTCCGGTTACGTTGATGAACCCTATCTTCTCTACACCGCGCGACCCGACCAACTGTTTCCCGCCTACCTGAGCGGTCGCAATCTGGCTGAAAGCTATTATCTATCGCTGCCCGTGCTCTCCTGGCAGAGTCTGATCGTTGGAGATCCTCTATGCAGGCTGGAATAATGCAAACTCCAATAGTGCGATCCCGAGTAGCAACCATCGCCGACTTAAGCCTGCTCGTCGACATCGGCCGTCGCACATTTTTCGACACCTTCGTTGGCACCTGTTCTGAGGAGGACATGCACGGATTTCTCGAAACCTCTTACGCGCCAGAGAAGCTGCGCGAGGAGATCCTCCACCCCTTTTCACGCTTCCTGATTCTTGAGGATGTAAGCGGCGCGCTCGGCTACAGTCGGCTGATGGGCGATGATCCCGAGGGTGCGAATCGTGATGCAGTGGAACTCGTTCGCTTCTACATGGAGCAGCGAGCGATCGGAACCGGTGCGGCCCACACTCTCATGCAGACTACGCTCGAATTGGCAATTGCGTTGGGATACTCGCGAGTCTACTTGGGAGTCTGGGAAAAGAACTTTCGCGCCCAGCGCTTCTACGAAAAATGGGGATTTCTGAAGACAGGCGAAAAGATCTTCATGGTCGGCACAGACCCGCAAGTGGACTGGTCTTTCGAACGCGACTTATAAAGCGGACAGCAAACTAAACCAACCCGACATATTCGGCGAGCACGGCATAGCGATCCTGATCAGCTTCCAACTTTAAAACCGGAAACTCGGGATTCAGGGGCTCAAGCTCAATGCTGTCATGCGACCATTCGTCCACATTGCCGGATTTTCGCGAGCGATAGACCTTAAGCGTATAACGCTCGCCCCCGGAACTGGACTCGGAACGATCCTCCACCAGCACTTTCTTGCCGCTGCGCGAACCCGCGCCAAACTTTCTGAAAACGCAAAGGCTCCCCGATGGCACCAGGGGCTCCATGCTCCGTCCATACACCTCGCAGACAAACATATCTTTGGAGACCCGCAAGCCAACAGGCACCTCCACCCAATCATCAATTTGATTCGGGTCAGCGCTCTGTTCCCCAAAAGCCCCTGCAGCAGAGCGCAGCGCAAAGCGCGGTAAGTGGGTAAGGTACGGTGCCACCCGCACCGGAACATGCTGGCGATACAGTTGATGCAGCGTGAAATCCAGAGTCCCTGAACTCACTTCACTACGCTCCCCCAACCTCAGGACATTGCTCAGCGTTGCCTCTAAACTTTCCAACATCCCCGCTGGGCCCATCTCACGGCCCAATTGCAACAGATGCGCCTCCATGCCAGCCAGGATCTCGGCGTCGTCCGGATCGGCCAGAAGGTGCCAGTCCCGTCGCAGCTTCACTCCCAGGCTCTCAGAAGTCGGATCGTAGAGGATCACGCCAGCTGGCTCTTCTGGCTTACCGGGCAGCGCGAGAGTGAGTACAGAAAAGAGCATCATCCCAAAAAAAATTATCCTACAGAACCGCGATACAACCCTTATCGCCCAATCTCCTCAAATATTCAGACTTCCCCTCCCAATTTAAGGGTTCGCCGCGTAATACCCGGCACGACTCCGGATCTTCAGGCCCACAATTCCTGGGACCTCCACGCGGATCTTGCGAAACGCCTTCCGGTCATCGGTTGTCGACGGGTTATAACGAATGATGTACTGCGTTGTGATCTCACCCTGAATCGCCGCCACCGCATTGAACATGCCCTTGGCCAACTCAGCGGCATACTGCCCAGTTCCCACCTTCAGCGCAAAGTTGCCTTCGTCGCTCGGTGTAGACAGGTAGCCGGAGACATCCTTATACAGACCCTCCAACGGAAACACGACCCGCCCGCCCGTCTCCTCTGCCAGTCGCAGCAGGCTCTTTTCGCCCTCCTGCTTGAAGCCAAACGCCACCGTACTCATTCCAAAAATAGTAACGAGGTTGCGTTGGGCCAATTCGACGACCTGATCCAATCCCTTCTTCGATGCCGAATCATGGCCATCGCCAATGATCACGATAATCCGGCGCGGCTCAAACGGCTCGCCGCGAACCAGCTTGCGATTCGTGCAGGCCAGATAAACGGCGTCGTAAAGGGCCGCGCCCCCGCCCGGCTTGGTCTTCTTGATCTTTTCCTGGATCTTGTCGGCAGAGCTCGTCGTGTCGACAACGACATCCGCAGTGGTCGAATAGGTGATCAGGTAGCCCGAGAATTTCTTCGGCCCTTCCTGCGGCAGCAGCGCTAGTACCAGTTCTTCGGTGGCCTCGGCAAAGGTCTTCCAGTGCAGCCGATTCAGATTGCTGGTATCGAGTAGAAATCCCACAACCACAGGCTGTTCGCGCTCTGCGTTGAAGTAGGTGATCTTCTGCTCCTTGCCTTCATCGAAGATCTTGAAGTCTCCCTGCTTCAAGTCGCTGACGAACTTGCCCTTGTCATCGGTGACGGTGACGGGCACGATCACCTCATTTACGGAGACCGATAGGGAAGGATTCGTTGTCTGCGCGGCGAGAGTCGAAGATAAAAAAGGAGCGCCGTTCAGCAACGCCGGTCCCACGAGCATAAAGTGACGGCGTGAAGTCATATTGGTTAGAAACAACTTCTATTGTAACGGCGCTCAAGAAAAAAGGTTTCCCGCGTTTGCGCGAGAGAAAAAGTGTTTTGCCCTAGCGCTGGACGCGACCGGAGCCGCCGCCCGCAACCAATGCCTCAACTTCTTCGCGCGTGAAGCGGTTGAAGTCGCCAGGAATCGAGTGCTTCAGGCAGCTTGCAGCAACTGCAAATTCAAGCGCGGCCTCGGGCGATTCCAGCGCGAGAAGCCCAAAAATCAGTCCCCCGGCAAAGCTGTCTCCCCCGCCAACCCGATCCACGATATGGGTGATGTTGTAGCGTTTGGAGACGATAAATTTCTTGCGATCGTTAAAACACGCCGCCCAGCCATTGTGCGAAGCACTGAAGGATTCGCGCAAAGTGATCGCAATCGACTTCACGTTCGGATACGTGCGCAGCACCTTTTCGCTCAGCTTTTCGTAAGCATAGTGATCGAGCTTACCGGAGTGCACATCCGCTTCGCTCTCGATGCCCAGCGCCATTTGACAGTCTTCTTCATTGGCGATAATGACATCGGTGTGCTCCACCAATAGCGGCATCACTTCGCTCGCCTTCTTCCCGTACTTCCACAAGTTCTTGCGAAAGTTCAAGTCCAGGCTCACCGTGCATCCCGCCGCCTTGGCTGCTTTCACACTCTCGATCGACAACTCCGCCGCACTCGCGCTGATCGCCGGCGTAATGCCCGTGATATGAAACCAGCCCGCACCTTGAAAAACACTGGCAAAGTCAATCGCGCCCGGCTTGGCCAAAGCAATCGACGATCCTTCGCGATCATAGAGAACCTTCGAACCACGCTGATTCGCGCCGTTCTCGACAAAGTAGATTCCAAATCGCCCCGCCCCGCGCACCACCGCTGACACGTCCACGCCAAAGCGGCGCATCTCGCCAAGAAACGACTCGCTGATCGGATTCTTGTCCGGCAGCACGGTTGTGTAGCGCGCGGGCCAGCCAAAGCCAGCGACGCTTACCGCGACGTTTGCTTCGCCTCCCCCGAAGGTCGCAACAAATTGCGGCGATTGCAGGAATCGCTCAAAGCCTGGGGGTGCCAGGCGCAGCATGATTTCACCAAAGGTAACAACGGACTTCATAGTAGGCAACAAACTTTTGAGTTTAACCCAGAAGTACCCATCCGATGAACACCAGCACCGAAGCAAATTCGACAATCATCAATGCAGTCCGCAAAGAATGAAATCGCCGCCACGCCTTTCGACTTGGGTGTTCCGGGTATCGGGCTTCGTGTGCCGCCAGCGCATCGCGCCAGGCAGGCGGTGTCAGGAAGGAAAATAGGTAGGGATAATCGAGACGCTTCGGATCATAACCGGCAGGCAAGCCAGCGGCAATATCGTCCCGCACGCGACGAAAGGCAATCCGTTCGCGCAGCAAGGTCAAGAGCACGCCGGTGTTTGCCGCCAGCAAAAACATCATCCAGATGAAAATTGATTGAGTGCGATCCACAATAAAAGTTACTAAAATCATCACATGGAATCAGAAGCCCTGCCAGGCGAGCCTACCGAACATGTGCCTGCCGAACCCGAGCTAGCCCGCCCGGTCCAGACTGAAGAACGGATCAATTCCGTCGACGTCTTACGCGGATTCGCCCTGCTGGGCATCCTGCTGATGAACATACAGAACTTCGGCATTCCCGGTGCGGCCTATGGCAACCCCAGCGCCTGGGCCGGCGCCACTGGCTGGAATCTCTACTACTGGGTCACCAACCAGATCCTGTTTGAAGGCAAGATGCGCTTCCTCTTCTCGATGCTCTTTGGCGCCGGCGCGGTTCTCTTGACGGAGCGGGCCGAGCGACGTGGGGCGGGCATCGGCGCGGCCGACATCTACTTTCGGCGCAATCTCTGGTTGGTGCTTTTCGGCATGATCCACGGCTACTTCATCTGGGATGGCGACATTCTCTATTCCTACGGCATGACCGGCTTGGGCTTGTTTGTCTTCCGCAACCTCAGTGTCAAAAAGCTGCTGATCTGGGCTGGTGTCGTGTTTCTGATGATCAATATCAGCACTGCGGGCTTTGTCTATTCGCAACTCAACGAGAGAACGGAGGGCTTGGCGGCGATTAAAGTGGAAGAGAAGAAGCGCACCAAGGAGCAGAAAAAATCGGTCGAATCCTATCAGGCGACCCTCGACCGGCAGGATATCGTCAAGCGCAAGGTCAAGATCGAAGATCAGATCGCCAACATGCGCAAAGGGTATGGCGCAAATGTCGCTCATCGCGCCCAGGGGACCTTTCAGGGCGAAACGGCAGGCATGTTGAAGTTCATCCTCTGGGACGTCTTGTTTCCGATGCTCCTGGGCATGGCGTTTTACAAAGCCGGGCTGCTCTCAGCCCTTCGCAGCGCCAGCTTCTACGCGCGCCTCAGTCTATCGGGTTATCTCTTGGGAATCCCGCTCTTAACCTATGCCACTAAGTTGGTTGTCGACTCGCACTGGGACATCTGGACCGAACCCTGGCTGATGGCGACCTACGAATACGGTCGTCTAACCGTCGGGCTCGGGCACCTCGGCTTGGTGCTGCTCATCTACAAGCTCGGATGGCTGCGCCCGCTCACCTACCTGCTCTCCAAGGTCGGCCAGATGGCACTGACCAACTACCTCTTGACCAGCATCCTCATGACGCTGTTTTTCAATGGTTACGGACTCGGAAAATTCGGCTCACTCGAGCGGCACCAACTTTTGTTCGTCGTATTCTCGATGTGGTCGATTAACCTGATATTGAGTCCGATCTGGTTGCACTACTTCCGTTTCGGACCTGTGGAATGGGCATGGAGGAGTCTGACATATTGGAAGCGACAACCAATGCGCTTAGCCAGCGCAACAAGTGGAGAGTCCTCGCCGGAATTGCCGGCTGCGGTCTAATCGCCACAGAAGTCTTGAGAAGAACTGTGCCCGGCCCACCCGAGGCGCGCGGCATGGCTTTGCTCTATTGGTTCGCGGATCATGTGTTCTTCGACGGCAAGTGGCTGGTGCTGCTAATGCTCGCCCTCGCCCCAGCCCGCCTGGGTCTGCCTCTGAAATGGCTCGCCCCCGCCGCAGGCGCGCTATTGATGGTCGGTTCTTTTCTCCAACTCGGTCACCCCGTCTTCCTGGCCGCGATCGGCCTTCTTCTGGGAGCCGCACTCAAGAGCGTAGAGGACAGCGAAAGCTTCGACATCCTCCTCGCGATGGGGGGCATGACCCTCGGTGTACCATTGAACGGATTCACAGGCCTGATGGTGGCCAAGGCTGGCTTCCCGCCCGCCTTAATGGCACCTCTCTTTGGCTCCACTGCCGGGGTCGGTTCGACTGCAATTGCGTGTGCCATGACCGGCCTGTACCTGCTCGCATGGCGCCTCGCCCAGCGACGCAGCACCCCAGCCACTCATTCCAGCCAATAACCCGGACGCGCCCTAACCATCGCCCCGCTGCGCCCAACTCGCACCTGAATCTCGTGATAGTTCTTTGCCGCCGACCCATCCGCTAAAAAGCTCAGCAAATACTGCGAATGCAAATCCTCCCCCACCTTCTCGATGACCTTCTCCAGCCCCGCCAGCTTGGTAAACGACATTCGCTCCCCGCCCGTATACTTCGCCAACGCCTCCCCGGCATTCTGCGCGCCCATCCGCCCCATCTCTCCAAATACTGCCAGCAGATCCAGCCTGCCGCTCGGCTGATAAACTCGCTTGTCCGTCCCAGCAAACCGCTCATCCCCGCGCGAAGTAAAGCTCGTCGAATAGACTGAGTAAGTCACCGGATAGATCGTAACATTGGCCGATTGTGCCTGAGTCATCGCCTCCTCAAGCTTGGCCTGGCTCCCGCGATCCTTAGTCTCTCCAATCACTACCAGCACCCGCCGGTACTTCGGGCGACTCCCAAACATCTTTACCGCTTCCACCACCACATCGTTCAACCGGCCCCCACTCCCATCCGGCAATATCTTCTTCATCCGTGCCGCGAATTCATCGCCGTCCTTGGTAAAGTCCTGAAACACCTTCACGTGTTCGGAGTAAGTGAGGATCGCCGCGATCCCGCCCTCCCCCACCAACAGCGGCCCAAACATGGACCCAATCTTCTGCACTTTTGCCAGTGCCGGTCCCGAGATTGCGCTCGTCTGCACCGCCACGATCAACGCGATTGGCTGATTGGAAGTCTCTAAAACAGCCCGCACCGCCTTCCCGTTATCGAGAACCTCAAAGTCACTCTCGCGAAGGCCGTCGATGGTCTTGCCCTGCGCGTCTGTGACACTTACCGGGACCAGAATCAGCGGCACGGTTGTGCGAATCACAAGCTCCTGGGCATTCGCGCAAATCCCCAACGCCAACACTAGCCGCAAGCCTCGCATGACTTCCATTATGCAATCACCATGCCATTCCCAGCCGATACACTGAGGAAAACAACATCGCTATATCAATACAAGCCGACATTCTTGAGGCCTTCGAGGTCCACTCCCCCGATCAAATCCGCGCCGCGCTCGAATCTGGACAAAGCCCGCTGGATCTAATTAAAGGCAAGACCCCAATCGATTGCTTGATCGAGATGTATCTTCGCTCGTCCAAGTTTCGGGACTGCCTCCAGGTCACGCTCAACGCGGGCGCAACCATCGACGATCCAGTTCTCAAGGCTGTCCTGCTCGACGACGCAGTCGCCCTCCGTCGATTAACCAAAGCCCCCGGCTTCCGCCCCAATCGCAAGTTCAACCTCGCATGCACCTTCACGCCGCTCAAAGGCGTAACCGCTCTGCACATCTGTGCGGAATATAACTCACTCCGCTGCGCCGCCGTCTTACTCAAGGCGGGTGCAAACGTCAACGCCCGGGCGGGAGGCGATGTCAACGGTTTTGGCGGCCATACACCCATCTTTCATACTGTAAATAGCCACCGAAATTATGCTCGTCCGATGATGGAACTCCTGGCCAAATCCGGCGCCAAACTCGATCTTCGACTCAAGGGTCTCGTCTGGGGCAGCGGCTTCGAGTGGGAGACAAAACTCTTTGATATAACTCTGCTTACTTACACCCAATGCGGCCTCCACCGCCAATTCCAGCGCACGGAAGAGGACATTTACAGTAACATCGCCTACCTCTACAAAAAGCTCTCCGGCGCAAGTGCCCCAATTGCCAACGTCCCCAATCGTTATCTGATGACCTAGCCGTCGCAGGTGGGGCTGGCGTGGATTCTTCGATTGAGTTAAGTACTCGAATGTAACTGCTTTCAGACGAAATGTAATCAGAACTTTGCACAAGGTGCGGCTGATCAGATACGATTCGGAAGGTGAGCTGGCAACTTTTTCTTTGGAGGGTGTCAACGAAGTTGAAGAGCGCGCTTTGAAGTCATGATGTCTAAGGTGTCTAGGGACCGATAACCGGACCGGGCTGCGGAAACCGGTTCCTCCACCGCACACTTCGCCAGGGGCTCTTCTCTGGGCTATGCGTTCGAGGCCCAAGTGCCCCCAAACCTACCATTTGATACCTCGGGATCTAAGATGCGATTCCGGGTCAAGTAATTCAAGGCAGCAACCTCGTAGATCCGGCGACGAGGGGTAATTCGCTCAAGGATTCTGTAGAGTACGCGCGATCCGAAAACCGCAGGTAGCTCTGCCTGGGTCACCTTTTCCCCTACTCGCGGCGACGCCGCGAGTAGGGCGGGCTGCCCGATAACCACCGGACTTACCAACTTCACGCACGACGGGGTCAACCACGTCTGTGGCGCTGTACGGCGCGTAATAGTCAAATACCCATTCACCGCAGTTGTTGCCGAGCAGGTCTCTAAGGCCCCAACCATTCGGATTTCCTAGCCCTAACGCCGAATTTTCGTGCTTGCCGCACACCAACTCGGGAGGACCGTAGTAGAAACCTGTCGTTCCAGCCCGGCAGGCGTATTCCCACTCCGCCTCTGTTGGTAGTCGAAAGCCGGGTGAATCAAGCCCCGTAAATCTGACAGTCTCATCCTCTATCTCATACGCTGGTTCTAGACCTGACAACTCGGACAGCCTATTGCAGATTTCCAGCGCCTTAAAGTAGTTGCATAAGTAAGCGCATACGCCCGTGAAGCGGTTAACCTTCGCATAGCTCTGAGCCCCGGCATCCTCATAGGAGATCCCTAAAATGGCGGATGCATCCCAAACGCTCATTGGAGTGATTCCCATTAGGAAGGGGCGCGTTAATGCAACCCTGTGCTGGACACCCAGCATTGCGTGAAGCTCCCGCATTTCTGCTTCGGGCATTCGTCTCGTCAAAAGTTGTTCCGACCACTCATTCGGTGGCCAGCCCATCAAGAAACTGCCCGCTGGGATGCCCACAAACTCCAGTTTTGAATCAGAACAGAGGGTTCCGTCCGAAGCAAAGAACTCAATTATTCGGCCAGCCGGCGGCTCCGGTAGAGTCTGGGGATCCGACATACGGCGAACCCGTTGGACCATGCCCGTCACGTCATTGGAGAAAAACGCGAACTTCGGCTCCAGGAACTGTTCATCCCATTCGCCGAAATGTGGTTTCTCCGTAAATGGTGGTCGCGGTTTCTCAATAGGGAAGCGCCACGCGGAGGTGTCGATCTCTTCCCCCAACCATGTAATTGCTTGCGACGCCTCTTTTGCATCAAATAAATCCCACAGCGGTAGATCTTTGCAAATGTCGCCCAACTGCCGTGTTCTTTGAACGACAACGTTTTGCTTCACTGTGGGCTCATGCTCGATCCACAGCCTCAATCGTTTGAATGCCTGTTCTATAACGGACTTAACTTCTGCCGCCTTCGCCTTCCTCAATGCCTCAAGGAAGTCACGCAGATCTGCCTCGAATCGCTGAAAGTCACCGTCGTCCGCTGCCTTCAATGCGTAGGCCTTGTCAACTTCGATTGCCTCGGCGAGGATGTTAAGTCCCGGCTTGGGTTGCTGCAATGCCATCAGGACTTTGGCTTTCTGAAAGAGTGCTTCACCCAACGTCGGGTCGAGCGATAGCGCGACATCCGTCTGGAGGAGTGCGTCTTGCACTTTGCCTTGGCAATATTGAGCCCAACCGGCGGCGAGGAAAGCGCGAGCCGAATCTCGCGGGGAGTCTGCCTTAGAGTATCGAGCAGCGAGCAGAAACGAATCTTCGGCCTTGGCCAAGTCGACGTGTGCAACATCTCCGTTCGCGCTGCCAAGAGAAATCGTTCCTTCAAGCATGTGAAACCGCCACTCCAGCCGATAACCCGGGGACGTGTGGTCCCCTTGGATCGCCTTGGAGATTTCCTCAAGGCTCTCCGCGAAAAGGAACCTCCGGAAGGCATCACGAGCGATCTCAAAGTGGTTGTACGCAATTGTCTGTACCGGTGTCTTTGCGATCTTGACGAGATCTTCGAGAGAGTCATTCATCCTTCCCAGCGATGCAAGGACCTCGCTGAATCCCCACTGGAATTTGGCACCGAGCTGGTCCAGAGCCTCGTGGACACCCCCCAACTCCCAAGAAAGTTGTTCAAATGCGGCATCGATTGTACTTGACACTTGGGCGGCGGAGGCCGAGATAGCACGAATATTCTCGCGGGCGAGCGCTTCTTGGGAAGCGATGACCTCGCGAGTCTGTTTATGAACCGCCAGGCCGATTGCTTTGGCTCCACTCCGCTGGCTTGCCGTTAGGTCGGATACAAAAGACTTCGCCTGCAAATACTGCTGGTAGCTAATTCCGCTACCAAGGAAATATTGTGACATCGCTCGACATTGTACATGCTTGTGCGTTCGGAAAACCGGACCAGCCTGGGAAAACCGGACCTGGAAAACCGGACCGGAAAACCGGACCTGAAAACGGGACCAGCCTGAACTAATACAATTTTGTTGCCCGCTCCCGCTGAGTACTACTCCCCCTTCGTCTTCCCCCGCCGAATCCACTTCGCAATCTCCCCGGCCGCCGCCCCAAGATTCACCAACGACCGCATCATCAAGTCGAGCGACACCGAAGGATCCGCCGCTTCCATCTTTGCCACCCGCGACTGGCTCGATCCCAGCCGCGCCGCCAGCCCCGCCTATGTCAGTCCCTGGCGCTCCCGAAGCGCCCTCACCCCAAAAGCGAGCGAAAGCCGAATCTCCAGCAATCTACGCTCCTCGTCGCTGAGCTGAACAAACTCCGCCGCGTCGCCGACAATCCACCCCGCCGTCTCAAGCCGCTTTTTCTTAACGCTGTTCATCTTCATTCCTCTCCCGCAATCGCGCGCCGCTGCGCAGCACTTCGAAGTGTTCTCCTCTGCCAAAACGCCCGCTCCGGGGCGGCTACCGCGCCCGCCCCTTCTTCGCCAACGCCGGTCTCTCCCCAATAATCCGCAGCAGCGCCGCCGCCGGACCCGTCGGCCTCCTTCGATCCCGTTCCCAGTTCTGCAGCGTCTTCACGCTCACCCCAATAAATGAGGCAAAGTCGCCTTGCGACAGCTTCGTCCGTTCCCGAATCGCCTTGACGCCCGAGGCGTCCACCACAAAGCTCCGCGATGCCGGCTTCTCCCCGCGAAAAATCGCCCCGCCCTCGCGCACGCTCGCCAACATCTGATCAAACGATTCCTGATTCATCACCATACTCCTTCACTCCTCCTTAACCAACTTGCCCAGATCCCCCGCTTGCCTCGGCGTCAGGGAGGAAGCGCCTGATCCGGCCTTACGGTCAGATTACGGTCAGATTTGCTCCAGTATCGCGATCCCGATATAATCATCGCCCACCTTCTGCAAATATTTCTTCAAGCGCCGCAACTCCGCGACCCATCAATCCTTGGCTAAACTGAAGGCATATGCAAAAGTCATTTGAAGCGGTTTACGAGGGCGGAGTTCTCAGACCGCTCGAGGCTTTGCCTTTTGCCGATCACCAGCACCTTCAGGTCACTGTTTCGGAACTCGTGCCCAACGACGACATCGCCGCATACTTCGACCCGGCGGAATGGGAAGCGTCGAAGACCGATTCCATCAGTCGCGCTGAAGTTTGGCGGGCTACAGCTTCGATGCGGGGCACTCTCTCCGACGCCGTGATCGCATCGCGGGAAGAGCGCTTCTAAGCCATCGTGCCAAGTTATTTTTTCGACACCAGTGCGTTCGCTAAACTCTACCACCAGGAAGCTGGATCGGATCACGTCGTGCGGCTCGTCGACCAGCCTGGTTCGACTTCTCTCATCTCCCGCTTGGCCCTGCTCGAGATCGAGTCGGTGTTCGCCACAAAGTTCCGCACTGGCGAACTCGACGCCGTCGGCCAGCAGGCTTGCCAACGCCGCTTGCGCGCCGATCTGTCGCAAGGACGGATTCAAATTGGCCCGCAGGTCGAAGAGCATCACTACGCCAGCGCCCGCAGGCTAATCATCCGATTTGGTTCTGCAATGGCGCTCCGCACGCTCGACGCGCTGCAACTTGCCATTGCCGTGGATCTCAAACAGGCCGGACTTGTCTCGATAGTGGTTGTGGCCGATCACAGGCTCGGTCAAGTCGCGGAACTATGCGGCTTCCCGACAATCATTCCGGGCGCTCCCGGCATTGTGGTACCTGGATCTTAGGTCTACCGCGTCGATCATGGCTCCCAGAGGGCGCTTAAGCACGCGCACCTCCCTTACGATCAGTTCTGCGGCAATTTTGCAACCCATGCCCGCCCTCGCCGATGAGAACTTTCTCGTTCACAGCATTAGTTGCTTTTAACAACACCAGCTAACTCACTGATTCCCAACAACATTCTAGCCCCTCCTCCGCGCCCGCCGGGCCGGATTCCCCCACCCTCGACATAGACTGGTTCCCAGAGGCGGCCCGCGCACCAAGCGCAGGTCGCCTCTTCGCATTTCAAACCCAACCCGGAGTAAACGACATGTCGACAGAAAAGCAAGTCGAAGCCAATCGCGCCAACGCGCAGTATTCTACCGGCCCCACCTCAGCTGCCGGCAAGGCCAAAGTAGCAACCAACCGCCTCACCCACGGCCTCAACTCCAGTCCAGAAATCCTCTTCGCCGCCCACCCCGACCAGGAAGACGCCTACCGCACCCTCGCCCAAAAGCTGCGCAAAGATTGTCAGCCCGACACCGCGATCGAAGACGAAACCTTCCAGCTCTACGCCTGGTCCATGTTCCAGGCCAAGCGCGCTCAGCCTCTCGAAACACTGAGCCAGGATCGTTGGCTGGAAGACCCCGACTCGGCCCCTCGCTTCTCGCAAATGGAACGCACGATGAAGCTTGCCGCCATGCTCGAGCGCCGCGCCAGTCGCGCCCTCAAAGAGTTGCGACAACTCCAGAAAGACCGCTTTGCCGCCTACGAAGTCTACGCCGAGCACTGCGTCATGGGCAAAGATGTCAACATTCCCAAGTCCCTCCCGGTGGCCGAAATCAGACGAACCGACCTCGGTCGCACAAACCCCAACTACCTCGCCCAGTTCCTGCTCTACCAGACCAAAGACGTCAAGGACAAAGCCAAAGAGATGCTCCAGGAAGCAAAAGACAAAGCAAAATCCAAAGCCAATGAGGCCAAATTGACCAACGAACAATCCAAGCCCAATTTCGACCCCAACACCAACCCCTTCGCCGCCATGAGCATCGAACAGCTCCTCAAAATTGCCAAGGACGCCGGAATCTAGCTACTGCTTGACGCTGATCTCTTTGAACAGGACCTTGGATTTCTGGTCGTGGTTCTGAATGCCGATATACCCGGAATCCGGGCGCGGCCCACGCTGCGGCTCATACCATGCCTTACGCTCGGGCACCGCCTGCCCGTCGGTGTACTCATTCACCAGCTTGCCGTTCAAGAAGATGGTCGTCTTCTTGCCGTCGATCTTGATCTCCATCGTGTTCCACTCGTTGGCCGGGTTCTGTTTCCACTCGCCGCCAGCCTTCGATAACGAATAAATCGCGCCCGTGCGGTGCCACTCATCGCCGCCGGAATCGATCTGCACTTCAAAGCCATTATGGACGCCATACCAGGGGTCCTTCGGCTTCTCCGGCAACCGGATAAACACGCCAGAATTGTCGCGATCTCCCGTCGTCTTGAATACGACCCGAATCGTCGACTTGGCGAATGGTTTTTCCTTGTAATAAAGCAAACCCATTCCGCCGCCAGTCTTCAAGAGACCGTTCTCGACGGTGAATTCTCCGGGGCCAGTCATCTGCCAGCCACTGAGATCCTTGCCGTTAAAAAGTTGCTTCCAGGACGCGGCTGGCAACAAGCCCACCGCAAAAACTGACATCAGGAGAATTGTGCGCATCGGCTTTACTGTATCAAGCCGGACGCAGGTCTTTCAGAATCGCCGACCAACCATCGTAGCGATCATGCTCCAGTTGAAACGCCGCGTCCAACCGGGCCCCCGCCTGGATACCGATCCATTCTGCCGGGGCACTCCAGCCCTTGACGTTGAATACCTTGCCACCCTGCCGCAGCGCCAGCTTGATATGCTTGCCAGCCATCAATCGAGGCGAAGCCACTGCTTCAACACTCATCACCGCAAACACCGGCGGCTGATTCGAATACCCGAAAGGAGCCATCCGTTGCACTTCGTCATACAATCCAGCGTTCACCTCAGCCACCGTCAGCACTTCATCGATTTCGATTTTCGGCCGACGGCTCTCGTCATCCAGATGCGCCGCCGCATAAGCCGCAAACGCTGCAACAAACTCCGGAAGCCGCTCTCGTTTCAAGGACACACCAGCCGCCTGCTCATGTCCGCCAAATTGCGTAAACAACTCGCGCATCGATTCCAGCGCATCAAGCAAATGAAAGCCGATGATCGACCGCCCCGAGCCCTTCACAATTACCTCGCCATCCTTCTCCTGTTGCGTCAGGACAAAGGTCGGCTTACGCTCCCGCTCCGCAATCCGGCCTGCAACAATCCCCGCGATTCCAACATGCCAGGTCTCTCCGAACAAAACCAACCCAATTCGATCCCGATAGGCCGGTTCGCGGTCCATTTCTGCCTGAATCGAATCGCGCATCTCTTGCTCAGTCTGTTGCCGCTCCCGGTTCAGTTCGTCCAGCGTCCCGGCAATGCGCCGGGCGGTCGCCACATCGCGCGTAAAGAACAGATCCAGAACCTCCGACGCGCTCGACATCCTGCCCGCCGCGTTTATGCGCGGTCCAATCTGAAAGCCAACTTGCCGCGCCGTCGGGGCCGTCCCCGCTTCTATGCCTGCCACATCCAGCAGCGCCCGCAGTCCAGGGTTGCGCACATCCGCCAATCCCGCCAGGCCCAGTTTCACAATCGCCCGGTTCTCACCCAACAACGGGACAATGTCAGCTACCGTCGCCAGCGCCGCAATCTTCAACAGCGATTCAACGAGTATCTGCTGCTTCGCCACCGGCAGCGACGACGCCTCCAGCAGTGCCTGCGCCAGCTTCAGGGCCACGCCCGCGCCACAAAGATTTTTGTTCGGATAAGTGCAGCCAGGTTGATTCGGATTCAGCACCGCCACCGCACGCGGAATCTCAAGATCGGGCAAATGATGATCGGTCACGATTGTATCGATACCCAACTCGCTCGCCAGGCCAACCACCTCGCCCGCCCGAATCCCCGTATCCACACTGATGATCAACCGAACGCCCTCAGCCGCCGCCAACCGGATGCGGTCCTCTTTCATGCCATAGCCATCTAAAACACGATGAGGCACAAATGTTTCAGCCTGCGCCCCCAACAGGTCGAGCACGGTCTTCAGAATGACAAGCGCACTGGTGCCATCAACGTCATAGTCACCATAGAGGAGGATCTTTTCAGAGGCGGCAATCGCCTTCTGAATCCGCAGAATCGCCTCTGCAACTCCACGCAGCAAAGCTGTCGGGTGCAGGTCGCCCGAGCTTGGGTGCAGATACTGCCGGGCTGCTCCGGCCTCGCCAAAGCCCCGCCGCACCATTACTTTTGCAATCGAGCTTGAAATCGAGCACTGCGCCGCAATCTGGCTCGCAACTAGATCAAGCTCCGCGTCGGCCGCAGCAAAAACCCAGCGCGCCTTAAGACCTGCCATGTCCGGCCAGACTAGTTGTTGGAATAGAAGTTCCCTCGGGGCGGCACTTCATCCTCATCGTCATCCTCATCGAAATCGTCCGGATCCCCAAGTCCAATGCCCTCCAGATGGAGTTCATCCAGCAGGTCCACGAAGTCTTCATACCAGGCTGCCTCAAGATCGTACCAGTAGAAATAGCCTTCACTGGCAAACCCGATGCAAACTCGACTGGTGAAGCCAACATACGAACGCAGTTCGCCAATGCGCCGTGCGTACTCGCGGTAATTCTCGGGCTCAAGCTCTGCCGCCTCCAGCGCCTCTTCAACTTCGAAGATCTCTTCTCCCTCTAACTCCTCGTCAAAGAACAAGATCATCTTCGCCCCAACCGCCCGAGCGGCTGCCACGAATTCCTTGTAATCCGGTGACCCCTTCGTGTCCCACCAGATGCAGCGCTCCGTCGGCCCCGTATCTGGTTCAGCCTGGAAGATCGCCAGCCCCTCGCTTCGGAGGTGCTTCAGGATGTCGTCCTTCAGGATCTGGGGGTTTGGTTTTGATGCTTTTGCCATGTGCCTCGATGCTCCCGCCTAGCGCTACTGCGAACACCAGAAGCCCTGGCAGGTGGAACGGAAAATCCACGAACGCATGTAACGCACCCACGAGAATACCCCAACTCGGACTGAACTGTATCGACTTTCGTATCCACCACAAGCAAGCTGCAAGAACTCCAACCACAGCAGGAATGCCATACTCCGACCCCCATTCCAACCAGTCCGAATGAGCCGCGTTGACGAACTGCCCGTTGTCGAACTTCGCGTAAGCCGGATAGATCCGTGTGAACTCTCCAACGCCCCAGCCCGTCAGCGGCTTGTCGCGAATCATCTCGACAGTCGAGCGCCAAATCTCAAGCCGATGATCTCCTTCAAGCGGGTTAGCGATTCGCTGGCCTCCTGACAACAGTACGAACAAGCTGGCCGCCACCGCCACAGCCGGAATGGAGATCGATAAATTGCGCCAACCCGTTAGCACAACCACCTCGACCAGCAGCAGCACCGCGCCGACGCGCGAGCCTCCCGCCAGTGCAGCAGCAAACATAATCGCCGCCGCAACGATGTAGAAACGATGTCCCGCCCTTCGCCATGCGTAGACAAGTAGTGGCAGGCTCAGCTCACAAAACACCGCATAGTGATTGCGGTTATGAAACGGAAATGCCCACTGCTGCAAGGCGAGGCTCGCTGCGCCGACCAGCCCAACCGCCGCGCAGACCGTGGCCAACGTCATCAGCCGAACCTTCAGGCAGGAGAAGCTAAGGCAGGTAATCGCCAGATCAAGGCTGACCAGCGCGGCCGCGCCGCTGCACAAGACCGCCCAAGCCGGTGGTCTCCCTAGAATGGCGCAGGCCACAAACGCGACCGCCCGAACCGCGAACCAGGCCGTCATCGACTTGTCGCTGACGCTGGCCAGCACCGCAACCAGGATCAGGGCAGGCAAGTAGGTCCTCATTCGAGCCTCAGTTTCGCCAGTGTAAATCGCCGAGCAGCCCCGGCTGGCGCGGTCAGCGCAACCCGCAACCATCCTGGCGCAGCCTCTTCAATCGTCCACCTCAGCCCGCCTGTCTCGCCCGTCCAGTCGGCCATTGCCCGGCGACGCGGGCTCCGGCTCGCAGCTACGTAGATGCTCGCGACCTCAAGCGAAGAACTCGTCTCGCCAATTACAACCTCAAGGCCGCCCTGCCGCCAATGAATCGCCGCCAACGGATTCTGGCTGAGCCGCCAGTCGAATCCCAGTGACGTGGGTTGTGTCTCAAACCCCAGGGCGTCGGTCGGTTGCATCAATTTGGCAGCCCGGTCGAAGTCGGCCTTAAGGATCAATTTCTCCGCGAGTTCCAGCCGTTGCCGATCAATCGCCTCCGACGCCGGGAGCGACTCCTGATTCAGCAACGCTTCGTCGATCCGGTTCTGCCCGACGAGATGCCGAAGGTAGTCCTCTCGCCGATCCGCCGTAATGACTGGCTGCGCTTGCGCCAACGGGCCAAGCAACACGTAGACTCCATCCGCATCGCCAGGGCAGTACTGCAGCGCCAGCCGAGCGTAGCTCTGAATCTGATCCCGTTGCTGGTGTCGGGCCGCAAAGCTGAGGGACGCCATATAGCTCTTGAATGAATGGTGGTATCTCCGCGCCTCCGCCAGGAGCCGTTCCGCCCTCGGCAGGTCTCCGGCAAACTCTGCATGCAGGGCCAGTCGCAGCAGGGCACTCAGGTTGCGCGGGTCCTCCGAGAGGGCCTTTGTCAAATGGGCAAGCTCGTGATCTGGATCAAAATCAGCGAGCTTCAGCGAGTTTTGGGTAGCGGAATGCGTTCCCAGCCAGTGGACCCAGGCTTCGCCTGAGGACGCAACAGCTCCGACTAAGCAAAGGAGCCAGAAGGAAAGGACCGGGAGGCGTTGGAGCCTCTGCACATTGATGACATCGGACTTGAATCTCACTTCAAGGAGAGCTCAAAAAAGAAATACTTTTCCTCATACCTTTCCTCTCCAGTCCGATGAGACCCCTAGGACAAACACCGTGCGAAACAAACTCCTGACTCTTATCACTGGCCTTTCCGCCTTCAATCTGGCGGCTATGCTGACACTCGCTGAATCTAATTCTGCGCCTTCTCTTTCCTCTGCGAGCGCACCTGCGGTCGCTTGGTCGGCTGGCGCTCTGCGTATCAATGGGGCCGATCATACTGGCAGCGGCAACGTGCTGCCTGGAGGCAAGCTCGAGATGCTTCGAGCCCCCGGCCAGCTCTATCTGGCGGATGGGACAAGGATGCGCCTCTCTGCCTCCACTCGTCTCACGATCGAGCAACAGAATCTAAGCCTCGATAGCGGCGTCGCTCAAATCGATTCGATTCCCTCGGCTGGCCGCCCGCTTCATATCTCGGCTGGCGAGCTTCGCGTAACCGCCGCTGGAGGCACAATTAACCGAGTCCGCCCTGAGCAGTTGATCGTGACTGCCGCAGCAACCCCGACAGCAGTTCGGCGCAGCGGCGTCTTGGTCGCCATGGTCCAACCGGGCGAAACGCTATCGTTTACTGTGCTCAGAGAGGCTGAAGCCTACCAGGCTCAGAGCGGAGCAAGCGCAGCACCGGCGGGCACTCCTGTGGCTGAGGACGAACAGAAAAAGCGCTGTAAGGATGCCAAGAACTCTAAGGAGGCTAAGCGGATGAAGTGTGCCGCAGTGGTCGGAGCAGCCGGAGCAGCCGGAGCAGCCGGTGCAGCCGGTGCCGCTGGTGCCGCTGGCGGAATCGCAGGCGTCTCAACCGGAGTGATCGCCGGTGTCGTCGTGGCAACCGTGGCGGGGGTCGCTGCCAGCGTCGCGCTGGTCGCCTCAGGCGACGCCAATTCCAACACCATCAGCCAGTAGGACGTTGAAACAACGAGGGCTGCTCGCCACGGCGAGCGCCTTCGTGTTTTAGCAAGTACTCCTTGCGTGGCAGTCCGCCGCCGTAGCCAGTCAGGTCGCCGTTAGACCCGATAACTCGGTGGCAGGGAATAATCAGTCCGATAGGGTTCCGCCCGTTCGCCATCGCCACCGCCCGGACGGCCTTTTCGTTCCCAATCCGACGGGCCAGTTCCAGGTAGCTGATAGTCTGCCCGAAAGGGATGGCCAACAGCTGCTCCCAGACTCGCTCCTGGAACGGGGTGCCTTCCGGACGCAGCGGGATGTCAAAAGTCTTACGTGCACCGTCGAAGTACTCCTGGATCTGCCGCTCTGCCTCGAGCAGGACAGCTGCTGCCTTGGCAATCGCAGCGCTACGGTCTCTCGGGTGTCGTTGCTCTTCAAGGGCGAGACCGATGATGAAGTCTCCCTCGGAGCAAAGGGTGATCTTGCCAATTGGCGATTCCATGGAGCGCGTGAAGGTCATCGGCCCGGGTTCTCCTTTGGCCGTGAGAGCGATCGCCAGAGGAGCATCACGGCGTAGGCGCGCCAGGGGCTCCAGGTCAAGCTCCGCGTTTCCGCCATGCGGGCGGCCCGAGTCGGTCCGAGCTCGCGCATTCCGAGAGCCTTCTGGATCCCAAGATCGGCAGATGGGAAGGCATTTGCATCCGACTCTCCGCGCATACGGATGTAGTTTTCGGTCCACGGGCCGATCCCTGGCAGGTCGATCAGACCACCTCGCTCACCCGGCTCCTGGGTCCACCAGCGGGCAAAGTGTCTAATTGTCTCGGCCCGTTTCCTCGTCAATCCGACCGCCGCCAGGTCGTCCAGGTGGATCTTAGCAACCGTTGCGGCGAGTGGAAATAGCCTTCTTACATCGGCGAACGGAGAGGCGTGGTCAAGCCCATATCTGTCGACCAACCGGCCCGCCAGTGTGTGTGCCGCCTTCACCGAAATTTGCTGGCCAAGTATTGCCCGGACACCCATTTCAAAGCCATCCCATGCCCCAGGAAGGCGAACTCCGGGCCATCGCTCCAGCAGGGCCGCCAGGGTGGGGTCGGCTGAGAGGCAGGCATTCGGGCGGCTCGGATCGCAATCTAAATCGAGCACACGGCGGGCCAGCGCGGCAATTTCGGGGCCGTAGGCGACGAACGAATCGTCCCCAATTATCGACAATTGAAGCTTCTGTTGACCGGGGAGGAGGATTACGGAGATCGTGCCGGTGGCGTCGCCGATCCTCAAGCTGCGTCGCAGTTCTCCGCCTGAAACTGCTTCAACCCCAGTAACGGCGCGGGGTTGGAAGAATTCGAGTAGCCCGTCCCAGTCGAAAGGGGCGCGAAAGGAGAGCTGCTCCACATTGGTCGTCATAAACAGCTATAATACAGTCATGAGTGGCAACGCTCACATTCCTAGGTCAGATTGCGGATTGGAACGCCTGACACCCTGATACCCAAAGCGGCGCTATTGTTCGGAACATCCCTATGTCCCGGTTTTGCGTCCACATCGGCCCCGTAATGGGCCGGAGTACCATCGCAAGGAGTGATTTTCGAATCATGAATTTTGGACCGTCGAGCAGAATGCTCGCAATCGTTGGAATCATGGCGGGCCCGTTTGTCGCCAGTGGCCCTGCACCGGTAGGCGACGAAGCTGCCGAGAAGCGGGACCCCCGCCTGGTACGGCTCGAGCGTTTTTTTGAAGAGAAGCAGTGCCCTGTCAAGCAATTGGCCGAAGAATTTGTATCGGCTGCTGATCGAAACCACCTGGACTGGCGATTACTGCCGAGTCTGGCTTTTATCGAAAGCGGGGGAGGCAAAGGGTTTCATAACAACAACATCTTTGGGTGGAAGAATGGTGATCACCATTTTGTAAGCGTCAAGGAAAGCATCCACACAGTAGCGGATCGCCTAGCTAACTCGAGTTACTACCGGAATAAGCCGCTTGA
Organism: Bryobacterales bacterium; assembly: GCA_038206015.1. Classification (GTDB taxonomy): domain Bacteria; phylum Acidobacteriota; class Terriglobia; order Bryobacterales; family Bryobacteraceae; genus Bryobacter. The sequence goes on along the minus strand of JBBRBI010000031.1, from coordinate 21,441 downwards.
TCAGGTTCTGTATACTTATAACCCTGTTCCTGGCTACACAGAGCGCGTCAAGGATGTAATGGCCAACTTAGGCCCAGCGCGGGCTACCCGCCCCGTTCAACTCGTGGCGAGCCGCAGTTCTTTCAAGAATTAGCGCCCCCCCCAATCCATCATCCGGCCCGCAGCCGGCAAAATCGGAAATGATTTCAACAGTGAGCTATTCACCTTCCCGGTTCCCGATTCATACCCATTAATTGGGTCAAGTGTCTGGTTTGTTGTGTCGACTAAGTTTGTTACTTCAACAAACAGCACTCCTCGCCACTTCTTTCTTTCGAATTGTTTATTCAGGAGGGAGTCTGCCCGGCTGAAGGTCGGGAGGCAGACTTCATTCCGGTATTTGGAAAGAAGAGAGCATCCATTCTTCACTGTGTAGAAGTCGGAGATCGGGAAGTTAGTTCCATAGCTATAGCGCAGGCTCAAATTGACGCTAGCGCTGAGTCGATAACTCAAGTAACCGTTCGCGGTATGGCGCTGGTCGAAATCGGCTGTGCAGTGTGCGCCGGTGATGCCATCGCGCTTGCTTGTTTTTGAGTAGCCGTAGGATGCCCACTCATTCCATCGATTAGCGCTGCGGTGCTGGAGGAAGATTTCAAATCTGCGTGCGGTACCCCGAATGGAATTTTCATAGCGGGCAGTCGGCGAGGGTGCGTAGATCTGACCATTGACGAGCAGCCGGGCATCCCTTCGCGGTTGCGCAACCAAGTCGCGGTCGGCACGATAGTAGCCTTCCACACGTAGGCGGGTGGAGCCGCTTAGCGCATGCTCAATCCCTCCGATGGCGTTGATGCTTCTCGTCGGCAACAGCGCAAAGTTTCCTGTGTTCTCGATGGTCAGCAAACTTAAAAAGGGGCTTATTGGATCGCGTTGCTCCAGTCGCTGACCAGTTGCGTTGACTTCCCCAGGCGGAGGCGGGTGCTGACGTGCGGCGAAATCGCGCTGGGTTGCCGTGAGGTTGACCCAGCGAATCGTGACCCCAACGTGACCGACAAGATCCCTTTGTTGAAGGCCTGTTCAAAGAAGCCACCGGCCCGCAGTTCCCTGGCACCCGAGTTGTCCTTTCGCCGCAATGCCAGGGGATTGAATATATATTTGGCGTTGAAGCCGTAGTACCGTTGTTCCAGTTCCATTCGAGGTCTGAGTTTGCCACCCACTGCCCATAGTAAGTCTCACCGAGAGGTAAGTTTCTGATATCGCGATTGTCGCTGCGCTCGCGCGTCCAGGCAAGCTTATTGGAGACCACCAGTCGGTCGGCTGCCGTCCAGCGGAGGCCCGGTTGGATGTTGGTCAGGTGGTAGGTGGCGTTGAGGATCGAATTGATGCCAAGTGTTGGAGCGGCCTGGGCGCGATCCAGTTCAGAGACGCCATCAAAAAGGGGGAGGGTGTCCGCGCCGCCACCTTCTACAGAATGTATTGGAGGTACCTCTTACGCACGCTGGAGGCCGCGACGCCGACGCCATGCGAAAGTTCATGCCTTTCGTGTTTCCCTCACGGACGAGCATGTCGAGGGCAGAGGCGCTGCGGTCCATGTAGGACCTGGGCGGCGCTTCGGTGATGTCGAAATTGAATATCGATAGGGAGCCGTTCGCCTGTTGACTCTGAGTGGAGTGCAGGGGGGTGTCTAGCAGTACCCCATCGAGGAAGATCCCGACGGACTGGATCTGTACTTGGGTTGGAAGGGGCCTTCGTGCACCTCGGTGCTGTCGCTTTGGAACAGGCCATCGGGGGGGAGGATTACTTCCAGTGGGTTTGCTGGACCTTTGACTGTGATCTGAAGGGTTCGGTATTGAATGAGCGAGAAGCGAATTTCAAACGGCGTGGCGAAGTATCGGGCGGTGTAAAATCAGGGTCCGAACCCAGTTTCTCGCAAAGCCAACTTTATGACACTGCCCGGCCTGTTTGATCCCCCTCCATCGGCGTTCCGCGACCGTCTTGCCGCAAAGCTGCAGCGCTTGTCTGATGAAGATATTCTTGTCGGCACCAGCTCCTGGAAATATGAGGGTTGGCTGGGGCAGGTATTCAGCGAGGAACGCTACATGACGCGGGGTAAGTTTTCACACAAGAAGTTTGAAGAGAACTGCATTACTGAATACGGAGAGGTATTCCCGATCGTCTGTGGCGACTTTGCCTTCTATCAGTTTCCGACGATGGCGTTCTGGGAGAAGCTGTTCATGAGGGCCCCTGAGAAGCTGCGCTGGGCCTTCAAGGTGCCCGAGGAGATTACGGTAAAGCAATGGCCGGGGCATGCGCGCTATGGTGTGCGGGCTGGCTTGGAAAACGAGAACTTCCTGAATGCCGACCTTTTCAGCGGAGCGTTTCTGCGGGCGCTTGACCCCTATCGGGACCGGGTCAGCGTATTGATATTTGAGTTCGGCACGATGTCCAAGAAGGTGATGCCGGATGTAGACGCCTTCGTCACTCAGGTCAATCGGTTTCTGAGCCAATTGCCCGATGGGTGGTGCTATTCGATCGAGATTCGGAACCCGGAGTTTTTGGCGGCCGACTATTTCAGCTGCCTGCAATCGCACAATGTGGCACATGTCTTGAACTCGTGGACCCGTATGCCTGAGCTTGGCAAGCAAATGCAAATGGAGAATGTGTTTACCGCTGACTTCACGGTTGCGCGAGCGCTTCTTCGCTATGGACGGACCTATGAGCAAGCTGTGAAAACATTCGAACCTTACCGGACCGTGCAGGAAGAGTACCCGGCGGTGCGCGACGCACTTAAAGAGATTCTGGCCCGAGCGAAGCGATTGAAGCAGCCGGCCTTTGTGTTTGTGAACAATCGGCTCGAAGGTAACGCTCCTGGCACGATTGACGCTGTTACCGAGGAAGTGTAATCCTGCGATCACCCTATGCTGGATTTATGTCTGCTTCTTTTCTTGAAGAATGCCTTTGCATTTTGAAGCGCACTCCCGCGACGCTCGACGCATTGCTGAGGGACCTACCAACATCATGGACCTCTTGTACCGAAGGGCCTGACACCTGGAGCCCCAGCATGGTTGTTGGTCATTTGATCCACGGGGAGAAGGTCGATTGGATGCCCCGTTTGGCGATCATCCTGGAACATGGCACAAGCCGAGCCTTCGATCCTTTTGATCGGCACCCGGAATTGGGGCAAGTGCAATACCAATCCGTCTCCAGTTTGTTAGACGAATTCCGCCGCCTGCGTTGCTCGAGCCTGGAGCGTTTGTGGGAACTGAAACTGCAGCCGGAGCAGCTTGATTTACAGGGACTTCATCCGGCTTTGGGCGTAGTCACTGTAAGGCAACTTCTTGCGACCTGGACGGCACATGATCTGGCACACATCCTCCAGATCAGTCGGGTAATGGCAAAGCGTCTTAAGCCCGAGGTTGGCCCGTGGGCTGAGTATCTGTCCGTAATGCGCTAGCTGCGATCAATTACGGTCGTGCGGATTTCGCCCTTGCCCCATACGGTCTGGCGTCCGACGCCCGTCCAGAAGCCAGCTTGGAGATAGGGAAAAAACTCGGTTAGATCGCCGAAGTATTCAGCGTAGCCGACGAAGCCTGAAATCGGATGGTGCTGCCCGCTGCGGCGACTGGTGCGATTGCGCTCGACATCTTCAATGTCCATGATCGTCGTCTGCACCTGAGCCGCACGCTCACCCATTGCCTTGAAGTCAATCTCCAGGGCCCCTGCGCCATAGAGTGCGCGCAAGCCACTGATGCGGTCACGCAGCCTCAGGAACAGGGGAGCAAAGTCAGGGCGCGGCGCGTTCTTCAACTCTGTCAGGCTCAGGAAATCGACGCGAAGCTGCTCGATGTTGGCGATGGGTGTTTCGAGGCTCAATATGCGCTTTTCGGTGGGGAAGTCTGTGAAACGTCCGGCAAGCTCGGGATCGAAAACATGGATGCCAAATTCGAGTGCTGCGCCGGGCGCATAGCGCTTGCCGTCCAGATGCCCCGTGCGCAGGACGTAGGGCCGGGGAGGATCGAGGAGCCCACTTGGGCCATCCGTGCGGTGCGGGGGGGCGAAGAGCCGTTCGTACAAGTCTGGCTGTCGCTCGAATAACTCTTTGCCAAACTGTCCACGAATGAGGTTGGCCGAGCCATGCTCGGGAAAGCTGACAGCGCGATGCGCAATGAAGCGCAGCCGCGTTGTGAAAAACTCAAAATCGAGTGCGGGCGAGGCCACTAGCTTAGGCTGTCCGCGAGGCTGAAGATTGGAAGATAAAGAGCGATCAGGACGAAGGCGACGAAGGCGCCCATGAAGATCATGATGACTGGTTCGATCAGGCTGAGGACAGCCTGCAGTTTGTTTTGTACGTCTTCCTCATAGAACTCTGCGACGCTGCCAAGCATGGTTGGCAGGGCTCCGGTGGATTCCCCGACCTCCATCATGTCGACGGCAAGCTCCGGGAAGATTCCGGTTTTCTTGAGTGAGTGGGAGAGGGGCTGGCCTTCGCGCACCAACTGGCTGGCCTGGGCCAGTGCTTTACGGATGAGGACGCTGGATACGGATTCGCCTGCGGTATGGATGGCCTGGAGGAGCGGAATGCCGCCGACCAGGAGGGTGCTCAATACTCGTGCCAGCTGAGCGACCTGAAATTTGGTCCAGATGTCGCCGAAGAGTGGGAAGCCCATCTTGACGCGGTCGAGGGTCTCTTGAGCGCCCGCAGTTCTGGCCCAGTAGTAGATCGCGACGCCGATGCCGATGAGGCCGAGAAAGCCAACGAGAATATAGCTGCTGGCGGTGGTGCTGATCGCGACCAGAATCTTGGTGGGGGTGGGAAGCTCCGCGTTGAGGGTGCTGTACAACTCTGAGAATTTGGGGACCACAAAGGTGATGAGAAACACGATCAAGGCGAGGACCAGCGAAAACAGCAGCGCCGGGTAAATCAGCGACGTGATGAGTTTCTTGCGAACACTCAGGGCCAGTTTCTGGTAGACAATGTAGCGCTCCATCACCTCGACCAGGCTGCCGGCGCGTTCGCCCGCCATCACCGTGGTGATGTACATGGGCGGAAATATGCCCTGGCTCTGGAAAGCGGTTGAGAGCAAGGCACCCGTCCTGACTTCATCGCGCACAGCGGTGAGCGGGCCTCGCAGCTTGGCGTCGGTCAAGCGCTCTGCGAGTAGATCGAGTGCTTTGAGGATGGGAAGACCCGCCTTGATCAGCGTCACAAACTGCTGATTCAGGATCAGGAATTTCTCCATATCGACGCTGCCCCGAGAGCCCTGGCCGGGGGAGCCGGTACCGCCCTTGGCGGTGACCGCGTAAACAAGAAAGCCGTCGCGGGCAAAGCGATCCCGCACTTCTGCTTCATTGCGGGCAACCGCAGAGACCTGATGAATCTGACCGCGCGCGTCTGCGTACTTAAGAAGGAATTCCGCCACTGCTACACATTATGACGAGGTCGCAGCGCAAAGCGTGCACTCAGGCGGCGCCAGCAGCCATTGCGTAACCGGCATCGACAGGGCGCAGGGTCTCAAGACCGGCGAGCACGGGCCCGGTCAGGCCGCAGGCGCAAGGGCTGGAGTGAAGCTCTGCGCGCCAACCGGTTGCCAGGCGCAAGACAGGCGTCGAATGTGCAAGCCAGCTGGTGACGACGAGATTACCATCGACTTGTTCAATCACATGGTTGGCTGGATTGAAGTGCAGATCTGCGTGCGCTTCGCACTCCCAAGCCAGAAGTTCTCCGTCCAGACCTAACCATTGTTCAAAGACTGGCACACCGAAGCAACGCCAGAGCATGTCTCGCTCACCCGGCAGCAGCATGCCATCGCGCAGGCTGCCCAGGACTACGATCGCATCGCAAAGGCCGGGGAGGGCAAGCGCACGAGCTTCAATTGCTGCGCAGATGCGGCGGAGATAAGGAGGTGTAGCCGCGAGCATCGATGTTTGACTGAGGTGGAGTTGGGCAAAGGAGAGGTCGTCAATCTGGCGTGCACCTTGTGGCAAAGCCAACTTTGTACCGCACACGGAGATTTCCCGGGAAGGGAAGGGAGGCTGAAAGGAGGCCCTACGCCGTGAGGCCTTGGGGCTGGTGAAGGCCTCTCGGCGATCAAACAGGTCGCGAAGGGGAGTGAGTCGCAAATCCGGAAGCGCTGTTGCGTTGAGCAGCAGTTCGGTTCGCGCCAGGTCGGAATAATAAGGCGTGGCCAGAGCCGCATTCAGGAGGGCCCGGAACTTCTCCTCGCAGGATAGCTCTGGTGGCACCAATGCGGCTTGCGCGAGGCGCAGCCAGGATGGGGCCCCGTGCACACGAAGAACAACTCGCATCTGTCCAAAGAGTGGACACAGCAGTGTTAAATTCTCTAGGAAATCTCAGAGTTCTGGGTAAAATTCTGCGGCCGCGCCAAGCCAGTGGCGAGCGCTAACTGGGTCAAGCCAGCGACATTGTTCAGGTTGAGCTTCTTCATCATCGCTTTTCGGTAAGAGCGAATGGTCTGGACGCTCAGGTCGAGCATGACGGCGATGTCTTTGCTGGTCTTGCCTTCTGCGACCAGGCGCAAGACCTGGATCTCACGGGGAGAGAGATCTTCCAGCGGCGCGGACTGGGTGCTTTCGTGCACGGTGCCTTTCTGGATGCGGTCCAGAAGTCGATCCGATACCTTCGGACTCAAGTAGGAGCCGCCTTGCGCAACGGTGCGAAGAGCGTGAATGAGGTCAGAGTCTGAGGCGCGCTTGAGCACAAAGCCGCGGGCACCGGCCTTGACCGCGCTGATCACGGAATGTTCGTCATCGTACATGGACAGCATCATGACGCGCGTATCAGGGTTGTAGCGCAGCATTTCAAGGGTGGCCTCAATACCGCTCATACCCTGAAGGTCGATATCCATCAGGACGACATCGGGCCTGAGCTTGCGAACCAGCTGAACGGCGTCGACGCCGGAATCTGTTTCGCCTACTACCTCAAGGTCTGGCGCAGGCTTGAGGATCGCCTTGATGCCATCGCGCATAATTTTGTGGTCGTCAACAATTAGGACCCGGATTGGCATGGTTTGATTACGATTGTATTCGGTCGGGGGGCAGGCTGGAGAATTAATAATCCTCCAGCTAATGCGAGTTCCTTGATGTAAGCAGAGGCGGGCGAACAGCCTTCGCACCTAACGGAATCCATTTCAACAAGCACCTTTTTGGGAGCGAGCGCCTCGATGATGCGGAAGGTTGCCTGGTTGGCGACCAGCGGCCACTTGGGTGCAGTCTCGCCCCGAACGCTTAAGTCTTTGCGCGCCCGTGAGAGTTGTGAAAGTGCAGCAAGCAGCCCGCGTCGTGCGACTACAGCTGCACCCAACTCTGCCTGTGCCTGTCTAAAGCGCTCGAGTAAATCGTCAAGGGTCGACTGCAGTGAGGCAATCTCCTTGTGCTCGATGATCGATAATTGCAGCGCGATCGAAGTGAGGATTTGTCCCGCGTCATCATGGAGGAGCTGAGCAAATCGAGTTGTCAGATCCTCATGCCGCGCCCATAGCTCAGTGAATGCCGGGTCTGCACTTTCCGATGCTGAGACTGCGACATCCGTGGGCATGGTTAGTTCTTTCGAGCTAAGACGCGCTTGACGGCAGCAACGACATCCTTGGCCATCAAACCATAGTGCTCCAGCACAGCCTCGGGCGTTCCGCTCTCGGCGTAAGTACTGACACCAACAAACTCCATGACACAGGGCATCGTCTCTGCCGCAACCTGAGCGACGCGAGATCCGATGCCAGTGTCCTTAAGATGTTCTTCAGCGACAACAATGGCGCGGCATTCCCTAGCTGCGCGCGTGATGGCATCGCGATCAATCGGCTTGACGCTGTAGATATCGATGACGCGAGCAGAAATGCCCTCGGCATCCAACTGTTCAGCAGCGCGGATAGCTTCTGCCACCAACAGGCCGTTAGCAAAGATGGCGACGTCGGTGCCATCGAGCAATTGATGACTGCCGCCGGCGTGGAATTCCGTGCCAGGCGTGTAGACATTGGCGGCCTTGGAGCGACCGGCGCGGACAAATACCGGGCCATGGATCTCAGCAGCCAAATGAATGCAGGCGGTCATTGAGATTTCGTCAGCGGGCGCCAACACCGTGAAACCCGGAAGATTGCAGGCCAGGCTGAGGTCTTCGATCGACATCTGGGATGGACCGTCTTCGCCGATCGAGATACCGCTGTGGGTTCCGACGACCTTTAACGGTACGTTGGGATATGCTGCCGTGACACGCAATTGCTCGAAGCCTTTGTTAATGACAAAGGCGGAGAAGCTGGAGACGAAAGCAATCTTGCCAGCGGCTGAGAGGCCTGCGCCGATGGCGACCATGTTGGCTTCGGCAATGCCGCACTCAAAAAAGCGCTCGGGAAATTCTTTGGCGAAGTAAGTTGTGTACGTGGACTTGGACAAGTCAGCGTCGCAGACGACGACATCTTTGTTCTTCTTGCCGAGTTCAACGAGGGCTCTGCCGAAAGCTTCGCGGGTGGCAGCGCCAATCTTCAATTCGTATTTTGTTGAGACAGGCATTTAGGCAAGCTCCTTCAGTGCGAGTGCGCATTCTTCTTTGGACGGCGCAGTGCCATGCCATTTGGGGTTGTTCTCCATGAACGAGACGCCCTTACCCTTGATGGTGTGCGCCAACAGGCAGGTGGGGAGGCCCCTGGTGGACTCGGCCTCGTGGAAGGCAGCCTGCAATGCCGGGATATCGTGACCATCTACGTCGATAACGTGCCAGCCAAAGCTGCGCCATTTTTCGGTGAGGGGTTCCAGCGGCATGATGTCTTTAACGAAACCATCGAGCTGGATCCTGTTGTTATCGACTATGCAGACGATGTTGTCGACTTTATGAGCCGAGCCGAACATCGCTGCTTCCCAGACCTGGCCTTCCTGGATTTCGCCGTCGCCCAAGACGACAAAGGTGCGGGAGGGCGATCCATCGAGCTTTGCGGCGAGCGCCATACCCAGGCCAACACTTAGGCCTTGTCCGAGCGAGCCGGTGGACGCCTCAAGCGCCGGAATGAATCGCACGTCGGGATGGCCCTGGTAAATAGAGCCGAGACTACGGAAGGTGTTGAGCTGATCAACGGGTGTGTAGCCGCATTCCGCCATAACGGAATACAGCACAGGGCAAGCGTGGCCTTTGCCGAGGATGAAGCGGTCACGCTGGGACCACTTGGGGTTGCTGGGGTCATGCTTCATGATGTCGTTGAAAAGCGTAACGACGATCTCTGTGGCGGATAGACTTCCGCCGGGGTGCCCGCTCTTGGCTGCCGTAATCATCTCGATGATGTGACGACGCACAGTCTTCGCGATGACGGCAAGCTCTGCGGGGTTGCTCGTTTTTGTCATTAGGTCTTTATATTTTAGCGAAGCCGAGCCATGAACAGGGTGCAGTCATCAAAAAGAGCGACTCCCGAGTGTTTCTGGATCGCTTCTTCGATTTGAGGCAGCGCGTCCCCAGGGGGCAAGTGGGCGGTCTCCTCAAACAGTTTGAGGAGCTTCTCTTCGCCGAATTCCTCGCCACTGGCGTTTTGGGCTTCGACGGCCCCATCGGAGAAAACAAGAAGGCGATCGCCGGAATGGAGTTGCACTCGGCCGGCATCGGCCTGCCAGTTGGGGAATGCGCCCAACACCATCGCGCCCGGCTCCAGGGTTTGAATCTCGCCATTCTTCTTGCGCAGCATGGCAGGAGGATGACCGCAATTCACATAATGCAATTCGTGGGAGGCTTCGTCGAAATCCGCATAGAAGGCGGTTGCGAAGCTTTCGGGCAGCGTGGATTCGTGAAATTGCGTGTTGATGGCGCGAAGCATTAGTTCAGGGCCGCTGCCATCGCGATAGGCATAGCTGCGAAAGAGGGCCTGGAGGTTGGCCATCAGCATGGCGGCGGGGACACCTTTGCCGCTGACGTCGGCGACGACGAAGCCGAAATGGCCGGTGGTTTTTTCGAAGAAATCGTAGTAGTCGCCTGAGACCTGGCTGGCCGGGAGGAAGCGGCAGGCGCAGTCGAGTAGCCGATCGTCCGTCCTGATGCGGGGGAGGAGGCTCTGCTGTACGCGGCGAGCACTGTCGAGTTCACGGCTTCCGGAGTTGCTGGCTGCGCTCCACTTGGCCACGATCTGGAGGAGACGGTCGTTGTTCCAGGGCTTTTCGACGAAGTCGCTGGCACCGCGCTGCATGGCCTCTACGGCGAGGCTGATATCGCCCCAGGCGGTCATCGCGATCAGGGGCGCCGGCACGCGGAGTTCGCGCAATTTGGCAATCAAGTCGAGGCCTTCGTTACCGCTTGTAGTGTCGCGGGTGTAGTTCATGTCCATCAGGATCACGCTGGCGGGATGCTGGCTGGCGCTTGCAGTCAGCGAGGCGGGGCCGTCGAAGGTCTCCACGGAGTAGTCGTTCGATTTCAAGAGCAGCCGCAGCGCTTCGCGCACCTCGAACTGGTCGTCGCAAACAAAAACGCGCGGCTTATTTTGCCCTACGATCATTTGAATTCAGAAGTCCTTACGTAGATGGGAGCAGTTTGATGGCCGAAACCAGAGTGGCGAAATATGCCAAGCTTCCCGGCAATTGCTCGATGCTCTCAGGCGCAGCGATGTCCGAATATGGGAATCCGTCTCCGCAGCCGGACAGCCCTTCACCAACCTAGGAAGCGCAACGGCAATCAACACTGGCAGCCCAACCGGCCAGTGGTATCACATTCTAACGGTCCTCAACGTGAACGCGGGCCCCGGGCCGGACGGCTCGCCCATCTACATATCGCCCGGTGAAGCACCCTGGACCTTTACGCTGACATCTGCAGGAACTCTTGATTTTGCCGACGCGCAAAACGGCGGCGACTCGTTTAACGTGCTGAACAGTGGTTTGCTGCTGACGAGTGCAGCGAAAACGAGTGACTTTAATCCGGGCGTAAGTTGTGGCTTTGATCCGACGGCTTGTTTTGGCAGCGCGCAATTTCCACGACTTGTTGGATTCAATCTGGCGGCTGGATCGTACAGCCTGGATTTTGTTGCGACCTTGAGCCCGACACAAAGTTCCAGTGCGTTTTTTCGAATCAATGGCGCCGCTGACAGCGCAGTCCCTGAGCCGTCGAGCTACGCATTGAGCGCGTCTGCACTAGGGTTGCTTACCTGGTTGAAGCGTCGACAGCGCTAGCTTTGCATCTCACTCACTCCGTGAGTAACGCGGTCCAAGCCCCTGTGGGGTGAAGACCGCGTTACGCTTTTAAGAGATGAAGATTCGAGTCCTTTTCTTTGGCCTGCTGAAGGACCTTGCCCACCCCCCCGAAGAAATGATCGAGATGCCGGAGGGCTCGACGATTGAGTCGCTGTTTGCCTACTACGTGGAACGGATTCCGTTGCTGGATGGCCTGGCCAGTTCAATCGCGCTGGCGCGTAATCAGCAATTTGCAGCACCCGGCGAAGTGCTGATGGATGGCGATGAGATCGCGTTCTTGCCGCCGGTGAGTGGCGGGACCGTTTACACACAACGGATCGTCAGCCCGGAGGGCCATGTCTTTGCGTTGACGCGCGAGCCGATCGATACGGTAGCGCTGGGTCGCGAAATTCGGCAAGGCATCGATGGCGCGATCTGCACCTTTGAGGGCGTGGTGCGCAATAACTCTGCGGGCCGCCAGACGCGCTATCTGGAGTATGAATGCTATGAGGCGATGGCGATTCGCCTGATGGCGCAGATCGGTGGGGAGATCGCACAAGCTCACGCGATATCGAGAATCGCGATTGTGCACCGGCTGGGGCGGATGGAGATTGGGGAAGCGAGTGTCGTGATTGTGGCGGCTGCACCCCATCGACGGCCGAGTTTTGATGCGGCGCTTGAAGGTATCAATCGCTTGAAGAAGACGGTGCCGATCTGGAAGAAGGAATTCTTTGTCGATGGGGAAGTATGGGTGGACGGGGATTGGGATGAATCCGTTGCGCGCCCGGGCGCGTCATCCACGTAATGACCCGCCGCAGCCTGCTTGCCGCGCCACTTGCAGTGTGTGGCCAAGATCCGATTCTCCGGGTAGACGTGCAGTTGATCCGCGTGCTGGCAAATGTGAAGGATACGTCCAACCAGCTTGTAGGCGGATTGGCGAAAGAAGACTTTTCGATCAGTGATAACGGGGTATCGCAGGAGATCGCGATCTTTGAACGCTCGACGACCCAAGCGCTGAATGTGGCAGTGTTGCTGGACATCAGCGCCAGCGTCGCCAAGGATCTTCACTATGAAACGGGCGCATCGCTACGATTTGCGCGGGCATTGATCGCGGAAGGGAACCCGGAAGACTCGATCGCGCTAATTACCTTCAATTACGCCGTCGATCTTGTGGCTGGCTTTACGCGGCGAATCAAGCGGCTGGAGAATGCCGTGCGAGACATTCGGACGGGCGCGGGAACGGCGTTGTACGATGCCGTCTATCTGGCGGGCGAAGAACTGGAAGGGCGTGAGGGGCGCAAGGTGATCATCTGTGTCACCGACGGTGGCGACACGGTTAGCCGTACGAAGTTCGGCGGCGCGATGACTGCGGCGCAGAGGGCTCAGGCCGCAGTCTACGCAATTTTAGTGACGCCGATCTTGAGTGGATCGGGACGCAACCAGGGCGGGGAGAATGCGCTGCAGCTGATGGCCGAACGCACGGGCGGGCGGGTGTTGCAACCGACATCGTATGAAAAGCTTGGTCAGAGCTTCGACGAGATTCTCAAGGAGCTGCGCACGCAATATATGCTGGCCTACTATCCGAAGAATGTCCCCGCGACCAAGAACAAGTTCCATCGACTTGAGGTGAAATCGCAACGTTCGGGATTGCGTGTCTCGGCGCGCACTGGCTACTATGAAGAGACTCTTTAGAACCCTCGATGTCCAAAGCAAAAACCAAAGCACCGATACTGACACTTGCCGAAGATAAATTTCTTCGGGGACTGGCAGCGTCGAAAGTGCCGATCTCAGTAAAGCTGCATAACGAAGATATCCTGCACGGCAAGCTCGAGATATTTGATGCAGATATGCTGCGCATCTCACAAGTCGACGGGCCCAGTCTGTTTCTGTACAAGGCTGATGTCAAATACCTCTGGGAAGAAAAACCTTAAGCTCCATGTCCGTTTTTGTTGAAACTGCTGCGGTGATTGCACGAGAGGCCTCCGTAATCATTGAGAAAATGCGCCTTGAGGGCATTGGGTACGAATTGAAGGGCGCGGCCGATCTGGTGACCAAAGCGGACCGTGCCAGCGAGGTTCACATCACGGCACGTCTGCGTGATGCGTTTCCGACGCATGCCATTGTTGCCGAAGAAGGTAACAATACCGAGTCTCAATCCGGCTATGTCTGGTATGTCGACCCACTGGATGGCACCACTAATTTTGCCCATGGATTTCCGGTGTACAACACGACGCTGGCACTGGAGAAAGACGGCGAACTCATTGCAGGCGTTGTCTACGATGGCACGCGAGACGAGATGTTTTTGGCCGAGAAGTCTGGTGGGGCCTTCTTGAACGGCAGTCGGATCAGCGTGTCGAAGGCCAATCGCCTGGAGGATTCGCTGTTAGCCACCGGCTTCCCCAGCTGGCGGCGCCATCAGAACATCAATATCCATTTCTACTATCAACTGGCGATGATCACGCATGGTGTGCGAAGGGCGGGGGCGGCGGCAATCGATCTGGCTTATGTTGCCTGCGGGCGACTGGAGGGATTCTGGGAATTTGGTTTGCATCCATGGGACATGGCTGCGGGCAAGTTGATCCTGGAGGAGGCGGGGGGCTGCGTCACCGACATGCACGGTGCGCCGCACACGTTATCCAGCCAGACTCTGCTTTCCACGAATGGGCACATTCACGTTGATACGCTTGCATTGTTTGCAGATGTGTTTTCGGATAAGTCGCCCTACGTGATTCCGCAGGTTAGTTTGTACAAGCCCTGAGGACTTACTTCTTCTTTGAGTAAGTTGCGTCGAAGGTGGTCGTCCAGGTCATGCGTGCGTCTATGGATTGTTCGAGGTGCTGGTGGATGCGGTTGTGGAGACCACCACAAATCGCATAGAGCCATCGCGAAATTCGCCTTCATATTCTGTGATGAGGCCGGTATCGGTGACTCAGTGCTGCTTCTACTTGTCCGTTGCGGGATTTAAGTAGTTGAGGCTGGTGCCGCGAGTGCCAGCTCGACCAGCAGCGCACCAATGCTCGACGAACGTGCAACCTTCGATTGCCTGCTCAATGCTGCTCTTGGCTTTGGGCCCGGATGGAGCGGCCGCGAGGGTTATAACTTCCCATCCGCCAATCCAGAAGTCGAAGCTACGGTATCCAGGCGTCCGATTCGCATCGTCGCGCCAGCGGCGTTGTAACTTGACCTAAGCGCGGAGTGAAACGAAGCGATTGCGGCATCGTAGTCAGTTGCCTGATGCTGGGCGAGGCCGCGTTGGAACGAGAACTGCCGGGGAGCGGGGCGGCAGTTTGCGTCATCAATGTTTTGCCACCCAAGAGATTCACGCTCCAGATCATGCTGTCAGTCCAGGCTCGTGCGAGAGCAGATTCAACCAGCATTTCCTGTATGTGCTGAAGCGGTATTAGGGCGGGGCGAATGGGGGGCGATCTTAAATGTCGAGCGCAAACGTGAAAACCGCCTCGACACCCATGGGGATGCCGAGGCGGTTTTTGACGACGAATACTTGATTTGTTATCTAAATCAACGCCACTAGACTGCGTAGCCTTTGCGGTAGTCGCGGGTGAGCAACTTGTTGGCGTCTGCGTCGTTGACGAACTTCGGCCCGGCAGCAAGTGTGAGCTTGCGGCCAACGCGGTAGCTGATGTTAGCGAGGTGGCACATGGAGGCGCTGATGACAGCATTCTCGAGGCCATCGTGCAGCTCCTTCTGATTGCGCGAACGGCAGGCAGCGAGGAAGTTCTGCATGTGCAGGCCGGTGGCATCGCCGCCGCGCTCCGGACGCTCCTCCATGATCATCTCGTTGCTCTCACCCTTGAAAGCCTGGAAGCCCTGGTCGCTCATGGCGGCCCAGCCTTCTGTGCCGTAGAAGAAGTTGCCAGTCATGACGTTGAGCGGGGCGCTGGCCTTGGGCGCTGTGGTGGTTGGAGCGGGCGCGGTGGCAGAGCCAACGGGCGGACGGCCGCCTCGCGGGGGAGCCGCAGCGGACTCAGCGTTGGTGAGCAATCCGCGGACTTCAAAGACGAGCTCGCTGCCGCCGAAATCGAAGGTAGAAAGCAGCGTGTTGGGCGTCTCCTGGTCGTCAGTGTAGGCGTACTTTCCGCCTTGGGCGAAGGCTGTCTTGGGGTAGTCTGGATCGCCCAAACCCCAGCGTGCGACGCCCAATTCGTGGACGCCCTGATTGCCGATGTCACCGTTGCCGGTGTCCCAGAACCAGTGCCAGTTGTACCGGAAGCGCAATTCATTGAAGGCGCGCATTGGTGCCGGGCCCAGGAACATGTCCCAGTTGACGCCGGGCGGCGTGGGTTCATCTGCTTTGTGGCCGATGGAGGCACGGCGCTTGTAGCAGAGTCCCTTGGAGGCGTAGACCTTGCCGATGAGTCCGCCTTGAATGGCTTCGATTGCCTTCATCTTGAAGGGCGTACTGCGATGTTGCGACCCTACCTGCATCACGCGCTTGGTGGCTTTCAGCGTCTCGATCATCTTCTGGCCCTCGTAGATGTTGTAGCAGGCGGGCTTTTCTCCATAGACATCTTTGCCAGCCTTCATTGCCCAGATGGCTGCAAGGGCGTGCCAGTGGTTGGGGGTGGCGATCGAAACAGCATCGACACCTTTGTCGGCGAAGACTTCGCGCATGTCCTCGTATTCTTTAGCTTTATCGCCAGTGTTCTTGAGCAGGGTGGCCTGCGATTTTTCGCGGGCGGCCTGATTGACGTCGCACAGACCAACTACTTTGGCCTCCGCCAGTCGCGAGTAGATGCCGAGGTGGGCGCTGCCGCGTCCGCCCAGGCCGACGATGGCAACATTGATTCGGTCGTTAGCGCCCCAAACCTGGGTTGCTGAAAGTGCAGCGGCTGCGCCGACGAAAAACCTTCTTGTCGTGTTTTCAGACATGAGATGAAAGACTCCTTGATTCCTCTCGGGATGATATCAACAATCGATGCCTGGGTGCGCTAGACTGCCATAATCTATGCCGATCTTTCTTAGCATCGTAGTGTTCTCCTGTTTACTTTTTGGGGCCCGTGGGGTGACACCGGAGGACTACTTGCGATTTGAATTTGTCGGCGCGCCCGTGCTGTCCCCGAACGGGAAATCCGTTGTGTATCCACTGACGCGCATCCATGAAAAGCTCAACCGCCGGATTACGACACTATGGCTGGTGCCAGTGGATGGCAGCGCCGCGCCGAGACTGTTGACCGCAGAGGGGGTCTCATCGACAAACCCGCAATGGTCGCCAGATGGGCAGACGCTGGCCTTTGTCTCTTCCCGCGGCGAAGGGGCGCGGGCGCAGATCTGGCTGCTATCGATGGCCGGGGGCGAGCCGCGCAAGCTGTCCGATTTGAAGAATGGCGTGGGCGTGTATCAGTGGTCCCCGCAAGGAGATCGCTTTGTCGTACTGTCGCGTACGGGGCCATCGGACTTTGGTAAAACGGCTTCAGACGTTCGCCACTACACCAATTCGATTTACAAGTTTAACGATACCGGCTGGTTTGATGACAAGCGCTCGCACCTGTTTACGGTGGATGCAAAATCGGGGATTGCGGCCCAGTTGACCTTCGGTCAGGATGCGGACGATCTCGATCCCCAGTGGTCGCCGGACGGGTCAACGATCGCCTTTGTGAGTAACCGCACCGGAAAGCAATTCGAGGGTTCGCACGATACTGACGTGTTCACTATCAGTGCGAATCGTGGACCGCTGATGAAGATTTCCGATCATACCGAGGCCGACAACTCTCCGCGCTTTTCTCCCGATGGCAAGACGATCGCGTTTCTCGGCAGCAGTAAGCCTCGCCAGCATCCGAAGATCTATCTGGCACCAGCCACCGGCGGCGCGCCATCAAGGCTGGCCGTTGATGCGCTCGATCTGATCCCGACGTCCTTGCAGTGGGCCAGCGCGAGCACGCTCTACTTTGAGACCGGGATTCGTGGCGCGAACCATGTGTACTTAGCCGACCTGGAGAGCCGCACCGCAAAGCCGCTGATTGCTGGCGAACGATCCGTGCGCTCGCTGAGTGCACAGGGGAATCAACTCGCCTATCTCGTGAATGACTTCAAAACATTGGACGAGGTTTATGTTTCCAATGCCGATGGCAAGGGAGAAAGGCGGCTGACGATTCACAATTCGACTTTGTTCAAGGGCTTTGATTTAGCGGGTGTCGAGCGCTTTCAATATAAGTCGACCGATGGAACGCCTGTCGAAGGGTTTATCGTTAAGCCGTTGGACTGGCAGGCCGGTAAAAAGTATCCGGTGATCCTCAGCATACATGGTGGCCCGGCGGGCATGTATGGCGTCGATTGGTTCCACGAGTTTCAGGTCTATGCCGCACGGGGTTACGGCGTCGTGTTTACCAATCCGCGTGGCTCCACTGGCTATGGCGAGGAATTTGCGCGGGGCATCCGGAACAACTGGGGCAAGATGGATTACACCGACGTGATGACTGGGTTGGACGTCGCGATCAAGAACAACCCGTGGATCGATGTGGACCATCTGGGGGTGACGGGCGGGAGTTATGGCGGCTTCATGACGAACTGGATCGTGGGCCATACCAATCGCTTCAAAGCTGCGGTGACGCTGCGCAGCATTTCGAATTTTGTCAGTGACGAGGGTACGCGCGACGGGGCCTATGGGCATGAGGAGGACTTCAAGGGGATTCTCTTCGACGAGTTCGAGCAGTATTGGGACGCGTCGCCATTGAAGTACGCGAAAAACGTCAAGACGCCGACACTGATTTTGCATCAGGATAACGATTATCGTGTGCCGCTGGAGCAGGGGGAGCAATGGTTCCGCGCGCTGAAGCACTATGGCGTGACGACGGAACTGGTGATGTTTCCGCGTGAGAATCACAACATGACGCGGGCGGGGGAGCCGAAGCATCTGGTGGAGAGCCTGAATTGGCAGTTGTATTGGTTCAGCAAGTTCATTGACAAGTTCCATGGGGCGAAGCAGCCGGACGCTTTGCAGTAGCCGTTTGAGGCACAATGGGAAGCACGATGCCCTTTGAGATCAAGAACTTTAAGTGCTTCCCGGAACTGCGGCTGGAGCAGGTGGGCGACCTGAATCTGATCGCGGGGAAGAACAATGTTGGCAAGACGACTGTGCTTGAGGCGGTCGCTATTCTTGCCAGTGGTGCTGATCCGACTGAACTGTTCCGGGTCATGGATGAGCGAGAAGCTCCCAAGAGTGAAGCCGAGCTTGTAAGCGCGTTCAAGAGTTTATTTGGCGAAGGTTGTGTCATTTCCTGCGACTCACGCGGGGTGATGATCGGAATACTGTCCTGGCAGGCTAGAGGCAATCCGGAGTCAAAGGTAGTGTTAACCGACTTTCGAAAAGATCCGAACTCGAAACTGGCTCCGACGTTTTCTATTATTTCAGGCATTTTCCCGTATGCGTTTGATCTTACGCTTGAGAGCCGGACTGCGGCTTACGGAGGGCGGTTTAGCGCTGAACACGCGATCATAAGCACGCTCACACCGTTTCGCAAGACCGCGGCCCTCCACTCCGATACTCGGTTGGTGCAGATGTTATGGGACGAGACGAATGCGATGCCCACCGAGGACGACTTGTTGGATCTGCTGAGGCTTTTGGAGCCTCGAGTTAAACGAATAACCTTGGCCTCCGCCCCATCGAATCCAGAATTCAGAATCCGCTTGGACGGTGAGACGGATTTGACTCCGTTGTCTCGTTACGGCGATGGCATGACGCGCCTCGTCTACCTTGGCTTGGCCCTCGTGAATTGCCAGGGTGGTTACCTGCTGGCGGATGAGATCGAGAACGGACTCCATCACTCGCTATTCCCGAAACTTTGGGATTTCCTCTTCGCGGCCTGCAAGCGCCTGAACGTGACGCTGTTCGCGACCACACACAGCCACGACGCCACGACTTCGTTCTCCGAAGCTGCGATGCGGAACCGCGACGCGGTTGGGGTCTTGACGCGCCTTCAGCGGCGGAACGGGAAGATCATCCCGATTCAATTCACTGAAGAGGAAGCCTTGATGGCGACCCAGGAAGGCCTCGAGGTCAGGTAGTGGACGTCATCTTCATTCCCGTCGGCAGGGATGAGTGGCACCTTCTTCAGCATCTGGGTCCGGAGATCAAGGCTGTGACCAAGAAGATTTCGCATACTCACTGCTTTTCAGAAGATCTCGCGCTTTCAGACGACACCGTTATTGACCGCCTTAAACTTGCTTTCAAGACCGATCCCTCCTCGACGATTTGCGTGATTTGCGATGCCGAGACCCGGACGGCTCAGCAGCTTTGGACTCGTATTATTCCGGTGTTGCGGGATGCGGGCTATTCTCTCGTACCAGAGGACCTTCCCACAAACGGGTTGATCCTCGATCAGCCAGATTATCATCGTCTCGGAATTTGGATCATGCCGAACAACTTCGATCCTGGGATGATCGAGGACTTCTACCTCCGGGCAATCCCGCAAGAGGACGAGAAGCTTCGGCGGTCAAGGGATTTTGTCGCTTCCATCGCAGGTTTAAAGATCTCGAAGAGCACCTATCGAGTATGGCTCGCGATTCAAGCGGATCCAGTCGGCCCTGCGATCGCCATGAGTGTTGGCCAGGTGAGCCGTCAGCGTGGCGAAATCCCAATTTTCATCCAGTGGTTGTCCAAGTTGCTCCAGCTTCCCGAGTCGCGGTGACACGCCCCGCGTGTCGTTGAGACCCAGTTTTCACGCTATCCTAGACGCTTGGAACCCGTGAAAACACCTCTCGTCAAGACACGCGTCCTGCGGCAGCGGGCTTGCAATGAGTTGAATGAAAAAGGAAAGATTTGTGCTGGCCATCTGAAGCGGTGGTTCGCATACGAAAAAGATTTTGGGGCACAATTTGGACCCGATGCTGAGCTTTATCGATGCGAAAAGTGCCACACGATTTATCTGCCAAATCGCGAAGAGGCTCCACGCACGGCTACGCTCGCCTGGTAGTTGTGCTAACTTAAAGGATTCATTGGGTTTGCCGATAGAGCTGCTGAAAAGCAACTATTGGCGTCAGGCACCGTTGGGCGGGCCTATTAGATAAACCGCATCGGATTCGGGTGGGTGGGTTTTGCTAGACTCTCCTCCGATGCGGTCCGCCCTCGGTTCAGCTGGGGCATACAGTTGGTGCGCCTGCGACAAGTAGCCTAACGGTTTCCCGCCATCTTGCCAGACAAAAGCCCGCGTCCTAATTCATTCCTTCGCCCGACAGCTCCCTGCGCTGCTGGTACTCCAACTGTAGAAAACTCAATTTGTAAGATCCGGTGAACGCTTATCGCGTTTCAACTATTCCTCGGGTAGAAGTTTTTTAATGAGCACGTTTAGTTCCACATGAATTGGGCTTCATAACCGTCAAGAGACATAAAAATCCCCTCTGCGGCAACTATTAAACGGATGAGTGAGCGGTTTTTTATTCCCGATCCCGACTCCCGCAAGCACGCAAGCCTTTTCGGATGCGCTCGCTTTCTCCACCTAGCAGTTGCAACAGAGGGCAGGTTTTAAGGGTACTCCATCAATTCACTGACTAGATTAGCAAATCTAGGGCCACTTGCGCACAAAAAGATTCTGTTGCAAACAAAGGTACTTGGATGGTACAAATCGTCACGTTGTTGAGTCTAGGGACACACCGGCGTATCGATCGGACACACCCGTGGCAGACTTAAAAGTAGATGCGGACCTATTGGGCTCTTCTCCTCACACTTCCTCTCACGCTCCCCTTACTTTTACAGGCGAGCCAGGACGATAGTTTCAAGCCCTACACCGATTCTCCGCGTCTTTTGTTGCGCCCCTCGCGTCTGCGTCTGCTAACGCGGGAGCGGGAACGGCAGTCGATTCGCTTTCAGCAGTTCGATTCTTACATCTCCAACGGCGCGGCGCTTCCTGAGGCTGGCTTTGCGCTCGCACTGGCAAGCCGCATCACCGGTAACGCGACGCACTGTAACAATGCTTTGGCCTGGTTGCAGAAGTCCAAGGATGCGGACAATCGTCAGCGTGCGCTTGTCTTGGATTGGTGCGCGACGTCACTGCCTGAAGCTCAGGTAAATGGGTTAGTGGAGCTTGCCGCCAGGAGCATCGCTCCGATCACGGATATAAGTTCCCTACGCGACCGCGCTTTTCTGGCATTGGCCCTGGCGGACTACAAGCCGGAACTGGCAGAGAAGACTTTGCGCGACACCATTCTCCACTGGCGGACCAAGCTTGCTCCTGGCATTCGCAACAGTACTCCGGTGCCGCAGAATCAGCTCTACGCGCTGATGGAGCTGTTCCACGTAATTCGCGACAACCTGGAGGTGGACCTGCGACAGGATGCACCGCAGTACTTCATCGATTTGCCGCTAGCGCA
>JBBRBI010000030.1:0-58398 GCA_038206015.1 Bryobacterales bacterium | reverse complement strand
CCGACGCGGTTCTGCCTGATCTGCTCAACAACGCGGGGCCTGTTACGGATGACTTAGTGAGGCGAGCGTTGACCACGCTGACGAGTTGGGATCGGCACATGGACGCCGCCAGTCGCGGAGCGGTGCTTTTTCAATCTTTTTCCGATAAGTACTTTGGCACGGGTGACTTCATCAATGCGAAGCTACGCGTCCCCTACGATGCCAAGGATCCGCTGAACTCGTCCTATGGCATCGCGGACCTTCCTCAGGCTTATGTGGCGTTGAAGGCGGCAGCGCAGGAGACCCTTTCACTCTATGGTGCGCTTGATGTTCCGTACGGAGACGTCTACCGATTTGAGCGTGGCGCGAGGGACCTGCCCGGCAATGGGGGCGCGGGGCGACTCGGTCTGTTTCGCACGATGACATTTTCGAAGAAGAAGAACAACAAATTCTATCCCTTTCACGGGGAGACCTTTGTGTGTGCGATTGAATTCGGGGTGGCGCAGAAGGCGCAATGTCTGCTGGGTTATGGCAACGCGACGCAGCCGGGAAGCGCGCACATCGACGATCAGTTGCCGTTGTTGAGCGAGAAGAAGCTGCATCCCGTGTGGCGCGAGCGCAAAGACATCGAAGCAAATCTGGAGCGACGGGACGTGTTCTAGGATCGGAGCATGCCGATGCCTCTCCTAGTGCTGGCCGCACTGCTTGCGCAGGACCCGCAACCCACCGACCTGCGGCTGAGCGTATCGACGACGCTGGTGCAGGTTGAGGTGACGGTGCGGGACCGCAAGGGCAAAGCGGTAACAGATTTGCGAGCGGGGGACTTCAGTCTGACCGAGGATGGCAAGGCGCGGCCGATTTCCAGTGTGAGTTATGTCGAGGGCCGCGCGACGCCGACTGTGTCGACAGATGCGGTCGGGCCCATTGCGTCGCGCATTCAGCGAAGTGACGTGCGGCGCAGTGTTTCGATTCTCGTCGATGACTTAAAGATGTCGGTGTCGAGCATTCACTATACGCGCGAGGCGCTGCGCAGCTATGTCAATACGAAGCTTGCGCCGGGGGACTTTGTCGCGATTCTGACTACCAGCGGGGGGACCGGTCCGCTGCAACAGTTTACGACCGATAAGCGGCGGCTGCTGGCTAGTATCGAAAGACTACACGCGCGGCTGTCGAGCGCACTACAAGACCCGATTAAAGCGCTTGGGGCCACCAACGATGAGGATGGCCTGATGTTGCAACTTACGTCGCGGCGTATGGCGGTGGGCACGATGGGCGCGTTGCGCTATGTGGTGGATGGGATGCGCGAGCTGCCTGGGCGCAAGAGCGTCATCCTGTTCAGCGAAGGCTTCCCGATCGCGCGCTCGCAGAAGATCGAGGAGCCGGGCATCCCGTTGAGCGAGGTGCGGCGGGTGACCGATCATGCCAATGAAGGCAGCGTAGCGATTTATGCGGTGGACCCGCGAGGGGCAATTTTCTCGGGATTGCAGGCGCAGGATAATTCGCAGGGGCGCGAGACCTTTGAGATCACCGAGGCCTTGCAGGACAGGTCGGGGAAGATCAAAGACACGCAGAGCGGGTTGCGGTTTTTGGCACAGGAAACGGGCGGGAGCGTGTCGATCAACAACAACGATATTGTAGGCGGTCTGACGCAGATGTTTGAGGAGCAGTCGTCCTATTACGTGCTCAGTTTCCAGGCGAGCGAGGCAGACACGAAGCGGATTGAGCGCGACGGTAAGTATCGCGAACTGAGCGTCAAAGTGAGTCGGCCAACGCTTGATGTGCGTTATCGCAAGGGCTATCGCGAGGCCAATCGCGAGGCCGTGGCGAGGGCGGTGCCCGATAGCCCTGCCGCGCGGCTGTTGGCGGCGCTGAACTCGCCCTTCAGCGGCGATGGGATCCCGCTGAGGCTGACGCCGATTTTTTCAATTGGGGACAAGCGCCAATTGGCGGTCGGCGCGCAAATTCACATTTCCGGCGATAGCCTGAGCTTCAGTGCGCCCGACGCGACCGGCCTTTGTACGGCGAGGGTGAATGTAGCCGCGCGCGCCGAAGGCGAGGGGCCGGTCCCGAATGCCTCTGCGATCCAGACCTTCACCATCCGGGTGCCGGAGTCGCTGCTGAGCGAGGCGCGGAAGAACGGCTTCGTATACACGCTGCAAACCGAGGTGAAGAAGCCGGGCGGCTACCAGATTCGAGTGGCGATGATGGACAGTGTGACTGGCAAAATTGGCTCGGCAAGCCGCTTTCTCGATGTTCCCGATCTATCGCGTTCGCAATTGTCGATATCAAACATCACGATGCGCGAGGGCGATTGGAGGCGAGGGGAGCCGAAGGAGGATCTGAGCCCGGCAGTAAGAATGTTCGAACGAGGCCATATTTTTTCCTACGGCGTGACAGTGTACAACGCGCCAATGGATCGCCAGACTGGCCAACCGAGCCTGGACATCGTGCCACGTCTGATTCGCGGCGAGAAGGTAGTTTGGGAGGGCACCAAGGTTCCAGTGGCGCTAGCAACGGGCAGCGATGCGCGGAGCCTTCTGGTTGGCGGGGTGTTGACGCTTGGAATCAATTCCGCGCCAGGAGAATACATTCTCGAAGTGCAAACCATTGACCGGGCGGGCAAGCGCCCGCCCGTCTCACAATGGATCGATTTCGAGCTTCGTTAGAAAGCCCCAGGGAGTTTAGAAGCTGTTCTTCTTAGAACAAGATCTTGAGTTGGAATCGGACTACCCGGCTGCCGCCATCTCCGTAAACGGGATTGAGGAAGCGAGTGCCGAGGGTAGACTGCAGATTGGAGCTCAACGAACCGACTCCAGGAGCGAAGGCGCTGGCGTTGGACGAGCCATACTGCGGATGGTTGAAGATGTTGAACATCTCGGTACGGAACTGGAGATGAACCCGTTCGGTGATCCGCGTGTCCTTTTGGAAGTTGACGTTGAAGTTAGCTTGACCGGGGCTACGCAGGGTGTTGCGGCCGAGGTTGCCGGGGCGGCAGCCGTTGGGGGCTGTGCAGGTGGCGCGCTGGATGTACATCGCTTCGCTGGCCAAGATGGGGGCGTTGGCGGCATCGGGGTTGATGTAGGTACCGGCCGCAGTGATTTGCGCACGGACGCCAGGGCGGCCATTGGGGTTGTAGTCGGGACGGTCGTTGCCGGTGCCGCCGTAGCCGTCGGCATCGAGACCGTTGAGAACCGTGTAGGGGACGCCGGCCTCAAGGGTGGTTACGCCGCTGACCTGCCAGCCGCCGATGAGGTGGCTTACAAGACCGCGCTGAGACTTGCCGAAGGGCAGCGTGTAGATGTAAGTGAAAACGGCGCGATGATCGCGATCAAAGGCGCTGCGGGCGCGCTCGGAGGGCTGGCCGCCAAAGATGGACGGAGTCTGCGGCAAGGAAGAACCCGTGAGGCCACCGCCCCAGGCGAAGACCTCGCTGGCATTGTCGAGGAACTTTGCCCACGTGTAGGCACCGCTGAAGGCGAGGCCGTTGCGGAAGCTGCGCTTGACCTCTGTTTGTAGCGAGTGGTAGCTGGAACCGCCGCCGTTGGTACGGATCGTCCGGGAGCCTTGCAGCGGATCGTAGCGCTGTTGCAGGCGCGAGGCCGGGAAGCTGGCAGCGGTGAAGCCGGAGGGGAAGATGCGGAGGTTGGCGGGGACAAGCGGGTTTAGATCTTCATTGATGAAGAGCCGGACGCCGCGGCTACCGACGTAGCCGATGTCGAGGAACATGCCGCCCTTGAGCTGACGCTGGATGGATAAGTTGAAGCGCTCGTAGTAAGGGTTGACGAGGTTCTTGAGAACCAGAGTCTGGTTGTCGAGTGCGTTGGGCGGACGCGAGACGGTGGGAATGAAGCTGTACCAGTTGGCAGGCCCACGCGGCTCCGCAGTAGAGATGACGCTGGGGATGGACGTAGCGATCAGGTTTGGCGTGGAAGCGACGGCGTTGGAGGCGATGTTGTTGAAGAAGCTCTCGTAGCCGAGCATGAAGCCGCCGCGGATGCTGGTTTTCTTGTCGCCCAGAAGCTTGCCCAGGATACCGGAAGTGGCGCTGGGGCTGTAGGCGATGCCGATGTTGGGGGAGAAATTGTTGCGATCAGGGTTGACCTGATTGGGGGCAGAATAGGGACCCTCAAAGGTAGTGGGATTGAGGTTGAAGATGCCGGCGTAGGCGGGCGTGCGCAGAGAGTTGATGGGGAGGCCGAAGGACTCGTAACGGAGGCCGAGGCTGAGAGTAAAGCTCTCGCTGACGCGCCAGCGGTCTTGCACAAAGTAAGCGTGGCGGAAGAGATCGGGATGGTAAGTGGCGCTGCCAAAGTCGCGGGCGGCGGTGGCTTGATTGCCAGCAAAGCTGTCGATGAAGTTACCGAGGCCGGTGAAACCGCCGCCCGCCAGATAACTGACCGAACCGCGAATGAGTGAAGGGGCGATTTGCCGGGAGCGCTGGACCAGGAGGTCCACACCGAAGCGAATGGTGTGGCGACCGGCGATCTTGGTCATCGTATCCTGCAGGCCGTAGTTATTGGCGACGCGGCCCTGGGGGATATTGGTGGCGACGCCGAGAGCGGTGAGACCCTGGACGCTGATGCTGGGCAGAGTCTGACCAAGAGGGTTTGCGGCGTCGTTGGGGAACTCCAGCGTGATGCGGTTGTAGGGCAGGCGGAACTCGTTGGTGAGCGTGGGCGTGAAGATATGGGTCTCGGTGATCGCGAAGTTTTGATAGCGGCTCTTGGAGCTTGTATCGAGGCCATTGAAATTGGTGCCGCCGCCGAGGGGATCGACGGTTTGATCGAAGGCGAAGCGGCCCATCAGCGTGTCTTTGTCGCTGAAGCGATGGTCAATCTTGACGAGGGGCTGCATGTTGCGCACCTTGCTGGGGACAGTGCGAATGAAGGTGCCGACTTCGGCATCGGGACGACCGCCGCCAAGGGCGATGCTGGAGAGCTGGGAAACGGCGGCGCTGCCGGCGGTGGCATCGAGAAAGGTATCGAGCACGGGATTGACGCCCTTGGGGACGGCGGTGCGAATGGTGTCGCGACCGCGCTGGCTGAGGCTGGTGAGATTCACCGTCGATTGCGAAACCGTGCGGCGCTCCTGATAGGCGCCGAAGAAGAATGTTTTACCCTTGCGGATGGGGCCGCCGAAGGTTCCGCTGAACCACTGGTCTGTGCCGGGTATGGGCTTCTGGTTTTGGATGACATAGGTTGAGAGAGACTGGGTGTTAGTGATCGCGTTGAGGCTGGTGGATTCCAGTAGGTAACCGGCGGTGCCGTGAAAGAGATCAGTCCCCGATTTGACAATCATATTGACGACGCCGCCGCCGGCGCGGCCGAATTCGCTATCGAAGTTGGAAGTCTGCAAGGAGACTTCCTGGACGGCATCCGGGTTGGTGACCTGGAAGGCTTGTCCATTTACCGAAATGTCATTGTTCTCGGTGCCGTCGAGCATGAAATTGTTACTGCGACCGCGACCGCCGTTGACGCTGAAGGTGCCGGTGCCGAAGCCGCCGCGATTGGAGGAGACGCCGGGAAGAGTGAGGGCGAGAAGGACAGGATTGCGGCCGGCGATGGGCAACTGGGTGGACTGGGCGGTACTGATGGTGGCCCCACGGACGGGCTGCTCAACCTGGAGCGCGATGCTGTCGGCGGTGACCTCGATGACCGAGGCTTGCTGGCCGACTTCCAGCTTTGCGTCGAGAGTGACGAGTTGGGCGGCGCTCACAGCAAAACCGGTTGCAGCGTAGGTTTGGAATCCGCCTTTTTTGACTTCGAGACGGTAGGTGCCCGGAGCGACGGCGTCGAAACGGTAGATGCCGGAATCGTTCGTCTGGACTTCGCGCGACAGCTTGCGATCCAGATCCTGGATGGTGACGGTGGCACCGGTGACGCCAGCGCCGGAGCCGTCCTTAACGATGCCGTTGACGGTGCCGCTGCTAGTTTGAGCGAGCAGGGCGGTGGAGACGAGCAGCAATGCTGCGAAAATCTTGCAGTTGAACATAAAGACTCCTTGAGAAGCAGAGATGCTGCAATCGACGTGACTGTAGCTAACTATTTTTGCGATCTACACATAAGTTTAAGCCAGGTCAGTTTCGGGAAGCAGGGTCCTTGCCGTCGGTCCCCAGGGAAATACATTCGGTCCGAGCAGGATTTGGAGCCAGATGGAAAGGGGAGATCGGAAGGATATCGAGGCGGATTTGGAGCGCGAGGAATTGTTATGAATCGCTTCATGAAAATGTGATAAGAATTGGTGATGCTACGTACTGCATCTACCAAGTTGCTCTTCATCCTCACACTGTCGCTGAGCGGTCTGGCTCAGACCGGTTCGCAAATCACGGGCGAAGTGACGGATAACTCTGGCGCGTCCATTGTCGGTGCCAAAGTCATCGCCACCAACGCCGAAACCCAAGTCGCCCGCGAAACAAGCACCAACGGCAGCGGCACCTACAACATCTCGCTCTTGCAGCCAGGGAAGTATATCCTCACGGTTGCTGCCAGTGGATTCAAAGGCGCACGCCAGGAAAACATTAGCCTCGATGTTAATGCAATCCTGCGCCTCGACGTAAAGCTCGAGATCGGGGCGATCACTGAATCGGTCACCGTCTCCAGCGCGCCACCGATGATCGAGAGTGAAAACTCTTCGATCGGCCAGGTGGTTCAGACCAAGCAAATCATTGAACTGCCTTTGAACGGACGCAACTTTGTCCAACTCGCCACGCTTGGACCGGGCGTCACGGGCGTTGGCTTTGGGGCATCGGGAACGATCATGTCGGGCACACGCCCCGACGACCAGCGCCCCGGGTCTGAACTCTTCTCCAACGGCAATCGCGAAGGCTCGAACAATTTCCTGATCGACGGCATCGACAACAACGAACGTCTGACAGTATCGATTACACTGCGGCCTTCTGTAGAAGCCGTACAGGAATTCAAGATCCAGACAAACCTGTTCTCTGCCGACCAAGGCCGTAACCCTGGGGCGACGGTGAACGTTGTTACGAAGTCGGGCACCAATGGCTTGCATGGGGCAGCTTATGACTTCCTGCGTAACGACAATCTGGACGCCAAGAACTATTTTGCCGCGCCAACCGCCAGGAAGCCGCAGCTTGCGCAGAACCAGTTTGGCGCAGCCCTCGGTGGACCAATCATCAAGAACAAGCTCTTCTTCTTTGGAAACTACGAAGGCTATCGGCGGCGCCAGGAAATCCCTTTCCTCGGGACCGTACCGACGCTAGCGATGCGGGGTGGCGACTTTGGTGCCGTCCGAAACATTTACGATCCCGCTAGCCTGAGGGCAACTCCTGGTACGAGCAGCGGGTTTTCGCGCGACCTTTATCCGAGTCGCGTCATACCGCGTAGCCAGTTTGACTCGGTTACGACGCGCCTCATCGACGCTTTGCCTGCACCCACCGGGGCTGGCATCGTAAACAACTACACGGTTGCGCCGAAGCAGTCACAGAACTGGAACCAGGCCGACGGTCGCATCGACTATAACCTTTCGCCAAGCAGCTTCCTTTTTGGACGCTACTCCGTGCAGAATACCGATACGATCCGCCCGGCGACCTTTGCTCCGGCAAAAGTAGCTGGGCTGAGTGATCCGGTCTCGCTGAGCAATGAAGACACCTTTGCCGGCACCTCCGCGCAGAAGGCCTACCACACCAATCTCACCTACGCCAAAACGATTACACCGGCGTTGTTGATGGAATTGAAGGCTGGCTTCCAGCGCTTCTCGCTAGACTTTCTCGCAGCTGGTGCCGAACCTGGTGCCAAACTGGGCGAAAAGCTGGGAGTGAAGAATTCGAACCAGGGCCCCCGCGCAGATGGTCTGCCGATCTTCTCGCCATCGGGTTATTTCGGCTTCGGTCATACGCGTTCGCTGCCCATTCTGCGTAAGGAAAATACTTACCAGTACGCGGCCGGCTTTACCTGGACGCGCGGCAAACACAACGTGAAATGGGGTGGTGACATTATCCGCCGCCAGATCTCAGAGTTCCAGACGAACCGAGGCAACGGTCGCTTCAACTTCAGCACCACATTTACAAACGACCCTAACAACACGGGGCCAACCGGTGACGCAATGGCCAGTTCCCTGTTGGGCACGGCCAACTTGATCGAACAAGATTTCACGCTGGTTTTTCCTGGCATGCGCGCGTGGGAAAACAGCCTCTACGTTCAGGACGACTGGAAGGTTAGCGACAAGCTCACTGTCAACGTCGGCCTGCGCTATGAGTATTTTTCGCCGTTTCGTGAAGTTGCCAATCGCCTGGCAAACTTCAATGTAGTTACAGGCAAGCTGATGATCGCGGGCAAGAACACTGATGAGTATCTTGGTGTTCGTCCCTTCAACACCGGCTTTGCGCCGCGCCTGGGATTTGCTTACAAGCTGCGCCGGAGCACCGTGCTTCGTGGTGGCGCGGGAATCTTCTACGGTACCCAGGGTAACGGTGGAGCGGCGATGCGCCTGTTCCGCCAGACACCATTTGGCCCGGTTCAGACGGTCGACATCAATCAGTTTGTGGCCAATCCTCGTCGTGTCCAGGACGGACTCGATGCACTTGTTGTGCCGAACCAGGACGCGCTGATTGCCGATCCCCGCGGTGCACTGATCGCGGTTGATTCTCACTTCCGCCCCTCGGTCACCTACCAATACAACATACAGATTCAACAGGAACTCAAGGGTAATCTTGTCTTCAAGGTTGGCTATGTCGGTAACCTGAATCGGTATCTGGATTACACCTTCGATGCCAATATGCCGGACCCCGGCCCTGGATCTGTAGCTTCCCGCCGCCCGTTCCGTAACCTTGCGCCGAATGTGCAGGGCATCACTTACGCGGTGGCCGACGGGAATGCAAATTATCATGCGCTGCAGAGCACGCTTGAGCGACGCTTCTCGAATGGCATGAGCTTCCTGAGCGCCTACACCTGGGCGCACTCGATCGATAATGTGCCCAACGCCTTTGGCGGTGCCGCCAACGGGCCGATCCCGCAAGACATTCGCTATCGCAATGTGGATCGCGGCAACTCTGGCTTTGACATTCGCCATCGCTTTACGCATTCGATGAATTACGAGCTTCCTTTTGGCAAGGGCCGGAAGTTCAACATCACGAATAAGTTTGCCGATGTAATCGTAGGCGGATGGCAGGGCAACCTGATCTTTACATGGCAAACGGGACTGCCGTATACGCCGACCTTGAATGCTGCGGTGTCCAATGCTGGCGGGTCAAGGCCGATGTTGCTCAAGACGCCCAGCTTCACCAGTGGCGACCGTGCGCTGTACTTTGACACCAGCTTTAACACCGCTGGATCGACCTGGGGCATCCCTGCGACTTTTGCGTATGGCAACGCTGGCCGCAACATCCTCTATGGCCCGGGCCGCGTGAACTGGGATGCGTCGCTGTTCAAGAACTTCTCGATTACGGAACGCTTTAAGCTGCAGTTCCGGACGGAGTTCTTCAACATGATGAACACGCCACAGTTTGGACTACCCAATGCGGCGATTGGCAACCCTGCGGCTGGAAGTATCACCAGCTTGAGCGGTAACAATCGTCAGATACAGATGGCGCTGAGACTTAGTTTCTAAGTCGGCAGTTATCGTTGGTTGAAACTCATCGCGGCTGTGTCAAAACGGCCGCGATTTCTTTTGCCAGTTGCTGGCCAAACTGCTGCCAGGATTGGGCGGTGGGGCGGGCTTCGAGCTTGGGGCTGCGCGCGATGCGCAATTCCATGAGGTGAGCTTGCACACGCTTGTCGTTCCAGAGCCACTGGATGACATTGGCGCGACCGGGGCCGCTGACCTCCATCCTGGTGAAGTACTCACGGTTGGGATCGAAGGCGCTGTGATCCTTGAGGGCTTGCCAGAGTTCTTTGCCCTGCCCTTCTGGCGGACCTTCGAGGTACTCACCAGTCTCGGTGTTGTGAACGGTCAGGAAGAAGTCGATCTTGTTGCCGGTCTCAAGCCACGACTCGAGCGCTTTCTTCTGGGCCAGGATCTCTGGGCGCTTGATCGCATCGTAGGGGGAATCCCAATTACGATTCAGATCGTAGCCGTGGTGATTGAAGCGCACGCCGCCCTCGGCCACGCCATCCGGATCACTGGAGGGCAGGATCTTCCAGACAATGCCATCGGGCAGGCTGCGGATGGCACCGTCGCCTGTCCAACTGCTCCCCGCCTCCCAGGCGTGCTGGCGGAACATCAGCCACACCACGGGCGCGCCAGGCTTGGCTCCTGAGCGGTCGATGGTCCAGACTTCGATTTTGCGCCCACCAGCACTTTTGCCGATGACTTCTACTACTGGGTTGACAGCTTTGCGCAAGGCATCCAGATCCTTGGCGAGGTAGGGCTCGAGGTGCGCAACGTAGAAACTGGAGCCCTTGGGGTTGAAGCGCAGGCGCCACTTGGGTTCGCTTGGATCGTAGTCGCCCTCGACCTCTGTCCACGCGGCTTTTTCGCCCTTCTCACGCCAGTAGGGCCGGGTGTCGCGGGTGACAGCGCCTTGATTTTTTTCGTAGTTGTACTCGCCAGGCAGGTCTACCAGATCAATGACGATTTCGCGGCCGCGCCTCGCACCGTCCACACGGAAAGAATACCAATTCGCCTGTCGATTGCGGCCATCCTGATCGGACTGTCCCTTGACACCGACGCGCCAGTGCCACGGGCTGACTCGTTGCACGAGGCCCAGCTTGCCGCCGGAGAAATTGGCGGTGATCTTGAGTTCGGCGCCCCAAGCGATCGTAGTCAGTAAGAGTGTTAGCCAGCGCAACTTAGATCTCTCGCTTGCCGAGTTGGTTGGCCAGATACTCCGAGGCGCGCATGGACAGCGCGCAAATGGTCATCGTGGGGTTTTGCGACCCGGAACTGACGAAGCTGGAGCCATCGACGACGAAGAGGTTCTTGATGTCGTGCGACTGGTTCCATTTATTGAGGACGCTCTTCCTGGGGTCGTCGCCCATGCGGCAGGTGCCAACCTCGTGGATGCTGTAGCCGGGCGGGAAGGGCTTGTCATTC
The DNA here is from genome assembly GCA_038206015.1 of Bryobacterales bacterium. GTDB lineage: Bacteria > Acidobacteriota > Terriglobia > Bryobacterales > Bryobacteraceae > Bryobacter. The sequence goes on along the minus strand of JBBRBI010000030.1, from coordinate 47,427 downwards.
TTATGGATGACCTCGAAGCCAGCCTTGCGGCAGACCTCGGCGAGGGTGTCGACAGAGTCCTTCGTCATATTGGCTTCGTTCTCGCCGTACTTGACCTGGAAGTTGAGGACGGGAATTCCGTAGGCGTCGACGACCGTTTTGTCGAGGCGGACGTGGTTCTCAAAGCGCGCAAGTGCTTCGCCCATGAAGGTGGCTCCGAAGCCGGCACCGCGCGCGATCGCCTGCTGATCGTCACTTTCCTTACCCCAGCCGGGGAAGTATTTGGCGTCGGGGGTGCCGCCGGTGGAAAAGTCGAAAGCCGCGCCGCGAATGTAGTTTTTCTCTTTGCCCTTGGCGAGGTTGGCGAAGCGGGGGATGTAGCTGCCGCCGCCGACCATGCCGCGAGCGGCTTTGCCGTTTTTAGCTTCGGGGATGAGCGCGACAACGCTGTTGCTGATGTACATCTGGTCGCAGAGGTAGTGGCCGAGGGCACCGCTGGAGTTGGCGATTTTGGAGTTGAGCAGCAAGCGCGTGCTTTCAAGACAAGAGGCGGCGACGACGACGACCTTGGCCTTGATGTGCATCTCGCGCTTGGAGTGGCGGTCGACAAAGTGGAGGCCGCTGGCCTTGCCGGTGTTCTTGTCGATACTGATCTCTCGCGCGACGGCGTTGGGGATGATGGTGAGGTTGCCGGTGGCCATCGCGTCGGGCAGCAGAAGATTGCGCGAGCTGGCGAGCTGACCGTTGCCGAGCGAGCGGCGGATCTTGGTTATGGTCATGCCCATGGGCTTACCGGCAGCGGCCATGCGCCTGGTGGCTTCAGAGTCGGGAGATTCGTCGTCGATGAAAAGGCCGTCGGGGAGTTGCTTGAGGCCCTCTTTGCGACCGGTGACGCGGAAGATGGGGTCGACGCGATCGTAGAAGGGGGCGAGGTCGGCGTAACTGATGGGCCAGTTCTCGCCGAAGCCGTCGTGGTCTTTGGCTTTGAATTCGTAATCGCTCAAACGGAAGGACATGCGGGCCCAGAAGAGGCTCTTGCCGCCGACCATGCGGACGCGGACCCAGTTGTAGGGGTCTTGGGGATCGTGGGTGTAGGGGACCTCTGTTTCGTCCACCCACTGATTGGCGTTGAACTCGTTGGCCTGCAGAACGTGGGGCAAGCGGCCAGGCTTGCCGAAACCGCGATAGGGAAGTTCGTAGACGGGCTTGAGACCGCGGACTCGTTCGAAGTCGACCAGCGGGCCGGCTTCGACCATGACGCACTTGAGGCCGCGCTTGGTGAGGGTGTGGGCGGCCATGCCGCCGGAGGCACCGGAGCCGATGATGAGAGCGTCGTATTCTTGGGCTGGCACGAGGTTGACTCCTAGTCGAGGGGATACCAATAGAGGCCGACGCCTCCGAAGCGGCGGGCTGTCGCAGCGTTCATCGCGCTGAATTGCTTGGAGTTTTGAGTGGCCGTGCGGACGTCGGCTTTGGCGGTGTGGAGGAAGCGGGTGAGCGGGTCTGTGGAGGGCTCGTAGGTCCAGGGAGTGCGCAACGGGGCCATCGCCTTGACGGCTTGTTCTTCGGTCATTTTTGCGAAGCCTGTCTTGACGAGGACGTCGAGGCCTTTGAGATAGACCTGCTGGCGGTCGGCTGGGGACTGGCCGATGAGGAAGTCGAGAAACTCGGCTGCATTGGCTTCGTTCGCGCCGACGCCACCGTCGGGCGTGGGCACGAGGATTTGGCTGAGCTTGGCGAGCGCTGCGAATTGCGCGGGGGAGAAGAAGCGGGGCGTCATGGAGGCCGCGTCGTCGGCGATCATGACCTCGATCTTGGGGATCTCTTGATTGAGAGCACCGCCGCGACCGGGGGGTTGCTGTGTCGACTGGATCGGAGGAACTTGTTGCGCCAGGGCGGGAAGGGCGGCGGCGCTGGCGACGAAATTGCGGCGTTTCATAGCTGGTTTTTCCAAGCTATCACAGCGGCGTTGTTCACTCGCCTGTAACGGTAGGAGGCTTTGCTTTTGGGTTTGGTCTAGATGGACGGCGGAGTGGGGCTGTTCTTGGCCTTCGAGGGCGGGAATGGCTCCACCCTCAGCTTTGTAGAGATCTGGCAGATTGTCAAAGAACGGCGGTGGCGCTCTTGGCGCTCCCTCGATTTCTGGCTGGCAATTGGCTTTGGTTTGGCCTAGCCTTCGGCGATGGTTGGCCCGGTGGAGTTCTGAGCGTTGGCGCGGTTAGCAGCGATTTGATTTTCTGATGACATTTTTCGTCTCCCTTCGGACGTATCGATCATACAGACCGAGACGGCAATTCCGAACCATGGCCGGAGGAGTTGGGCGTATAAGTGGCTTGGTTTGCTTGCGTTGGATGGGGCTAAAAAATTGGAAAAAGCTGTGAATCGCGGTCGGCGGCGGAAAGGAACCGCATCGCGAACGCTTTTCCCCGGGGGGCTACCAGGGAATGACCTTGATGCCCGTGGTGACCCGGTAAACAAATAGGCCCACTGAGGCCACTAATGCGCACCCACCGGCGATATAACGGGGCGAGTGGAGAACACTCCAAATTAATGGACGTACCCGAGGCTGAGCCTCAAGAGGAGCGAGCGCAATTGCACTAACAGCCAGTAGCAAGTCTCCCAGGCCCGACAATGAGCCTCGTCCTTCCTTGACGAAGTCATACGAGGCAGTAAACAGCAAGAATAGGACAATAGCGATAAGTCCCGAGCGCCATTGACCGTCTTCCATCTTCCAAAAAGGAGCCATGCGAAACAGCATACACCACGTCTACTGAATCGGCGCGCGTCCCTTCGAAGCAGAGAGTTTTGGGGAGAGCCAGCCCATATCCCCGAATCGGGCGTTTTGCGGCCAAGTGGATCAATTCCGGATTGTCCGAAACACATTCCGATTCAATGTAGTTGTTCCTTAGCGTACAATTTCATCAAGGGATGCTTCGATCCCTAACTTCACGGAGAAATCCATGCGTATTGCAAAGACTGACATTCCCGCAAAGATTGACATTCCCGGTGCAGTCGCTCGCCAAGCGACCGAGTTTGGAGATGCGACAGGTTACGGCAAGATGGCTGGAGAGTATTTTTCGATGGCCGCCGGAGTGGACATCGCGCCGCTGCTAAAAGGTCTGGAAGGTGACCTGTGTCAGTCCCCACATTGGGGCTATGTGATTGAGGGCGAGCTCACGGTGACTTACGCGGACGGATCGAAAGAAGCAGTCCACGGCGGTGATCTTTTTTACTGGCCCCCCGGCCATACCATCGCCATTGCCCAGAATGCGGAGATCATCCTTTTCAGCCCTCAGCAGGAGCACTGCGCCGTCGTCGAGCATCTACGGAAACAACTGTCGAGCTAGGTGCGGATGACTGCCGGGTTGTCGGCAATCCGGCAGTTATCCCCTTGGCCAAATAGTCGGCGAGTCGGACAAGTGCATTCGGGCCAAGCACTCGCGGGAAGTCGCAATGCGGCTTGTGAAGCGGTCGTCGTATCTGGTCCCTAAATTGCCGGAGCGTTTTGAGATGTCCTTGAATCGCCTCGCGGATGTTTGGTCTTCGTATCTTCCAGGGTCCGGTCGGTTGTACAGTGGTACCCGTCATGAGGCCCGCGATTGACGTCTTCCCGGAACGCTACGAGGCATTCCTCAATCCGATCGAACGAGTCTAGCTGGCTGAACGCGATAAGCGCCGGCAGTCTGAGAAGGAACGGGACTTCGGGTTGAGCGACCTCAGGCCTTGATCAGCTGCAATACAACGACATCCCGCTTCTCCTCGCCGTCCTCGACCGCCGCTTCGTGGAGCCGGTTTGAAGCGGCGATGCGTGACGCGACCGTATCGAATCTCACGAAGGTACTCAGCGTTTTGGCTATCTCAACTATCTTCGCCCTCGTGTTCGCCCCAGTAAATTCCAGGTTTTGGTTGTTGAAGATCGAGGAGTCGAGTGGGCCGTGGAACTCGACCCCTGGCGGGAACCCACTCGGGCCGACGGGGCCCTTACCCCGAAGCAGCTCGTGCCCAAAAACCTGGAAGAAATTGTCCGCTTTTTTGGCTTTGATCCCGCCCGGCACTACGATCTGGAGCGGATTGACCCGAATGATCTCGCCGTCGCGATCGAAGAACGCGCCGTCAGCGATGCTCAGGTAGTCGAGTTGGAAACCCAACCCGCTCACCAACGCGGCGGTTTTGAGAGCCGAAAGTGCGCCCACGCTGTTCCCGGCGATGATGGTGACCCCGTTCGGGGATACGAGTCGCAGTGCTGCCACGAGTGCGGCCACCCTAGCGCTGGGGTCTTTAGCGCCACGACCGCCAAAGTGTATGATCGCCTCCACAGGAAGATGGCCGGCCAGATAAGCAGTGTTGTTGAATTCCGGTTTCGCTTTGAAGAGAAGCTCCTCCTTCGGAAGCCTGGCCCCTTCTTCATTGCGGTTCCCAGTACCATCGAGCAGCACGAAAATGTCCCGCGGCAAACCTAGGCCGATCACGTCTGCGGGCAGCTTGAAACCCAACAGGGCGCGACTCCCGCCGCCCCCGCGTTCTGTGGCGAGCATCTCGCCATCGAGCGCCGCAATCGTCTTTTTGCCGACGATATTGTCGATCTTGCCCAGGAAATTCAGGATACGCCGCTTCGTCTTGAACGCTGCAACTGCGGCCGCCGTCGTGGGGCCATACTTGCCGTCCGCTTCGATGGCCGCGCCAGCTACCTGAATCAACGCCTGCTGAATCTTGCGGACGTGGTCGCCAATTGCGCCCTCCAGGACGTGTGCCGGGTCGGATACTGCAGCGGCTTCCAGCTTGGTGTCACCGCGGAACAGTTGTGATTGAAGAGCCATGAGGAGATTCCTTCGCGACGGTCGTGCCCACAGGGGGTTGCGCCAAGTGTAGCGCCGTTTCTTGCCGAGCTAAACATGTCGGTGTAACTTCGTGGAGTTACAGTCTTCCGTCGGAGCCTACAGGCACTGAGCCGTGATTGCGCGCCTGCCCACTGCGTCGTAATCCTCATGGCCGGTGCAGGAAGGCTTTGGACCTAGCAGGGCAAGGCTCGCTAAAAGTGATGCTGACATGCGCCGAAGCGCTGGATTCGAAGGGCTAATTACAGCCGACAGGTATTTGAGCTACAGCGGGTAGGTTGGTGAGCTGTGAGTAGGTCCTGAAAAGCTGTAGATTAGTATTCATTGCTGGCAGGAAAAAGGGTTGCGGGTCGGATGCCAGGCGGGTTGGGGCAGCACCACGAAACATTCACGTGATTGTCAAGCCCTGCGGGCGCATGGTCTAACAGTAGTTGACAGAACTATGCGTCCCTTTGTATTTTTAGTGTGCTTGTTAATTGGCGTGAGCTACCTGCCAGCCCAGGTTGTGATTAGCCAGGTGTACGGCGGTGGCGGCAATGCCGGCGCCAGGTTGAAGAACGACTTCATAGAGATCTTCAACCGGGGATCGGTGGCTCAAGACCTCAGTGGCTGGTCGGTACAGTACAACTCTGCCGTAGGTACGACCGATTGGCTGACGACAAATCTGCCGAAGGTCACGCTGCAGCCGGGGCAGTACCTGCTGATCGAAGAGGCTGCGGGAACTGGCGGAACCGTGGATCTGCCAACGCCCGATGTCGCTGGTACTTTGGCGATGTCCGCCTCCGCTGGCCGCGTGGCGCTGGTGAGTTCAACGGTGGCTTTGAGCGGAGCGAGTTGCCCGACGACGGCGAGTTACGTCGACCTGGTAGGCTACGGGCCGACGGCCGCGTGCTCGCAAATCGCGCCTGCGCCGATTCTGACGAACACGACGGCGGCGGCCCGTGCCGGGAACGGCTGCACAGATACGAACAACAACGGCGCGGACTTCACGGCGATCACGGCCAATCCGCGCAATAGCGGCAGTCCTTTCAATGTGTGCGGTGCGCAGACCAACCCCAGCGCGACTGGCTTGGCCTCTCCGACGTCGATTGCCGCCAGTCTCACATTGAGCCTGTCGGCTGCGTTGAAAGCGGGTGCGAATCCGACATCGACCAACCTTGCAGCGACCTGTGATTTGAGTAGCATCGGCGGCGGCACGGCGTTTGCATTGAACGGCAGTTATGTTGTGCCCGCTAACACGCGCGCCGATAACTACTCGCTGCCTTGTATCGTGAGCGACGCGCAGAGCAGAACAGCAAGCTTCAACATCGCGATTACCGTTACGGCGCCGCCTCCGGTGCTGAGTTGCGGTGCGACTAAGACGAACATCGGCACGGTGCAGGGCAGCGGATCGGCCAGCCCGCTGGTGGGCAAGGCCGTTGAGGTTGAAGGAATCGTTACGGCTAATTACCAGAGCAACGATTTGAAGGGGTTCTTTTTGCAAGAGTCGGACTTACCGCTTGAGGCTGACAATGACCCGAACACGTCGAACGGCATCTTCATCTTTGACAACAGCTTTGGCGTGAGCATCGCGGTGGGCAATCGCGTGCGCGTGGCGGGGACGGTGGCGGAGAGCTTTAACCGCACGCAGGTGGGCACGGTAAACGCGGTGCGGGTGTGCCCGGCGGGGGGCATGGTGAATCCAATCGACATTAGCTTCCCTCTGGGCGCGGTGAGTGATTGGGAAAAGTATGAGGGCATGAAGGTGCGCTTCCCGCAGGTGTTGACCGTGACCGGGACGAACGAGTTGGCGCGCTTTGGCCAATTGACGCTGGGCCTGAGTCGCAACTATCAGCCGACGCAAATCGTGTTGCCCGGCGCGCCAGCCAAGGCGCAGCAGAGCATGAATGATCGCAGCTCGATCGTGCTTGACGACGCGTCCGGTGTTTCCGATCCGACCCCGACACTGTACCCGGTGGGCGGCTTGAACGCCACTAACAACACACTGCGCGCCGGATATACGGTTGCCGCGAATTGGGAGGCGGTAGTTGACTACTCGTTCAACCAATATCGAGTGTTTGCGACGGTGCCAGACTTATTGAGCGTCTCAGATGTACCGAATCCGCGGACGGTCGCGCCAGAGGCGGTGGGCGGCAGACTGCGTATCGTGGGTTGGAACGTTTTGAATTACTTCACGGACTTTGGCGGCAGCAACCGCGGAGCCAAGAGCGCGGCCGATTTTCAGAAGCAGAAAGACAAAATCGTCGCGGCGATCGTGGCGCTGAATCCGGATGTTATCGGGCTAACCGAAATCCAGAATAACGGCGATGTGGCCAAGACAGATCTGGTAACTGCGCTGAACGCGGTGGCTGGGGCCGGCACCTACGCTTACATCTCGACGGGTGCCACACTAGGCACGGACTTGATCACGAACGCGATTTTCTACAAGCCGGAGCGAGTGACGCCGCAGGGCGACTATGCCTCGCAGGCGCCACCGGCAAAGGTCAGCGCGCGGCCTGAGCTGGCGCAACGCTTTGTGCCGGTGGGCGCGGTGGCGCCTGCGACACAGCAGTTCACTGTTGTCGTGAACCATTGGAGATCGAAGAGTTCCGCTGGCAGCCTGGCTGGCGACGGAGATCAAGGCGACGGCCAAGGCCCGTCGAACGCTTCGCGCGTGGCGCAGGCCAACGACGTGGTAAGTTGGATGGCCACGAATCCGACCGACGACCCGACACCGGTTGAAAGGCAGAAGTTTGTGCTCGTGGGAGACTTCAACGCCTACGGCAAGGAGAACCCGATCCAGGTTCTCGAGACGGCCGGATATAAGAACGTCGCCACTAAGTTGATCGGTTTTGCAAGTTACTCGTATAACTTCAGCGCGCAGAGCGGTTCATTGGACCATGTGATCGCCAACCCGATGTTCTTTTCGCTGGTGAGCGGCGTAACGGAGTGGCACATCAACTCCGACGAGCCGTCCGCGTTTGAGTACAACGCGACGACGAACGCGGCTTACTACAACGCGGGGCCGTATCGCGCCTCCGATCACGATCCGGTGGTGATCGGCTTCAATCCGCTGCAGGGCGACTTGAACGACGACGGAATCGTCGATGGGGCGGACGGGGGGCTGTTGCGCGCCAAGATCGGGGGGAAGTTGGGCGACGAGGGTGTCGATCCGCGGATGGACTTTGACGGCGACGGCGTCATCTCAGGGAGCGACTACCGGCTGTGGTGCATCGCGTTCAGGGAGTTCGACCAACGAGATCGTTAGGGCCACTGGTGTTTCGGATAGCGGCGGCTGAGGCCTTGGCGGAGTTGAGGGTAGAGGGTTTTCCAGAAGCTGCCCGTTACCTTATCTGACTTTCCAAGAATGTTCGGGCGTGGCCTCTGAGTGTGGCCACGAATCTCTGGAAGCTGAGATCCTCCGCAGGCTGGCTGATCGTCGTCTGAGCAGCATTGGTGGCGAGTAGGAAGCAGGCCGACGTGTATAGGCGCTCCAAGACAAGCCGACGACATAGAAGTTCGTATCTGTCGCTGTAAGTCACTCCCTGGTATCGGACTCTTTCATCTTTCTTTTTCTCAAGCTCTAGACCTCGGAATGCAGGGTCTACCGCGAAGTAGGGCTCTTTGTTCGCAACAGGTTTCTTTACGTTCTCCCGATCTTCGAGCAGGAAAAAGTAGCCGAGAAAGGGCGTGGCGGACTTTCCAAATCTCCCTTCACGAAAAGCGGTCCAAATATCCTTTGCGCTTCCGACTGCCTCCTCGGACCGGTTGTTTACGTTGTTGCCAATCGACTTTCCCGCCTGGCTCTTGAATTCCGTCGCCATAACGAGTTGGCCTCGGGAGACCACAATAAGATCCCATTTTTTAGTTGCTCTGTAGTATCCAGGGAGTTCCAGCGCCGTTCTGGTGCGAACGTCAAGCTTGTCGAGTCCAGCATCACAGAGAATGTCGGCGATGAGAACTTCAAGCGCACCCATCTGTGTTCCGCCTGTCACTTCACCACGCGTGCCTGCGTCGATCTTTCCACTCTGCTTTTGCTTCTCAAGATTTTTGGCTCTCGCATTCCAATAGCTTTGAATTGCGCTTTGCAATCTTGCTTCAACGTCCAAGCGTGTTCTCCATTTCTACTCGGTCGATCTCGTAAATGTCCAGAGCGACATTCGTTGCGCGAGCCCGATCCCTAGTCCGGAATGCCGATGCGAGCTCATTGCGCCACTCCGTTGTAAGGGTTCCTGGATTCGGGACTCGGATACGACGAAGATATTGGGCTTGAAAACGAAGGTATCCACCTCGCATTCGAACTCCATAGCACTCAATAAAAAACTGGCCTACGGCAGAGAGCAGAAGCCCACCAAGAACCTCGAGATCCCAGACATCGGACTCCACAAAGTAGAGGTTGTGGTGCGGATAGGTTCCACCCCGATCCAGGACTGGATTGAACTCGTCCTTGATGTCGGGGATATATAGCTTCGATTTTTGAATCAAAGAATGTGTAACGCGATCAATCGTGCGATACCAATTGTTAGGGTTCTTTTGTGCCGTGTTTCTACGCTTCACCAGCACCGCATGACTCTCAAGATATAAACTCAGCCGGGGGAAATCTTTCAGGTCTACGAGGCCCTCAGAGGTCCACGGGTCTATCAGATAATGGCCGGACCACTTAAGGTGTCCAGTCGCGGTGTCTTTGGCTAATGCAAGTGGGGTGAGTCGCGATGCCTCGACAAGATTCTTATCTCTTGTGATGAAGACTTCATCTAGGCCCGTAGCTACGCCGATCCCTACTTTGACGGCGTTATTGTCCGATTCAAGCGGTTCAAAGCGCTCTTCCAATCGCCTTAGGAGAGCCAGCCGACGAGGCGAACTGCAAGGCCACGGGTCAATCCCCTTAAACCAGTTGGAGACAACTGCTGTGGTCAAGCCAGGAATCGTTCGATTCTTCCCGCCGGAGCGCGAAGCTTGCAATGCGGGAGCAATACTCGCCGCTACCTCCTCAACTTCAGAGTTGGCCTTTGCAACCACGGCTACGCCCTGCACTCCACGGCGAATCACGGTTATCGCTGGATAAGCGCTGACATCGTCATGGAAGGCGTCCGCTTCGTGCATCTCGACAATTGCATCGACCGCGAAGCCATCAGTGATGAGGCCTCGAAGTTGCGAACCGTACTGATTCAACATCCATCGGTCAGCGCAAATAAATGCACATACTCCGTCGGGTTTCAATTGCTTGAGGCTCGCTTCGAAGAACGCAACGTAGAGGTCAGCGCGTCCCGTCATCGTCGGGTAGGATTGGCGATATGAGCTAGCGACTTGCTCAGAAATGTCTTCAACCCGAACGTATGGCGGATTTCCGATCACAAAGTCTGCTTGCGGCAGGTGAAATGTTTCGAAGAGATAATCCCCTGTTCTAACCCAAGCAGATGCGAGCTTGCAGGCGGTAGTTGCCGGAACGTCATTACTTGTGAGAACTGCAATCACAGATTCTCTGGCTGTGGCCGCACTGGCCTCATCAAGTTCGAAAGCAATCAATGAGTTTGTGCATTCGGTGATGTCGTAGGCGTACCTTCGGCACGAGGAGATTAGGCGGCTTGTCATTCGCACCAAAAACGCTCCGTCCCCTGCCGCTGGCTCCACCGCGATGGCCTTCACAAGGTCAACTTCTGGAGTGTATCCAGCCAAATCCAACAATAAATCAACAACCCAAGGTTTTGTGTAGACAACTCCCTTCCGCTCAGAAGCTTGCGGGATGTTGGAGTATTGAGGAGCAAACATCATCGCTTGAGAGCCCATTGACTTCTTAACGGCTAATTTTGTGGAAACTTGCAGGTGCGTGGCCATTCTTGTTTCCAAGGTCAAAGCTCCAGTGTTCCTTCTCAAACTTGACAGTACCAAACTCGGCCTGATAAGCCGGCCCGGTCACGCGTCATTTTGTTGGAATGGGAGTGATTCGGCGTTCGCGAGCACTTGATGATTAATGCGCCGAGACTGAAGAATCCGGCGACTGTTCCCGTCGGAGGATGCTGAGAAAATGCCTAAATCGGGCTTTGCGAGGTGAGGCTTCTGCACGTCTTCAACTATGGGAACAAAGCGAAAAGCGCCGGTCGCAGCCAGATCCGTGCGGCAAAGTGTGACCATTCCGGCAGCATTGGCGGCCGAGGTTCAGCGGATTGCAAAAGAGCGAAATCTGACGAACAGCAAGGCGCTGGTCGCGTTGGCGGAGCGTGGAGTCTGCGCCGAGGCCGAAGCGAAGGCGCAACTAAAAGCCTCCTATCGCCGCTTTATCGATGAGCAAGATCCGACAAGCAAAAACGAGGCTGGCCTCGAGTTGATGCGGTCGATTTTCGGGAATGATTCGATTGCCGAAAATTCAATTCGCTGATCTCCCGCGTGCGGTTTGGCGTCGCATTTTGGAACGGGTTGACGAGCGCCGAATCACGATGAGCGACCTCGAACAGCTTCAAGCATGGGTGCGAACGGATCCGACCGCACCTGAGGGCGATGGGTACGAAGACTTTGGATCGTTTATCCGTTGCGGCACTGGCAAGTTCCCAAAGACGGTGCTTGAAAAAGGGATGAAGCCGTTCGGGGACCCAGTCGACTGACTGCCTTGGCTATTCTGGCCACTGGTGCTTCGGGTATCGTCGGCTGAGACCTTGCCTTAGTTGCGGGTAAAGGGTTTTCCAGAAGCTGCCGAGATCTTGAGTCATCTGCAATGGTCGCTTGTTAGGGCCGAGTAAGTGGACTAACACCGGCACTCCGCCGACCTTTGGCGTCTCCGTCATTCCCCAGAAATCCTGTAACCTGCTGGCGATCCAGGGGGGCTGGCCGGGGACGTAATTTACAGGCACCATCTGCTTGCCGCGCAGCTTGACGTGCGAAGGGGCGAGGCGGTTTAGCTCTTCGCGATTGACGCGGTGGGTCCAGCTTTTCGCTACCTCTCGCACTTGGTCGAAGCCGTTGCAGCCTTCGCAGAGATCGAGCAACAGGGCCAGCAGTTCGGCTTCGCCGAAACCCGTCTGCGCAAAAGTGGCGCGGGCCAGGAAGGCCTCGGCCTCTTCAACGTTGATGAAGCGGCGCCAGCCGACCTCTCGCACTTTCGCTCTTAGGGCGTTGGTGGCCGCGTCTGAAATTGGCCTGGGTTCGACACTGGACTCAAGCACGAGGCCGTGGAATTCCATCGCGCTGTGCTGCTCGATGCGCTCGGCCTGACGGTTCCAGACATAACGATCGACGGCTTGCACAGACTGCGGGAAGAGGTCGAGCAACCAGTCTGGCTCAATGGGGCAGGCCGCCCGGATGCGCTTGTCGTCCAAGTCCACTGCGACGATCCATTGCGGCGGGTTGGGCATTGTGAGGCGAGTGGACGTGCCTCCGGCGAGTTCGTATTCATCGTCGCGGCGGCGCTTGGCTACGCGGTCCGGGTAGGCCGAGAGGATCGATTCGGCGAGGCCGCGCTCCCAATCGTTATTGCGCGAGCGGCCGACTTGGCGCTCGAGTTGCTGCGCGATGCGCTCGGCGTGGGGGCTCAAGGGGCGCTCGATGCTGTGAATGAGGTCGGGGCTTTGGGTGCGCTCTCCACTCGACAATAGCGCCGCCACGCGGGCGGCGGGGCTGGCGGTGCCGCGCTTACTCGCCTCAAGCATCATGCGGGCCAAGCGCGGGTGCAGCGGCATGGCGGCCATGCGGCGGGCCGTGTCGCCGTGAGCGCCGAGTTCGTCGAGCAGGGCCTCGCCTTTTTGGATGTCCGCCTCACCCGGCGGGCTCATCCAGGGGAGATCGGTTGTTAGACCCATGGCCCGTAGTTGCAGCAAGAGGCCGCTGAGTTCGCGGCTGAGGATTTCGGGAGTCGCGCGCTCCGGGCGGCTTAAGAAATCTTGCTCGGTGTAGAGGCGGATGCAGAGGCCGGGGCCGGTACGGGCGGCGCGGCCGGCGCGCTGAATGCAAGAGGCTCGCGAGATCTTCTGCAGCGTGAGCTGCGGGAGGCCCGTGCTTTTGGAGTCCGATGCGACGCGGGCCAGTCCGCTGTCGATTACCGTGGTAATGCCGGGGATCGTGATCGAAGACTCGGCGATGTTGGTGGCGAAGATGGCCTTGGGGCGGGAGGCGGGTTCGAGGGCGCGGTCTTGCTCTTCTTGCGGGAGTTCGCCGTATAGGGGCAGCAGCAGGCGGGGTTGGCGGCGGCAGGCGTCGATGGCTTTGCGAATTTCAGCCGCGCCGGGCAGGAAGACGAGCACGTCGCCTTGCGCCTTCTCTAGCGCGGCCGCCACGCGTCCCTCCAGCGGCTGGGCGCTCTCGGGTGTGTAGCGCTGCTCCAGAGGAAAGAGGCGGCCTTCACTGCGCAGGATCTTGCAGCCGCCGAGACGCACGGCGATGGGCGCGGCATCGAGGGTCGCCGACATGACGATGATGCGAAGCTCAGGCCGTTGCGTGCGTTGCAGCTCAAGCAGCAGGGCGAGGGCGAGGTCGCCTTCGAGATGGCGCTCGTGGAATTCATCTAGGACCACAGAGTCGACTCCGCGCAGCTGCGGGTCTGTGGCCAGGCGGCGATTGAGCACGCCTTCAGTGAGATAACGCAGGCGGGTGCGGGGCGAGCTGACGTCCTCAAATCGAACTTGATAGCCGACGCTGTCGCCGACTTTCTCCCCACGCTCGCTGGCTACGCGACGTGCGGCAAGCCGCGCGGCAAGGCGCCTTGGCTCCAGCACGAGCACGTTGCCGGCGAGGGCGGCGGGGACGCGCGTCGTCTTCCCTGCCCCCGGTGCCGCCTCGATCACCAAATTTCCGGCAGCAGGAATTTGGGGAAGTATCTCGTCAATCGGTAGAATCAAAGGTATGCTTTCCAATCTAAATCCACCCAAGCGTCTCCTCTATGGACCCGGACCGTCCATGGTAGAGCCGCGCGTCTATGACGCCATGTCAAAGCCTATTGTCGGTCATCTCGACCCATTCTTTTTCGAGATTACGCAGGCAGTCAAAACAGGCCTCAATACATGCTTTGGGACCGAAAATGAATTCACGGTGGCAATGTCCGCTACTGGCTCGGGTGGGATGGAAACGGCAGTCGCAAACTTCGTCGAACCCGGCTCGAAGTTTCTCGTCTTTGCCAGTGGCTACTTCTGCGATCGCTTGATCGATATGGGCAAGCGCCAGAGAGCCACCGTAATCCAAATTGATAAACCTTGGGGCGAAACCTGGACCCCTGAGGAAATGCGCGAAGCGATCCTTCGCGAGAAGCCGAACACCGTTGCTTACGTTGTTGCCGAAACCTCAACCGGCTGCTGGACAGATGGCAAAGCCATCTGCGATGCGGCACATGAAGTTGGTGCGCTGGTTATCGCCGATTGCGTCACGGCCTTGGGGTCGATGCCGATCGAGTTCGATAAGACGGGCATTGACGTTGCTTATAGCTGTTCGCAAAAAGGCCTGGGCTGCCCGCCGGGGTTGTCGCCGTTTACGGTGAGTCCGCGGGCACTGGAATGGCTGACCAAAGAACGCAAGAGCCAGATCCCGACCTGGTACTTTGACATCAAATTGTTGAGCGAGTATTTTGGCGGGGCCAAGCGGTATCACCACACGGCACCGATCTCGATGTTCTACGCGCTGCACGAGGGCTTGACGATCATTGCCGAGGAGGGCCTGGAGAATCGCTTTGCCCGACATCGCAAGAACCGCAACGCGTTTGTCGCTGGCATTGAAGCGATGGGCATGGAGATGCAGGTGCATCGTGGCCATCAACTCTGGAACCTGATGACGCCGAAACTTCCGGAGGGCATCAGCGATATGGCAGTGCGCAAGCACTTGATGGACAACTACGGCATCGATATCGCAGGTGGCTTTGGACAGTTGATCGGACAGGTCTTCCGCATCGGCATTATGGGCGTGCTGGCCACCGAGAAGGACACGCTGTTTCTGCTGGAGAAATTTGAGGAAGCATTGCGGGCGCAGGGCTTTGTGCCGAAGGCAAGCGGGCTTCCGGCGGCCAAGGCGATGTACGCTACCAGCGGATCTTAGCTGGAAAGAACTCAGCGATCAGGTCCTCGTAGTAGGGACGGAGGGCCTGCTCGTCGGGTTTGGCGTTACCTTTGGAATATAAATCGTAAGGGTTGAACTTACGCACCCACTCAAACATCTCGCGATCTTTTGCGGTCATCAAGTGATTGTAAGCACCCTCGCGATGGATCGGGTAGCAGGAGTGGTAGCGGATCGCGTAGAGGGCTTCCTCGGGAAGATAATCGCGCACGACGTGATACATGTACTCGTCGTGTCCGTAACTCATGTGCACCTTGTCGAGGCCGCAGCCAGGCTCGTAGACGCCGTTGGCGGTCTGGTAGGCGGGGATCGAAGTGTCCGGATTCCAGGCAAAGTAGTCGTGGAAAACGATCGAAGGGTCCCAGGCGCAGCCGGTTGGGAAAGTGTCGCCGACGACGGCCCATTGGGGCTCGCCATAGCTGCAGAGCACTTTGCCACAATCATGGATCAGACCGGTAAGTTGCATCCAGCGCGGGTGACCATCGGCGCGAATTGCTTCCGCCGTCTGGAGATTGTGCTGGATCTGCGACAGGTCGGTGTCGGGATCGGAATCGTCCACCAGCGTGTTGAGAAATTCCATCATCTCCCAGATGCCGCGCTCGCCCTGAGCCAGCTTACCGTACTGCTCACGCTTGGCTTTGGCAAAAGCATGGGTCTGATGACGATGGTTGAGCATGTAGAAATCCTTCACGCCTTGCGGTGAGGACTCATTGAACACGCGATAGTCTTCCTGTTTGCGGCCTTCCTGGTAGCGGGAGCGAACGTGGTCATCCCATTGGTCGATGTTGTCGAGCGGACCTTCAGAGTGCATCTGCTCTTAGTTTAGCCACATCAGATCGACCAGCGCCAGATGTTGGCACCCACCGTATAGCCAGCCCCGACGCTGACAAACAATACGAGGTCTCCCTTGTGGAGCTTGCCCTGCTCAACGGCATCGCGAGTGGCCAGCGGAAGGGTGCCGGCGGTGGTGTTGCCGTACTTGTCGATGTTGATGATGACGCGATCCTTGTCCAGCCCCAGACGCTCGGCAGTGGCCTGAATGATGCGCATGTTGGCCTGGTGAGGAATCAGGACCTTGATGTCGGAAGGCTGTAGGCCCGCCTTACGAATGACGGCGAGGGAGGCCTCTTCCATCTTGCGCACTGCGTACTTGAATACAGCCTGCCCCTCTTGCTTGACAAAATGCAGACGCTGGTCGACCGTCTCGGCAGAAGCGGGCATACGGCTACCACCGGCGGGCATCTTGAGCGAATCGCCACCGGAGCCATCGATCTCATTGTGGAAGGCCAGATAACCATCACCGGGGCTGTCCGTTGCTTCCAGCAGAAAGGCACCCGCGCCGTCGCCAAACAGAATGCAGGTGGCGCGATCGGTGTAATCGATGATGCGCGACATCGTATCGGCCCCGATCACGAGCACTCGTTCGTGCGTGCCGCCGCGGATCAGATTGGCGCCAACAGTTAGCCCGTAGATGAAACCGGAACAGGCGGCGCTGATGTCAAAGCCCCAGGCACCTTTAGCACCCAGACGATCCTGCACCAGGCAGGCAGTCGAGGGGAAGCTCATGTCGGGGGTGACAGTGGAGACGAGAATGGCGTCGAGGTCAGTGGCATCCATACCGCGCTGGGCGAGGCATTGGCGTGCGGCCTCAAAGGCCAGGTCTGAGGTGGCGACGTCGGGCGCAGCGATGTGCCGCGTGTGGATCCCGGTGCGACTGAGAATCCATTCGTCGTTTGTTTCGACCAGCTTTTCGAGGTCTTGATTGGTGAGAACGCCCGGCGGCACGTAGCAGCCGAACGCCGAGATTTTCGCGTTGGACAAGTTAGTTAATACAATATGTTAGCCTGAACCACGGATGCTGGTAGATGAGATTTATGCAAGAGTTTTTGAGGATTTGCGGCCTAGCCTGGCAATGCCCGAAATTTCCGTTCGTTTCTACCGCTTTACGAGCCTGACCAGCAACATCCGCTTCGCTCAGGGTCGGCTGCAAGTCAAGATTTCAGATTTGCTTGTTGACGCGCCCGAGCCGGTGCAAGAGGCGCTGGCCTTCATTCTGTTATCGAAACTCTTTCGCCAGCAAGCGCCCAAAGCGATGGTTTCGAAGTACCGGCTGCATTTGGCCGAGAGTGACCTGGCGACGCGAATGCATGCGATTCGGCAGGAGCGGGGCAGTAAGCGACTTGAAGATCCGAACGGCGAGTATTTCGATCTCGAAAAAATATTCAACGAAGTGAACGCGAAGTACTTTGACGGTCTGATCGTAAAACCCAGGTTGGGTTGGAGCCAGCAGCGAAGCCGGACAATTCTAGGGCATTACGATGCCTCTCACCATGCGATTGCGATTTCGAGGCTTCTCGACCAGAAGCAGATCCCCGTGTTCCTGGTCGAGTACGTGATGTATCACGAGATGCTGCACATCAAACATCCGGTGGAGCATGTCGGGGATAAGCGTAAAGTGCACACCCGCCCATTTCAGGCTGAAGAAAAGCTATTTACCGAATTTAGTGCAGCGAGGGCACTGTTGAAGCGCGGCGTGCGCTAAGCGGAAGCTGCGCTCATCGCGGGCCGACGGATGAGACCACTCTCGAATTGCTCAAGCATCTCAATGAGCGGCGTAATTTCGATCGAACCGTAGCCCAAACGGAAGGCGAGGATTTGGAATTCCACCGTCCAGAGTTGCAGCTGAAATTTCAGCTTTAAGCCATTGAGTTGTTGGACAAGATCTGCTTCCTGTGCGGATGCCGACAGTAGCAGATAACGCATCTTGAACTCGATCCGGTGGAAGTCGAGACGCATGTCCGAGAGGTAGGAGCGAAAGGAAGCGATTCGGCGGGCGCGAAAGCGGCTTATGTCACTTGGTGCGACGCCATGAAGCGAGCGTGCCGCAGCAAGTTCGCGAGAATCCAGCATGCGAAGCATCGGTCGGTAATAATCCGCGAAGGATTCCCGATCCGAGACGCTGGGGTCCGAAGGAAATTCGTTATCCACGAGGGCGGAAGAACGACTTCTGGCATATGTAAGCAGCGCTACCAGGAGACCAACAATGGTGAGAGGGACAAGGATAGAGATAATCATAAGAGTACTCATAGAAGTACCAATACGATTATTGTAAAACGACGCGAGAGAAAATGCAATAGGCAATATTGGCAATTACTCGAGTATTATAGATTTCATTCATCGCTGACTGAAAGGGCCTGAACGTGCAATCGTGGCATTGAGTTCTGACAGGCGACTGAGCATCTTTTCCGCCTCGGCTCGATTGACAGGCCCCTTGGGAGTATTGAGTGAATCGTCGCGGCCCGGCTTGATCACGACGAGCCAGAGCAGGCAAAGCAAGAGCGTAGCGCCAACTGAAATGTAATTTGCAAGTTGCACTTGCAGCCCGAAAGTGCGGAACTCAGTCAGAAAGCGTGAAAACGCTATGCAGAGGTAAAGCGCTCCTACCAGGAATGAATGATTCAGGAGATTTCGAGACAAAGGCACCGGCATCCAGGAAAGGAAGGCGAGAAAGAGGAATATGAAAAGGGCAAAGCAAACGGTGCTGGCGTCCTGGTATCGGACTGCAGCCCGGAGGATCGGAAATCTGGTTGCAGTTTGGAAGCTCAGGTACCAGTACCAAGCGGCAAAGATTGCGATAAGAAGCAGCCAGGAAGCTTGCAACGCTCGTCTGGACGCGGCCTGAATCGCCGGAAACGGCTTCAATGCCAAATTGCAAAGTTCCTGAATGACAAGGAACTCAAAAAGAGTGGACAGGTAGACCCAGCGGACATAAATGTACCCTTGCCAATCGGGGTCCTTAAGGAAAAAGGCAGCAGCAAGCGTCAACAAGCTGGCCGTAGCGGAGGCCGCCACGTAAAGGCGGAAGAATTGAAACTGACTTCCAAGCCCCGTGTGCGCAATTTTCCACACCACTGCCAGTTCGACCAAAATGCTCGAATACCATAAAATATTGCTGGGGGTCGGCACTGGTTTTTACGGATTTAGGGGAGACGCTTCAGGCTCACGCTCCCCGCATCGTAGCATATTCGCCGATCTGGCATAGCTGGGGCTAGGCGGGCTGGCCGGGCTTCTCGCCAGGACCACAGGGATAGCAAGAGGGAATCGGGACGTCTAGGGTGGCAACCAGCATGGGCTGGCCGGGCTTCTCGCCAGGGCCACAGGGGTAGCAAGAGGGAATCGGCACATCAAAGCGAGTGGCGACGGAATTAACGACCGGATTCGCGAAAATGACGGAGGCTAGAGCAGTGAAGAGGAGCGTTTTCTTAAACATGAGGGGCAGTTCCTTGTGGTTAGTTTTTATCAGGAGAGGGATACTCCCTAGTAGTCCTAGGACGTATAGTCCTGACATAACCAGAGTACTGCCGTAGAAAGAAACTAAGCGGATTACCCTAGAGATTTTCCTAATTCGGAACAAGTTAGACCAAAGCCACACCACGAACTCCAAGTGGTGTATCAATGTAGTATGAGTACTTCACCCGAGGCTGATGCTCGAAGCTGGCATCGAACGGCCAGTGAAGACCTTTGGGGGAGAACGCTCAACCAGATTCCGACAAAGCTTGGGCGAATGGCTTACCTTGCGCGACTGTTAAACCCGGAAACTGAGCGCTATGAGCACCACGGATTGGTAGCTGTCTTTGGCGAGAAGTCAGCTGAGGAAGCATTGCGGAATTCGCATTGGGAGGCGCTGGAGAGTTTTCTGAGCTTAAGCTTACTAGACCAGCGAGATGATGTAGCTCGCTATACGGAGGCCCTGCCGCAGTCGCCAAGGCGAGTACTGGAAAGCTGGGAGCGGCACATGGGCTACAACGGGTTCTTGCCGCAGGCGGCGAGCATAGCGCAAAGAGAACTATTTGTGGCTAATATAATGCTGATCGTCAAGCATCTCCGAGGCGAGGCCGGGGACGCGGAGGTCCAGAAAGCTCCATAGCAACGCCGGTCACTTGGCCTACAATCTCAATTTCATTGGGATACAAATAGACCTTAGGCGACTCACCAGAACTGGGGTGAGACAGGACGACCATGCGATCTCGATCCAGGTGGCACCAGGCGCAATGGTAGCCCTCGCGATGCTCGAGAAAATAGATTGGGCGATCCCATTCATCGCTCCAACCAGAATTGGCAATGCGATTGGTTTCGTTGATCAGGAGCAACGATCCGGGGCGAAGGATCGGGTACATGGACCAATCCTCGGTACCCATAAACGCATAGCGTTTGCGTTTATGATCGAGCTTATTGAGGATGTGAAGCGGCAGGGCACCCCAGCGAGTCACAACGCGGCTGAGGAAAGTGGTTTTTGAGAGATCAACGCCTGGGTCGAGGCTGAGCGGCGCCTGGACCTCGCCAAAGCCATTGGGGGCAAAGCGAATCGGGTGGGTCTGCTCGAGTTCATGCAATTGGGCGTCGGTGGCCTGCTCGTTGAGATTGACGCCATACCAGGAGAGGACTTCAGCGAAGTCAAGCCTGTAAATGGTGGCCAGCGAGTAGAGGCGATAGAGAGATGGCACCACACCCTTGTTTTCGATTTCGCTGAGGCGACTCAGTACAATAGAGTATTCTTCATTGCTGTGGCGCTCCGCTATCTTTTGGCTTGCGACCTCAACCTCGCGGAATTTCAGCCCGAGCCGCTCTCGCGCCTTGCGGAGCTTCTGGCCTGCCTCGTCGATAGATGCAACTGTTTTACCGAGTGCAGAAACACTCGCCATGTGAGAAACTTCCAAAGGAATTTCTTTTCGATTATAAGTCAGTTTGCCCGATTGGCAAATCTCTTTCAGGGGAGACCTGTTCCGAAAATGGAACAGAGTGGCTGATTGGAGTGTTTTTCAAGAATGAAACGACGAATCATTGTGGCGATGAGCGGGGCCTCGGGGTCAATCTACGGGTTGAGGCTGCTGGAGAAGCTGCGCGCAGGCGCTAACGCCGAGACTCACCTGATACTAACGAGAAGCGCTGAGCGGACCCTTTTCATCGAAACGGGCAAGTTGGCGACGGAGATTCGGGAAATGGCAGACTTCTTTTATCCGGTTGAAGATATTGGCTGCCGATTGGCGAGTGGCAGCTTTCCAGTGGACGCAATGGTGGTTGCACCTTGCTCGATTCACTCGATGTCGGCGATCGCAACTGGCATTTCGTCCAATCTATTGGTGCGCGCTGCGGATGTGACATTGAAAGAGCGACGAAAGCTGATTTTGATGGTTCGGGAGACGCCCTTGCACCTGGGTCATTTGAGGACAATGGTGAGTTTGGCAGAGATGGGCGCGATCCTGGCCCCGCCCGTTCCAGCCTTCTATACAAAACCTTCCACGATTCTTGATATTGTGGATCATTCGGTGGATCGTGTCCTCGACCTGCTCGGTCTACCGTCTGCCGAGGCCAAGCGATGGGATCAATAAATAGGGTATGAAACAGACTAAGGAATACATTCGAGCTGGTTTTCAAGGGGAACGCGGTGCGTTTAGCGAAATCGCTGTGCGCCAGTTATTGGGAAGCGAGAGTGATCCGATTCCAATCGAGTGGTTTGACGGCGTGTTCCAGGCGCTAACGGACAAGCGGATCGACGCCGCTGTGATTCCCATGGAAAACACGCTGCACGGGAGTGTGATCGAGAATTTTGACCACCTGCTGACGCACGATGTCGAAGTGATTGGCGAGACGAGCGTGAGGATTGTTCACAATTTGATTGCGTTACCTGGTGTGGCCTTCAAAGACATCAAAGAGGTGTATTCGCATCCCGTAGCGCTGAATCAGTGTCTGAAATTCTTACAGCAGAATCCGCAGATCGAGAAAAAGACCTTCTATGACACGGCCGGAGCTGTGAAGATGCTGGCGGAGACCAAGCGGCGAGACGCGGCGGCGATTGCTTCGAATCTTTCGGCGGATATATACGGTGCGCGCATTCTGAAGCGCGGCATCGAAGACGACCGGGCGAATTTTACGCGCTTTTTTCTATTGCAGCGTAAGGGCGGGACGGTAAAGGGCAAGCAACCGCCATCGAAGAAGGTGTCGATTGTATTTTCGACCAAGAATGAACCGGGAATCCTGTTTCGGGCACTGGCGGCGTTGGCGCTGCGGGATATCAGTCTGAACAAGATCGAGAGTCGGCCGATTAAGGGCAAGCCTTGGGAGTATTTGTTCTACGTCGACTTTGAGGGAACGCTCAAGGACGTCAAGGTGCAGAACGCAATCCGGCATTTGGAAGAAGTGGCGGACTTCCTGAAGGTGCTTGGCGGGTACTAAAATCCCTGGGGGTCCCCCCAGGACCGCCAAACGTGTAAATCGTTTCATCAAACTGTAAAAGATGCTGGTAATGCCCGGCACAGTGTTGTAAGATCTCTTGAGATGGGTTTGGATGATGGGCTAAGTCTATGAAAAACCATAGGTTGGCCTTCCAAATTTGAAACACGAGGCAAAATGAAACAAACAAAAACAACTCTGTTGGTTGCTTGGCTTGCGCTTAGTTGCGGGATGGCAATGGGGCAAACCGCGACTGGCTCAATCTCTGGAACAATCACCGATGCAAACGGCGCAGTCGTGCCGGGAGCGAAGATATTGGCGACGAGCACGATCTCGGGCGGCAAATTCGAAGCAGTCTCCTCAGACGCAGGATTATACGTATTCCCGTCCTTACCGGCATCCAGCTACACGCTGGTGGTAGAGAAGACTGGCTTCAAGAAATTGAGTCGGCAAAACATTGAAGTTCGTCTCGCGCAGCGCGTTGACTTGGATTTGCGCCTGGAGGTTGGGGACCTGGCACAGACCGTCGAAGTAACAGCAGAGACGCCGCTGCTGGAAACGTCAACCAGCGAAAAGAGCACAAACTTTTCCCCGAAGTTCATGAGCGAATTGCCACTGTTTACAGGGGCGATCCGCAGTCCGCGTGGCTTCTTGAGCTACATGCCGGGCGTGAATGCCGGAGCGGAAGTCAGCATCTCGGGTTCTGGCGGTCGCGCGCAGGAAGTGCAGATCGACGGCGCTTCGCTGATCATTCCGGAATCAGGCGGCACGGTGTTCAACATGCCATCAGCCGAAATGTTTCAGGAATTTAAACTCATCACGGGCGGTTACTCAGCTGAGTACGGACGCTTTGGTGGTGGTGTCGAAACCTACGTCACCAAGAGCGGTGCGGCCTGGTATCACGGCACCGCATTTTTGAACATGCGCCGCGATATCTGGAACGCAAACGCCTGGGCACGCAATGCGAGCACGAACCCGGCAAACAACTTCCGTCCGAAGGAGCGCCAGAACGAAATTGGCGGCGCCGGCGGCGGACCAGTCTACATCCCAAAGGTGTACGACGGCCGCAACAAGAGCTTTTTTTACTACACATACACGCAACGCTTGCTGCCCGCTGACATCAGCTTCCCGCTGAGCACGGTTCCAACGGCGCTGATGAAGACCGGCAATTTCACCGAACTCGGTTCGCAACTCATTTACGATCCAGCTACGGGGAACGGAGCGAGCCGCACGGTTTTCCCTGGGAATATTATCCCGAGCAACCGTTTCAGCACCGTCTCCAAGAACTTGCTTCCGCTGATCCCAAATCCGACGCGTGCGACTTTGTTACAGAACTACGACTTTGTCAATACCTCCGCGATCGAGCAGAAGATCTGGAGCATAAAGGCAGATCATGCATTTAGCACCACGAACCGATTGTCATTTTTCCTGAGTAAGGAATTCGGTGCGACCTTGTCCACCGCGACCTTCCCAGGACCGATTGGCCAGGGCTTGGGTTCAAGCCAACAGAATCCCTACAACGTCCGAGTGAACCACGACTATTCGTTTCGTCCGAATTTGTTCATGCACACCACCTACGGATATTCGGCAACCCGTCAACTTTGGGACAATCCGGCGCAGGCTGGCTGGGGCACCAAGCTCGGCATCCCTGGCTTGAAGGGTGAAGCCGATGCCACGCCACGCATTCAGTTCAGCGGCGCAGCAGGCCTGACACCTTACGGCGTGCAGGATGGCAAGGTAGCCAACGGAGGCCAGGACAACGACACGATTATGATTACCCAGGGTTATACCTTGTTGAAGGGTAAGCATGAAATCAAGTTTGGTTGGGATTGGCGCCAACTGGGTACTTACGGATTTGATTTGGCAAATTCGAATGGACAGTACATCTTCAATCGCGCACAAACGGCGGTTCCGAATAGCAGCGTGGGCAGCGGACATGAGTTTGCCAGCCTTCTGCTAGGTGCAGTGCAGCAAGCCAGCAGCACGGTGTTGCCGGTAATCCTTGATCAGATCCGCTATTACTATGGGTCTGGCTATATCCAGGACAATTTCCGTATGACTAAGAAGCTGACCCTCAACCTTGGTTTGCGCTACGAAGTCCCGATCAACTGGCATGTACCGAACGGCAACTTTTCCAGCCTCGATCCGTCCAAGGCCAACGTCGGTGCAAATGGATTGCCTGGCGCGCTGGTGTTTTACGGAAACGGCCCGGGCCGCACTGGGCAGACTCGGCCATTCCCGACGGATTATTCCAACATCGGACCGCGCCTCGGCTTCGCTTATCAGCTGACCCCGAAGACGGTGGTTCGCGGCGGCTGGGGTACCTTTTATCAGACGCTTGGAAACGGCGGCTGCGGCTGTCGACAGGGCTTTGCTACCACCAATTCACTCGTCAGCAACACGCCCGACCAACTTTTCAACTGGGATGGTGGCATTCCTGTTAGCGCTAGCTTCAGGCCGCCACCGGTGCTGGACCCGACACTTTCGAATTTTCAGGGAATTGACTATCTGGGACCGAAGTACGGAAGGGCACCAAGAGTTTACAATTGGACTTTCAATGTTCAGCACGAAGTGAAGCGCTTCCTGATCGATGTTGCTTACGTTGCCAACCGTGGAAACGGACTCAATTCCACGATTCAACTGAACCAGTTGCCAACCAGTGAACTCTCCAAGGGTTCCTTGCTGACGGCTCGTTTGGATTCGGCGGCGGCGCAAGCTGCGGGCGTGAAATTGCCTTACGCCAGCTACCCGCAGAATCTTTCGGTTGCCCAATCGCTCCGTCCCTTTCCGCAGTATACAGACGTAATCAGCCGCAATTCCGGCCAAGGCCAAACCTGGTACGATTCGCTGCAGACCAAGGTCGAGCGTCGTTTCGGCAACTTCCAGTTGCTGGCTTCTTACACTTGGTCAAAGTCCTTGTCGAATGCTCACTGGCGCCAGATCTTCAGCCAGCAGTTCAATATCGGTGCTCAGGATGCATACAACTTGCGCGACATGAAGTCGTTCAACCCGTTTGACCAGCCCCACGTATTGAATGTTGTCTGGACATACGATATGCCTTTTGGTCGCAACAAGCGCTTTTTGGGTAACTCCAATACGATCGTCAACGGCCTGGTCAGCGGTTGGGTAATGAGCGGCGCGCAGCGCTATTATTCTGGCAACCTGATTCAGTTGGTCACGCCTGGCAATCCGCTAGGGTCCACGATCTTCTCCACCGCAACGAAGGCCAATATTGGATCTGGCCCCATACGGACAGGCGCAAATTATAGCGACCTCGATCCTAACAACCCGAATGTCCGATGGTTCAACTCTGCGGCATTCTCCTCAGCAGCACCGTTCACGCTCGGCAATGCGGCACTGTATCACAACGACTTCCGGCAGCCAATGATTGCATTTGAAAACATTGGTATCTCGAAGCGGACCGTGATTTACAACAACGAAAAAAATCCAGTCATCCTGCAGTATCGGGCGGATGCGTTCAACGCATTCAACCGGACTCGCTTTGGCGGCGTCAACGGCGTCGTTGGTAATCCCAACTTTGGCCGTCCGACGGGCCCCCAGGTTGGCGCACGCGCCATCACGATGGGTCTTCGGTTGTTGTTCTAAACGTCGACTTAGTTGTTTTGGAAAGAGGGCGGCTGCTTCGGCAGCCGCCCTCTTTCGTTTGATCGGCATCATTTTATAGCCATCGTGACTCCCGCCTGCGAATCGATGCCGCCCAATGTCACAATGACCGGCACCGCAATGCCTGGGGTGGCCGCGTTCGGCACCGTGACATTGAGTTGCAAGAGGCCCGGGACACTGCCAACCGGCGAGGCTGCCCCCACAATCGTCGCGGCTTGCCCGCCAATGGTAACGCTACGAATCGCGGCGGGTACCGTGGCTGGTGAGGCCGGGACCAGGGTATTGGAAGAGGCGGTATTGGTAGTGCCCATGCCGCTAACGTAAATCACGACGGTCTGCCCGCGCAGAGCGGGAGTGGTGGCAGAATTCAGGATGTAATCCAGACTCGTGGCATTGTAGTTGAGGATCGCTCCCTGGCCCCTGCCGGATGCATCGGTCGTATAGACTCCCGGGGTTGTGGCGGCGAGCCCCAGCGTGATCGATTGCGATGCAAGGCCCCCAAAACTAAGGACAAAGTCCGCAGTAGCTCCGCTTGCCGTGTAAGGAACGATCACACTGACCTGATTTGCGCTCGTGTATAGGATGGGCGCAGCCGTGCCATTAACGGTGACCAAGGTACTGGCCCCGGAACTGGGAAGGGAATTTGGAATTTGTGGCGACGGGGCGGCAGGATTGAAGATGGTCAGGGCTGAAGGCCCAAGACCCAACCCGAAGATCGTGACAATCTCGCCCGGCGAGACGTTGCCTTGCAGGAAGCTGGCAGAATCCACCACCGCGTTGAGCTGGGGCTGGGGACCGAAGATCTGAAACTGAGTGTCATTGGAAGTGCCTCCGCCAGGAGTCGGAGTTGTGACGGCAAGCCGGAGTATCCCCGGAGTGATCAGAAAAGTAGCAGGAACGGTCACGAGTAGGGCACTGGCACCAACCGGTTTGGCCACAAGCGGGCCTGTTGTGCCGACAGAGACCGGCGTGCCGCTGATGAGCCCACTCGAAGGGTTGATCGAAAGTC
Organism: Bryobacterales bacterium; assembly: GCA_038206015.1. Lineage (GTDB taxonomy): Bacteria > Acidobacteriota > Terriglobia > Bryobacterales > Bryobacteraceae > Bryobacter. The sequence goes on along the minus strand of JBBRBI010000030.1, from coordinate 20,745 downwards.
CAGGCGGCAGGTTGGCGGCTGACCAGGTGTAGCTTCCCGAGCCCCCTGCGGCCGCAACCGAAATCCCGCTTGTGTAAGCGGACGTTGTGATGCCGACTGACAAAATCGCGCTTGGGCCAGTAATGCGGGGCAGCGTTATGACACCCGCAGGAAGGACAACGAGCTTGACTGGCAGGTAGGCAGAGGCTTGGACCGGGCTGGCCGAATCGGTCACACCCAGTGTGAAGTAATAAGATCCAGCAGCCGTCGGCGTCCCCAGGATGCGCCCCGTAGAGAGACTTAAGCCCGGAGGCAACAATCCAGAGATGAGGCTCCAGGTGTAGGCCCCGGTTCCGCCAGTCGCCGCCAGATTCAGCGTCGGGTAAACGGAGGAGGCAACACCCCCTGGCAATGGTGAGCCAAAGTTTGCCCGCAGTGCCGTGCTGGCACCTGTGTAGACCGGAATGAAAAAGCTCTCAGTCGCGCTGTTGATGCCGTCATTCAGGGTAAGCGTGGCTTCATTGGTAAAGCCAGTCACCGCAACAGCTGAGTTGGAGAAGTAGTTGTCGCCATAGAGCGTGATGGTGCTTTGCGCCGACTGCTGTATGACGCCGGTGGGCCAAGTGCTATCGATGGACGGCGGCGCGGCCACGACCGTGAGAGTAACGGGCAAGGTCAGAGTCGGATTGGCGGCAGCTGCGGATTTGATCGTGATGTTGGCCGTGTACACTTTCGGCAGTAGACCAGTGGGATCTACCGCCACGTTGATCGAATTCAACAAGCCGGCAAGGGTAATGTTGCCGGTGGGTGTCACTTTCAGCCAAGGCGCACTCTGGACACTCAAAGTGGCGGCAGTGGCACCGCCCGTGTTGGAGAGGATAAAAGTGGAGCCCAAAGCGGCATTGCCGACGATGGGCTGACTGGTTGTATAGCTGAAACTCAAGGTCGCAGGAGAGATAGTGATGGTTGGCGGCGGGGTTCCGATGGTGAGCGTGACAGCCACCAGCGCGGTTGGAATGGGACTGCCACTGCTGCCAGTCAAGGTAATTGTGCCCGAATAGCTACCGGCAGCCAATCCCGTGGGATTTACCTGCACACCCATGGTCTGCGGAGTCTTGCCGCTGGACAATGTAGCCAGCAACCATGCGCCATAGTAAGGGGCTGGACCGTTGACGGCGACCGTAAAGCCCAGCCCAGATGGCACACTCTGGACATTTACAGTCAGAGTTGCGGGTAACGTAATGGCCCCAACCGTCGCCATAAATTTTAGGTTGGCGTTGTTCACACTCAGGGTTTGCGCCCGCAGGTGACATACCAACATCAGGAAAACAATTGCAAGATTCCGCATCAGACCTCTCAGACTTCCTCTATGGGTTCATCGGCCCCAGTCTGCGCGGCTGCATTGGCCCCTGCGATTTTCAGGGACTACCCCCAATTGAGGTAAAATGAAGCAACTGCAATCTGTCATGCCACCATTCTTTCGATTCTTCCCTGCTCTATTTTTCGCAGCAATGGCTATTGCGCAGGACCCATTTGCCACGACGGTTAAGCCGCTGCTGAACAGGTCCTGTTCTCCCTGTCACAATGACCGCTCGGCTTCGGGCGGCGTCAATATCCAGCCCTTCACGGAAGCCACTTCGGTGAGTGAGTTTCGACAGGACTGGGAACGGGTTATTCAGAAGATCAAGTCGGGTGAGATGCCACCCAAGGGCTTTCCCCGCCCTGCTCAGGCTCAGGTTGACGGATTGCTGGCTTACGTCAATGGAGAGTGGGACCGGGCCGACGCAAAGATCAAACCTGATCCAGGTCGTGTCACTGCGCGGCGCCTCAATCGGACCGAGTATACGAACACCATCCGCGACTTGTTGCAGGTCGACTTTCGTGCCGAGAAGGACTTCCCGACTGACGACTCGGGACACGGCTTCGATAACATCGGCGATGTACTTACTATCTCGCCGCTGTTAATGGAAAAGTATCTCAATGCCGCTGAACGCATCTCGGCACGCGCGCTTGGCCTGGACCCGCTGCCCAAGAAGCCGGTGGAATTTGAGTATCACAACAAAGACAAGAAGATTCGCCGCGTGGCACCATCGCTCATCGAGGCGATCCATCGCGTCGAATGGGACGCCGATTATCAAATCGAGATTGGGCTTCCCGGCGAGCGAGCCAAAGGTCTGCCCGTTTTGCTGGGCTTCTGGATGGACGGCAAACTGATCCATACGCAGTTGATCGAAACCAAGCCATCGGGGCTGGTCTACTTCAATCCGTATTCTTCAGAAACCTTTCGATTGACGCTGCCAGCCGGGGAGCACAGATTCCGGGCAGGCTTTATCGATGACGAGTTCGTCAAGCCGCTTGAACCCAAGGACCTTTACAACAACAAGACGAACAAGTATCTGGACATGATCAAGTTTGTCGGGCCCTACGCCTCAAAGGTAGTCCCCGAGAGCCGCAAGGCGCTACTCACCTGCGACCCCAATAGCGGGATGCCTTGCGTCGAGAAGATCATCGCAAGTCTGGCTCGCCGCGCCTGGCGCAGATCGATTACTCCGGCGGAAGTGAAGTCGCTGGCACGCTTTGTCACCATGGCCCGCAACGAAGGCCAGACCAACGAGCAGGGCCTACAAGTGGCGATGGCGGCGATGCTGGTGTCTCCGCACTTTCTGTTTCGTGTGGAACGTGATCTGTATCCCAACGATCCCAAGCAGACCCACGCGATCACGCAATTTGAGTTGGCCTCGCGGCTAAGTTACTTCTTGTGGTCGTCGATGCCGGATGAGGAGTTGCTCAAGCTGGCGGAACAGGGTAAGCTTCGCGATACGGCGACGGTAGATGCGCAAGTCAAGCGCATGTTGAACGACCCTAAGAGCAGCGCGCTAGCCGCAAATTTCGCTGGTCAGTGGCTGGAGACGCGCAACCTCTACAGCGTCAAGCCAGACCCCAAAAAGTTTCCCGAGTGGAACCCGGATTTGCGCGATGCGATGGCCGAGGAGACACGGCTGTTCTTTGAAACCGTGCTGCGTGAGAACCTCTCGGTGACCACCTTCCTTGACGCCAAATTCACCTTCCTGAACGAGACATTGGCCAAGCACTACAAGATCGATGGAGTAAAGGGCCCCGACTTCCGCCGTGTGGAGTTGACGGGCAACCAGCGAGGCGGCGTGCTGACGCAAGCCAGCGTGCTGACGGTATCGAGTTATCCGACTCGGACCTCGCCTGTAATTCGCGGCAAGTATCTGCTGCAAAATGTCTTTGGCGCGCCGCCCCCGCCTCCTCCGCCCGATGTTCCCACGCTTGATGAGGAAGCCGTGGGCAAAGGCGGCTCCCTGCGCCAGCAGTTGGAAAAGCATCGTTCCAACGCCATGTGCGCCAGTTGCCATAACCGCATGGACACGCTCGGCTTTGCACTCGAAAATTACGATGGTACGGGCAAGTGGCGCGACCTCGACGGCACCTTTGCCATTGAACCAGCCGGGACCTTACCCAATGGCAAGAGCTTTCAGAACCCGGCGGAACTGCGCATGCTACTGACGCAGGACCTGGGCGAGTTTAACCACACTTTGACTGAAAAGATGCTGATCTACGCCCTGGGCCGCGGCCTCGAGCGCTATGATCGTCGAACCATTGATGGCATCACGACCAAGCTGTCTGAACAGGGCAACCGATTTCAAACTCTGATTTACGAAGTAGTTCGGAGTTTACCTTTCCAGACAAAACGGGCAGAATATAGTAAGGCACCAGTGCCTAGTCCGGCTACGAAACCGATCAAGGAGATTGCGCAAAAGTGATCACAAGCAAAGTTTTATCGCGACGTACGATGTTGCGAGGCGCAGGCGTGACAATCGCGCTGCCCGTTCTGGACTCGATGGTGCCAGCATTCGCCAGCCAACTGCCGGGCCCCAAGCCGATTCGCATGGCCTTTGTGTATGTGCCGAATGGCATCGACATGAAGAACTGGACTCCGGCGGAGAACGGCGCATTCCCAGCGGAACTGCCGCGCATCCTCAAGCCGCTGGAGGCTCATCGCAACGACATCACGCTGCTCTCCAACCTGACCCATAATGGCGGTCGCGCGCTGCTGGATGGTGCAGGCGACCATGGCCGTTGCTGCGGCGGCTATCTATCCGGAATTCAACCTCGCAAGAGCTTTGTCGACATCAAGGCCGGCATCTCGATGGACCAGATCGTCGCCAATCAAATCGGCTCGCAGACGCGCTTCCCCAGCCTCGAAGTCGGACTCGAAGATGCCCGTCAAGCCGGAGATTGCGATTCCGGCTACTCCTGCGCCTACACCAACAACCTTGCCTGGCGCAGTGAGACGCAGCCCTTGCCGCCGATCCTCGATCCGCGCTCGCTGTTTGAACGACTCTTCGGTACGGGTGCGGAACTCTCGCCTGAGGCCAAGACCCGGCAAGCCAAATATCGCCGATCCATTCTCGACTTCGTGATGGGCGATACGCAGAAGCTGGAGATGAATCTCGGCCCGACAGATCGTCGCAAGCTGGATGAGTACATGTCCAGCATCCGCTCGATTGAAAAGCAGTTGGAGCGCGCTGAGAAGGACACCCAGCAGATCAACCCCGGCATGGATAAGCCCTACGGCATTCCGGCAGATTTCGCGGAGCACTTCAAGCTGATGACCGACATGATCACGGTCGCTTTCCAGGCAGACCTTTCGCGCGTCGTCACCTTCCTGGTGACCCGTGAAGGCAGCTCGCGCGCTTATCGCGAAATCGGAATCCCCGACGGCCATCACCCCTTAACCCACCACATGGGCAAGACGGATTTGATCGAAAAAGTAACGCAGATCAACACCTATCACATGACGCAATTTGCGGGCTGGGTGGAGAAGTTGAAGGCCGCCAAGGAAGGCGACTCCAACATCCTTGACAACTCGATGATTATGTATGGTGCTGGCCTGTCCGATGGCAACCGCCATACGCACGAAGACCTGCCGACGATCATCGCTGGCCGCGCTGGTGGATACATCAAGCCCGGTCGTCGCATCAGCTTCCGCCGCGAGACCCCGATGTCCAATCTCTATCTGACGATGATGGACCGCATGGGTGTGCACGTTGAGCACTTCGGTGACGCAACTGGCCGCGTTGCCGGGCTGGACCTGGCCTAAGCGCGCGATGCAATTCCCTGGCCCTGGACGCCCCAGCATTGGGGTGGTGTTCGACGCGGCCTTCGGAGACACGCTAGACGACTTGCTTGCGCTGTCGCTGCTCTATACCCTCGACAATAAGAACGAGTGCCGGGTAGTATCGCTTTCCACGACGAAAGACAACCTGCATTCTGCTGCGCTGCTGGAAGTGTTCAACAAGCTCTACGGCGGGCGACCATTTCCGATCGGGATGGCCCTGGCGAAACAGCGTGGCGAAGAGAGTGCGGTGCTGAAGGCCGCGATCCAGAACCAAACTCCCACGATCAAAAACCTCTTGGATACTGCCGAACCGAGTGGGCAGATTCGCAATACCTTGACTGCGCAGCAGGATGGAAACGCGATCGGTATTTGTGTCGGCCCAACCGATAACTTCCGCGATCTGCTGCGCCTGCCGACAGCGCGTCCTGTGATCGCGGCAAAGCTCAAGACGCTCTACATCGTCGGGGAGGATCCACAGCCGATCCCGGACTGGCCGACCGCAACGGTGCTGGTTCCCTATCGCCTCGCTATCGCCTTCACGTGGCGTCCGGCAGCAGCAGACTTCGCTTGGAATGAGACGCACCCCTGCGCGCAGGCATTGGCCGCCGTGCCGCAGACAAAGATCAACCACGCTGGCATGCTGGCCGTGCTGCACGCGATCCGAAGCAAGGACTGCCCGCTGCCCGTGCCTGTCGAACAGCAGGCCGCCATTGAGAAGCTTTTTGCCGAGTTGACAGTCGCCAAGCCCACCCCTCGACAGCGCCCGCGCGGCTTTGGCGTCTAGGGCGTCATCGGCGTTTCGCATTTTGTAGCTGCCGAAGAAACAGGTTCGAGCCTCTGAGAATCCTATCGGCGATGGCTAAGAAACACCTTAAACCAACCAACGCGGGGCGCGCAAGCGGCGGCGAAGCGCATCAACAAGCTCCAGACAACGGCGTCCTTCTAACGACGAACCAGGGATTGCCCCTGTCGGACAATCAGAATTCGCTCAAGGGCGGCTCTCGCGGCCCGACGCTGCTTGAGGACTTCATCCTTCGGGAGAAGATTACTCACTTCGATCATGAGCGGATCCCTGAGCGAATCGTGCACGCGCGCGGTTCTGCAGCGCATGGTTACTTTCAACCGTACAAGTCGATGGCCCATGTGACGAAGGCCGCTTTCCTTGCTGATCCGAAGGTGCAGACCCCGGTGTTTGCGCGCTTCTCGACAGTGGCGGGCGGGAGCGGCTCGGTCGATCTTCCCCGCGACGCGCGCGGCTTCTCGGTCAAGTTTTACACGCAGGAGGGAAACTACGATCTGGTGGGAAACAACATTCCGGTGTTCTTTATCCAGGATGCGCTGAAGTTCCCCGACTTGATCCATGCGGTAAAGATGGAAGCCGATCGCGGTTATCCCCAGGCGGCCAGCGCGCACGACACCTTTTGGGACTTCATTTCGTTGATGCCCGAATCGCTGCACATGATAATGTGGGTCATGTCGGACCGAGCGATCCCGCGCTCGCTGCGGATGATGGAAGGCTTCGGCGTGAATACGTTCCGGCTGGTGAATGCGGCGGGCGACACGAATTTCGTTAAGTTCCACTGGCGTCCGGTGCTGGGGACAGCGGCGGTGTTGTGGGACGAGGCGGTGAAGATCAATGGCGCGGACAATGACTTCCACCGGCGCGATCTGTTTGAGGCGATCGCAAGCGGCAACTTCCCCGAGTACGAGTTGGGTTTCCAGGTTATCGACCAGGCTACCGCCGATGCCTACGACTTCGATGTGCTGGATGCGACGAAGTTGATTCCGGAAGAGATCGTGCCGATCGAGATGGTGGGGAAGATGGTGTTGAACCGCAACCCGGACAATTTCTTCGCCGAGACCGAGCAGGTTGCCTTTTGCCCTAGCCATGTTGTGCCAGGAATCGATTTCAGCGAGGATCCGCTCTTGCAGGGGCGGCTGTTTTCTTACCTCGACACGCAACTGAAGCGTCTGGGTGGCACGAACTTCCATCAGATTCCAATCAACGCGCCCAAGTGCCCTTTCGCAAACATGCAGCGCGACGGGCACATGCAAATGCAGGTTCCCAAGGGTAGGGCGAATTACGAGCCAAACACGCTTGAGCCAGCGGGTCCGCGAGAGAGCGCGACACGCGGTTTTTCGAGCATCGAGGTTCCGATGGAGGGTGGCAAAGTGAGGCTGCGCGCCGCGTCCTTCGCCGATCACTACTCACAGGCCAGATTGTTCTTCCGCTCGGTTACGCCGCAGGAGCAAAAGCACATCGGCAAGGCACTTACCTTTGAGCTGGCGAAGGTGGACATAGTTGCAATCCGGAAGCGGATGCTGGGTCACCTCAACATTATCGATCCGACGCTGGGCGCGACCGTCGCCGATGGTTTGGGCATGATGGGGGAAGCCGATAAGATCAGCCCCGGCACGGCACCAATCGATCTTCCGCCCAGCCCAGCGCTACGGCTCTATGGGAAATACGCGCCCACTTTGAAGGGCAGAAAGGTGGGCGTGCTTTTGGGCGCGGGCTTCGATCCGGCATTGAGGGACGCTCTAGTTGCGGCAATCCTGAAGGAGAAGGCGGCCGTAGCGTTGATCGCGATGAAGGTGGGCGGCGTCATCGACTCGACCGGTGCGAAGCATCCGGCGGATATGGCGCTGGCGGCTTCGCCGTCTGTGCTGTTCGACGCCGTGGTTGTGCTGGCCGGGCCAGACGGGGACGCGGAGCTCACTAAAAACCCGGATGCCGTAGGCTTTCTGATGGATGCCTGTCGGCACCTAAAGGCGATAGCCGTGGCGGGCGTGCCGACGCTATCTCAAAAGACGGCGGTGGACGGGGTGACCGGAGTCCTTCCGATCGCGAGCCCGAAGGATGTCGCCGGGTTTATCAAACTGGCGCGGAATGGGAAGGTCTGGGAGCGCCCGGAAGATTGAGTTCCTTCGTAAGTGCCCAAGGCGGCTATTTTAAGATCGAGGCGATCTTCTTGATGCCCTCATCAGCGCAGACCTCATCCTTCTCGCCACCCGGTGCGCCACTCACACCGATGCCGCCGATGACATCTGCACCAGCCTTGATCGGCACGCCGCCGCCGATGGCCACCGTGCCAGCGATGTTCGGGAATACACCAGCGGCCTTCCAACTCGTTACGGTCTCAGCAGAAGTGCGCTTGTAGGTCATCGCCGTATAAGCCTTCTGCTTGCTCAGCTCCACCGTGTGCGGATTTGTGCCGTCGCCGCGCAGTTGTAGCTTCACGACGCCAGACGCATCGACAATCGTGACGCTCACCTTGTAGCCATCGGCCTTGCAGCGGTCCATCGCGCCTTGCGCAACCTTTATCGCGGCTTCCAGAGGCAACACCTTTTGCACAATCAATTCTTGCGCGCCGACAAACGAGCCGAGCAGCACGAGCGGGAGAAATCGAAGAAGTTTCATCTCTGCATCTTACGACGCAAATGCCCCCAAAGGGGTGCCGGTCAATTCGTAACGCGGGCGCGAGCCTTGTCGGTGGATTGCTCGCGTTCCCGGTTCAGCTCAAACATGTCCACAGGTTGCGAGAAGTCCCCAATCAGGTGCTTGACGAAGTAGTCGGCACGCAACCAGAAAAAGTAATTGACGGCATCGGCATACGCATGGCGCTTGCCAGGCAGAAAGAAGAGATCGAAGCGCTTGTTGGCCTTGATCAACGCATCGGCGACACGCAGCGTAGCAGCCGGATGGACATTATCGTCAATGTCGCCTGTTGCCAACATCAGGTGGCCTTTGAGGTTCTTGGCCAGGTCAGAGTTGCGCTCGATCGTGTATTCAAACTTGATGTTGCCATCCTTGTCTTTAACCTCTTTGACGCCATGATACTTCTCGCTCCACCAGCGATTGTAAATGTTGTTTTCATGGTTGCCTGAGGATGACACCGCCACCTTGAAGAAGTCTGGGTATACCAACATCGCGGCAGTCGACATGAATCCACCGCCAGAGTGCCCGTAAATGCCGACGCGGTTGATATCGATGAAAGAGTTGCGGCGGGCTAGTTGCTCGATGGCAGACTTCTTGTCGGCGAGACCATAGTCGCGGAGGTTGCCATAGCCGTAGTTGTGATACCACTTACTCCGCGCCGGGTTTCCACCACGATTGCCAACTTCGATCACAATGAAGCCCAATTGTGCGAGGGCAAGATTGGGACTGCGCGGATTGAAGGTCTTCGTAACGCTCTCCGTCTGCGGCCCCGGATAGACAAACGCAATGATCGGGTACTTCTTCTTCGGATCGAAATCAAAGGGCTTGTACATGACGCCGTATAAGTCGGTTACACCGTCATCGGCCTTCACTGCAAAGGGCTGCGGAGCGTCGAAACCAGCTTCCTTGAGAGCTGAAATATCGGTGGCCTCCAACTCCAGAATCGCGTTGCCTGTGCTGTCCACTAAGGCCGAACTCGGCTCGCGATTGATTCGCGAGTAAGTATCGACAAAATACTTCCCTGAGTCTGAGAGCGAAGCGGTGTGGGAGCCGTCGCCACGGTCGAGCAGCTTTAGGCCCCCGCCATCAAGACCTACCTTGTAGAGGTGGTTGTAATAAGGATCCTCGTCCTTCTCGCGGCCGTTGCCTGCAAAGTAGAGTGTTCGCGTCTTCTCGTCGACGGCCTCGATACTCTCGGTATGGTACTCGCCACTTGTGATCTGGTTCTTCAACTTCCCATCAGCGTCGAACAGATAGTAATGACCCCAGCCATCGCGCTCAGACCAGTGGATCAGTTCTTTGCCATCGCCCAACAGGCGTAGCGGCTTGAACTCCAAATAGGTGTTGAGGCGCTCTTCGATGAGCGTCTTCACCTCACCCGTTGCCGTGTCCGCCACGCAGATGTCGATCTTCTTCAGATCGCGACTCGTACGATTGAAATACAGCCTGGTTGGCGATTCGCTCAGCCACTTGGGCGAAGGGCCCGGGGGAGGCCCAGCCTGGCCCTGTTGTGGCACATCCTGTTCGCCCGTCCGCTCAACAGCAAACATCCTCACCGCTTCACGCTCACGATAGGTGACAGGCGCGCTGTAGATGGAGAGAGCCTGATCCTGAAACTGATCCGCTTTGACCTTCACGCGGCTCTTGGTGGGTAAGTCGAAGAGCTCAAGATGGGCCTGGGGAAGATTGACTTCTCCGGGCATAGCGTAGCGATAGCTCTCCAACGTCGGGCGCGGACTGCTCAAGGAGTTGATGACCCAAAGCTCTGCCACTTTGCGCTGGTCATTGCGAATCATCGAAATCTTTTTTGCGTCCTGTGACCAGAGAATCGGAATCGCAGGCACACGAGGGTTTTTTGTGCGCAGATTCATTTGTCGCTTCTCTTCCTCGTTCAATCTGCGGGCATACCCAAAGTTCTCTTCGCCATCGGTCGTAAGTTGGGTTTCTACGATCGAAGTGTCGTCTTCCTTCACCAGGGCCCTGGCATAATTCGCTTCGTCCATCGAGTAGAGATTTTGCCCGCGGGCAAAGATGACGGTCTTTGCGTCGGGCGACAGAGAAACCCATCGTGGCTTGCGTGGTGCCTTGTAGTCTGGCAGCAGCACGAGTTTGGCAGTCGCAAAATCGTACTCAAAATAGACGAGGCGATTAGTCGCAGCGGCTTCTGCAGACGCAGCGCGGCGCTGCTGTGGGTCTTCCGGATCATCTTCAATCGGGTCCGCTGAAGACTGCGTAGTGGAGGCACCAGCGTCCTTCTTGTCCACTTTCGGCAGCCCTGGAATCTCAGACTCTGGCGGCACACTGATCTGAAAAAGCAGAACTGTATCCTTACGCATCAGATGCGGATTTTCCACCGGTAAGTGTTGCGCGTCATACGGAATGCGTGTCAGCGAGGTCAACATCGAAGCCATCCGCGCATGATCAAAGAGCGGCGACTTCGATTTCCTCGTTGGATCGACGAGCGTGAACTTGCGGCCCTGGCTGGTCTCGTGGCTGTACCAGAAGCGGTCTCCCCCCTCGAACCAGTGAGGAACGACGGAGACATCGAAAACCATCTTCGCCACCTTTTGCGGCGACCAGCGAGAAGCTAGCTCGTAGTTAGCTTTTGCAGGGCGGGCGTCCTGGCCAAGTAGCGTTGCCAACAGGAATGGGAAAGTCAGAAAGAGGCGAGAAGTCATTGCCGCTCAGTCTAGCTTGACTGGGAAGACGATTCAATAGCTCAGACAGCAAATTTCAGCTGCACCGGCAGATTGCGCAGCGGATCAGCTACTTTGGCGTGATCGACGGATCCGTGACGATTAAGAAATCGCCTTTCCCGAGCATGCTTTCCACATCGAAGGCCGGAAATTTCTTCGCTGGAATCATCGTAACTACCATCACCTTCACGCCCGGCCGATAGCGCACCAGGTGTTCGACCGTGCCGAGATGCTGCTCGGTGTGAAAGCCGCCGTTGACGTGAACAACGCGCCGACCCGGTTGGCGCGTAAGATGCTGCGCAATCGAAAAAGCCATCCCTGCGTCCCATAGGCTCTGCGCTGCCAAGACGCGAGGAATATTCATCTCTCCTTGCGGCACAGGCGTCTTGGACGCCTCATTCTCCTTGCGCGATTCTTCCATCAACTTCGTGAATTTGTAGGCATAGTCGGCAGAGGCTTCCGCGTAAGGCAATGGCGGCAGAGTGGCTTTGGCCTGTGCAGACAAATCGCTCAAACTCTCGCGCCCCAGTCGACTCACGCGATTCACATAACGGCGCGGCGCATTGGCGGCCACGACTGGAAGTTTCTTCCCCTTCGCATATTCAATCAGGTCGCGATAGTCCGTCTTGTAGGCCTTCCAGGCGCGGCCCGCCGAGATCAACTGCTCCTCAGTGATAAGCCCGTGAAGGTATTCGTCGAGCACATACTGGACATCGCTTTCAAACATCTCAAGCGACAGCGTTGTCTTCTCGTCTGCGATGCCTTCGAAGAGTCGCTTCTCCAAATAGTGCGCGACTGGATCTGTATGCGTTTCGCCAAGAAAGATTACATCGTTCTGCGTCGCCGCCTGAAGTATCGATTCGATGTCAGCAACAGTGCCGTCAGAGCGATACACGCGAAAGTGCGCATCGCTGATCACGAGCTTCACCACAGGGTCAGCAGCAAGTGCCGGGAGCATCGAAAAACTGAAGAACACGATCAGACGAGCCATAGGTGTAGGATAGTCCGCATGAACCGCTGCCTGCTTGCCGCCACCCTTTTTTGTGTCACCGCTCTGGCACAACCCACCCCTGCCCCGCCCGCTTTGCTCTCGCCTGAGGTCTCGGCGGACCGCCGCATCACCTTCCGCATCCGCGCTCGCACGGCAGAGAAAGTCGAACTCTCGCTTGAGGGAAACGGGCGCCAGCCAATGCTCAAAGGTGAGGGCGGCGTCTGGACGTTGACTACCGCGCCCCTGGCCCCCGACATCTACGGCTACACCTTCGCCATTGATGGCACGAGTTTCATCGACCCCGCATCTGGCGAGATCAAGACCAATGCGCTCAGCGCCAATAGTATGGTGCTCGTGCCGGGTACACCATCTGAGCCGTGGGAACAAACCAACGTCCCGCACGGCACCGTTCACCATCACTTCACCGCCTCCAAAATCGCCGGGGACCAGCGCGATTTCTTTGTCTACACTCCCCCCGGCTATCAGCCCTCCAAGCGCTATCCGCTGCTGGTGTTGCTCCACGGCATGAGCGATAAGGCCGACGGCTGGACAACGGTTGGCAAAGCGAATCTGATCTTCGATAATCTGCTGGCCGCCAGGCAAATCCAACCCATGATCGTGGTCATGCCGCTTGGCTACGGCGCGCCCATTCACACGCTGCGTACTGGCCTGCCGCGCGACCCTGCAATCTGGGGCAAGAACGCCGAGAACTTCTCCCGCACACTGCTTGAAGAAGTGCTGCCCGAGGCAGAGCGCGTGTATAAGGTCGCGCAGGATCGCAAGCACCGCGCGATCACCGGGCTCTCGATGGGTGGCAGTGAATCGCTGCTCGTCGGCCTCAACCATCTGGATCGCTTTGCCTATGTCGGAGCGTTCTCAGGTGGCGGCATCACGGCGGCGGCCAAGCCCGAGGATCGATACCCGACCCTGCTGTCCAACAAGAAGGATCGCCCCAGCTTGCTCTACCTTGCCTGCGGCAGTTCCGATGCCGCTCACGCGCCCATGCTCAAACTCTCCGATTGGCTTAAAGAAAAGCAATTCCCCAACACCTGGGTTTCGACACCAGGCGCGCACACCTGGCTGGTGTGGCGCCGCTATCTCGCAGATTACTCCAAGTTACTTTGGAAGTAATTAAAAGCCAAGTTCCTTCAGCAGGCTGTCTGCGTGATAAACCTTGCGCAGCGCCTCCACTATGCCTTGGCTGGCGACATGTACGCTGCGTGCCATCTTCTCGGTGTAGAGGTAGCGGTTGGGCAAGCCCTCGAGATTGCCGTCGAACAGAATTCCGATCACCTCGCCCTTCGTATTCAATGTCGGGCTACCGCTATTGCCGCCATGCGTATCAGCAGTAGTCACAAAATTAAACGGCGTGCCCAGTCGCATTGCGTTCTTCGCCTGCAGCCAGCGCGCGGGTAGTTTGAGCGGATCTGTGCCGGTCGCGTGCCGATACAACCCAGAAAAATCCGTCGACCACTTTACGCTCTCCCCCTTGGCATTCTTGTAACCCACTGCAGGGCCAAAACTCAGCCGCAACGTGAACGTCGCGTCCGGGTATACATTGCCGCCTAGCGAATACTGAGCCTGTGCAATCCTTGCCGTCTCAATCGACTGCCGCGCCTGCACGCGGTCTTCCCACATCTTTCGATACTTACGCGCTTCCGGCTCCAGTATGCGTACAATTCTCAGGATCCCGTCCTGCTCATTTCGAGCAGCGTCGATTGAGTTTGCAATGCGCTTACGTTCATCAATGTTGAATAGCTTGGAACTCGCGACAGCTTCCCGGGCAGCCGCCTGCGGACTGCGGCCACCGAGAATCTCCCGGATCACTGGATTGTCCGCTCCCAGCTTCTTCGAGGCAAAGGTCAGGTATTCGGCAAGTACCGCCTCCTGCAGGCTCGCATCGATCGGGGCCTTGGAATACATGGAATCTTCAACGCTCGCGAGGCCAGCATCGCCAAATTCGCGCAACCTCTCGCCGTTCGGCTTAGCCTTCTCGGTGGCGTATCGGTAAACCGTGCGTCCGATATCCAGTAGTTGGTTCGACCGATCCGGCAGCGTCTCAAAAATCATGAACTTCTGATAGAAACTCCCGTAATCGGCGATGATTTTTTCCATCTCTGACCAGGCACTCCCGTAGAGCTTTTCCTTGGCCGGGTCCTTGGCAATCGTCGCTCGAAGCGCCGCTTCCTGCGACTTCTTGCTGGCCATGAACGAAGCGTCCTGCAACCCACTCATGAACCCGGAATAGGCCTTGTAGCTGTTCTCGTTTCCGAAGATTTCCTCCAACGCCACGCGCGACTGCTCCGATCCGCGCTTGGAGAATTCCTTGAGCGCGGCTATCAAAGCTGAGGTGGACTCCAAATTGAACTTCACTTGAACATCCCGTTGAAACTCCATCTCGACATAAGTCATCAGTCGTCCTGTCGACCCAGGATTACCCGAGACAAAGGTCAGTTCGCCCTTCCTCACGCCTGTCTTTGAGAAGGGAAAGAACTCCATCGGCTTCAGCGGCTTGTCGTTTTCATAGACCCGAAAAAACGTAACATCCAGATCCCAGCGCGGGTAAACGAAGTTATCGGGATCCCCACCAAAGAAAGCAATGTCTTTTTCTGGAGCGAACACAAGGCGAATATCCGTGTATTTCTGATACTCGTACAGATGATACTGACCGCCGCTAAACAAAGTAACTACGTCGCAGCGATGTCCAGTTTTCTCAGTGCAAGCCTTTTCGATCGCACTCATCTCACCCCGACGCTTCGTAGCCGCCTCGGCCGCAGTGGCCCCCGACGGTGCCGCGCCCTTCACCTTTTCGCTTACATTTTCAATCTTCAGCAATACGTTGAGCTCAAGGTCCGGACAGGCAAGCTCTTCAGCCTTCGTCTTGGCCGTAAAGCCTTCCTGCATGTAATCGTGTTCTTTTGTGGACAGTTTCTGGATGCAGTCTGCGCCTACGTGATGATTGGTAAACACCAGCCCGTCCCCCGATACAAAGCTCCCGGAACCGCCGTTATTGAATCGCACGCTTCCCGTCTGCAGCTTCTTCAGAAATGCGTCATTGGCATCAAAGCCGTACTTGGCCTTTACGGCGGCACGCGGAAACTCATTGAAAAGCCAGATACCGTCGTCGGCCAGCATTACCCCAGACATTAGGACCGCTAACAGCGGGAAAATACAGTTTTTCTTGCCCATTCTCATACCTTTCGCATGTCCAAAACACAAGTCCCATCCTATCAACAGCTTACCCTCGTGAATTCAGCGCCAAAACTTTGCTTATTGCTTCTGCTATGCCATACTGATAGCGAAGTTAACCCAGATGGCGCAAAAGCTTGTGGACGACGCGGTCGTTCGTTATCACAAAATTCTCGAAAGTCAGCCGTTTGCTGACCTCACTTGGGCAGAAGCACTCGCCGACAAAATGCGCAGCCACCGGATGGTGGTCGGGGATCGTTTAGCTTCTCCCTTTCTTCGCCCTCATTTCATCTCCAGGAAGCAGTACGAACAGCTCTCCAAAGCAGGTGAGTCTCTTCTTTCAGCCATCGAACGAGTCGAAACTTTGGCCCTGCAAACGCCAGCCCTACTGCAACGCATGGAGTTGTTGCCAGCCGAACGGATGCTTGCCTCCATCGACCCTGGCTACTCCTTCCTCCATGTTACTTCCCTGCTGAACACAAACCTCAACAACGGCAGTCTCCAATTTCGTAACTTCCAAGCTTCATCGGCAACCGGCTTGGCCTACGGCGAAGTGCTGGCAGATATGTTTTTCGATGCTCCGCCGGTTAAAGAATTTAAAAAGAAGTACTCGCTTTCCAAGTTAGGCGGCACCAAGAACCTGCTCTCGGCCGTCCTAAAAGCGTACAAGGCCTACGGCGGTAAAAAACAGCCAACCATCGCGGTTCTTGAATTCAAACAGCCCTTCCAAACTGTGGATGGCGCTGAATATACCGTGCTCGTCGAACTCTTCCGCAAACACGGCTATCAGGCTGAACTTGTCAGCCCCGAACAACTCGATTACCGCAACGGATCGCTGTCCAAGGGCGATTTCAAGATCGACCTCCTCTATCGCGCATCTTCACTCCAGGAATTCCTGATGCGCTTCGACCTGACGCACCCACTCGTGCGTGCCTATAAGGACGGCAAGGTCTGCATGGTGAACTCCTTCCGCGCCGAGCTGGCCCAGAAGCGTGCCATGTTTAGTCTGCTCACCGACGCCGCCGTTACGGCTAAGTTCCCAACGCTTGAGCGCAAGGCGATTGCCAGTTTTGTTCCCTGGACACGCATCGTAACTCAATCCAAGACCGAGCGTCAGGGCGAGACCATCGACTTGCCCGAGTTCATCTCCAATAACAAAGATCAACTTGTTTTGATCCCTAACGATTCTACCGGTGCGCTTCCGGTCTTCGACGGTCCGACCACCGAGAAAGCCGCTTGGGACCGTGCGCTCAAACAGGCACTGCGCGAGCGATATGTGGTTCAGGATCGATTAGAGCCAGTCACCGCCAAGTTCCCCGTGTTGTTCTACGGTGCAATGGAAATGCGGGATATGCATGTGGATGTCCATCCGCACATGTTCCTGGGGGAAGTAAAATCCTGCACGGCAAACCTCACCGCAAGCACCGCTGGATTTTCCACGATGGAAGGCGTAGCCGCCACCTTCCTGCTTGATACTAAGTAGTTGTAGTTTCTCCTCGCGCGGTGACTCCAATGCGGGTCAACAATACACTCCACGAGCCCACTGCGATTGCGTAAGCCAGCAGCGTTCTGCCCCCAAGGCTACCCAGTTGCCCGTTCAACCCGGAAATCTTAGGTACCCAATTCAACAACGCTGCGGGGATCACCGTCATCGCCACCAGCAGCGCGATGCAGACTAACAGGTATTGCGGCCGTGCCAGTAATTGCCAACGCCCCACAGCGGCCGTTGGCAACAGAATCAGCAGCCACAACAGGGGAATCAGTAACATGGCCGCAAAGTGATAACCAAGCAGCGGCGTCAGCGCCACCGCAGGCAGCGCCCACATCCAGTTCCGCCACTCTCCCAGACCATAGGCAGTGAGCACGCTCCAACCCACCAGCATCACGATAGCTAGCACGACATTCAGTCCGATCTGCAGAGCGCTGCCCACGCCCAGACTCAACCAATACCAGGCAACCCCCAACAGCAGGCCATTGCTCACAAACTGCACGATAAAGCTCTGTCCAAAACTCTTCCAATTCATTGCTTCACCTCGATCGTCGCGGCTTTACCAGTGCCGACTTGTTGTGGCTGGTACATCGGCTGAATCCGTGTTGGCCCAACGCGGAACTTGCCTGGGTTGACGGCCTTCATCACATAAAAATACTGCGCGCTGTCGTTATGGAAATAGGTCCGAAAGAACGCAACCCGGTCATCGCGATATTCCTTCTGCGCCCACGAATATCTCCACCAGGCCGGCTTCCCCGTCAGGTTATAAGTATTGTCGTTCGTAACCAGCTCCATGCCCGAAGGAATTGGATCTTCGATCAGAATATACTTCCAATCTTTGGCCGTCACATTCAACAACACGGCGATTGTATCGCCAGGATGAATATCGCCACTCAGCGCCTCCAGTGAATAGGTAGTCACGCCGCCGCTCTCACGCGGCGAGAGGCGATAGTATTCCCGACTCACCGACATCGATCCCCCTTCCGTAGGACTCTTGTCCTCTGCTGGCGAATAGTACTTGGCCTGAGCATTCCAATAGACCCTTCCGGTTCCACTCACCTTCACTTCAACTTCGTTCACATCGCCCGCTGGCACACTCGCGACAAACGACGAGACCGAAGTTGCATCGGCCTCGGTAAACTCCTTGGCCAACACCTGCTTACCATTCACGGTCACTGTCACGTTGATATCCGGCTTCAGTTCTCCACTCGTCTTGAGATAGTCAGTAACTCCATAAATCACCATAGCCGTTTGCTTGGTCGAGTTCCACCACTCACCCTGATCCTTGTGCATAGTGAGCCAGGCGGCGGCTTTGGGTAAGAGCGGAGACCCGGGCCGCTGATGACTGAGCAACTTGAGAACGTAAGCAGTCGTCTCCGGCGTGATGTCGTTTGTGAAATCCAGCAGAGGATCACGCGTCCCCGGCCACCAGGCTTCCAGGTCATTCTGTTTGGCACTTGCCTCAAGGGCCTGCGCGATCTCCAGCGCCCTCGGATCCTTCAGCCTTTCTAAGGCGAGCCCTAGAAAGGCCAGGCCGTAGCTGCTCAGCTTAGGCCGAAGGCTCCATACTGCTTCCACTTCTTCCTTCCCACCGAGGGCAAACGCGATATAGGCCCGCAAGTCGCTCAACGCATCGGCCTGACGATTGAACTCGCCCCTCAGCCACTTCTCACCCCGCGTGATCACTTCGGGCGACACGTCGAAACCCGCATCGCGTGCCTGCTTCAGCCCGGCAATCACATGCGCAGTCATAAAAGGATGAGATTCGTCGGACTTCCACCAGCCCCACGCACCATCGCCATGTTGGTAATCGTAGAGCCGCTCCAAGCCAGCATTTACCTTCTTGACTAACTCGCCCCGCTGAACATTCGACTTGATCTTCAACTCATCAAGAGCCTTAGACACAATCACATTCGGCAAGAAACTCGACATCGTCTGCTCGGTGCATCCGTAGGGAAACTGCGTAAGATAATCCAGCGCGCCAAACAGGCTGCCCGCCAGCGATGGCGCAACCCGCAATTCCACCACGCGATTGCCGCCGCCTGGGGCCTTCAAAGTGGCCTTGGCGCTCTGCTTGCCACTCAACGCGCCGCTGGCACCATTGGAAAGCATCGTGCCATAGGACTTCACCGGAATCGTCAGCTCCATTGCGTCGCTCTCTTCATCCGTAATGGCTTTTGCAGTCAATACGCTCTGGCTCCCAGGTCGCACTTGAATGCGAAACTCGACCTTCTTTGATCCCTTGGCCTCGACCATTACGCTTTGGTCGATAGGGCCAATGAACTCTACACCAGGGGCCCTCAAACTCACTTTCGTATCTTTCGCCGTGGCAAGATAGTTCTGCACTATCACGCCAATCGTGACCTCATCGCCCTCCATTAGAAAACGCGGTGAAACCATGCGCAGCATCAGGTTCTTGCGCACGATCACCCGATTCAGGCTCATACCCACTTTCGTATCGGTAGTAACCGCCCGCGCTGTTGTGCGCCACATCGTCAGTGCGTCAGGGAATGCGAATTCCACCTTGGCCTTGCCGCTCGCATCGGTCGTCAGGTCAGCTAGCCAGAACGCAGTGTCTGGGAAGGCTTTGCGCACCCTCGGGTCGCCCACACGGTCTGGCTTTAGCTGCCCAAGACTTGGTCGCAATTTGGCCAATCTCATCGCCCGCTTGCCAGCCTCCCCGCGAAAGTAGTAACTCATCGAATTCGACGAGTTCACTTCGTTATAGACGTTCCCGTAGAAGTAAGTCATCGGCGTTGGGTTCATGTCTTTCTGCACGGCGTATAGCGCCTCATCCACCACGCCCAGGCTCAATTCCGCCCGCGCCGGTTGCCCCTTCCAATCCTTCACGTCCACGTCATATCGCGCTGGCTCCCCGGGCTTGTATTCCTGTTTGGACGGCACAACACTGATGTTCAATTCCCTCTCAGTCGGCGGCACCTTCAACGCTACACTTCCCTGGTAGAGCTTGCCAGCCTTCAGGTAACTCGCGGTTACAAATACTCTCGGCTGATACTCACTTCGAATCGGCACCTCCACCGTCACTCCTCCCGCACCCGGCGCCCTTACCGACCGCGACTCGATAACCGTTCGGCTCTCCGTCGTCACCCAGATGTCCGTGTCAGGCTGGCTGGTAAGAATCAGGATTTTCGCCACTTCGCCCGGCGCATACCGCTTCTTGTCGGTAATCATCTTGATCGTCTCTTCAACCCCGCCGTAAGAGCCGCCACTACCGCTCACCCAGATCCAGGCATCGTCGCTGACATCGCGGCCCTCTGGGGTCCGCGACGTGACGGTGACGATGTAACTTCCAGCCTCGGGTAAGCGAAACATGAGTTTGGCCAGTCCGTCGGCACCCGCGCGGCCACTGGAAGTCTCCATCAACTTGTCTACTCTCTTGCCATCTTTCCACTCATAGCGTTTCAGTTCCGCCCGAAACTCTGCCAGGATCGGCTTCGAATCGTAGTCTTTCAAATTCACGGTATACGACGCCACCGCCCCCGGATCAACAACATACTTATCGGGATTCACCACGGCCATGTAACTTCCATGCGTTGCCACAACAAGACCGTAGCCCGCAACCTCACGATTCCCTTCGTCCATCACCTTAGCTTCAATCCGGAACAAGTAGTCATGGGCGCTAACCGGCGTTGGCAACGTGATCGTTAGCTCGCCCTTATCGTTTAGCCGCGCCTGCTTCTCTTCTCCCTGCTCTCCGCCGCCGCCCCCACCCTCGTCATCCCCGTCTGTAGGCTGATCCATCTCATCATCGCGATCAAACCAGGGCGGATAATAAGGCCCGCGCCGAACGGTGTA
>JBBRBI010000029.1:0-58729 GCA_038206015.1 Bryobacterales bacterium | reverse complement strand
ATGCGCGAGGGGCTGCAACGGGTGGTCGAGCGCCTGCGGGCCGTGCTGCCAGATTTTGAACATCGAATCGTTGTCGACACGGCACCGCTACTTGAGCGTAGCTATGCGCGAGAAGCGGGGCTGGGGTGGATCGGAAAGAATACCTGCCTCATCAATCAGCCGAACGGGAGCTGGTACTTTTTGGCTGAGGTTCTGTTCTCCTTTGAAGCGGATGTGTTTGGCGAGCCGACGCCGGATCGTTGCGGCAGTTGCCAGCGATGCGTGGAGGCCTGTCCAACGGTCGCAATTGTTGAAGGGCCTCAAGGGTGGGAACTCGACGCCGCAAAGTGCATCAGCTATTGGACGATTGAAGCCAAAACAGAAGCGCCCGAGGAACTGAAGAAAGCCTTCGGGAATCATCTCTTTGGTTGCGATATTTGCCAGGATGTTTGCCCGTGGAACCGGCGTGCGCCGACGACTGCAGAGCCGGACTTTCAACCGGCGAATGCCTGCCCTGATCTGGTTGAGGTAAGTGCCGATGAGTTTCGCAGCCGCTTTCGCGACACACCGGTTGCCCGGACAAAAGTAGACGGTTACAACCGCAATGTTCGAGTCGCGTTAGAGAATCGCGGCGAGTAGGGATTGGAGTTCGCGGACCGGCGGTGGATCTTCATCGTCGGAAAAGCCTGCTTCGAGCACGCCGTCGGTCACCCGGAAGCGACCTGCCTGGGCACTAAACAATTGGATGGTGTGGATCTCGCTTTCGATATCCGGCCCCAGAGCGCGCAGCGCTTCGGTAATGGCGTTGAGCATCTTTTGTGCAGCAGCCTGGGATAGGCTCTCTGCTTCACCGACGTGCCAGATGTATTCGACCTTCGCCTTCGTCGTGGGGCTCGGTGCGGCCTGAATTGCATGGGTGATTGTGACGGCCGCAATCTCGGTTGCGACCAGAAAGTGACGTTGGCCTTCCTCTCCGATAAGTTGCACCAGGTCTTCTGCAGAATTCCCGAGGCGCCCGCGGAATACTATGCCGGAACGCAGGGTCAGGGCCACCTCGCCAGCCGACTTCAAGATCTCGTGCAATGTCATAGCCATCGTTTTAATATGATAGGCGACACATGCAACGTTTCCTGATCGCCCCCGTCCTGCTCCTTGGCCTTGCATTTGGCCAAGGCGAGTGGAAGACACTTTTTGATGGCAAAAGCTTCGCCGGTTGGCGAGATGTTCGCACGCTGAAGGTGCCTGGGAATGGCTGGGTGATCGACGATGGTGCGATCAAATCGACGAAGAAGCCGTGGATCAACGAGGATTTGTTTTCGCTCGGCGAGTACACCGACTTTGAGTTTGAGTTTGACTGGAAGGTCTCCCCTGGAGGCAACAGCGGCGTCAAATATCGCCTCCAGGATGCGGTGTTCCTCAATGAAAGCATCGAGCGCCCAGTAAGGAAGTTCGAAGAGACTTTACGCGACGAGTACACGCGGCACCCCAGCAATCGCGCCACATTGAAACCCACTGAGCATGGGCAGCTTTATACGGTTGCCTTCGAGTTTCAATTGATCGACGACAACAATTACAGCTACAAGCTGAAGGACGATCAACAGACGGGCGCGCTCTACAGCTTCATCAAACCGAGCAAGCTGGCAGCGAAAAAAATAGGGGAATGGAACACCGGGAAACTGGTGGTGAAGGGTGACCATGTCGAGCATTGGGTGAACGGCGAGAAGGTGGTTGACGCCAGCCTGAAGAGCGAGGCGATCGTGGCCGGGTCGAAGGCGCGTTGGGGTGAGACGCATCCTGTTTATAAACTACTCACCGAGCAGCCGAAGAAGAAGAGCCCGATCCTGTTACAGAATCATGGCGACGAAGCGTGGTTCCGGAACCTGCGCGTTCGTACACTCTAGATTCGTACACTGTAGAGTTGATGCTGCAAATCACCGGGCTGCGTTTTGCCTATCGCGCGGGGACCCCGATTCTGGACATTCCGTCCTTTTCGGTGGAGCGCGGGGAACACCTGTTTCTGTTTGGCCCGAGTGGTAGTGGCAAGACGACGCTGTTGGGGATATTGGCAGGGATCCTGCAGGCGAATGCAGGCAAGGTAGAAGTTCTTGATCGTGACCTGACAGCCTTGTCCAGCGCCGAGCGGGATCGCTTTCGCGGGGCACACATCGGGTACATCTTTCAGCTCTTCAACCTGATCCCTTATCTAACCGTGATTGACAACATAACGCTGCCTTGCAAGCTCACCCCTGAGCGAGGCAAGCGTTTGAAGGGTGTCCCGTTGCATGAAGCAGCGGCGAATGTCGCCCGGCAGCTTGGCATCGGCGACTTGCTCAACGAGGCGGTTGCCAATTTGAGCGTTGGCCAGCAACAGCGCGTTGCAGCGGCGCGCTCGTTGATCGGAACCCCGGACCTTGTGATTGCCGATGAACCCACCTCGTCACTCGACTTTGATCATCGGGAGAAGTTCATTCAACTACTATTTGACAGTTGCCGTGCGGCCGGATCGACGCTGATTTTTGTCAGCCATGATCGCTCACTGATGCCGCTATTTGATCGCTGTGTCTCATTGCCGGAAATCAATCAGGTGCGGCGCTAGGATGCTGCTTTTGTCACTCGCCTGGCAATCGCTCAAGAACCGTAGTCTCACCACGTCGCTCACTGTATTTTCAATCGCGTTGAGCGTCGCCCTGCTGCTGGGCGTGGAGCTGGTGAGGGTGGGGGCACGTGACAGTTTTGCGAACACAATCAGCCAGACAGACCTGATTGTGGGCGCGCGCGGCGGCCCGCTGCAGTTGCTGTTGTACTCGGTGTTTCGCATTGGGTCAGCCACGAATAACATCAGTTACACCACTTATGAAAAACTCCGGAAGCATCCGGCGATTGACTGGACGATCCCATATTCATTGGGCGATAGCCATCGGGGATTTCGCGTCGTGGGCACGAATGAAGACTTCTATTCTCACTACCGATATCGGCGTGATCGCAAAATCGAAATCGTGAATGGCAAGGTGCCGACTGGCATCTTTGAGATCGCGCTGGGATCAGATGTCGCGCAGACGCTTGGCTATAAGATCGGCGACGCGGTGGTGGTGACCCATGGTGTCTCTGAGCATCGCGGCATACTCGATCACGATGACAAGCCGTTTCGCGTGGCGACAATTCTTGGACGGACGGCTACACCGGTGGACCGATCGCTGTATGTAACGCTCTACGGGATGGAGGCGATGCATATGGACTGGGGCGGCGGTGCGCCGCCGATGCCGGGGGAGGAAACTCCCGCTGCCAAAGTGAAGATGGAGGACCTGAAGATTCACGAGATCAGCGCATTTTTGCTGCGGACAAAATCGCGAATCGACACACTGCGATTGCAGCGCGAGATCAACACTTATGCGGCAGAACCACTTACGGCGATTATGCCGGGCGTAGCGCTGACAGAGCTTTGGCAAACGCTGAGCTATGCCGAAAATGCGCTGTCGGTTGTGTCATTTTTTGTATTGGCCGTGGGCCTGTTGGGGATGCTCGTATCGATTTACACGTCGCTCAATGAGCGGCGGCGAGAGATGGCGATCCTGCGGGCACTTGGTGCCGGGCCACAGAAGATCATCTTCCTGCTAGTGGCTGAATCCGCAATGCTGAGCAGTGCCGGGGCGATGCTGGGGGGGGCGATGATCTACGCGTTCTGTGCGCTGGCGCAGCCAGTTGTCGAGAACAAGTTTGGGCTCTACCTGCCAATTCAAGCGCCGACTCCACTGGCCTGGGCCTATCTAGCCATCGTGATTGGCGCGGGCGTCTTGATTGGTTTTGTGCCCGCGATCCGGGCTTATCGAAATGCGCTGGCCGATGGGCTGGGCGTGCGGCTCTAAATAGAAGCAAGCCAGTGGAACGCAACTACTTCCAGAGTCCGCGATGATACTGCCATCGTTCGAACCCGAAGCAATTAGATTTTGACTTTGTTCGCGATTCGTGATCCTCAAACAATCTTCACCGGGGGTTCGAGCGATCGCTCCTGAGAACGATGAAATCGTCATCCGCTCTAAAGGCGCTCAATTGCAGACTCCGCGCTGTATTGATTTTCACTCGCACAAAACTGCGTCCCGCCAATCGTGAAACGGCTCCAAGTATCCCCACATCCGCTGCTGCTACATTGGCTCCTCTCAAGAGTCTGAAGGTCTTTTGCATATCTGGACTATAAGTTCCAAGCTCAAGTTGGCGGCCATCTCGCAACAACACAGATCATGGCAGTACCTGATGCGGAGACAGACTTCTGCGCCTCCAAAGCCAGGCGGAAGCCTGCAACCATCGCAATCAAAACGAGGATGAGACCCACGATGAGATCGATCCGGATTGGGGATTCGTTTTCCGAATAATGATGTACTGAAGAAACTGCTGGCTTCCCTGGAACGCAGTGCTTTCGAAGATTCGCAAAAACCGGATAGCCTTTGGCTTTTCAAACGGTTAGAGCTGCTTTACAAACTGGTGATAACGTTGTATCGAGTTTCAATCCGGGCTATCTTCGATCAGCGAGTAGCTCCCCCTCAGCGGCTCTTCACACTTCGTCGAATGAAAGGTTGGATATGTGGATCACATCTGGTTTTCTGTTACGCCTGGCTGCGATTTCCGTCGCGGGTACTTTGGCATGCTTCGCGCAGGCGGAACGAGGCGGTATATCTGGAGTCATCACCGATTCGAGTGGAGCTCAAATGGCGAAGGTCCGCATTTCCGCCACCAATCAGGACACGGGCACGGTGTCCCGGGTAGAGAGCAGTGCGGACGGATTTTACAAAATTCCCTACCTCGCTGGGGGCAAGTACAACATGGTGATGGAGAGCGCTGGCTTTGCGATAGCCAAAATATCTGACGTTCCGGTCCTGGTCGGTCAGATCACAACGATCGACTCTGTGCTTCGACCGGGGAGCGTGCGCGAAGAAGTAACGGTAACGGCCAACGCCCTGGGAGTCGAACAGGTGAGTTCGTCTTTAGGCTACGTCGCCAGCGCACGGCAGATCATCGAGTTGCCAACTGGCCGCAGCCCCTATTCGCTGCTCACCCTGTCCCCCGGTGTGATCGCCGTCGGCAACGCCGGCACTGGACCGATCGTGGGCGGTGGCCGCTCCAACACTACCGCCATTCTCTTCGACGGCCAGGAAACTCGAAACAACTCCACTCTCGACAACGCCTACACACCACCGCAGGAAGCGATCGCTGAGGTGCGCTTCATCACGAACAACTTCTCGGCTGAATACGGTCGCTCCGCAGGCGGAGTTGTTGTGGCTGCGGGAAGGTCAGGCAGCAACGCCTTCCACGGCAGCGCGTATGACTATCTCAGAAACGACAAACTGAATGCCAACAGCTGGGCCAACAACCGCGCCAATCTATCGCGCGGCAGACAACGCCGCAATGACTATGGCTTCACACTTTCAGGGCCCCTTGTGCTTCCACGAATCTATAACGGCCGCAACAAAACGTTCTTCTTCTTCAATTGGGAGCAGACCAATGATCACGGGGTCAGCACTCCTACGGCCAATGTTCCTACAGTACGGCAACTGGGCGGCGATTTCTCTCAGACCTTGACCACCGCGGGAGCCCTGATCCGCATCTATGATCCGCTCACCACCATCGCCGATCCGACGCGACCGAGCGGCTTTGGCCGGCAGCCATTCCCCGACAACCGGGTGCCGATCTCCCGCTTTGATCCCATTATGCAAAAGGTGCTTGCTTACTACCCCAAGCCAACTCTCGAAATCTCCCCCACCATACAGTCCAACTGGTCGCAAAACTTCGCCAACATCGTCAAGACCGACCGCTGGTTCGGTCGCGGAGACCAAAACTTAGGCGAGCGCAACAAGTTATTCTTCCGCTACGGTTATCAGGTAACTCCCCGTACGAGCCCCTACACCAACATCGCCTTCCCGGGGGAAGGTACCAACGGTGGCGGCAACCAAAACAGCCTGGCTCACACCGGTGCACTCAGCGACACTCACACTTTCAGGCCCAACCTGATCGGTGAATTCCGCGCAGGCTACACTCGCTCGGTCTCCAAGCTCACGCCACTCAGTCGCGGTTTCGACATCACCACGCTCGGCCTGCCAAAGTACCTCAAGGACGCCTCGGGCGACTCCCTCTTTCCGCGCTTCAACATCACTGACTTCACAGCAATTGGTCCCGACCGCGCGTCGCTCAATGTCAGTGCTGAAACCACCCCTGAATTCCAGGCGCACCTCACCTGGATCAAGGGTTCCCACGCAGTCAAAACTGGCTTCGATTACCTAATTTGCAGCTTCAATACCTTCCGCCCCGACTACCCCTCGGGCGTCTTCGGCTACGGCAGGGCATTCACTCAGGGCCCAGACCCGGCTACTCCTGCGGCCACCGCTGGCTACGGCCTCGCTAGCGCGTTGCTAGGTGTGCCCGATAGCGGCTCTTTCACCGTGGGGCCCTCACTCGCTCTCCTCCAGCCAAGCTACAACTGGTATCTGCAGGATGACTATAAGATCCTCCGCAATCTCACTATCAATCTGGGCCTTCGCTTTGAATACCAAACTCCATTTAAAGAGCGCTACAACCAACTCGCCTACTTTGATCCAAATGGCATCGAACCAGTTACCGGTCGCACCGGCGTGCTGACTAACACCACCGCCAGCAAGCGCTATCCAAGTAATCCAAACTACAACTGGGCACCTCGCGTTGGCCTTGCGTGGACATTTCTGCCTCAAACTGTCTTTCGTGCCGGGTATGGAATCTTCTACGCTCCCGGCAGCGGCGGCGTTGGTCAAAGCCCTGGCGATCTGGGCAGCGGCTCCTCAGTCAGCACCGGCGTCTTCTTCGGCCAGCCCCCAGCTGCACCCAACACACCTATCGCAGGTTCTTCGCTCGCCAATCCTTTCGTAAACGGTCTTCGGCCTTATCCGAATTCTCTGGTGGGCGCCGGGATCAGCGCCATTTGGCCGGATTGGCAGACACCAACCAATCAGATGTGGAACGCGAATGTGCAACGCAGCTTCGGCTCGAATTTCCTGGTCGAAGCCGCCTACATCGGTAGCCGTGGCATGCGTATCTGGAATAACTACAACCGCAACGCCACCTACCCAAGCTCACTCTCCCTCGGATCGCAGTTGAACAACCTGGTGCCCAACCCCTTCTTCGGAAAGATCACGATCGGAACCATGAGTACGGCCACGGTGCGTCAAGGTATCTTGCTGGTGCCCTATCAGCAGTACGCAGGCAGCATCAACCAGATCCGCGCCGCCGTTGGTGATTCTGTCTATCACGGCTTCACGCTGCGGGCAGAACGCTCTTTCTCAAAGGGGCTGATGTTCCAGGTCTCCTTCACCGGCGCAAAACTAATCGATAACGTCAATGAGCGATTCGTCGGTGGTGCCAACTTCATCAACCCTTATGACCTTGGCCGCTCCCGCTCCATCTCTGCCGCTGATGTCAGCCAGCGTCTGGTCACAAACTGGGTGTGGGAACTCCCCTTCGGCCACGGCAAGCAATTCCTGTCCAAGGGTATCGGTAGCATGATCCTCGGCAACTGGCAGGTCAGCGGCATCCTCGCCGCCCAGACCGGTGCGCCCATCGCCATCGGCGCTGCATGCACCATGCCAGGCGTCTCGGGCTTGGGTTGCTATGCGAATCGCTCCGCCAGCGGCATCCTCAAGGATGGTAGCAGCATGGACCGCTGGTTTGATACCACCGCCTTCACTAATCCCGCAGCCTACTCTTTTGGTAATGGCTCCCGCACCGAGCCGAGCCTGCGCAACCCCGGCACCTTCAGTTTCGACTCTGTCCTCAGCCGGTGGCAGCCAATCAAAGAACGCATGCGGCTCCAGTTCCGCGCCGAGTTCTACAACATGCTCAACCATCCCAACCTTGCTGCGCCCAGCACTGCCATTACATCCTCAACCTTTGGTGCCATCACCGCGAAGAACGGAAATCGAACTATGGTCATGGCGCTGCGGCTGGAATTCTAACTCACGAATAGACAACTCATGATTAGTTACCTAGCTGTTCTCACTCTATTCCTCAGCGCCGATCCAGCCACACTCGACAACAAAGTGCTGGTCGGTTATCAGGGTTGGTTTACTTGCCCCGGCGACGGCACCGGCCGCTGGACCCACTGGTCTAAAGGCGTGCCTACCCCTGAAACGCTCACCGTTGAGATGTACCCCAATCTCACCGAGTTCGACGAAGACGAGCTCTGCGAAATCCCCGGAATGACGGTTGGCGACAAGCCGGCCTATCTCTTCTCTTCGCGAAACCCCAAGACCGTGAGCCGCCACTTCCGCTGGATGAGAGAATACGGCCTCGACGGTGTCCTGGTGCAGCGCTTTGTCGGCGAGATCGCGAGCAAGCGCGCCGGTGGCGATCTTGTCTTAAAGAACATCATGGCCGCAGCTCTCGAATCCGGTCGTACTTTCGCCATCGAATACGACATCTCCGGCGGCAACCCTGCAACCTTCGCCCAGACACTCCTCGAAGATTGGGCCTATCTGGTGGGCGAACTGAAGCTCGCCGCACATCCCAACTACCAGCACCACAAAGGCAAGCCCCTGGTCTCTGTCTGGGGCATGGGGCTAGATGACGGCCCCGGCCATCCGCCTGAAACAGCTCAGGAAGCAAAGGACCTGATTGCCGCCTTCAAAGGTCGGCACAACGTTACCTACATGGGCGGCACTCCAGCCCGCTGGGGCACCCTGACTGGCGATTCAAAGAAAACTACCGACTGGGCCGAAGTCTACGCCATGATGGACGTGATTCAGCCCTGGAACGTTGGTCGATACGGAACACTGCAGGGAGTAGATAGCTGGAAGGAACAAGTTCTCATTCCCGACCTGAAATTAACTGCAGCCAACAGCCAGCTCTACATGCCTGTAGTCTTCCCAGGCTTCTCATGGCAAAACCTGAAGAAGAATAATCGGCCAAACCAGATCCCCCGCCTCAGCGGCGACTTCCTCTGGCGTCAGGCCTACAACGCCAAGACGGCCGGTGCCACGATGTTGAAGATCGCCATGTTCGATGAAGTGGATGAGGCCACTGCCATCATGAAGGTGGTTGGACGCCGTGACGAGGCCCCTACCCAGGGCTTCTGGCTCACCCTGGATGCCGACGGCACAACCATTCCCAGCGACTGGTATCTGCTCCTGGCTGGCGAAATCACGCGTATCTTCCACGGTGACCGCGAGCCCACGGCAGAGATCCCGATGGAGCTCAAACCTCTTCCCTAGATGCGCCTTCAGCGGTCGATTTGTCGTTGCGCTCCCTGTGAGTAACGTGCTCCTCGCAGCGCAGTCTTCGAAGCTGGTTCATCACGGCATCGTCGTTCCAGGGAATCGGCAATATCAACGGCTTCTGCGCGAGTAGCCACGCTCTAGTCGTCGAAATGACTGACCGTAGTGAAGCAACTGGTAAAGGCATGCTCCAGAACTTCTTCGGTCAGAACCCAGGGCATTTTCTCAAATTTGATGTGATCGATGGCGTGAGTTACGACGTCGCGCGGGTGGCAACGGCGCATGCGCTTCTTGCCGCCGCGGTAGAACTTCGTGAGAAACTTTCCGATCAGGTTCGGCCCAAATGGGATGTCCACTTTCTTGCAGAACTGCTCAAATATTTCGGCAAACTCCGCCTCGCTGGGGCTTCGGAGGAACATCTTGTATTGAATGCGGCGCAGGAATGCTTCGTCACCCAGTTGCTCTGGATTGAGATTGGTTGAGAAGACGAGGAAGCATTCAAATGGCACGGTGATCTTGCCGCCTTGCTGGAAGTTCAAGTAGTCGATCTTACGTTCCATCGGGACGATCCAGCGATTGAGCACCTCGGATGGAGTCACTTTCTGGCGGCCAAAGTCATCGATCAGATAGATCCCATTGTTTGCCTTCAGTTGGAAGGGCGCATCATAGACTCTGCTGATTGGGTTGAAGCTGAGGTCCAGATTCTGCATGCCCAATTCGCCACCGGTTGTGATGAAGGGTCGCTTGCTCCTGAAATAACGTTTGTCGTAGGGAAAACTCTCGCTGACAGCCGACGCCAGAATCGAGAGGCTGTCGGCCGGCGCGTCCAGGGGCTCATGATAGAGCGGGTCATATACCTGGATGATCTGGCCCTGGCACTCGATGGCGTAGGGTATGTAAATTGGCGTCGTCTGAATATTGAAAAGTGCCTCAGCAATAAAAGTTTTCCCATTACCCGGTTGTCCGTAGATGAGAAAGCTTTTGCCGGAGTTCACCGCTGGCCCAATCTGGCTGAGGATTTCGTCGCTGACGACCATGTGTCGATAAGCCAGATTCAGAGTTTCCCGATTCAACCAGCCGGGCTCCAGCTTTTGCAGCTTCACCAGTTCACAGTACTCGGCGAGACTTACTGGAGCCGCGCCGGCATAGCTATTGGTCTCAATGTGTTGCTGCGCCAGTTTTCGACCGGCCTCAGTTAAGGCAAAGACGCTTGACATGTTCCCCATACCCATGGATCGCTTGGTTGCAATCTGGTGGCTGCGTTTGAGCATTTCCATCAGAGGTTCGATCACGCTGTATTTGAAACCTAACGCATTAGAAATGTCCCGGCCAAGCGCCTCGCCCCTGAAATAGAGCTGTTTCAGGATGAGTTGCTCAACCATTGTCTCGGTTATGCCGGTCTCAGCCATGGTGGCAGGCGGGGTCGGCGTCGGCAGACCGTCGCCACGCTTCTCCGGCTGCGTACCGATCGGGATGACAAAAGGAGTGGACTCAGGGCGGTCTTCGACGACCGTACCAGGCACTTCAGTATCGATGAAGGCGTAAGATTCTAAATCTTCATTCATTACAGATTCCACTATCGGCAAGATGACAAAAAGACCTTAGAGCTTTCACGCTAAAGTATCGACATGCAGTTTACCCGCCGAAATGCGATTACTCTAGGCCTTGCCCTGTGGGTACAGGCCGAAAACCGCACTATTGCTGCTCCGGCTGGATTCTTATCCCCGAAAGAATTGGCAACGCTGAACCGCTATGCGGCGATCATGATTCCGCCTTCCGACCACAGCGGCGGCGCTGCGGCGGCGGGCGTGGACAGCTACATCAACGCGACGCTCGCCAACGCTGCGCCCTCGCTCCAACGGGCCTGGCAACGCGGACTGGCAACGTGGGGCGCATCTGCAGACGCTGCAGCAACGCTGAAGTCCGACTCGGCCAATGAGTTCCAGCCCAAGACGGCTGCCGACCAGTTTTTCATCCTGTTCAAGTCCGCTCTCACCAGTGCTTTCTATACGTCCCAGGAAGGCATCGTCAAGGAACTTGGCTACCAGGGCCTGGCGCATCTCCATAGTTTTCCTGGCCATGATGGCAGCCCCTTCGCAACACCTGCAAATTACAAGCCGTTGCTTAGGGCGAGAAGCTAGGGCGATGAAAGTTTACGACGTTTGCATTATTGGATCGGGCGCATCGGGCGGCATGACTGCCAACGTCCTCACCAAAGCTGGTTTGGACTGCGTCATGCTCGAAGCCGGGCCGATGAAGCCGGTTTCGCAATTCCCGACGCACCGAATTCGCCGCTGGGACTTGCCGGGGCGGGGCTTGAAAGGAGACTACTTTCAGGAATGGTTGACGCAAACTGGCTTTCTCGCCGACAAGGCCAAGGAGCCATACTCGGTGGCGGGCACAGATCACTTTGCGTTCTGGCGGGTGCGGGCCGTGGGCGGCAAGAGCCTGTTCTGGGCCGGGGTGACGCCGCGCTTTGGTCCTGAGGAGTTTCAGCCGCTTGACGATTACGATTCCAAGTGGCCTCTCACCTATGAGGAGGTCGCGCCATTTTACGATCGCGTGGAAGAGTTGATTGGGGTCTCCTCGACGGTCCAGCCGGTGGGGGCTTTCCCGCTCAACAAGGGGCTGGCTCCGTTTTCGCCCAAGCCGGCAGAGGTTGAGATGACCAAGGCTTGCGAAAGTCTGAACCGCGGGCTCAAGGTGATTCCCATCCCGAAAGCGATTCTGACGGCCGACCATCGCGGCCGACCTGCCTGTCACTACTGCGGCCCCTGCTGGCAGGGATGCGACTCGGGATCGAAATTTGATTCCCTACGCGTATTTGTATTGGCCGCACGCAACACCGGGCGCTTGAATCTGATTCCCAACGCGCGTGTGCGAAACCTGGAACTGGGTGCTGACGGCAAGATCAAGGCAGTTCACTATTTCGACGTCGAGAAACGGGAGTGGCAGGAGATTCAGGCTAAGTCATTTGTCCTTTGCGCGGGCGCAATCGAGAGCTCGCACATTCTGTTGAACTCAAAGATCGCAAATTCCAGCGGACTGATCGGACGCTATCTCAGCGAGCATCTCTATGCCAGCGTTGGTGGTCACCTGCCGCAGTTGATGGGCCGCAAGATCGCCAATGAAGATGGCAGCGGCGCGCATGTCTTTATCCCGGACCTGACGAAAAACTGGCGTGGGAAGAAGTTCATTCGCGGCTATCAGATTTTTCCAACGGGCGGGACTGGAGAGTTTACTCTGGTGGGAAATCAGATTCCGGGCTATGGGAAGGAATGGATGGAGGCCGTTCGCGCCTATTCGACCGCAGGCGTGAGTGTATTGTTCCAGGGCGAGGTGCTGCCGTACAAGGACAACCGCATCGAACTGGACCCGGTCGTGAAAGACGACGCGGGCATCCCTGTACCCAAGTTTTTCTACCAGTGGCATGACAATGAGCGGGCGATGTTCAAGGACATGATTGAGGTGGGCAACGAGATCCTGCAAAAGGCCGGGGCCGAGACCTTGCCAAATCGCGATCCGAAACCCAATGAGTATGGGCATTCCATTCACTATGTCGGTACCGCACGCATGGGCAAAGATCCGCGCACCAGCGTCACTAACAAGTGGAATCAGTCGCACGATGTGCCAAATCTATTCCTGAATGACGCGGCACCGTTTGTCACTGCGGGCAATCAGAACCCGACTTTGACGATCCTGGCGCTGGCTATGCGGTCGAGCGAGCGCATGGTAACTCTGATGAAAAACAACACATGGAAAGATTGAGACGTCTTTGGCCGGAGATTAAGCCTACGCTGCAATTTTGGGCCGAGACGGAGACTCATGTCTACTCATTCAGCGTCGCAGCAAACGTCCTGTTGAGCTTCTTCCCCTTCCTGATTGTGATGACCAGTATTATGCGCTTCGCCCTGCATTGGTTTAGCGTGGAGAAGGGCATCTATGTTGGCTTGCAGGACTACTTTGCCGGCGAAACCGGAGCCTTCCTTGTGCGCAATTTACAGATGTCGGTTTACACCAATGGCAAGGCTCTCAGTTGGGTATCGATGGTACTGCTTCTGTTTACGGCAAACGGAATTTTCATGCCGCTTGAAGTCGCCTTCAACCGCATCTGGAACATCAAGGCAAATCGAAGCTTCCTCAAGAATCAACTCATCAGCCAGGGCCTCATCTTGGGTTGTGGTTTTCTATGGCTGGCGACGAGCGCGGCAATCGCACCAGTGATCAAAATCAGCTGGCTCAGCGCGATCCTTTATAAAGTCGCATCACTACCGATCACGATTGGAATTGTGTTTCTCACATATTGGTTACTCCCGAATGGCAGCGTGCCGAAATTATTGGTGTTTGTGGCCGCCTGTTTCGTGGGTGTCGCGATTGAAGCGATGAAGTTACTCAATATGGTGATCTGGCCGTGGCTCTATAACAAGATGCATCATGAGTATGGGGTTTTTGACCATTCGGTGACGATATTACTCTGGAGCTTTGTATTTAGCATGCTGGTGCTGGGCGGGGCTGAATGGAGCGCGCGGAAGGCGAGGGAGATGGGGCTGGTGCGTGCGGGCAGTTGACTGAGGCTACTGAGTTTAGGCCACGCGAAGGCGAAAGCTCAGTTTCATCCAGGGATCCGTGCCTATGGCACCAAAGGCGGCGGATGGAGGCTTGAGGCCGAAGAGGCGCATGTCAACCGTACTGTTGCCCTCGAAGATGCCGGACGAGGTTTCCTTGTAGATGACGGCAACGGGACGGGACTGATCGCGAATGGTCAACATTCCGTCGGAGGATCTGTAAAGAATCTGCGGGAAACGCTTGGCGTCGAGCATGTCTTTGACGGCGTAAGCCATAACTTTGGTAAGGTCGTCGGGCTTGAGCCAGGTATCTTTGCACTCGATACTTGCCGCGTCGAGAGCAATCGAGTAGCGATCCGGGTTTCGCGTCGCCTCGCCTTTGTAGGAAGGGAATTCGAAGACGTGTACTTTACCCTTCATGAGCCCTGTCTTAGCCACCTCGAGACGTACAAAATTGCCAGGTGCCGGTGCAATGATCATTTATTCTCCTCCCCATCGGAAGTGTAAACCAACACCGGCAGCGACGTTCTGCTGATAATTTTTGACCTCGAATCGGAGACCCGCGAAACGGAAAATGCGGAGGTCCATGCCGACCGCGCCGGAAGCAGCAAAACCATTTTGAGTGCGGGAGCCGGGGTAAGGCTGTCCATTCTGCAACAGTGCCGATTGCTCATAGGAAGCAAGGCCGACGCCGCCGGCGATGAAGGGCGAGAAGCGCTTGTTGGGAGCAAAGCTCAGACGAAGGCCGGGGATGACGTAAAGACTGGCGACGTCGCGTGAGCCGAGTGGGTCAGCTACGCTGGACTTGCGGTTCGGGCTGGCCGCGAAATCGAGCTGCCCGCTAAGCGCCATTCCTGAGCGTTGTACGATGCGATGGGCGTAATTTGCGCCTAGATAGAGGCCTGCTTTGGTGTCCGGTCCATTGAGGGCTCCCAGGCTGAGCGTGATGTCTTGAGATTGTGCAAGTGTTAGCGCTAAAACGATTGGAATTAACATACACTCGCCTATGGATGTCTAGTGGTTCGAAAGTTACGCTCGAAGAATGGATGGTGCGTTATCAGGCGGGCGAAGAAGCTGGCCTTGAAGCGTTAATCCACGATGTCAGCCCACGATTAAAATCGATTTTCCGGGGCGGCGTCCCCCCAGGCGAGGTTGAAGATCTGGTGCAAGAGACATGGTTCCAAGTCCATCGCAGCCGCCATACATGGCGTCCCGGTGAGATGCTGCTGCCATGGGTCTACTCAATCGCACGCCACGTCCGGAGCCACAGCTATCGGAAGACCACTCGTCGCGGGGAAGTGGAACTGCATGAAAATATTTCGGTACCGACACCGGAACTTTCTTTTGGCTTTGAGCAATTGCTAAGTGAACTACCCGAAAGCCAACGTGAAGTACTGATTCTGATGAAAGTCGAAGGACGAAGCTTGGAGGAGGTTGCAGCGGCCACTGGCACTAGTGTCGGATCCGTCAAACAGAAGGCTCACCGAGCCTACGAAAAGCTCCGCAGAGTATTGGGAGGACAACTATGAACTTTGCGCCTGTCCGCCCCTTGCGACCGGCCTGGCAATCGGCCCTGGCAGCGATGGTCTGCACGCTGGCTGTAGCCGGAAGCGGCGTCTCTTTTTTGGGTCACGATGCGATCGAGGAATTTCCGGGGACGATGTGGCTGCTCTTCGGTCTTGGATTTTCGATGGCGATTGGCGGTTCGGTCTGGGCAGCCTCCCAATGGATGAGCCCGAGTGGGATATCGAGCATTTGGCGGCCGCTTTTGGGATTGCTCCTGGCAGCGACCGGGCTGTCGTTGGGTGCCGTGGTGGGACCATTTTCGATGTTGCCAGCGGCGATCTGTTTCAGCCTGGGCAGCGTCGCGGCGCTGGTGACTGGGATTGGCTTGATCGTAGTTTTTCGTCGCACTTCACCGCTGATGTGGGGCCGTGTCGCGCTCGCTATCGGCGTGGCGGCGGGCTTCGCCGGTCTCCTCGTAATTCAGGTACACTGCCCGATTAACGACCTTGGCCACATGATGCTTGGGCATGCACTGCTGCCGATTGTCTGGGGTTTGGCTGGCTATTGGCTCGCTCGCCTTGCGCCACGCTAGCCGCGTCTTGATAGACTATGGACATCTATGAGCCAGAAGCAGGATATGACGCGTCGTGAGGCGTCAAAAATAGCTGCGGCAGCAGCCGCGACCTTGAGCATTACCGGTGCGCCGTTTATTTCGAAAGTGAAGGCTGCCAACAACACCGTGCAATACGGCTTCATTGGCACCGGAAGCCGCGGCCAATACTTGTTGCAGCATCTCAAAGGCCTCGACAACGGCACCTGTGTCGCCGTGTGCGACGTCTACGAGCCGAACATGCGCAAAGGTGCCGAACTAATTGGCAACAAGCCGAAACAGTTTAAAGACTACCGCGAATTGCTGGCCGACAAGAGCGTCGACGCTGTACTCATCGCAACGCCCCTATACATGCACTTCCCCGTGACCAAGGATGCCCTCGACGCAGGTAAACATGTCTTCTGCGAGAAGAGCCTGGTGTTCAAGGCGGAAGAAATTCACGCGTTGCGCGCGCTTGCGAATTCCAAGCCCAAGCAGACCTTGCAGGTGGGACTGCAACGTCGCTATTCGAAGTTCTATCAGACCGCCAAACAAATGATCGACAAGGGGATGCTCGGCACCGTTACGCACATCCGCGGCCAGTGGCATCGCAACACTTTCGCCAAGGACCCTTGGAACAAGCCGCTCCCCAAGGACCGCACGGATAAGGACGTCAACTGGCGCAAATATCGTGAGTACTCCGGCGGCCTTACTGCCGAACTGGCCTCCCATCAGATCGACATTGCCGACTGGATGTTCGGCTCCGGCCCCGAGTACGTCGTAGGCGTTGGCGGCCTTGATTACATTAAGGACGGTCGCGACATCTTTGACAATATCCAGCTGATCTTCAAGTATCCGAAGGGCCAGAAGCTGCACTACACGTCGATCACCACGAATCGCCATTGCCCGCTATTCAACGCCGAGCGCACAGAATTTGGTGAGTGCATCATGGGCACACAGGGAACGATTCATATCACGGTTGGCACCGACTCCGAGCCCGCACTTGGCATGTGGTATCTCGAACCACCGTCGCCCAAGGTGGAAACGGGCGACAAGAAATCGCCGACCTTTGTGGCTTCCTCCTCGCTTGCCTCAACCGGCAAAGGCGGCAAGGCGTTACCGATTCTGTTTGAAAAAGACACCGTTACCGCCAATGACAGCTTTGCTGAGCGCGAGATGAAATTCGCCCGGCAGTGGCTGTACCGCAAGGGCGTCATGGTTCCAGAAGAAGACCGGAATCCAGTGGATCTGGAACTCGAAGGCTTTTTCAACGACATCAAAGTGGGCACGCGGCCCAAGGCAGACCTTGAAGTTGGACTGCATGATTCCTCCGCCGTGCTACTCGCGAATCGCTGTATGTACGAGGAGCGCAAAGTCCTCTTCAGTGAGATTGAGTCCATGGGCAAGGCAGACGCCAAAGCCCCAGTCAAGAAAGCTTAGGCGATGATTACCTGGTGGATGTGGATGGTGGCGGGCTTCATCATGCTCGCCACCGAAAGCGTCATACCGGGTTTCTTTTTGTTGTTTTTCGGATTCGGCGCGGTGTTCATGGGCTTCTTCCAGTTGCTCTTCCCGGGCGTCGATCTCTGGATCGAAATCCTAATTTTCCTGAGTGTTTCGAGCATTTGGCTGGCTTTGTTTCGCAAACGGCTGATCGCCTACATGGAGCGCAAGAATCCGCCCAAGCGCGTGGATTCGATCGAGGGCGAAACTGCGGTCGCACTGGAAGACATCCTGCCCAGTGGAATTGGCAAATCTGAATTGCGCGGAAGTTCCTGGAATACAAGGAACCTGGGCGAAATCGTGATCGCCAAAGGCCAACGCTGCAAAGTGGAGCGGATGGATGGCCTGACGCTACACGTTCGAGCCATGTAGAATTGGCAACATGTCAGGTCCTCTAATTGCCGTTCTCGCCCTTGCGATTCTCTTCTTCATTGTCCTTGCCAAGACAGCCGTCGTCGTTCCACAACAGAACGCCTACATTGTTGAAAGGCTGGGCCGCTTCTCTGGAATCCTCCCCGCCGGCTTTCACGTCCTAATTCCGTTCATCGATGTGATCCGCTACAAACACATCCTCAAGGAGCAGGCCGTTGAGATCCCGGAGCAAATCTGCATCACCCGTGACAACGTCCAGGTGGGTGTCGACGGCGTGCTGTATATGAAGATCATCGATGCCGAACGTGCCTCCTACGGAATTTCGAATTTCGGTTTCGCCATCTCACAACTGGCGCAGACGACGCTACGTAGTGAGCTCGGCAAGATTGAACTCGATCGCACCTTTGAGGAGCGGACAAACATCAATCTGAATATTGTGAGCGAACTGGACAAGGCCACCGAGCCCTGGGGCATCAAGGTCTTCCGCTACGAAATCAAGAACATTACTCCGCCCGCTGACATCCTCGGAGCAATGGAAAAGCAGATGCGCGCCGAGCGTGAAAAGCGGGCCACCATTCTTACGTCCGAAGGTACTCGCGACGCCGCCATCAATACGGCGGAGGGCGAGAAGCAGCAGACCATCAAGAAGTCCGAAGCTCAGAAACAGCGCCAGATCAATGAGGCCGAAGGACAGGCAGAAGCCATTCTGTCGATCGCCAAAGCGACCGCCGAGGGAATCCGTGAAGTTGCCGAAACCATTCAGATGGCTGGCGGAATGGAAGCCGTGCAACTGCGAGTCGCTGAAAAATATATCGAGCAATTCGGAAATCTTGCCAAGGTAGGCAATACGATGATCGTGCCCAGCAATATCGCAGACATCGGCGGAATGCTGGCAAGTGCAATGACAATCATTCAGCAGACCGGTCATGCGACGCCGCTTGCCAAGATAACGGCCCCGCCTCGTGTCTAAAGCCTGGCTCTCCGTTGAGCTGGAAGATTACGAACGTCATGTTGAACTGGACCACGTCGGACAGGCCCCCGCCATTCGAGGCTGCATTGCCAGCGCGATCCAGCAGTGGCAGCCCGATAGCCTGCTTTACCTGGGATGCGCCGGTGGGAATGGGCTGGAGGCCGCCTCTGGTATCGCGTCGGTCGTGGCCATCGACTTCAATCAGCTCTACCTGAACCAGGCGGCGATACGACATCCAGAAATCAATTTTCTCTGCTGGGACCTGAACGACGGCGCGCCGCACGTTCCGCCAGTAGACTTGATCTTTGGCGCGCTGGTGCTCGAATACGTCGCCAACCTGGAAGCGTTGCTGCGCGGCCTCACAACCCGCCTCAACAGGCATGGAAAGCTGATGGTGCTGCTGCTAGGCGTCCGGAATGATGCCCCTGCGGTTCTCCCATCGCCCTACCGTGCCGCACTTGCAGGAGTCGGCGCGGAGTACCGAGCAATTGCCAAGGGCGACTTCCTCGACATGGCCAGCGCTGCGGGATGGGCGCTTCAAAGCGAGCGCGAAATCGAACTACCCTCCGGCAAGTACTTCAGCGAGCTCGTGCTTACACCCGTTCCGGCACGACATAGGGTGCTCGATATTCACGCGTGAGCATGCGATTGGCTTCTGCGTCGCCCTCAAAGCGCATCGACGCCGGATCGAAACGCAATTCGCGATTCAGGCGATAGGCGATGTTTCCCTGATGGCAGAGTGATGTTGACAGGGCAGTCTCTTCGATCTCGGCATGAAGAAGCTTCGGATCGCGGGCCCGGACAGCATCGGCAAAATTGGCAAAGTGGTTGAGATCGGCGGGATACTCGGCTTCGGGCTCCGGCGTTTTGCTGCGCCCCATTGTGACCCGAGAACGCCCGTCCGCCGAGACATGCATGTGGCCCTTGGTGCCAAAGAAGTCCCATGACATGGACTCGTCCGTATAGAGCCCACGCAGTTGGCCGACGATGCTGCTGCCATCGCCAAAGGTCCACGTGACGTTCTGCGTGTTCGGCGTCTGCCCTTGGTCCTGATAGCCAAAGCGCCCACCTGTCGAGCGCACCCGCACCGCCAGTGTCTGCTTCATACCCCAGCGAAGCAGGTCGATCATGTGGATGCCGTTGTTGCCCAGCTCACCGTTGCCAAAATCCCAGAACCAATGCCAGTTGTAAGGCACAAGATTCTCATGATAAGGTTGCATCGGCGCGGGGCCAACCCACAGGTCCCAGTTGAGGTTGGCTGGTGGCTGCTTGTTCGGCTTGAAGCCCAAAGAATCGCGATGGCCAGGAAAGACAAAGTTGCTCTGGTAAATGTCCCCAATTGCGCCGCTATGAACGATCTCAATCGCCTTGCGAAATTTGCCCCACCAGCGCCGCTGCGTGCCGCCTGCGGCAATGCGCTTATACTTGCGCGCCGTCGCTACAAGCTGAATGCTTTCAAAAATGTTGTGGGACACAGGCTTCTCAACATAGACATCCTTGCCTGCCTGCATCGCCCAGATCGCAGTCAAAGAGTGCCAATGGTTAGTAGTCGCAATTGTTACTGCGTCGATGCTCTTGTTATCGAAGACGCGCCGCATATCGGTCTCGATCAGAGGACGCTTGCCAGTCTTTTCAAACACCAGTTGCGAAGCCGTCTCGGCCCGGGCACCATCGACATCGACGAGGGCCGCGATCTCGACATTCGGTGCAGTCAGCGTCTCCTTGATATGTGCCGTGCCGCGAGAACCAACTCCGACAATTGCGATGCGGACCCGGTCATTGGCGGCGGCCCAGGTCTGATTGGCTGCGGCAGCAGCGAGAAGAAAATGACGGCGTTCCATGCCAACCATTCTCTCTCAAGGCCGATGAAATCCCTACTACCTTCGACGCCCCTACGGGTTGGCGGGCTTCGCCGGCGGCGCTGGAGACTTGCGCAGTTCCTCAAAATATCGCTGCACGTAGTTTTGAAACTCAAGCGGCACTTCGTCCCGGTGGATCACACCAGAGCTATCCGTATGCCCCGCCGCTTTGCCTGAGTAGTTCGTCTTCAGCGCCTGTGACTTTGAACTCGATACTTCGATCATCATCTCGCCCTGCAGGTTCTGCGCGCGCTTCCCGAATACTTCGCTGATCTTTCCCATCGCCTTTTGCTGTTCAGCCAGCTCGATATTCTTCGCCCCGTCCTGCTTCCCCATGCCCGCCTTTGCATCGCCGCTGGAAGGCTGATTCGACTTATCCCCGCCCTTGGCCTGTTGGTTGGGCGACTTCTCATTGCCCTCCCCCTGCTGCTGGCCGTTCGGATCGGCCTGTTGCTGTTGTTGTCCGTTCTGCTGCTTGCCCTCAGCCTGCTGGCCCTTTTGCGCCTGTTGCTGCTGCCCGTTGCCCTGCTGATTTTCCTGCTTGCCGTTCTGCTCTTGCTTCTGGCCCTGATTCTTGTCCTCAGGCTTCATCTTGTTCATCATGTTGGCCATGGCATCGCGGAACTTATCCATGAGCGAGTTCTTCTCGCCCTTCTGGTCGCCCTTTTGCGGACCACCCTTCTTGTCGGGTTGTCCACCGTCCTTCTTCTCGCCTTCCTTACCCGCATCGTTGCCCTGCTGCCCCTTGTCGCCAGCAGTGGAAGTATCGCCCTTCTCAGAGCCTTGCGCCTTCTCCCCTTCGTCGCTCGGTGACATCGTTTGTTGGAACTGCCCGGGCTTCTGCCCCGCAGCCGACGTTTCATTGCCCGCAGTCGATTGCGTATCCAGTTCCTGGCCCTTCTCGATGCTCTTTTCATCGCCGCGCTGCTGCGCGTTCTGGGTCATCCCGATGCCCTCAAGCGGCGGTGCCATGGGGTCTTTCGCTTTCCCTTTGGAATACTGCGTGGGCTTCTCGCCTGAGGCCAGGAGTTGAAATAGCCCCGGCGCGATCGGTCGCTCCAGATCGAGGCTCGATTGAAACGCATATCGAAACACCAACAGGCTCAGGGCGACAATCGAGAGTGCTCCGGCACGTGCCCAGCCTGACGGCATACGAAAAGGGATCACGGTCGATGCCGCAACCGTCGCAGCAGAAGCATCCGCAGTCTCTATCAAGGCTTCCGACAACGGCGTACGAGGTTGACTTAGAAAGTGGTGCGCAGACGAGAACAGGTCAAAGCTGCGCAGGCGCTGGTCGACAATCTGTGCAGCACTGTAGGCGCTTGGCAGTTTGCTCCAAACCCGATACAGAAGCACGCCCATGGACACGACAAACAACACCAGTGGCCAGTACCAGTCGAGCACCTGCGTTCCAAGAATCAACAGCAACACAAGCCCGCCGGCACCGATCGAGAGAGCAAGGAGAAACTGGCTGGAGAGAATCTGAATTTGGAGCCGTCGGCGCGCGCTCTCAATCAAAGAAGTGACTGAAGAACCTGCTGAGGATGACACCATATTATGCCCTTATTATGACAGACGCGTGAGGGGTCCTGTCTCTAGTACAGTCTGTTCAAAAATATCAAGCGCGTCTGCAAAAAAGTGGTCTTTTGCCTCGACCCACTTCAACTGCTTTGGCTCCGGCAGGGTTGCGTAAAAGGCTTCCATCTCGTCCCGGGGCCCATGCTCATCGTTGGTGGACTGGATAAAGACCTTCGGCACTTTCACCGATTGGATATACTCGCGGTCTCGGTACTTCGTCGGGTAACCGATCGCGATCACTTGAGTCGCCTCGTCGAAATCGACGGCCAGCTTCAAGGCGATACGCGAACCAAAACTGAAACCAGCAATACAGAAAGGCAGTTGCGGGTAACGGGCCCGGAGCCAGTTCAGAGCGGCTCGCCCGTCCTCAATTTCGCCATGCCCATGATCGTAGACACCCTCACTCAGGTTGACCCCACGATAGTGGAAGCGCAGCACGGCGGCACCCGCATTTCGTAGCGCTCGGGCGGTGCGATAGACAACCTTCGTATGCATCGTGCCACCATGCTGCGGATGCGGGTGGCAGACCAGTGCGACGGCAGTCAGATCGCCTTCGGGCTCTTCGAGAATCGCCTCAAGCCGCCCAACCGGGCCTTCCAGCATGAGTGTTTCAATGCGGCGTGCCATCAGCTTAGCGAAAGTTGGTAAATTGCAGATCGACTTCGAAGTCGCTACCGCGCAGCAGCGCAATCGTCTGCTGTAACAAGTCACGATCTTTACTGGCGACCCGGACATAGTCGCCCATGATCGAGGGCGTCACCTTCAGCTTTGAGTCCTTGATCACCTTGACGACTTCCTTCGCCTTCTCGGTGGCCAGACCCTGCTTGAGCTTGACTTCTTGCCGCACTGTCGAACCAGCGGCCGGGGTAATCGGGCCATACTCGAGATTGCGAATGGGCACGCCGCGCTTCAGCATCTTCGTCTGAAGGATGTC
The DNA here is from genome assembly GCA_038206015.1 of Bryobacterales bacterium. GTDB lineage: Bacteria > Acidobacteriota > Terriglobia > Bryobacterales > Bryobacteraceae > Bryobacter. The sequence goes on along the minus strand of JBBRBI010000029.1, from coordinate 35,647 downwards.
GTTTACAGCCTTGATCTTGTAGTCGTCATCGGAGGCGAGAACGATCTTTAGATCCTTCTCGTTCAGCTCGATCGAAGACTTGGAGTCCTTCAGATCGTAGCGCCCAATGATTTCCTTCAGCGCCTGGGAGATCGCATTGATCACCTCCGGCATTTCCAGTTTCGATACAACGTCGAATGAATTGTCAGTTGCCATGATTAATGACCGAGAGCGATAAGTACGCGCTCGCTAACCTCCTTGATGATGGTGGGCAAACTTGCCTCAAGCGCCAGAGTAACAGCAGCGCGGATTCGTTCGGGATCAACTTCGGGACGCACAACAGCCGCAGCAGTGGGAGCCGAGCGAGAGATCGGCGTGGTTCTCGTCTCCAGCTCACTCGCAAAAAGCCCGCGCGCAAATTGAGCGGCCTCCGCCAATGGGCGGATCGTATTGAGAACTTCAGAGGCTTCAAAGGGCTTTTTGATGATTGCGTCGCAACCGGCAGCCCTGGCCTGGGCTTCGTTAAACGGCTCCAGCAAGCCGGCCGTAAGTACGACACGAATTGCACGATGCCGAGGATTGGTCTTGATCCAGTGACAAATCTCATAGCCGGAGCGATTGGGCAGAAACACGTCCGCAATAACCACATCGGGTGAGAATCGATCTAGCGCCGGATACACGAGTTGCCCATCGGCAGCCAGTTCAACCTCGAAGCCTTCTTCCATCAGGATGCGAGCACCGATACGCTGGGCGTGCGGGCTGTCATCCGCCAGAAGTACTCGCGAGATCAATTCGGCTTCTTGGGTTCTGTCGATTCCTTGGTTGCGGCTGGAGTAGTTGCAGGTACACCAGTTTGAGCAGTAGCCTTGGTTTGCGGTGTTGCTTTGGGCTGCGCAACTGGCTTCGGCGACTTCTGCTTCTTCTGCTTCTTTGGCTCGATGATCGTTCCCTTGGCGATGATCGGCGCGTTGGCATCTGCGTTGGCTTGCGGAGCGGGGACTTGAGCTGGGGCAGGTGTCGCAGCAGGCGTTTCCGTACTCGCGGCCGCGCCTTCAGCAGGCTGTTTGCTCAGACGCGCGTCCGGGCTCTTGTCGAGAGTCGTCGAATCGTTAATCGTCGAGACCGTAACGTCCGTCGTACCCGTCGCCGCCGAGGCAGGGATCGGAATGTTCACAGGCAGAGTCGGTCGGATCGGTGTCATCGAAGGGGTGCCGGACTTTGCGGCCAACCGGACATCCGGGCCACGCTTGAGCATGTTCATCACGGGCGCAGTAATCTTGGCCTTGTTGACATTTTCGGCCTCATACTTCATCCGCGCAACTGCCACCGGATCGGCATCAGGAACACTCAGTTCCATCTGTTGTAGGCGCTTCTTGGCGTCGTCGGCATAAGGGCTCAGCGGGTAGTCACGAATGACCTTGGCAAAGTGAGTTCCAGCGCGCTCCTTGAAGCGAGCACCCATCTTTGTGTATGAGTCGCCAGCGCGGAAATTCGCCTCGTCTGCTCGTGAATACAGAGGGTACTGCTCGGCCAATGCGGAATAGCGATTCGAGCTGGAAGCCCAGGATTGCTTCTTGTAGTAAAAATCGCTGACGAGCATTTCGCCTTCAGCCAGCGCTTCCTGAATGTTGCGAACCATCTGCGTGGCGCGCGGTGCAAACTTTGAATTTGGAAACTGAATCAACAACTGCCGACATTCTTCCTCGGCGCGCAGAGCGTGTTTGTTGTCACGGTCGGCTTTCTCCATCTGCTGGAAATGAATGCCGCAAACCCTTTCCTGTGACTCCGCCGCTTCTTCCATCGTCGGATAGAACAGGATGAAATCTTTGTATTCCGCCTCAGCCTGGGCCAGCCCATTGGTGCCGCCCTCGCGGAACCAGCTGTCGGCGATCGCCAGTTTCGCCTTGGCAAGATATTCGCTGGTGTCGTAGGTATTGATGAGGGTCTGCAGCGTCAAGCGTGCGACCTCAAAGCGACCGCGTTCGATGTCGGCAATCGACTTATCGAAGAGCACCTTGTCGGGCTGCTGCGTGTCCTTGGTGATTGGGTTTTCGTACTTGCGCTTGGTGCAAGCAGCCGAAAATGTGAGAAGAGCCGTGAGCAGCGTGAGCACACTCAGGCGAATTACGTAGGAAAAGCTCATCAGGGTACCTCTTAGTTTAACTCGCGGCAAAGACCCTATGGGGATCTTATGCAAGGATCTGGCGTCCGGATATCGCACGGGCGTGGAGATCCCGCACGGCTGTGGCTGGAGATTCACTGCGAAACACAGAATTTCCGGCCACAAACCAGTCGCCGCCCGCCGCTGAAATGTCTGAAATATTGGACGCGTCCACTCCACCATCGATTTCAATTGCGTACTGCAAACCCTGTTGGCGGCGCAAGTGGTCCAACTCGCGCACCTTTTGCAAAGTGCCATGTAGAAATCGTTGCCCACCAAAACCAGGATTCACACTCATCACAAGCACGAAGTCTGCCAAATCCAAAACATCGTCCAGTGTGTGCACCGGTGTGCCTGGATTCAAGACGACTCCCGCCAGCGCTCCCGTGGACTTGATCAGCGATAGAGTGCGATGCAAGTGCGGGCTTGCCTCCTGATGGACAGAGATGGAATCAGCCCCTGCCGTGCGAAACGCCTCAACATAGCGCTCCGGCTCAACAATCATCAAGTGCACGTCCAGATGACACTTGGTCACCTTGCGAATTGCTTCGAGCACCGGGAAGCCCATCGAGATGTTTGGCACAAAACGACCGTCCATGACGTCAAAATGCAACATCCGGGCACCGGCCTCCTCCACTGTGCGAATCTCCTCACCCAAGCGGGAAAAATCGGCAGCCAATAGGCTGGGGAGGACTTGAAGTTCAATGCTCATGCTGGTTTGTGAATTGTCGCTGCGAAAAAGCCGTCGCCAGGATCGCGCCCAGGAATGCGATAGTGCATCGGAACCACAAGATCCCCGCACACCGCGCGAACCACATCTTCATTTTCCTCTTTTTCCATCGAACATGTCGCGTAAACCATCACACCGCCCGGTGCAAGTGCCGCTAGCCCCTCACGCAGGATTCCGATCTGGCGGGCCTGTTGGCGTTCCAGATCCTCGGGGGTCAGTCGCCATTTGATCTCGGGATTGCGGCCCAGCGTTCCCGTACCGGAACACGGCGCGTCGGCAAGCACGCGATCAAATGGGCGTCGGAATGGCAAGGGGCTGGCTGCATCCAGATGCACCAGCGGTACTCCAATCTGCTGCAAAGGCAGCAGCCGCTTGAAACTGCGATCGCACGAAATCACTTTCAGCCCAAGGTCCACTGCCTGCCGGGTCTTGTTGCCGGGCGCGGCGCAAAGATCAAGCAGAGTCTGCCCGGGGCTGGATTCCAGCAACGGCACAATTGTCTGCGCACCCCTGTCCATTCGATAACCATCGCGGTTGACCTTCTCCGGCGGCTGCAAAAACGCGAGCGCCATCTTGCGGGTCTGGTCCTTGCCATAATTCTTCAGCCACTTCAGGTAGAGCCACTCCGGCAAACACAGCTCGGTGGGCGCATCTGGAAACTTCAGCACGTTCTTGTGCACCTTGCGCAAGACTGCGTTGATGAGCCCAGCCGCCCCCCGTTTTGAGGCGCGCTTGGCCAGTTCTACTGCCTCCATAACCGCTGCGTGCGGCGGAATTCGTTGCAGGTAACGCAACTGATAGAGGCCCATTCGCAACAGGATGGCGGTCGGCTCATCCACCGTCAGGAGCTGGCGACCCGAGAAATGGTGGGCCAGATAGTCCAGTTGATTCTGATGCCGCAGTACCCCGTAGACGATCTCATGCGCCAGCCCCGCATCGCGCACTGCGAGCGGTCTTGCCATATCCAAAAGAAGTGCGTCTGAGAAACCGCCTCCATGTACGCGACGCAGGACTTCATATGCGACGCGACGGGCGGGAGAAACTTGGGCCATCCAGGATTTAGGGTATCAGGTGCCCTTTATTGCAAGTAAAACGTAAACAGCGAGTCCCCGGCAGCCACCAGCAAATATTGATGGCCGTCCAGCATGTAGGTCTGTGGAGCATTCGACACCTGTCCGGTGCGGGCGTGCCACAAAATCTTGCCGTTTGCAGCGTCGTAGCTGACCAGGTTGCCGCCGATATCGCCAGCAAAAACCAGCTTGCCAGCCGTCGTTAGAATTCCATTGCCGCCGCCGAATCCGCCGCCTACACCGGGGTAGCGATGCCGCCAGGCGATCTTGCCGGTCTTGTAGTCGATGGCAGTAAGGTAGCTGCCCATTGAGGCCACCATCTGTTCGTCTTTGCCGCCAAGGCCCATCGCGCCACGCGGATCGGTTTCGGTCAGATAATACATCGCGTAGGTGTCGCTCTGCGGCACATAGAACAGGCCCGTATCAGGAGAGAAAGCGGCAGGAGGCCAGTTCGTCGCACCATAGTTATTGGGCGACACCAGTGAGCCGGGCACGGTCGAATCCTTCTTCGGATCGCGAATCGTCTGGCCCTTCGCGTTGATCTCCTTGACCCAATTGACGGTGTCAGAGAACTTACTCGTGAGCATGTGTTCGCCCGTCAGGCGATCGACGATGTAGAAGTATCCATTGCGATCTGCGTGCATCACCATTTTGCGGGGCTTACCCTTGAACTCGCCATCTACCAGAATCGGCGTCTCACTTGAATCCCAGTCATGGGTGTCGTGCGGATTGAGCTGGTAATACCAGGCCATCTTGCCGGTGTCGACATTCAATGCGACCAACGAGCAAGTGTAGAGGTTATCGCCATCGCGGCTCTTGGGGTTGGTGTAACTGGGCGACGGGTTACCCGTACCAAAAATGTAGAGCTTTGTCTCTGGATCGTATGAGCCGGGGATCCAGACATTGCCCGCGCCAACACGTGCGCCTTCCAGGCTTCCCCAGGTCTCTAGACCAGGATCACCCTTCTTCGTCGGAACCGTGTAGGAAGTCCACTGCACATCGCCGGTCTCAGGGTCTCTCGCCTGCACATAGCCGGGCGCATCCAGGTCGTTGCCCGTGCCGATGATGATGTGATTGCCAACCACGATTGGCGCCATCGTCGAGAAGTATTGCTGATTGAAATCAGCGATCTGTTTGTGCCAGCGTTCCTTGCCAGTCTCAGCGTCCAGGCTAACCAGATAGTCATCGGGAGTCTCCATGTAAAGCCACTTGCCCCACATACCCAGCCCGCGGTTGCCAATGTGCGTGCCGCCTTTGGTCTTCCAAAAATAATGCCACAGTACACGCCCATCACGCGCGTCTACCGCCCACGCATTATCAGGAGTCGAGAAGTAGATTTTGCCTTCGACAACCAGCATTGAGGCGCGGATGTTTACGTTAGTGCCAAAGCTCGCGCCGAGTTCTGCGCTGCCTTCACCTCCCACGATTGTCGGAGGCCCCGGAGCACCAAAGCCCCGCCCGCCGCCAAATCCACCGGCAGCGCCCATGCCCGCAGTTACTCGCGATGTCCAGGCTAAACTCAAGCCTCTAACATTGGCCTGAGTAATCTGTTTCAACGCGCTATAGCGCTTACCAGAGTAATCTCCGCTGTAAGTCGGCCACTGATTGCCCAGCGGCTGATTCAGTACTGCGGGGTCAAGAGCCTGTGCCGCCAGCGTGGCAGCAAATGCGAATGCAACAAGGATTTTCATTTAACGGTTACCAGATAGGCGGTGAGATTGTGAATGTCGTCGTCAGTGTAGGCTGGCAATAGCTTGCGGTGTCCGGCCAGGGGATCTTGCAGTTCCACCTTGGGCGTTTCCCCATCACGCGTAAAGCTGCGCTGGGTTCCGTCATCTTCTGTCAGGGAGACGAAGAAGTCATCGATTCGCAATAGGCGTCCGTTGTAGATTTTAGCGCCCTGCGTGACGGTGACGGTCGTAGGTGAGACGCGGCTCGCAGTGCCCCCTCGCCCTCCGCTACCCGGCATCAGCCAAGTCTGTTGCAGCGCCTTTGGGTCACTGATTCGAGTGGCGATTCCCTGCAGGCTGCCTTTTTGCGCACCACTGACCGAATGGCAGCCAGCGCAGGTTTTCTCGAAGTAGGCAGCACCCAGCTTGGCGTCGCCGGTAACAATCGTCGTGGGCGTCATCCGAGACACGTCGTAGCCCCCAACTTTGAAGCTGTGGATAAATGCGGCCATCTCTGAGACTTGTGTATCGGATAGCTCGAACTTCGGCATGCCGCTGCGGCCCTCACGAACCGCTTGGCCAATCAACTCACCATTCTTGTCATTCAGAACCATCGCGGCACGGATCAGGTTAATTCCGCCTGAACCTCCGCGCGCGTCAACACCGTGGCAAAAGGCGCAATGTACCCCATAGAGCGTTTTCCCCCGCTCGACGACTGCGGGGTCTCCCGGTGGACGATCAGGAAATGCCGGCGGACGGCGAAAGCCAGCACCAGGAGCAGGAGGACCCTGGGCGGCAGCCGACAAGGCTGCTAACCCTAACACGATTACGGTTCTTGAAAACAATCAACACCTCAGGAAGCAGGCGTTTTTTGCCATCGCTTGGTTACAAACTTTTGTATTTCTCAAACACCCTATTCAGGCGGGGCAACCGCTCTGGGTTGCGGACCATTCCTTTCGCCCCGGCGTGGATTGGTTTCTGCTTTCAGTTCAACCCACTGATCTCTGGTCAGCACTGCTCGAATCCCAAGCAGCATTCTGGCATTTGCCTTCTCGACTTCAGCTCGCGACTGCGCCACTCTGTCGATCTGTGAGAGTATCTTCGCCTGGTCCGGTTGGTCGGCCGCCATAAGCGGCTCAAGGGTCACCTCCTCCTTTTGCAGGGTTGCAGTCACATCGATGAGCTTCAGGCGGCTGCTCTGATAGACCTCCATGATCTTCGCTTTTTGGTCGTCCGTGACCCCAATCCGCTGCATGAGTTCAGGGTTTGTCCACCAGCGCGTCGATGCACTGAGTAAACGAGTCGGCATGGCCATGCTCATGCCGTTCATGTGGTTCATGCCCATGCCTTGCATCCCCATACCTGGACCCATCATTCTTGGGCTCTGGGCTGGTTGAGGTGGCCTTGGCGGTGTTGGTGGCGTTGACTGTGCAAAACCGATTGAGGTGGCGAGCAAAATGGGAATCGTGAGTTTCATGATTAGTTACTTTCTTTGGGAAGGAATTGAGAGAGGGGTTCCATTGCTTCGGGAATACCGCGCGACACTTGCGCATCAATCTGCATAAGCAAAGCAATATCGGATTGGAGAATGACGGGTTGCGGTTTGGTCGGCTGCCAATTCTGGATAGAAACGATGCCGATCACGGCAAGGACAGCTCCCGCAAGTGTGAATCCAAGTCGGCCGAACGAAGGGCGGGGCACCACCTGCCTCGGACGATATGCGGCTTCACTCAACTGGTAGGCGGAGGATCGAAAATTCCCAAGGACATCCTCAAGACTTGCCACCTGCGCCCGGCAATCTTCGCAAGTCTTCAGATGCAGATCGGCTGCCGCGACTGGGGCACCAATGAGAATATCCGCGATCTGTTCGTCGTTCAAATGGGTGTTCATACTTTGCCTCCAAGGCGTCCTCGCACTGCGTGTACTGCGCGGAAAAGATGGGCCTTCACGGTACCTTCTTTCAGTCCCGTGACCGCTGCGATTTCGAGCAGGTCCATGTCTTCGACAAAGCGCAGCAAAAACACAGTGCGCTGTTGCGTCGGGAGCATCGCGGCCGTCTGCCAGACGGCATCCACCTGCTCCCGCTGCATCGACTGCGTTTCCGGTGAGGCGCGGAGATCAGATCGCTGCAAATTATCGATGGGTTGAAGCTTCAACCAGAAGCGCCAGCGCGCCGTGCGGGCGCGGTCATGAATCAGATTGACGAGAATCGCCATCAGCCACGTGCGCAACGAGGATTGGCCCCTAAAGGATCCGAGCGAGCGGTGAGCCCGCAACAAGCAATCCTGCGTTACCGAGTGTGCCTCATCGCGGTCCCGCAGATGAGACAGTGCGAACCGAAATAGCGAGGCCTGATGCTCCTCGACGATTTCGTCGAAACTCTCCTCGACATTCTCCAGGCTGCGGGATTGGGAAGTTGCGGCCGATCCGATCAGTCGAATGGCCACCACACTGTTCAGCACATCTCAATAGACGGGGGCTGCAACCCAAAGGTTTACCTGAATCGCCACTTTTCTAGCGCAACGCGTTGAAAAGTAAAATGAGCGAGATCCCCACCAGCGAGGTGATGACTTTCATTACGCTCCAGGTGCGTAAGGTCTGAGGGACCGTCATACCGAGATACTGATTTACGAGCCAAAAGCCAGCGTCGTTGACATGGCTAAGTATCGTGCCTCCGGCGCAAAGTGCCAGCACCAGTAGCTCGGGTGACTGATTGGGAATATCCTTCACCAGCGGCGCAACGATTCCCGCCGCCGTGATGATTGCAACGGTTGCAGAACCTTGCGCCAGTCGCAATCCCGTCGCCACTAAATACGCAATCAGGATCGGCGAAATTGGCGATGCAGCCAGCATCTGCCCTGCATACAATCCCACACCCGAATCGACGATCACCTGCTTGAAGGCGCCGCCCCCGCCCATGATCGCCAGCAACGACCCCACTGGCGCAAGCGACTCCGTTGCCATATTCGATATCTGCGATTTTGAGAGCCCCCGCCGCGCCCCAAACGTGAAAAGCGTCAACAGAGTCGTGATCAGCAACGCGCTGAATGGGTGCCCTAAAAGCGCGAAATGGTCCGAGGCGTTCGCCGCAAAAATCAACGTCACCGGCAACAGTAGGGTCAACAGCACTTGAGGCACGCTGGGTGGGTCTTTGGGCATTTCAGCCGGAGCGTTCTTCGTCGCGATTTCGGGCACAGGAATGAACATTCGATTCGCGATCCAGAGCCCGTAGAAAATCCCGCCGACAATGGCCATCGGGATCGAAATCGCGATGCCCATCAGAATCGTCTTGCCGAGGTCGGCGTGGAAGAGCTGCGCTGCGGCAGCCGGTGCCGGATGCGGTGGCACCATCGCGTGAACAACCGTCAGCGCGCACGCAATCGGCAAGCCGTAATAGAGCAAACTTCTTTTGGACTCACGCGCCAGCGACCACGCAAGTGGCACAAGAATAATGAAGCCCACCTCAAAGAAGATGGGCAGTCCAACCAGGAAAGAAGCCGTCAACAAAGCCCATGGCGTATTGCGCGGGCCAAACTTAACCAGCAACCAATCCGCCAGGCGGCGGCCGCCTCCCGAGTGCTCGAGAAAGCGGCCAATGATTGCACCCAGACAGACAACAACTGCGATAAACCCCAGCGCCTCTCCAAAGCCCGCTTGAATCGACTTCAAGAGCTTCAGCGGTGCCATCCCCGTCATCAAGCCCAGCGCGTACGAGGCAAGCAGCAGAGCCAGAAATGCGTGCAGCCTGATGTACAGGATTAGAAACAGCAGCAGCGCCACCGCCGCTAGCGTCGCCAGAAGTGGCATTGCTTAGAGCAGTGCCGTCGGGCGGCGGGACCAGGGAGTTCCCTTCTCTGCCCCAATGCCTTCAAGCGCTTTGACATGCTCGCCGGTCTGCGTCAGCACATGGTGAAGATCGTTTCCAATCGAGATGAAGCGGAAGCCCTTGTCCAGAAATTCGCCGACGCGAGAGGTGCCAAACAGGAAGAGCCCGAGAATCACGTTGTTCTTTTTTGCTTCTGCAACCAGCGTCTCCGTGGCAGCAGCGATCTCCGGCCCGAAGTACATCTTTGGGAATTCGTAAGTCTCAAACAGCCCCATCGACATACACAAATCGTTCTGACCGAGAAAGAGAATATCAAGCCCAGGAACGGCAGCAATCTCGGCCATATTCTTGATGCAGTCATGGGTCTCAACCTGCAGCGCAACCATGATGTTCTTGTTCGCGTTCGGCACATAGCCCAGCAGCCCCGCCTTGTTGGTGGAGCGCTGGGGGAAATAGACGCTTCGCGTGCCAGCGGTTGGATAGAGGCAACAGCTCACTGCCTGGCGAGCCTCCGCTGCGTTATTGATGTAAGGCACCAGGACGCCATCGGCACCAAGATCGAGTGCTTGCTGAATGCCCGCCCGGTCTGCATAGCCCGCGACACGCACCATCGACTTCGCGCCGCCACTCGTGATCGCGCACAGCATCGCGCTCAATTTTTCATATCCCATTGGGCCGTGCTGCGCATCCACCAGGAGCCAGTCGTATCCCGAATGCGCAAGTTGTTCGGCAACCGTCGGGGAAGCTGAATTCAGGAAGAGCCCCATCTTGGGGCTCCCGTTGCGGAGTTCTGCTTTGAACTCGGCACCAGTGGAAGTTGACATTATCTTGATTGCTCCATTTCTTCGATTAGCGTAGCGCAAGAGTCAGGTACGCGCCCGCAGGGGTAGTCTGCCCATCTACTGTAACTGAGATTGGCTGGTTGTTGGCAGGCAAGCCGGTCGGCACGCGAAAATTGATCTGATAGATCAGCGAGCCCGGCGAGAAGCCAGCGTAGAGGACGTTCTCGGGGGCAAGGGTCTGTCCCGCAAGCTTAACCGTGGCGGCGGCACGCAACGCAGCAACGCCTGCCGCCAGTGCGCCCGGCAGCACCGCAGGGCTTGTGAGTCCCAAGCCACTCAGATAGACGGTGACATAGTCGCCAGGCTTGGCAGGCTTGGCCGTTCCTCCAAACAAATTGAGTGGACCAAAGTATTCACCGGTGACGGAGTCTACCGCCGCTACCGGATTATTGCCCGATGAAGTGGGCTGGAATGAGAAGAACTCAGGAGCAGCTGTCGCCACTGCGATGCCCTGTGGATCCGTTCGTTGCTCCATCGTAGTCCCGCAGTTTTTTATAACCCTCACCTGCGAAATTACACCACTCACTGACGGCACCACGACGTTCAGTTGATTCGGATAGACGTCCAGCATGTAGGCAGGAGTCGTGTCGAACAAAACGCATACGCCATTGAAAACTGTGGGCAGCCGATTGTCGATAATCTCGTCAGCGCGTACACGACGTCCTAGTCCATTAGCCACAAAATCCGCACCATAGATGGACAAGATTGCCCCAGGCGAGGCTGTGCGAATGCTTGGGATACTGCCGCCGACCCCAGCGATCCCGTCCGGCGAAAGCTTCGGATCGTCGCCGCGTGCCGTCGCAGTAAAAGTGACAGGTGCCAGCCCCAACGCGGAGGCTGCCACTTTGATCTGACCGGAGCGCGGTCCAAGCGTCAGTCGTGTTGTCGCAACGCCAAATGGATCTGTAAGAGCAGAAGCGGCATCAATCGTGCCCGCACCACTAATGACCGCAAAGTTCACCAGAATATTGGGTACTGGGTTGCCAGCATTGCCGCGAATCCGTGCACCAAGCCGGTCGGGAACTACGGCATTTGTCGCTGCGCTCTGGCCATCCCCTGAAACGATATCCAGGTTAGGAAAATTCAGCGGCGATAACTCCTGCGGACCAACGAATAGGCAGCTTGTATTTACGCCAATTGCACCATTGGATAGCGGCCGATTACCCAGGCCGCTCAACCCGGCCCGCGTCCTCAGCCGATTCGCCAGGGCCGTGTTCTGAAATCGAGCGAGATAAATTTCAATCCAGGCAGCCGCAGTTGCCGGATCAAAAACCTTGCGTTCTATCGGCGCACCGCTACCCAGTGAACAATCTACGTTCGCATTGCTGTACTTTGCGATCAGCGGAAAATTGTCATACGCATCCAGCAAAAACTGAATCGCCGTGTGGATCGACCGATCATTCGCCGAGATCGAATAAAGATCGTAACCTTGCGCCGCAGCGGACTCAGCTGCCGACACCAGGTTACTGATTGCCCGGTTAGTGGCAGTCAGCGCGCAAGCACCCCGCTGGGCTTCTTGAGGGATGGAGCCATCAGCACGCAGTTGCTGGATCGCCACGTAGTAGCGCTCGACAGCTTCGGCAAATGCTGTATGGTCACGGCGATTGATCGCGTCAATCATTTTAATCGAGTTGTCGGTATTGGACTTATAGAGGGGCCCGAGCCAGGCGTTCACCATTTCGCGATCCACCGCAGCAACGCTTGGCTCCAATTGCAGCGTCGGCCAGAATAGCGAAATCGGTTTGAGGATCGCCTGCGTCGCAACCGCAGTGGACTTCGCCCAGACCGTCAGATTCGTGACCAGAACCCGCGCTGGCGTCGATGATCGAGTCGCAAGATACTCAGCACCGTTCAAGGCAAGCAGCTCTCCACTGTCGGGTGTCAGAACGGGCAGTGCATTCGCTAACACGGCGCGCGATATCAGATCGGCATAGAATCGGATTTCCTCAGCACTGAATAGCGGCCGATTGAACGGCGGAGGATTCGGGATTTTGTACGCCGCATTGCTATTGAGAATCGTTGGAAGGTTGACCACTAGCGACCAGAACACGCGCAAAGCTTGAACATCCACTGGCAGGGCGGTCGGAAAACTGATACGGCCCGTATTGACATCGACGGCAATCGAGGCTCCGTTCAGATTGAGCACTACCTGTGACGCCCCGCGATTCCGGGATAGCCGAAAGCTTAGCTGCGCCGCTGCATAACCATCGGAAAGCACCAGATTGGAGATTACGCCTTGCGCAAAGACTTCCTGCACCAGTTGGCCGTTGGTACTCACCGATTCAAGCTCACTCACGTCAACCGACACGGCTGAAAATCGCGCGGTGGGTGCGTTGAGAATCGCGCTCGCGTTAGGATTTGCCGCGCATAGAAAATTCTGCGTTGCCTGCCCCAATTGATTGAGTTGCGATCGCCGAACATCGAGGTTGGTGAGCAGCGCAGCCGAATTGGTGACCTTGTAGTCCTCAAAGCGCAAGCCGCCAATCCGCGACGTGTCGATCAAAACGCACACCCCGTCGACCCCGCAAAGTTGCGCACTGCGCTGGGCCAGAAGCGAAATCAAAAATAGAAATACTAGAAGCAGGCGCATTTGATGACTATGATGAATATACCCAAAGAGAGGAAATCCATGAAGAAAACTTTGATGTTGGCCGCAGGAATTTGCGGTCTGTTTGGAATGGGCTATGTTGCCGGTGTCAGTGCCGCCGCCAAGCCCCATATTTATGAGCTCCGCACCTACACGACGCCAGACGGCAAGCTTGATGACCTGAAAGCACGCTTCCGTGATCACACCGTTAAGCTCTTTGAAAAGCACGGCATGAAGAATGTGGTCTACACCGTTCCCATGGATGCCCCCGCATCAGGCAACACACTCATCTATTTGTTGCAGCACGACAGCCGCGAAGCTGCCAAGCAAAGCTGGGATGCCTTCCGCAAAGACCCGGATTGGGTGAAGGCCCGCGACGCCAGCGAGAAGAACGGCAAGATCGTGGACAAAGCAGTCGGCGTGTATCTGGAGCCCGTTGATTTCAGCCCAATGAAGTAGGTGAAGGGATTCTAATACAATGGGATGTATGCGAAGTGTAGTGTTGCTGCTGAGCGCGTGCATCCCGGTCCTCGGCGCGGACTTTGTGAAGGACGTCCAGCCAGTCTTGGCCAAGCGTTGCGTGATGTGCCACGGTGCCGCGCAGCAGTTGGCCGGTGTCCGTTTGGATAACGCTTCAGACGCGATGAAGGGCGGCTATACGGGCGCGATCGTCGTGCCCGGCAAGGCCGATCTCTCCAAAATCATCGAACGTGTGTCGTCTAAGAAGGACGGCTTCCGAATGCCCCCGATGGGTGCATCGTTAAGCGATGGCGAGGTCGAAGCACTTAAGTCCTGGGTGTCAGAAGGTGCCGTCTGGCCTGCAGGCGTTGTGATTGGAAAGGCCGGGGCGCGCAAGAGTTCGCACTGGGCATTCCAACCCCTGTGGCAGGGGGAAGCGCCCACCGTCAAGTCTGCAGCGTGGCCGCGAAATCCTATCGACCACTTCGTCGCCGCAAAGCTGGAGAAGGAAGGAATCGCTCCGTCTCCCGAGGCAAATAAACAGACCTTACTGCGACGTGTGAGCCTCGACCTGACAGGCTTGCCGCCCACTCCAGACCTCCAAAGGCGATACCTGGCCGACATTCGGCCCGATGCCTACGAGCGCGTCGTCGATGAACTGCTGGCCAGCCCATCCTACGGCGAGCGCTGGGCCAGACAATGGCTTGATCTGGCCCGCTATGCCGACACTGACGGCTTTGAGAAGGATCTCTACCGCCCTGCGGCCTGGCGCTGGCGCAACTACGTCATCGATAGCTTCAATGCCGACAAGCCCTTTGACCGCTTCACCGTGGAGCAACTTGCCGGTGACCTATTGCCCAATGCCACGCTCGAGCAAAGGGTCGCCACCGGCTTCCACCGCAATACGCTGATCAACCGCGAAGCCGGCGTCACACGCGCCGAAGATCGTTTTGAAACTTTGATCAATCGCGTCAACACCACTTCTACAACCTGGCTGGGAATGACGATGGGCTGCTCCCAGTGCCACGATCACAAATTCGACCCAATCTCTCAGCGTGAATACTACTCCACAATGGCCGTGTTCTCCAAAGCAAAAGACGTCGACGTGGACGCACCGATGCCGGGTGAGATTGGACCCTGGCTGGCGAGCCGAGCAAGCTACATGCAGAAACGCGACGAGATTCTAAAAAGCGCCCCGGTTGCCGAATGGTTCGAGAAGTGGCAAGCCAAGATGCGCAATGCCGTCTTGAAACCCGGCACCGACATCGAATGGGACTTTTCCCTCACCAGCTTCCGCGTGATGTTCGACCACGCTGAGCTGGTCCTGATGGCAACGCCAGCAGATCGGGGCGAACGGGAAAATTGGCGGCTCATGCTCTACTTCATGAGCAACCCCAGCCATACCCTGCGCGAAGACAAGCCCAACGCCGACAAACTCAAAGCCATCCGCGATCAGATCAAAAAGCTCGACGACGAAACCCCCAAACTGACTCAGGCCTCTGTCGTCACTGACGATCCCAACGCCCCAGCGCAGCACATCGCCGTTCGTGGCGATTGGAAGACACCCGGCATCGAGGTTCAGCCCGGCGGGCTCGGCGTCCTGCCAGAGTTTCCAGCCAATGGCGAAGCTGCCCGTCTGAACTACGCTCGCTGGCTCGTCAGCGACGCCAATCCCTTAACGCCGCGCGTGATCGTCAACCGCTATTGGCAGGAATTCTTCGGTCGCGGCATCGTCAAGACGAGTGAAGACTTCGGCCTCCAGGGCGAAAAGCCGTCGCATCCCGAACTCCTCGACTACCTTGCCCGCGACTTCAGAACAAACGGCTGGAGTGTCAAGAAGCTCCAGCGCTTGATCGTGACCAGCGCCACCTACAGGCAGAGTTCCAAGGCCCGAGATGACGTGGCAGAAAAAGATCCGGACAATTCCTGGCTTGCCCGCCAGAGTCGGCTTCGCTTGAGCGCCGAGCAGATTCGTGATTCTGCACTGACGGTATCCGGACTACTGAACACGGCCATCGGCGGCCCCAGCGTGCGTCCTCCGCAACCAAAAGGTGTCGCAGAGTTGACCTACGGCGGTACCAAATGGAACGAGAGCGCAGGTGCCGAAAAGTACCGGCGCGGCCTCTACATCGTCTTCCAGCGAACCTCCCCCTATCCGATGCTGTCGAATTTCGATGCCCCCGACATGTCCGTCGCCTGCAGCAGGCGGCGTACCTCCGACACGGCACTGCAGGCTTTGAATCTATTGAACGACCCCGTTTTCTATGAGGCCGCAGAGGGCCTCGCCTATCGCATCACAACCGATGGGCCAACGGATACCGGGGCCCGCATCGACTACGCCTTCCAGGTCGTCTTCGCACGCAATGCGACCGCAACCGAACGGTCACGAATGAAGAAGTATCTCGATGAGCAACCGATGGCCAGCGCGTGGACCGGCTTGGCGCGCGTGCTGTTGAACACTGACGAGTTTATTGTCCGGGAGTAGCGTATGAGAATGCGTAGAGAGTTCCTCAAGAGCGTTGGCGGCGGCATCGGCATGATGGCGCTGGCAGACCTGTTGGCACGTGATGGCTATGCCGCAGGCGTGAGTCCTTTGGTGCCGAAGAAGCCCCACTTTCCAGGCAAGGCAAAGCGCGTCATCTATATGTTCATGGAGGGCGGCCCCAGCCAGATGGACCTCTTCGACCCCAAGCCGGAGTTGCAAAAGTGGCATGGGAAGAGCTTGCCCGAGAGCTTCACGAAAGACCTCCAACTCGCATTCATCAAGCCTTCAGCTGCCGTTCTGGGCAGCCCGCGCATCTTCACCAAATACGGCCAGAGTGGCATGGAGCTGAGCGACTACATCCCCAACATCGCCAGGCAAGCGGATGATCTATGTCTCGTGCGCAGCGTCCATACAGAGGCCTTCAATCACCACCCTGGACAACTGCTGATGTTCACCGGCAGCACACAGCCAGGTCGCCCCACAATCGGTGCCTGGAGCATCTATGGCCTGGGTAGCGAGAGCGAGAATCTGCCCGGCTTTGTCGTCCTCAGTTCCGGCGCGGGCACCAGCGGTGGCGCCTCCAATTTCTCCAGTGGCTTCCTGCCCTCAACCTACCAGGGCACCCAGTTTCGCAGCGGCGGCGATCCGATCTTGTACCTGTCCAATCCTCAGGGCGTCGATCAGCATGCACAGCGCGCGGCGATTGACGCAATCGGCGATCTGAACAAAGAGCATCTCGGCGAGACGGGCGACTCAGAGATCGCTTCGCGCATCGCCGCCTACGAGTTGGCCTTTCGGATGCAATCTGCCGGTCCCGAGTTGATCGACTTCTCCAAAGAAAGCAAAGCAACACTGGAGATGTACGGCATCGGCAAGGAGCCAACCAATCAGTTCTCAACCAACTGCCTGTTGGCGCGTCGTCTCATCGAGCGCGGCACACGATTCGTGATGATGATGCATGCCTCTTGGGATCAGCATACAAACCTCAACAAAGGTCTCAAGACCAATTGCGAAAAGACCGATCAAGGCACGGCTGCACTCATCCAGGACCTCAAGCAACGCGGGCTCCTCGAGGACACACTCATCGTCTGGGGCGGCGAATTTGGCCGCACGCCGATGCAGGAGGTTCGCAACACGCTCGACCCCGACAACGCGGGCCGCGACCATCATCCCAATGCCTACTCAATGTTTCTGGCTGGTGGCGGCGTCAAGGCCGGCACGGTGGTTGGCAAAACTGATGACCTCGGCTTCACAATCACAGAGAATCCGGTGGGCGTCCACGATATGCAGGCAACCATCATGCACTGCCTTGGCTTTGATCACACAAAACTCACCTATCGGCATATGGGCCGCGACTTCCGCCTCACCGATGTTCATGGCTCAGTCGTAAAAAAGATGCTGGCTTAGCGCCGCTCAGAAATTCGCAGCAACTCAACCAGATAGTCTTTCCACACTGCCGCTCGCGAGTGCGTCCCATGCCCTCGGGTTTCGTCACTGGTCGAAATCAGAATGTAGCGACCCTGCTTCACGCGTTGGATATCACGCTCAAGAAATCCCAACTCCGGCGGATTCACTTCGTCGTCAGCCGAATTGACCGCAAACAGCGGAGCCTGGATTTTCTCAAGATCCCGACTGGGGTTGTAGTCGCCGGACGCCTCAAAGTAATAGAGCATGTCATTGGCGTCTGTGCGCAACGCCCGTTCCCGCAGCGCGGCAACCGCTGCATCAGCCTTCTCTCGGGTTGAGTTCGATTTGTGCAGTTGCAGCGGGCTGCTGGTCATCATCCACAGTGCGTACTGGGCGGCAATCAGGCCATTGGTCGGCGGCTTCGTGTATTCGCCCTGCTTCCATTCCGGGTCACTGCGGATCGCCTGCGAAATCATCGCGCGCAACATCCGGTTGCGTCCAGCAATTTCTACAGTTGCACTGGCAAGCGGCATCAGCGCGTCCATCGAGGTGGGAAACATTTCACCCCACAGCCACGAGTGCATCCCGCCCATCGATGTTCCCATCGCCAGACGAAGATGGTCAACGCCAAGGCCTTCCTTCACCATCTGATACTGCGCCCGCACCATGTCGTGATAACAATAGCGAGGGAATTTCATGTGCAAGCCATCGCTTGGCTTGCTCGACTTCCCCTGACCCAGCCCATCGGGCAGGATGATGAAATATCGATTCGCATCCAGAGGCTGGCCCGGTCCAAAGAGCACGCCGCCAAATCCAGGCCCCAGAAAGGAGCCCCCGTTTCCCCCGGTGCCATGCATGATGAGAACCGCGTTG
Source organism: Bryobacterales bacterium (assembly GCA_038206015.1). Taxonomy (GTDB): domain Bacteria; phylum Acidobacteriota; class Terriglobia; order Bryobacterales; family Bryobacteraceae; genus Bryobacter. The sequence goes on along the minus strand of JBBRBI010000029.1, from coordinate 17,558 downwards.
GTGACCTGTCCAGCAGCATTGCGAAGCGGCTTCCCCAGTGTGGTGTAGTGGAGTCGCAACTCCGCCATCTTTTCACCAGACTCGAATTGAAAATCCCGGGCGACCCAGTCACCCTCGGTCGGCGTCTGCGCCAGGCAACCCCAGGCCACAACCAACAATAAGAGGGATCGAATCATTTGGCAGAGTCTATCATGCACGGCAAACCATTCGAACCATCCCCGCTTATCGTGCCGCCACTTACCAAAGAAGTTTCAATCCAAACTGAATCTGCCGCGGCGCATTCGCCTGCGAATTGATCACGCCGAACGAACTGGAGGTCACGCTGGTGTTGGGCGAGCCAAAACGCGGTGTGTTGAAGGCATTCAGGAATTCGCACCGAAACTGCACTCGCAGGCGCTCGACGATCTGGAAGTCTTTGAAGACCGAGAGATCGAAGTTGCGAACACCGTCGTTGCGCACATCCGGGAGGCGCACGCCAAGGTTGCCCAAAGTGAACGGAGCAGGCTGGCTGAAGACGCTGCGGTCGAAATAAGCGTTCAGACGTTCATCTACCTTTCCGGAGAGTTTGGCGCTTGTGCCGTTGTTGTTAGGGCGCGTGGTGGACGCGTACAGTCCTGAGGTATTACTGGCGGAGATCGAGAGCGGCGTGCCGTTTTGGAAGTTGGCGAAGCCGTTCACCTGCCATCTTCCCAGCAACGCATCCGCCGCCCGATTCATGCCGCTTCCAAATTGGCGCCCGCGGCCGAATGGCAGCTCATAGACCCAACTAATGACAAAACGGTGAGCGATGTCCAGGTCGGACAACGCGCGACTGGCGAGGATGTCGTATGAGTTCTGATGACTCGTTCCGTTTTCAATCAGCTTGGACCAGGTGTAGGAGCCTTCAAACGTGAGGCCTTTCGAGAAGCGCTTGGAGATCGTATTCTGCCAGGAGTGATAGGTCGACGACGCTCCTGCAACATTGACGATTCCGACCGTGGTGAATTGCGGAAACGGCCGCAGCAATTGCCCGCGGGACACCTTCTGTGCCGCCACTGCGCCCGAGGGAATCTTGCCATAAAAAGGGTTATCGACCAGTTGATTGAGTAGAGAACCGAGTGCCAGTTTGTCGGGTGTCAACTGGTTTAAGGCGACGCCACTGTGCAATTGCAGCCCGCGGGTTCCGACGTATGCCGACTCCACCATCAACTGGCCAGGGAGTTCACGCTGAAGCGTGAAGTTCCACTGCATGGCCATCGGCGCGGGAGTTTCCCGAATGACCGCTTCGAGATCGCCGCCGGTACCGGTCAACAGGCCATCGGCTGCGCCAGGAAGCGCACGAAAGCCGCCGGGATAGGGATCGCGCAGCAGGTTGTAGGGAGTGACACCGTCCAGCGAATTCACCCACAAATTGTCGAGCCTCCAGCCAGTCGTGCCAATCGTGCCGTGCGCGGCTTGATGCGATTGTCCATAAACATTGCCGTAGCCGGCACGAAGAACGGTCTTGCGGTTCATCTGATAGGCGAGGCCGAGGCGCGGTGCAAGATTGTTCAAATCCCAAATGTATTGGTGCCGACCCACGCCGTTCACGCCGACGAAAACTAAGCCGCCCTTCGCGCCGTTGCCGAGCGGTGAAGCGACCGTGGGGTCAAAGTAGTTAGTGCGGTTGAACCGCTCTGTCCGCGGCGTGTCGTAGTCATAGCGAATCCCGAGATTGAGAGTCAGCTTGCTGGTGATGCGCCAGTCGTCTTGAAAATACCAGGCCAGATAGTAGTTCTGCGTGGCGACGTTCTTAAAGTTCTGAATCAGGTTATTGCCGCTCGATCCGGTGCCGAACAGCATCGAAGCAACCGAGTTACCGGCCGTGGCGCTGGCCGCGTTCGGATTCGGGCCTTGGGTCATCGTGTTTGAGAAGCCAAAGACTCCCTGATTGTCGAATTCGGCGACATTCACACGATGCAGGCGGCCTTCAAAGCCCACCTTCATCGTGTGCTTTCCAGAAATCTTGGTGATATTGGCCAGCGCCGTGTTGCTATTGAAGGCGTTGTATCGGTTCCCGTTGCCGCCAAGGCTCACGTAGCCGGAGGGCGCAATGCGCGGGAACATCTGCACGTCGAGAATCTGATCGATCGACTTGGGTAACCCAAGCGTCGAGGGAGAAAAACCCAACCCCTGGTTCGCGTATCCGTAAAGGGTACGGGCAAAGCCGAGCCGGGCGTTGAAGATCGTCGTTGGCGAAAGGGTGTTGGTGTAATCCGCCACCGCGCCATGTACGTTGTCAGATTCGATCACACGTCCCTCGGCAATGGTGATTTCCTTCGGAAAGAACGCCGCTGGAACCGACTCGGTAACCCGTCTCGAGTAGCGGGCAAAAAAGCGCTGGCGCTCGGTGATATTGTGATCGATCCGCACATCCCATTGGTCCAGGTTTGTCCCCGCCGAGCCCTGATTGGCGAAGTTATTCTGATTCGTCGTGGCGTTGCCCTGTGTATTGGCTCGGGGAAAGTATTTGAGTGCATTCACAGCAACGGGATCCATGCGACCACTCGGAATCAAGTTCCCCGCGATGGGGTCGCGTACAAAACCGCCCGCACCATTGGAGCGAGTGGAGAAAGGATCAAACACCTGAATCAGGTTTCCGTTTGCCGCGAAGGTCCGTGAGAAGTTACCGGCGCGTTCGAGGTCTGTCGGCACAGTGCTAATGCTGCTCGCGGCGCGCCGTTCGCGCAGCCCCTCATACGAGGTCATGAAAAACGTCTTGTTGCGCTTGATCGGACCCGAAAAGGTTCCGCCAAACTGACTGCGCTTGAAGCTGTTGAGTGGAGCACCGCGGCGGTTGTCGAAAAAGTTGTTGGCATCGAGCACGGAGTTGCGCAGAAATTCATAGGCGCTGCCATGAATCTGGTTGGAACCTGCCTTGAAAATCACATTGAGGACGCTGCCCATACTGCGGCCATACTCGGCTGGATAGTTGGCACCCATCACTTTGAATTCTGCAATCGCGTCGACCGAGGGGAACACGGAGATTCCGCTAAAGCCCGTCACAGTCGCATGCGAGGCGCTAACGCCGTCGATCAACGTGTCCATCATGCGCGCTCTCGCGCCGTTCACCGAATAACGCATATCGCCGTAATTGTTACCGACGCTGCCTGCCACACCGGGAGTGAGAAACACCAGTGAAAACACGTTGCGAGTGTTCAGCGGCAGATTGACGATGCGTTGATTGTCGACCACTTTGCCGACAGTCGAAGAAGTCGCCTCCAGAAGTGCAGCGTCCGCCGTAACCATTACCGAATCGCTGACCTCACCGACCGTCAAAGTTATGTCGACGCGCGCCTGCTGCTGCACCTGCAATGTAATGCCTTCCTGCAGGTACTTCTTGAAGCCCGGCGCGGTGGCTTCCACCTTGTAGAGTCCCGGCTGCAGTAACTGCGCCGAGTAATTTCCCTTGTCGTCGCTACGGACCTGACTCCGTGCATTCGTGCCCCCGTTGATGACAGTTACTTCGGCACCGGGGACAAGGGCACCGGAGGAATCCCGCACCGTACCGAGGACGGTTCCGGTAAAAGATTGAGCAAAACCCATCGCGAGGGAAAGCACAAAAGCGGCAATGACTCGTAGCATGAGACAGGATTCTATCAGATTCGCTCAGGCATTGCCTTGTGAATGCTTGCCTCCCAAAAAGATGGTTGCGGAGTGGGAAAAGCGAGTCGACAACTCGTGGCAACCAGTGAACAAGACACAATAATGGTCCACTGAGAAATGGCACTACCGAAAATTCGCAGCGTGCGCGCCTACACCGTGCGAGGTGGCGGCGGGGATTATCATGATCAGGCCGAGGGCCACTGGATCGACGGCCAGATCTCAACACCGATGAGTAAGTACCCCGAGTATCGGCAGACGCGCCGCTCCTTCGGCCTCAATGTCCTGGGCACACTCGTAGTTGAGATCGAAGCGTCCGATGGCACGATTGGCTTTGCCGTCTCCACTGGCGGCGAGATCGGAGCCTTCATTGTCGAAATGCACCTCGCCCGCTTTATCGAAGGCCAGCAGCCCGACAACATCGAGACCATGTGGGACCAGATGTTCAACGCTACACTTTTCTATGGCCGAAAAGGCATCGTACTCAGCGCGATTTCAGCCGTAGACCTCGCCCTCTGGGACCTTCTCGGCAAGCTGGCAGGCAAGCCCGTCTACGATCTCCTAGGCGGCCCCGTGCGTGAGGAAATTCAATTCTACGCAACCGGCGTGCGCCCCGATCTCGCAAAACAGATGGGCTTTCTGGGTGGCAAAATGCCCTTGCGCCACGGGCCCGCAGAAGGCGATTCAGGCTTTGAGAAAAACATCGCAATGCTGAAAGAAGCCCGCAGCCAGGTGGGCAATGACTTCTGGTTGATGCTCGATTGCTGGATGAGCCTTGATGTCGATTACGCCCTGCGCTTATCCCGCGCCGCTCAGGCCTTCAACCTGAAGTGGATCGAAGAGTGTCTGCCGCCCGACGACTATTGGGGCTACGCTGAGTTACGAAAATTGATGCCGCCTGGTATCTTACTCACTACCGGCGAGCACGAAGCCACTCGCTGGGGCTTCCGCCTCCTGCTTGAGATGGGCTGTTGCGACATCATTCAGCCCGACGTCGGCTGGTGCGGTGGCCTCACCGAGCTTCTGAAAATTACCAAACTGGCCGAGGCAAAAAATGTCCTCGTCATTCCGCACGGCTCCAGCGTGTACAGCTATCACTTTGTCGTGACGTGCAAATCAAGCCGTTTTGCTGAATTTCTGATGATGTCCCCCGCCGCCGACAGGATCATCCCAATGTTTTCCCCTCTCCTGCTGGACGAGCCTCTGCCTCAGAATGGTCGTTTGAAATTGCCATCGACCCCCGGCTTCGGCGTCCGCCTCAATCCTGATATCCAGTTACACCGCCCTTACTCGCGATAACTGCGAAGCGCGCGACGCGAATCAAAACTTTTCCTGAACTTCATGACGGTTTCTGCCGCCCGAATCCGCATAATGAGCTAACAACCTCAAGGACAACTATCAATGACCAAACTCGGCCTTCAGCACTACAAGCTCGACATGACCATCCTTAACGGCATAATGACCACCCTAGGCATCGCCGGCGCAGTCGGGCCCGTGTGGGGATCAATCGCGAACTCTGTCAACAACAGTTTAAGCATTTGCATGGACATCGCCCAGGACTCTCTCGAGAAGGGCGTCAAAGTCACACCCGCAGTGGTCTGGATGCGGCTCGTCCGCGCCCTCGGCCCTTTGCTCGGCATGCCGGACAGCGCCTTTGTGACCCTCGTCGCCGCGACCGCGCTCCTGGGAATCTCGGCCGTCGGAGTATTCCTCGCTGTAGCCGCCGGTCCAGTCGAAATCGCCATCGCAGCCCTCGGCCTTTTCTTTGACGCCCTGGCATACGGAGCGGCAGACGGTGGGTTCACCGTCTCCCAGCACAGTGCGGCCGTCAACATCGGCAACCGGCGTCGCCTCGAGATGTACCTGGAGCAGCAGTTCCGCAAGCAACAAGCCTCTCGCCCCCAAGCTCGAATGCCCGTCTGGCGCTAAACAAGATCGCTGCAATGATCTTGTTATCCTGGTGGCAACTCTCAGCCAGAATACGCCATGAGCGAATAGCAACGCTACACCAGCGAACGACAAAACTATTGGAACGAATTCGCTCGCGAATCAGACCAGTGGCGATCCATGCGATCCGCCTACCAGCACCCTGGTACTTCTCTTCGCGGCTCTGGCGCTGCTGGCCCTGGAGCGCTCCCTCGAACAGCACTCAGTCGCCCGCATGATCCAGTTCGCTGCCTGGCTCTATCTGGTAATTCTCAGCGAGTACTCGGCCGCCTGGGTTGCCGGGTCCTATGCGATCTATTTCCTCTTGCGCGTCCGTGACGCTCGCATCTCGCTGCGCCTCTTCCTTGTCTGGGCCGCCGTTCAATTGGGCGCACTCTGTGTCTATGTCACTCTTTACTTCACTTCGATGAGGCACTTACTGAAGCAATTTCAATCCCTGACAACCGAGGGCTTCCCCCAGGCTCACTCGAACTTCCTGGCATTCGCCGCGTCGGCGTGGCAGTCGAGCGGCTGCTCCGGTCCCGGCCCTGGATCGCTGGCTTTGCTGTCCTCGCTCTAATGTCTGCATGGCTCACCATCGCAGAACCCGATCAGCACAACATCCGCGCAATCCGCCATTCACGCCAATCCATGCTCGCAGGCATCGCGTATCTCCGTTCGAATGTGCCGCCAGGCTCTGTATTGTTAGTCGAGAAAGAAGCCGCCGAAGTGCTGCAATACTATCTCGACCGCCAACTCAATGCCGCAGCCCCCTTTCGCATCGAAATTTCTAAAGACTATCAGTGGCAGGATTTCGAGCGGTTCAAGAGCGACATGGCAGCGGCCCGGAGCAATTTCGCCATGCGCATTGAAGAGCCCCTGTGGATCGTCGAAGGAGGTTGGCAAATGAATGTCGTTCCTCTCCTACGTCAACAAAACCCAGGCCTGGTTCTACCTGCGTTTCGCAACGTCGACGATGCCTTGACCCTGTTCCAGGTTCCTCCAGAAATCTAGCCTACTTCCCAATCGCAATCAACTCCTTCGCTGTCCTGTGATACAGCCGCTTCCCATCAAAGGAAACCGAATTCTGGCTCCACGTCTTCCCCAGTGGCCCCAAATCATTCACCGCCAGCAATGCCTTCTCATCCAGCACCCGCGCCCGCGCATCCAGCACATAAGTCGTCCCCACCGATATCGTGAAATACACCTTATGATTCAGTGCCACCGGGCTCCCCCAAAACGCCGGCGTCTCCCACCCATCCATCCGTGATCGATCCTCCGTCACCGGATCCACACCCTCGGCATTCGTCGTCTCCGTCCGCAATGCCACACCATAAATCCGCTTGCCCGCATCATCCACCGCCACCGGCAACTCCAGATACTCCACCTTTCCCGTCTCGACATTCACCCGCCCCACACAATACGCAGGCCCGGCTCGCCCCTTCGGGGGCTTCCCGTTCCGCCTATGCTTCGTGCTCACGAGGAAGTAGTGATACCCATCGACGACGATATTCGCGTGCCATGCCGGTTGCACCCGAATCACTTCCCCCACGCCCAACGGCAACGAATCCTGAACCTCCCGCAGATTCACATTCTCCAGCAATTCATAACGCCCAGCCTCGCGATTCCAACGCCGATAATCCACCCCGCGCACCAGCGATTGCGTGCGCACCAACTTCCCGCTATTCGCATCGATCACCAGATGCGACTCCTCTGGATTCATCCGAAACCAATAAGCAAACTTCGCATCCCAATGCATGACATAGAGCGCCTGCCACGTTGGTGCACTCTCCGTCCCCTCATCGGCGATAAAGCGCCAAAGGCTCCGTCCCGTCCTGGCATCGGTCAGGCTCAAACCCACCGGCCGCTCCGGCACATCATGCCAGCCCCCGCGTCCATGCAGAATCGCCATCGTCCCCGCAGCCGTCTTCCCCAACCGAGGCGTATTGTAAGCCGTCGTCCCGTCTTCATTCGTCCAAACAACCTTGCCACTTAGCTTGTCGATGCCACGCAAGTAATTCCAGCCCTCCTTCTCCTGCGGCTCCACGTTATAAATCAACTCCCCCGCCAGCATCGGCTCAAACTGCTTGTTAAACGGAAGCGGCTTGCCCCACGGCTTAAACTGGCGACGCCAAACTTCCCTTCCCTCCCACGTCCAACAACCCATCTCGCCACTCGCGTTGTAAAACCACACATGCTTGCCATCTGTCATCGGCGTAGGCGTCGTCGAATCGCTATACGCGTACATCATCGGGCTCTTCTCCACCCCATCCAGCGCCACCGTCCAAAGCGTCTTGCCACTTCGCGCATCGACAGCCATCCCCGTAATCTTGCTGCTAAATCCCCTCTCCCCCGCCGCAAAGGTCGTCAGGAAAAGTCGATCCCCCCACACCGCAATGCCGCTCTGCCCCGCATTTGGCAGCGCCACCTTCCACGCGATATTTTCATTACGGGCGACACTCCATTTCATCGGCGGCTCGCTCCCCGTCACCTGCCAGCTTCCATTCGGCCCGCCCGCCTGCGGCCAATTCGCCGCCGTCAGCATCAGACAGGCAAGTGTTGTGATCAGTCGCATTGGGAGACGATTGTATCGTAGTAGCAGGCCTAACTCATGCCATACAACCGGATTCACCCCTGCCCCGCCTGTGGCACCAACAACCGTATCCCCGCGCGGCACCTGTCCAGCACCGGCATTTGCGGTGCCTGCAAAGCCACGCTCCCGCCCCTTGCCATTCCCCTTGATGTAGACGAAGCGGATTTCGACGACATCATCGCCACCGCCAAAGTCCCGGTCCTTGTGGACTTCTGGGCAGCCTGGTGTGGCCCCTGCCGCACGGCCGCGCCTGAACTAAAGGAACTCGCCAGGGAGATGGCCGGCAAGGCAATCGTCCTCAAAGTCGACACCGAGGCCAACCCCCAACTCAGTGCGCGCTACCGCGTTCAATCCATCCCCAACTTCATCGTCTTCCGCAACGGCGAACTCGTTTTCCAACAACCCGGATTGGTCCCCCGCGCTCAGATGCGAAGTTGGCTGGCATAACCTATTTTGATTGTGCCTGAGGCCTCATCTTGAGGCGTTGATTGGATTGAACAGCATCGCGAATTTCGATCAGACCGTTGTTCGGGTAAGCAATGCGTAGAGTAACGACTTTCTGGCTGCCGAGGCCGAAGTGGATGGGGGTGAGGCTCGACGACGAGTAGCCTACGCTGCTGGTGGAGCTGTTAGATTGGTTGCCGATCGTGACCGTTGTCCCGAGTGGGGCTTCGATATCCAACCAGTTGGCCGAGGGGCTAATGTTACGCCAGATCTCCGGCTTTTCGCCGAGGACCGTAACGACAAGATCCAGTCGTCCGTCATTGTCAAGATCGGCTAAAGCGCAACCGCGGTGGGCGCGTGGGTCGCCCAGGGCTTGAGATGTGAACGTCTTGCCATGGACGTTGCGGAAGATGGAATTGGGTAGCTTATAGCGGTCGGCGGAGCTTGCTTCGATCTGGTCGTTGACGTGGGAGTTGCAGCTAACAATGTCTTTCCAGCCGTCGTTATCCAAATCCGCAATCGCGATGCCCCAGCCGGAGTAACGGGCGCTGAGAGCGGCCAGGCGGGTGGTGTCCGTCACATCAGTAAATTGACCTTTCGCATCCGATTGTAAATAGGGGAAGCTTTCCCGGGCGAGGGCCGTCATGACGATGTCGTCCTGGGCGTCGTTGTTGAGGTCGCGCATGTCGACACCCATGGCCGAGATGGGCTTGCCGGAATCGGGAAGGGAAACTCCGGCGGCGAGGGCGACCTCTTGAAAAAAGCCGTTCTTGTCGTAGCGGAACAGGGCGTTGGGTACAGTGTCGTTGGTGACGAAAATACCTTGGGGGCCGACGGCGGCGCTCATGCCTTTGCCGGGGTGGGCGGCGACGCCAGTCTGCTTGCTGACATCCTCGAAGCGACCCTTGCCGAGGTTGCGATAGAGCGTGTTGGGTAGGGGTTTGAAGCGGTTCGGATGACAGTAGACCCGGAGGCCTCTGGCACGATCGCCGCACCAGGGGTTGTTGGCGGGGGACCAGTCAAGATAGCTAACGATGAAGAGGTCAAGCTTGCCGTCGTGATCATAGTCGACCCAGGCGGCAGCGATGGGCCATTTACTGGACTGGATGCCAGCCTCCGCCGTCACATCCCGGAACTTGCCGTTCCCCATGTTGCGGAAGAGCTGGCTGTTGGGGAAGGCAGGAATGAAGAGGTCGACAAAACCGTCGCCATCAAAATCGGCGGCGGCAGCACCAAAGGCGAAGCCGGCGCCGGAGAGACCGGAGGCTTCTGTGACGTCGGTGAAATGAAAATTACCATCGTTGCGGTAGAGGCGGTTCGCGGCTTTTTTGCCGGTCGTGAGGTCGGCTCCGTTGGCGAAGAAGATGTCGATCAGTCCGTCGTTGTTGTAGTCGAAAAGGGCGAGTCCGCCAGCCATGGTTTCGGGGAGGAATTTAGCAGTGCTGGGGAAGTTTTCAAGTTTGAAATCGATGGCGCTGGGGATCGCCTCGAATTGGATCTGCTGGGCGAGAAGGAGGGAGACAAGAAGCTGCGTCATTTCTTGCTGAGCGCCTCGTATTTGGCTTGCGCCTGGGCGGCCGCTTCCGCTTGGCCCGTGCGCTGATAGGCGCGGGCAAGCTGCAGATGGATGCTTCCGTCGCTGTCGTCCTTGGCTGCGGCTTGGAGGTGGGGGATGGCGTTGAGGGGCTGCCCGGACTTGAGATACGCACTGCCAAGAGGGGCTTGGGCTTCTGGACGTTCCTGAATGTAAGTGAGAGCGGCGATGGCAGCGGTGGCATCGCCGCTTTCGAGCTGGGAGATGCCGAGTTCGAGATAGAGTTTGTGGCGGACAAGGAGGGGAATCGCTTCGTCGTAATTGTGATCGAGATAAAGGGAGCGTGCGAGCTCGGTTTCAAGACGGGGGTCATTGGGAGACTTGACCAGGGCACCGCGGTAAACGGCGACAGAGTCTTTGTGGCGTCTGGCATTGCGGTGGATTAACGCTTGGGCGAGGGCGGCGCCTTTTCGGGCTTCGGGGCTATCGAGCTTCAAGAAGAGGGGGAGGGCCGGATCGGGCTGTCCAAGGACAAAGTAGGTGTCGGCGAGCTCGAGCAGGCCGACAGGGTGCGTGGGCTGCGCGGCGTGGAAGCGCTGGAGGGGGGCGAGGGCAAGCTGGGGATGGCCGAGCTTCAGCTGGCTGAGGCCGAGGAAGAGAGCGGATGGCGGAAGCGATGCGGCGCCTTCGCACCAGGGGATGGCTTGAAGGTAATGCGCGCCGGAGTAGTTGGCAATGCAGAGATTCAGCAGGATGCCAGGATTGGCAGGCGCGAACTTTAGGGCGCGTGTGTAGTGCTGGATGGCTTCATCGAAACGGCCAGCGACCAGGGCGTCGCGCCCCAGCCGCATGGATGAATCAGATTGAGGAGCTTGCGCGAGCCAAGCCGCGAGCATTAGCTTGAGCACGACTTTTAGTTTAGAGGCAGCTTAGAAACTCAGGCGCAGAACGCCTTGAATGTTTCTGGGTGTGACGCCTGGGGCAGTACCGGATACTCGGCCGAAGTCGCCCGCACCCACTGTCGTGCTGGCACGACCGAACTGAGGCGTGTTAGTTAGATTGAAGGCTTCGGCGCGGAACTGGAGCTTCGCTTTCTCATAAATGCGCCAATTCTTGGCGACCGACAAATCAAGATTGCGCGTGGGGCCGAAGCGGACGTTGGGTACCCAGCGTGGAGCCGAGCCAATGGTGAACGGCGCTGGCGCGGTGACGGCGGCGGTGTTGAACCAACGGTCGGGTGTCGGGTTGTCAATCGCCAGGACTTTCAGATCGGAGATGTTGGGGCGGGCGACGGTGAAACCATAAGCCGCCAGGGTGTTCGGGGCACCAAACTGAAGCGGCAGTCCGCTGGCAAGGCGCCCGATGCCGGAGACCTGCCAGCCACCGACGACGGCGTCGGCAACCTTGCTCATGCCAGAACCGACGCTCTTGCCACGGCCGACCGGGATCTCGTATACGAAGGCGGCGACGAGGCTTTGGGGCAGATCGTGCGCGGAAATCGAGCGCTCGATCGACTGGTCATAGTAATTGCGGAAGCTGTCACCAACTTCCCAGCCTTGGGTTTCCGAAGCGTTATCGATGGCCTTCGACCATTGGTAGGTGACCAGGCCGGACATGCCATTGTTGAAGCGCTTTTGAAACTTGAGGTTGAGCGCGTTGTAGCTGGCAGAAGTGCCGGGGGTATCGGCGGAGGTGTTGATCGTTTGGAACTGCGGATAGGGCCGCAGCAACTGATTGCGCGGAATTGTGGCTCCGTTGATGGTGCCCGAGGCGAAGAGGCCGGCAAAGGGGTTGGGGACGGAATCGTTAAGGCTCTGGCCCAGCGAGAGGTTGATCGGGTTGAGCTGATTCGAGTTGCGGGCGACTCCGTAGGGGAGCTTGCGGCCCTGCGTGCCGATGTAACCGAGTTCGACAACAGCGCCTCTGCCCAGATCGTATTGGAGATCGAAGCTATAGTTCATCGAATAGCCCGAGGGGCGGGAGCGCTGCCAGCCAGTAATCGATTCCCCGGCCAGAGTGTTGAGTCCGCGCGAAGAACCGAAGGGCTGATTCAGACCAGCAGGGTAGGGGTTGTTGAGGCGATTAGCCGGAACCAGACCGCCGCCGCCGACCGTAGAGATCCAGGAGGTAGTTGTGGAGAAGCCGTCCACTGCGGCGAGTGTTGCCCAGGCGCTGGGAAAGTAATAACCGATGCCAGTTCGCATGACGAGCCTGTCAGTTATCTTGTAGGCGATGCCGAGGCGAGGGGCGGGATTGAGACCGTCGGTCTGTTGCAGATTGCGATTGCTGCCGCTGGCAAACTCAAGGCCGCCGACGACGGGGCGACCCGAGGAGGTGGAGAGGCTGGTGTTGGCGGCACTAGTGTTGAACCAGTTGACACGGTCGTAGCGTTCGGTACGGCCGCCTTGGTGTTCGAGACGGACGCCGTAGTTCAGAGTCAGGCGGCGGGTGATGCGCCAGCTGTCCTGGAAATAGGCGGCGAAGATGGGCTGGACATACGCGGGCTGGTTGTTGATCGGGATGCTGCCGCTGGCACCGGTGCCGAGCAGCAGAGAGGCGATAGAGTTGCCGGCCACCGTAGAATTTTGCACGGCGATGTTGGCGCCAGTTGCGTCGGGCTGGGCAGCAGTCAGGCCGCGATTGAAGCTGAAGGTGCCGTTGTTGATGTCAGTCGAGTTGAGCTGAGAGCGGTCGAACTGGACGCCGAACTTCAAACTATGGCTTTGGATCTCTTTGGAAGCGTTGACCTGAAAGGTGTCCGTCTGGCGAGGGAAGTTCAGGTAGCGGGAGTTGCCGATTTGGGCGTAATTGGCGACGCCAAACTGGGGCATAGTGGTCGCTTGTAGCTGGGCGAGAAGCGAGGGGGGGAGGCCGGTGGCCGCACCACCAGTGCCTTGGCTGGTGGCAATTTGGGTTTCGCGCCAACGGCCGTGGCCAGCCAGGACGTTCATGACGAGTGTCGGCGAGGGGACGTATGTGAGGCCGACAGAGACAAAGTGGCGAGGGTTTTTGCCGCCAAAGTTCGAGTCCGCGCCTTTGCCGAAGAATTCAGGAGCGATGTCTTCCTGATCGGCCTTCGTGAAGCGGCCGTACATGGTGAACTTCGAGCTCTTTGCCCAATCGACCCGACCGTCGTAGCGGTCGTTGTGGGTGACGGCCTTGCCACCGAGGGCGAAGTTGCGGGTGTTGGTGAAGTTGTCGCCGATCACGTTGGGCGTCGGGTAGAGGTTAACGATGCGCTGGCCGACCAGGTCGAAGCGGTTGGTGGGGATTAGGTTGCCGGGGAAAGCGTCGCGAATTTGACCACTACCATTGGGGTTTGCCCGGGTCGTAAAGGGATCGTAGATGACCGAGAGGGAGCCGTCGGCATTGCGCGTGTCAGAGAAGTTGCCGCCGCGCTCAAGCGTGCTGGGGACGGTGGAAATATTGACGGCGGGGCTGGCGAGACGCAGGCCCTCATAGCCGCCGAAGAAGAAAAGGTTCCATTTGTTGACGATGGGGCCTGCAAAATTGCCGCCAAACTGGTGGCGCTGGAAGCTGGGCTTGGCGACGCCCCGCAGGTTGTTTGCCCAGGAGTTGGCGTCGAGCACGCTGTTGCGGAGATATTCAAAGCCGAGGCCATGGAACTTGCTGGAGCCGCCCTTGGTGATCATCGTGACCACGCCGCCGTCGGTGCGGCCGTATTGGGCATCAAAGGTGGTACGGATGACTTGGGTCTCCTGGACGGAGTCGACGCCGGGGGAGGCGATGAGGCCGCCCCAATCGCCAGCGGTAGCAGGGACGCCGTCGATCAATACGAGGCCTCCCTGGCCACGGCCGCCATTGAGCGAGAAGCGGTTGTGATTTTGGTCAGTGGTGGCACCAGAAACGCCAGTGCGCACGGCCGTGACATCAGCTGTGGCGTGGACGAGGACAAAGGGGTTCCGGGCATTGACCGGGAGTTCGGCGACCATCGCAGTGGAAAGGGTAACTTCTTTGTTAGCCGTTTGCGTATCAATGCCGACGGCGACGGCTTCCACCTGGACACTCTCGCTAACGTCGCCGAGGGTGAGTTGGGTGTTGACCTCGGCCACCTGCGAACTTTGAAGATTGACCGTTGCAACCTGGTATTTTTTGAAGCCCTTCAGTTGGACTTCGAGGCGGTAGGATCCAGGGGCGAGTTGAGCGAAGTTATAGAGGCCGCTCTCATTACTGAGTACATTGCGCGAATCGTTAGTGGCGTTGTTCTTGAGGTTGACCTGGGCACCAGGGAGCGCAGAGCCGGAGGCGTCGGTGACGATGCCGGTAATGTTGCCAGGAAGGTCTGGGAGAAGGCGAGGGTGGTGCTCAAAAGCAGGGTGCAAATAAAGGGAATGTGATTGTAAAGCATTAAAATTCCTTGAAGCTACTGAAACTTTATCACAACCTCGAGCCAAGCAAAGGTGGCCACCACAGCCCTGGAAACGTCATTACTTTCTGCGGTCTTCCGGACATCCTCCTACTTGTGAAACAGCAATTTTCGCCTCAATCTCCCCGGTTTTCAATAACTTCCCCAAACCATAGTTCGGATTCGAAGCCCCGGATGATATCTTCTTCCCTGTAGAGCCGAGGCGCGAGCAATCGCGGCCACGGCTCTTTTTCAATTTCAAGAGACAGGAAGTTCAAAGCCAATGACCCCATCAACCGGATCCAGATACGACGAACAGAGCGAAGCCGCCCCCGGCCTCGCGGAGCAACACCGCGCCTTCACGCTAAAGCTCCGCAAAGACTGCCAGCCCGACTCGCACCTCGAAGAAGAAACCTTCCAGCGCTACGCCTGGGCCGCCTTCCAGGTCGTCCGCTGCCGCAAGTTAGAAACGGCCACCGAGGATCTCTGGATCGACAACCCCGATTCCGCCCAGCACTTCTCCCAAATGGAGCGAGTCAAGAAAATGGCCGCCGCCCTCGAGCGCCGTGCCGACAAGTCGATGAACGAACTTCGCCAGCTCCAACGCGACCGCTTCGCTGCCTACGAAGTCTACGCGGAGCACTGCGTCATGGGCAAAGACGTGCAAATCCCCAAGTCCCTCCCCGTCGCCGACATCCGCAAATCTGACATGGGCCGCACCAACCCAAACTACCTGGCCCAGTTCCTCCTCTACCAAACCAAGGAAGTTAAGGACAAGGCAAAAGAGATGCTCCAGGAGGCAAAGGACAAAGCAAAATCCAAAGCCAACGAAGCCAAATTGACAAACGAACAGACCAAACCCAATTCCGAAAACCCCTTCGCCGCCATGAGCATCGAGCAGCTTCTCAAAATAGCGAAGGACGCCGGGATCAACCCCAAGTAGGACACAATAAATGGAACAACCATGCTGATCTTCGACGCTCACCTCGACCTCTCCATGAATGCGATGGAATGGAACCGCGACCTCCGCCTTCCACTCGTCGAAATTCGGCGTCGCGAGCTCGACCTCACAGACCTCCCCGACCGCACCCGAGGCGTCGTCTGCTTCCCCGAGATGCGTCGCGGCCGCGTCGGCCTCTGCATCGCCACCCAGATCGCGCGCTACTCCACTCGCTTCAGCAAGCTTCCCGGCTGGCGCAGTCCCGAACAAGCCTACGCCCAGACTCAGGGCCAACTCGCCTGGTACCGCACGATGGAGGATGCAGGCCAACTCCTCCAGCTCCGCACCTGGCCCCAGGTCGAAGCCCACGCCAAACTCTGGCGCGACGCAACGACCGAACAAACCCAATCGCTCCCCATTGGCTACCTCCTCAGCCTCGAAGGCGCAGATTCGATCCTCTCCTGGAAGCACCTCGAAAAGTCCCGCGCCGACGGCCTCATCGCCCTCGGCCCCGTCCACTACGGCCCGGGAATCTATGGCCACGGCACCGATGACGAGGGTCCTCTCACGCCGCGTGGTCGCGACCTCCTCAAAGAGATGGAGCACCTCGGCATCATTCTCGATGTCACCCACCTGTGCGACGAAAGCTTCTGGGATGCCCTCGCAAATTACAACGGCCCCCTTTGGGCCAGCCATCACAACTGCCGCGCGCTCGCCAATTGGAACCGCCAATTGACTGACGATCAAATCAAAGCCATTATCGAACGCGGCGGCGTCATCGGCATGGCCTTGGACGCGATCATGATGGTCGACGGTTGGACGCACCACCGCTCTACGCCACAGGACTTCAACCTCAAGCTCGAGAAAATCTGCGACCACATCGATCACATCTGCCAGCTCGCCGGCAACGCCTGGCACGTCGGCTTCGGCACCGATCTCGATGGCGGCTTCGGCACAGAACAATTGCCACTGGACCTCAATAGCATCGCCGACCTCAACACG
This sequence comes from Bryobacterales bacterium, assembly GCA_038206015.1. GTDB lineage: Bacteria > Acidobacteriota > Terriglobia > Bryobacterales > Bryobacteraceae > Bryobacter. The sequence goes on along the minus strand of JBBRBI010000029.1, from coordinate 1,132 downwards.
CTATCCCTACCCCTCGCTAAACGCGGCTACACTCTGGCCGACATCGAAGGCATCTTCAGCGGCAACTTCCTCCGCTTCCTGAGCGAGCACTTGACTTGACGCCAACCCGTGTTCGTTACGCAATCCTCGCCATCGCCACGGCGAATGCGTTCATTCTTTATCTCGATCGCATCTGCATGGGCGCGGTCGTTCAGTCCGCCAGCTTCCAGCAGGAGCTTGGTCTCGATAAGGCCCACATCGGCGACGTCCTGTCCGTCTTCTTCCTCGCCTATGCCCTCGGCCAACTGCCCGCCGGCTGGCTCGCCGACCGCTTCGGCCCCCGCCGCATGCTCGTCGCCTACATCTTGCTTTGGTCGCTGTGCACCGGTCTAACCGGCTTCACTGGCGGCCTGCTCTCGCTCGTCATTGTTCGCGCCGCTTGCGGTCTGGCTGAGGCCGGTGCTTACCCCGCCAGCGGTCTCCTCATTACTCGCTGGTTCCCCTTCGCCCAGCGCGCCCGCGCCAGTAGCGTCATTGCCTTCGGCGGCCGCATCGGCAATTCGCTCGCCCTCTGGCTCACCGCCCTCGCCATTGCCGCCCTCGGGTCCTGGCGTCCCGTTCTCTGGATCTATGGCTCCATTGGCCTCGCCCTCGCCGCGGCCACTCACTTCGTCTTTCGCGATTCCCCAGCCCAACACCCGCATGTCAACCAGGCCGAGCGCGATCTCATCGCCCGCGATGCCCCGCCGCTAAATCCCGCGAGCCCCGCCTCGCCGTGGCTCGCCCTCATCCGCCACCCTGGGCTCTGGATGATTAACATCGCCTCCGTCGGCATCAACATGGGAGTATCTTTCCTCGTCACCTGGCTCCCCACTTACCTGCGCGAAGTGCGCGGCCTCGACAACATCGCGGCCAGCCGTTACGTCTCCATCGCCCTCATGTGCAGCCTTGGCGGCATGCTCTTTGGAGGCTGGTGGTGCGATTTCCTCACCCGCCGCTTCGGCAAAACCCTGGGTCGCCGCCTTCCCTTTATCGTTGGTGGCGCTGTATCCATTTGCGCCTTCCTGTCTTGTCCCCTGCTCCCCAATGCCCTGGCCGTTACGATCGCTTGCGCGATTGTCGCATTCTCAGCCGATAGCATCATGCCCGCAGT